>NZ_CP081130.1:3157500-3468219 GCF_025142275.1 Sulfitobacter sp. W074
CCAAGATTATTGTTGCACAAGATGCCCCTGTTTTGGTGGCTATCGACATCGCCAAGGCCCGGCATGAAGTTTTGATCGCTATTCCAGATAAGAAACGGCGACGTCGCTTAACCGTTTTAAACGAACTTGCCGCCTTCAACCGCCTCGCCACCGCACTTAAGGAATACGGACGCCCTGTTCGTGTAGCCTTTGAGGCGACTGGCAATTATCACCGTGCCTTAGCGTACCATCTGGCAACTGCTGGCTTTGAGGTAAAGCTGGTGTCCTCAGTGGCTTTGGCGCGGACGCGCGAAGCCCTCAACAACAGCTGGGATAAGAATGACCCAAAGGACGCGCAAGTGATCCTGCATATGATGGAGATCGGAAACGAGCAATATTACCACGACCCTCTGGTATGCGGCACGAATGACATTCAAGAGCTGTCCAAAACCCACGATATCGTCTCCAAGTCGAAGACTGAACTTTGGCACCGGGTGTTGACCCATTATCTGCCGCTGTACTTCCCTGAAGCGGATCGGTTTCACCGCAGCTCACGCAGTGATTGGTTCTTTGCATTCCTTGAGCGTTATCCATCACCACATTTGATCACAGCAATGGACAAAGCCGCTTTCACCGCTGATGCTTGGGACGTCATTGGGCGCAAGGTCGCGAAAGAGCGTTTGCTTGCAGATATTTACGAGACAGCTAAGTCTTCCGTGGGATTGCCGGTTGCCCCAGATTCTGATGCGATCAGAATGTTCCGCTTGGTCCTTGGAGAAGGCCGCAGTCTCATTGCGCAACGTAATCAAATTGAAGATCGCGCCGTCGCGCTTCTCAAGGATCTACCTGACTATCAGTTGCTGACATCAATACCTGGGATCGGCCCGATCAACGCTCTGACCATCCTCGCAGAAGCTGGCGACTTGCGCCGTTTTGGACATCATCGGCAGTTCTTGAAGTTCTGCGGCATGGACTTGGCAACCATTCAGTCGGGCACATTCCGGGGCCAAACCAAGCTGTCAAAATACGGGAATGCCCGCTTGCGCCGCACCCTATGGATGGCTGGCCAGGTTGCCATACTGCAGCGCACCAACAGCTTCCGGGATAAGTTCGAGCGCTACATCGCCAAGGACCGACAAAACACCCATTTGCGTCGAAAGGCGTATTCCGCAATCGCCGCCAAGATGGCCCGTACTGTTCACGGGATTATCAAACATGGCGAGCCCTATCGCCCTTTCTTTGAGGGGTGATCGATCGCAGAAGGACCTTTCTCTGTAGGTGCCGTGGAGGCAGGTAACTGACCTCGTAGATAATGTTCAGGCCTTCTGTGTTAGCGACCCGATGATCTCGTCTTAAGGACGGTGAGAGCCGCAAAAGCGTACTCTGTGTTTGTTATGGGAGAGACTGTCGTTGACAAAAAGCCGAACTGAGGCATTCTCTGAACGTGTCGAGGCACCTCGATACGACAATGACCTGATGCCAAATCAGCCAGTTACTCCGCGCATAGGACGTTGTCCACACGAATAGCTTGGGGCTTTCCGCGCCACTCAATGATCTGGTTCAGCGCACGCACGACACGTTCAGCAGGCAGCGAGAAGTCGACCTCAATAGCCAGTCCTTCGCGATTGAAGTCATCCAAGACGTTTAACGTCCTGATCGACCGGCCATCCGCCAACTGATCCGCCATGAAGTCCATGGACCAAGTTTCATTTGGTCTTTCAGGCACAGCCAGTGGCTCCGGCTTGTCCCGCTTTAAGCGTTTCTTCGGCTTGATTGTCAACCGGCAGGGCATTGCGCAGCAATATCCCGAGAGGGGCGCAGGTTCAACGCCAGCTCACAGTAGATCCGGTAGACTCTTTTATGGTTCCAGCCATAGCCCTGCACGTTGCGCAGATACAAAAAGCACAGGCCGAAGCCCCAGGTCCGCTTGTTAGTCGTCAAGCGTTCAAGCCAATCTGCGATCTCTTCGTTCTCATCGCTCAGCACAGGGCTGTATCTGTAGCAGGTCTCGCTGATCTCGAACGCACGGCAGGCCAGAGCTATGCTGACCCCATATTGGACCTGTCGCGTATTTGTGCCGCTCCGAGTGCTCGTTTAAGCCACCTTTCGCTCGAAAGCGACAGGGCTTTTCCAACCCAATGCTGAGTGGCGGCGGCGCGGATTGTAGAACCCGTTTATGTATTCAAAGATCGCCATCTCAGCCTTGCGCCTTGTCTCCCAAGGATGCCGCCAGATCAGCTCTGCTTTGATGGTCTTGAAGAACGTCTCGACCGCCGCGTTGTCATAGCAATTGCCCTTGCCGCTCATCGATACCTTGAACCCGTGCTGGCGCAGGAGTTTCTGGTAGTCGTGTGAACAATATTGCGACCCACGATCCGTGTGATGAATGCAGCCTTTGGGTGGTTGCCGGAACGCGATGGCCATCTTCAACGCCCGGATCGCGAGGTCACGCTTCATGCGGTTACTCACAGCCCAGCCGATGACGCGTCGGGAATGCAGATCCAAGATCACGGCCAGATACAACCAGCCCTCGCGCGTCCAGACATAGCTGATGTCACCGGCCCATTTCTGGTTTGGTTGATCCGCCGTGAAGTTCCGATCCAATAGGTTGGGCGCAATGTTGAACTTGTGATCGCTGTCGGTCGTCACCTTATGTTTGCGTGTTCTCACAACAGATATGCCGTTCTGACGCATCAATCTGCCAACACGGCGGTGCCCGACATCCAAGCCGATCTCCTTAAGCTCTTCCGTCATCCGCGGCCTGCCGTAGCTGCCCAGGCTGAGACGGGACTGTTCTTTGATATGTGCCAGCGTCACCAGGTCAGACCGCTGTCTGCGGCTGGCTGGCCGACTGCGGAAAGCCCGCAAACCGCGCATGCTGACATCCATAACCTGACACAGGCGCGCTGCCGGAAACGCATCCCGGTGTTCTTCCACGAACCTAAACCTCACGGCTTTTGGCTCGCGAAGAACTGCGTTGCTTTTTTTAGGATGTCCCGCTCCTCCTTGAGAATGCGGTTCTCACGCCGAAGCCGGTCATTCTCTTGAGCAAGGCTCAAATCTTCTTTCGACACCACGTCTGTGTCTCTGTGCGCGGTGATCCATTTGTTAAGCGTCGACATACCGACGCCAAGATCATCCGCCACCTGCTTACGCGTTAGCCCGCTGGTCAGCGCGATCCGCACCGCATCTTGGCGAAATTCGTCCGTCCGTTTCAATCCCATAGTCAGTCTCCTTTGTTGCAGTAAATGCTATCAAAGGAGCGGCACAAATACGCGACAGGTCCATATTGCTCAACTGCATTCATGGCCATCCGTTGACCGGCAGGGCATTGCGCAGCAATGTCCCGACAGGTTCTCGCCGATGAGACGGCCTTAACGCTTTTTTCCAAGCGCTTCCTTCAGCAGGTCGTTTTGCATGCTCATCTCGGCATACATGCGCTTCAGACGACGGTTCTCTTCCGCCATATCCTTCATCTCGGAAATCAAGGACGCGTCCATGCCGCCAAACTTGGCCCGCCATTTGTAAAAACTCACGCTGCTCATTCCGTGCTCGCGGCACAGCTCAGAGACCGGAACGCCACCCTCTGCCTGCTTCAACACGGCCATGATCTGTGCGTCGCTAAATCGTCCGTTCTTCATCATAAATCTCCTCAGATATCTTGCCGAGAAAATTCTACTTTTGAACACCACTATTTTTTGGGGGGATTACCCTTCAAACGGCGCTCCCCACGCAGATGAGACACCAAACAGCGAAAATGGACGATCGAGCCCCCTTGCCGGTGGTGGCGCTCACGCTGAAGGTTCGTGCGGAAGACGTCGGGCATTAGGCAAGAATATGCCCCGCCCCCCAAAGACAAAACCGCCGCAGCTTTATAGCTGCGGCGGTTTTGTTATTCTGTTGATCGTCGAGAGATACTGTTTTTATCAGGAACTTATTAGGTTTGGCGATGACCTACTCTCCCACGTCTTAAGACGCAGTACCATCGGCGCTACGGCACTTAACGGCTGGGTTCGGGATGGGACCAGGTGTTTTGCTCGCGCTATGATCACCAAACCAAATAAATTCCTGATAAAGCGCTCTGCGCGTTGCGACGCAGAGCGTGTTCCAAGTCATGTACAACTGATTGTATGTGTATGCTTTTGCCCAGTTAAGCAGTCTTGCTTCTACTGGATCAAATCAAGCCTATCGAGCAATTAGTACCAGTCAACTGAACGTGTTACCACGCTTACATCTCTGGCCTATCGACGTGGTGGTCTACCACGGCTCTCAGGGATACCTTGTTTTGAGGGGGGCTTCCCGCTTAGATGCCTTCAGCGGTTATCCTGTCCGATCATAGCTACCCAGCACTGCTATTGGCATAACAACTGGTCCACCAGTGGATCGTTCACCCCGGTCCTCTCGTACTAGGGGCAACTCCTCTCAAGTATCCTACACCCACGGAAGATAGGGACCGAACTGTCTCACGACGTTCTAAACCCAGCTCACGTACCTCTTTAAACGGCGAACAGCCGTACCCTTGGGACCTGCTCCAGCCCCAGGATGAGATGAGCCGACATCGAGGTGCCAAACACTGCCGTCGATATGGACTCTTGGGCAGTATCAGCCTGTTATCCCCGGCGTACCTTTTATCCGTTGAGCGATGGCCCTCCCACTTGGGACCACCGGATCACTATGGCCGTCTTTCGACTCTGCTCGACTTGTCAGTCTCGCAGTCAGGCTGGCTTCTGCCATTGCACTCAACGAGCGATTTCCGACCGCTCTGAGCCAACCTTCGCGCGCCTCCGTTACGATTTAGGAGGCGACCGCCCCAGTCAAACTACCCGCCACACAGGGTCCCGGAACCGGATAACGGTCCGCGGTTAGACATCAAGCAGAACAAGGGTGGTATCTCAAGGGAGGCTCCACCGAGACTGGCGTCTCGGTTTCAAAGCCCACCACCTATCCTGCACATGTTCGGCCTAATGCCAGTGTGAAGCTGTAGTAAAGGTGCACGGGGTCTTTCCGTCTAACCGCGGGTAACCGGCATCTTGACCGGTAATTCAATTTCGCTGAGTCTATGTTGGAGACAGCGGGGAAGTCGTTACGCCATTCGTGCAGGTCGGAACTTACCCGACAAGGAATTTCGCTACCTTAGGACCGTTATAGTTACGGCCGCCGTTTACCTGGGCTTCAATTCAGAGCTCTCACCCCTCCTTTTAACCTTCAGGCACCGGGCAGGCGTCAGACCCTATACGTCGTCTTACGACTTCGCAGAGCCCTGTGTTTTTAATAAACAGTCGCCACCCCCTGGTTTGTGCCCCCAGCCTCTAGTTGCCTAGAAACCGGGCCTCCTTCTCGCGAACTTACGGAGGTATTTTGCCGAGTTCCTTCAACATAGTTCTCTCAAGCGCCTTGGTATTCTCTACCTGTCCACCTGTGTCGGTTTAGGGTACGATCTAGCGATGGAGCTATTTCCAGGGACCTCTAAGCAGCCCATTCAATCCGATAAGGATGAACTACCCTCGAGATCCGTCACTTCCATCTGGCCCAGGAATATTAACCTGGTTCCCATCGACTACGCCTTTCGGCCTCGCCTTAGGGGTCGGCTTACCCTGCTCAGATTAGCTTTAAGCAGGAACCCTTGGACTTTCGGCGAGAGTGTCTCTCACACTCTTTGTCGCTACTCATGTCATCATTCTCACTAGTGATCTCTCCACCGGATCGCTCACGCGCCAGCTTCACAGAAAGCTCCTTGTGTCCAATCCTACCTAAGTAGGTAAGGACACATGGAACTATGTCACACTACGCTCTGCTACCATGCAATAAATGCATCCTCAGCTTCGGCTCATGGCTTGAGCCCCGTTACATCTTCGCCGCAAGACAACTTATTTAGACCAGTGAGCTGTTACGCTATCTTTAAAGGATGGCTGCTTCTAAGCCAACCTCCTGGTTGTTTTGGTCGTCTCACCTGCTTTCCCACTTAGCCATGAATTAGGGGCCTTAGCTGGAGGTTAGGGTTGTTTCCCTCTTCACGACGGACGTTAGCATTCGCCGTGTGTCTGCCGACTAGTACTCCTCGGTATTCGGAGTTTGGTTAGGATCAGTAAGCCTGTGGGGCCCCATTACCCATCCAGTGCTCTACCCCCGAGGGTATTCGGTCGACGCTCTACCTAAATAGATTTCGCAGAGAACCAGCTATCTCCGAGTTTGATTGGCCTTTCACCCCTAGGCACAGCTCATCCCGATCTTTTTCAACAGATGTGGGTTCGGTCCTCCAATAAGTGTTACCTTATCTTCAACCTGGCCATGCCTAGATCACTCGGTTTCGGGTCTGATCCCACGAACTCAACGCCCTATTAAGACTCGCTTTCGCTACGCCTACACCTAACGGCTTAAGCTTGCTCGTGAGACCAAGTCGATGACCCATTATACAAAAGGTACGCTGTCAGGACGCAAGGTCCCTCCAACTGTTTGTAGGCGTTCGGTTTCAGGTACTGTTTCACTCCCCTCGTCGGGGTGCTTTTCACCTTTCCCTCACGGTACTGGTTCACTATCGGTCAGTAAGGAGTACTTAGCCTTCGAAGGTGGTCCTCCGATCTTCAGACAGAATTTCACGTGTTCCGCCCTACTTAATACGTCCAATCATGCTTCTTATACGGGACTATCACCCACTTTGGTTGCGCATTCCAACGCATTCTAACCACACTCATGGCTCGGCTGGTCCCCGTTCGCTCGCCGCTACTAGGGGAGTATCATATTGATTTCCTTTCCTCCGGGTACTTAGATGTTTCAGTTCCCCGGGTTTGCCTTTTTAAGCCTATATATTCAGCCTAAAAATACCTGGTTTACCAAGTTATTAGCTGCACCGAAGTGCAGTAATAACAAAGTATCAGGTGGGTTGCCCCATTCAGAAATCCATGGATCAAAGCTTATTCTCAGCTCCCCATGGCTTATCGCAGAGTATCACGTCTTTCATCGCCTCTTACTGCCAAGGCATTCACCAAACGCCCTTTTCGCGCTTGATTTGATCCAGAAAAAGCAAGACTTAGCGTCTCGCGCGAAGATCAGAAGCTGGTAAGAAACTGATCCTCTTTATCCTGTATCAAAAGCATACTTTTACCCGCCCAGACTATCGTCTGGACAATGAGCGATGCAGATAGCGAACCGTCCGTGCAGGAGGTTCGCGTCATCGCTCTGGTTAGTGTACTTGACTTGGACAACATATTCGTTTCGATCGCGATATGTCCGAAAGGCCGAGGAAACAGCCCGTCAAACACCGGCCCCGAAGGGCAGCAACCGAGATCATCCCCTAACGCGGGGCGATCAAACATGTTGTTAGTATCTCTCTTTACGATGTCAATTCGTCTGCGAAACAGACGTTCAAACACACTGTATGTGCTTGAAGGTATGTTCCGTTTACCACCTCAAGGAGGATGGTGGGTCGAGGAGGACTTGAACCTCCGACCTCACGCTTATCAGGCGTGCGCTCTAACCACCTGAGCTACCGACCCAGAGATTTTGCCGAAGGCAAAACTCGTCGTTCCGGCAGGGCATTCCGAAGGAATGGCCCGAGAGGAACCAGCCCTTAGTGGTTGAAGGTTTAAGGACCGTTACGCTGCCCCTCTCGCACGTCCATTGGACGGGCAACCAGGGCGACGCCTTTTGCTTTGCAAAAGGCTTGGTGGAGCCTAGGAGGATCGAACTCCTGACCTCCTGAATGCAAATCAGGCGCTCTCCCAGCTGAGCTAAGGCCCCAAACTTTTGAGACCTACGCCGTCAGCGCAGGACCTATTTTCTGAAGAGATATGAGGACGGCTCGGTTCTAATATAGTCGGCTTTGTTTGCCGACTTGCTAAGTGTTCCACGAGTGAGACAAGTCTCGCTGCTAGGAACATCCTTAGAAAGGAGGTGATCCAGCCGCAGGTTCCCCTACGGCTACCTTGTTACGACTTCACCCCAGTCGCTGATCCTACCGTGGTCCGCTGCCTCCTCGAAAGGTTGGCGCACGGCCGTCGGGTAGAACCAACTCCCATGGTGTGACGGGCGGTGTGTACAAGGCCCGGGAACGTATTCACCGTGGCATGCTGTTCCACGATTACTAGCGATTCCGACTTCATGGGGTCGAGTTGCAGACCCCAATCCGAACTGAGACAGCTTTTGGGGATTAACCCATTGTCACTGCCATTGTAGCACGTGTGTAGCCCAACCCGTAAGGGCCATGAGGACTTGACGTCATCCACACCTTCCTCCCGCTTATCACGGGCAGTTTCCTTAGAGTGCCCAGCCGAACTGCTGGCAACTAAGGATGTGGGTTGCGCTCGTTGCCGGACTTAACCGAACATCTCACGACACGAGCTGACGACAGCCATGCAGCACCTGTCACTGCGTCACCGAAGTGAACGCCCGATCTCTCGGGTTAGCACAGGATGTCAAGGGTTGGTAAGGTTCTGCGCGTTGCTTCGAATTAAACCACATGCTCCACCGCTTGTGCGGGCCCCCGTCAATTCCTTTGAGTTTTAATCTTGCGACCGTACTCCCCAGGCGGAATGCTTAATCCGTTAGGTGTGTCACCGAACAGTATACTGCCCGACGACTGGCATTCATCGTTTACGGTGTGGACTACCAGGGTATCTAATCCTGTTTGCTCCCCACACTTTCGTACCTCAGCGTCAGTATCGAGCCAGTGAGCCGCCTTCGCCACTGGTGTTCCTCCAAATATCTACGAATTTCACCTCTACACTTGGAATTCCACTCACCTCTCTCGAACTCAAGACCAGGAGTTTAAGAGGCAGTTCCAGGGTTGAGCCCTGGGATTTCACCCCTTACTTTCTGATCCGCCTACGTACGCTTTACGCCCAGTAATTCCGAACAACGCTAACCCCCTCCGTATTACCGCGGCTGCTGGCACGGAGTTAGCCGGGGTTTCTTTACCAGGTACTGTCATTATCATCCCTGGCGAAAGTGCTTTACGATCCTAAGACCTTCATCACACACGCGGCATGGCTAGATCAGGCTTGCGCCCATTGTCTAAGATTCCCCACTGCTGCCTCCCGTAGGAGTCTGGGCCGTGTCTCAGTCCCAGTGTTGCTGATCATCCTCTAAAACCAGCTATAGATCGTAGACTTGGTAGGCCGTTACCCCACCAACTATCTAATCTAACGCGGGCCGATCCTTCTCCGATAAATCTTTCCCCCGAAGGGCGTATGCGGTATTACTCACCGTTTCCAGTGGCTATTCCGCAGAGAAGGGCACGTTCCCACGCGTTACTAACCCGTCCGCCGCTAGACCCGAAGGTCTCGCTCGACTTGCATGTGTTAGGCCTGCCGCCAGCGTTCGTTCTGAGCCAGGATCAAACTCTCAAGTTGAAAAGCTATTGCTAGCTTATCCTTGACGTCGAACCTCTGCACATCGACCTGTATCCCT
This sequence comes from Sulfitobacter sp. W074, assembly GCF_025142275.1. NCBI lineage: Bacteria > Pseudomonadati > Pseudomonadota > Alphaproteobacteria > Rhodobacterales > Roseobacteraceae > Sulfitobacter > Sulfitobacter sp. W074. Next base: position 3,166,885 of record NZ_CP081130.1, read on the forward strand.
TACTGAAAGATACAAGCCATTCTCTGTTTGTTGTGCTTGAGACTACAAAGTAGTCGAAAGCCGTCCAAACAGTGAAGCTGACACTCTATCATCGGGCCTAAACCCTAAGAGCGCGATATACAGACGTTGATCCATCGAATGAACCAAACCGCCCACATATCTCTTCAGATATCAAATTTTCAAACAACGTTGAGACAAAAGAAACTGAGATGCGCCCTAACTTCTTGGCGCGCCCCGCCCTAATACCTCGAATTTTTATCCACCTTCCGAACCGAACTCAGCGTCTCCGCTCCCGTCCGCCCCGTCTGGCGCCCCGCCGCTGCATCTCTGCGCCGCCGGTAGAGGGGGTTCTAAGGCGAGTGACAGAAACCCGCAAGCGGAAAGTTGAGAAAAGTGAGGGTTTCGGGGAACCTTTGGGCAAGTTGCTGAAATCTCTAACTATTTCGGGACTTTAAAACAGTAAACAGGCTCATCGGAAGGCCCGAAGCTGGGGTATTTGAGACCTGTTGCGGCTGAGGTGGAGTGAATCGCCCTTAATCCCAGGAAGGTCGGAGTCGGATTCCCTGTGAATCGGGGTGTCACTGCGAGTCCCAGCATGGCGATTCCGTCCGAACGGAAGGGGTACAGTTCTGAAGCGGAAGCAATGCGGCGACTCACAACAGCCCTTCAGGCGGCAAATCCCACGCCGAAGAGACACCAAGCGGCGAAAACAAACCAATTGCCCCGCTAGAAGCTCAGGTCATCATTACATATTTGAAGAGATGTGGCAGGGGCTGAGGGACTCGAACCCACGACCCTCGGTTTTGGAGACCGATGCTCTACCAACTGAGCTAAACCCCTATGCCGGGGGTTTGGGTAGTCGCAAACGGGCGGCGGATCAAGAGCAGATCTGACCTTTCCGGCGATATTCTCTTCTTTGGGGAACATTGCACGGCCAGCTTACGTTTTCTCGTCGAACCAAGCCCGAAATTGGAGGACGACCGATGACTATGAACAATCTCAAAGACGTCTACACCGACCAACTGCAAGACCTCTACTCTGCCTGCAAGCAGTCGCTTGAAGCGACCAACGCACTGGGTCGTGCGGCGGAGGACAAAGAACTGTCGGAAGCGCTGATCGATGGCAGCAACGGAATCGCCAAGGGGATGGATGTGCTGAAGTCCATCTGCGCGAAACATGACCTCGACCCCGACGCAGAGCACTGCCACGGCATGGAGGGCCTTGTGAAAGAGGCGCATAAACATGTGCTGGAAGAAGACTTTGGCGACAACGATGCCCGCGATGCGATGATCATCACACAGTATCAGCGCATGGTGCATTACGCATTGGCCGGATACGGCTGCGTTGTGGCCTTCGCCAATCGCTTGGGCGAGGACGAAGACGGCGCGCAGCTGCAAGAGCAGCTTGACCACACCTATGACGGCGACCGCCGCATGACAGAGATCGCGACCAAGGGCGGTGTGAACGCAGACGCCGCGTAAGTGCGATAGATATGAACGGGAAAGGCTGGCTCCTACAGGAGTTGGCCTTTTTTCGTTTAAAGGGCCGTAGGTGCCCCCTCCCCCACAAAAGCAAAAGGCCGCAGCAAACGCTGCGGCCTTTCAAATCTCTCAGACGTCAGGCCCGAAGGCCCCGCCCAAAATCACTCAGTGATTTTGGAAACGACGCCCGCGCCAACCGTACGGCCACCTTCACGGATCGCGAAGCGCAGACCGTTTTCCATGGCGATCGGTGCGATCAGCTCAACGCCGAAGGACACATTGTCGCCCGGCATAACCATCTCGGTGCCTTCTGCCAGCTGAACGGTGCCGGTCACGTCAGTTGTACGGAAGTAGAACTGCGGACGGTAGTTCGCGAAGAACGGCGTGTGACGGCCACCTTCCTCTTTGGTGAGGATGTAGGCTTCGGCTTCGAACTTGGTGTGCGGGTTCACGGAACCGGGCTTGCAGAGAACCTGACCGCGCTCAACGCCGTCACGCTCAACGCCACGCAGCAGCGCGCCGATGTTGTCGCCAGCTTCACCACGGTCCAGCAGCTTGCGGAACATTTCCACACCGGTGCAGGTGGTTTTCTTGGTGTCGCGGATGCCGACGATTTCAATCTCGTCGCCAACGTTGATCACGCCACGCTCAACACGGCCGGTCACAACGGTACCACGACCAGAGATCGAGAACACGTCTTCGACGGGCATCAGGAACGGCTGGTCAACAGCACGCTCTGGTGTCGGGATGTAGTTGTCGACTTCTTCCATCAGCTTGCGGATTGCATTTTCGCCGATGTTTTCGTCACGGCCTTCCATCGCCGCCAGAGCGGAACCAGGCACAACGGGGATGTCGTCGCCGGGGTAGTCGTAGGAAGACAGCAGCTCGCGGATTTCCATCTCAACCAGCTCAAGCAGCTCTTCGTCGTCAACCTGGTCAACTTTGTTCATGAAGACGACCATGGCGGGGATGCCAACCTGACGGCCGAGCAGGATGTGCTCGCGGGTCTGGGGCATCGGGCCGTCGGCCGCGTTCACAACCAAGATAGCGCCGTCCATCTGAGCGGCACCGGTGATCATGTTTTTCACATAGTCAGCGTGGCCGGGGCAGTCGACGTGGGCGTAGTGACGTGCTTCGGTCTCATACTCGACGTGTGCGGTCGAGATGGTGATGCCGCGGGCCTTCTCTTCGGGCGCGCCGTCGATCTGGTCATACGCTTGGAAGTCACCGAAGTATTTGGTGATCGCCGCGGTCAGCGTGGTTTTACCGTGGTCAACGTGGCCGATTGTGCCGATGTTGACGTGTGGCTTGTTACGTTCAAACTTTGCCTTTGCCATGGTGGCGCCCTTTTAATTGAGGGGCCCCAACGGGGACCCGAACCCTATCTGGCGGGCGATGTATTGGGTTCGGGCGGTAAAATCAAGCGTGACTTGCGTCTTGGGGCCACTTAAAGCCCATCGGGGCCATGCGACAGCGGTTCCGCGAGCCTTGATGGAGGGTTATTTATCCTCCGGCTCCCCGGCAGGCGACGGTGCCACACCACCGCTGAACCAACCCTCTTCGCGGTTTTGCTTGACCAGATAGGTCTCGATCGACTTGGCCGCGTTCTGGCTGAGGTTCTTGAGCTGCTCTTCGGCGGATTTGGTATAGCCCGAGCCAACAACCGGGCCCTGATCGAGGGATTCGAAGACAGTGATCTGATGCGGCTCGGGGTTCAGCTTCATGTTCTTCGCGTCATCCCAGACCGTGAGGTTAAGAATCAGGATCGACTTCGGGGCAAAGACCAGTGGGATGCCCGGCTGTGCCAGCACGTAGCCTTCGACGCTGATGCCGAAGTGATAGAGACGCTCCCCATCGTAGCGGTCGAAGCGTTCGGCGGTGGCGGCGCGCACGGCCTCGGCCAATTCTTCTTTGCTGACCTCGCGGCTCAGCGGCCCCTTCTGCGCTTTGGGCGCCACGACGATATTGTGGTGCAGGTTGAAGTCCCCCAGCGGGGTCGGCGCTTTGTCGAGGTCGGAGGCCCCGTTGCAGGCGGCCAGCGTCGCGACGAAGGTCAACAGGGCAAGAACTCGGAACATGGGCAATCCTTCGGGGGCGTTAAGATTTCGAAAAGGGGTAGCCGATGGCCGGGAGGGGCGCAATCATTTGCCGCAGTTGCGCGCCTGCCGGTCCGGTCTATCTTGGATATGAGTGAGGACAGCATCATGACCCAACCATCCCCCCTGCCCGTGCGCGTACCGCTGGTGACCGAGCCTGTGGGAATGCTCGGCAGTTTGCAGATGGCGCGGCGCAACGTGCTGAGCATCATCCCCAAGATCGCCACCACCCAGCCCATGGTTTCGGGCAAGACCGGCAAGCGCTGGCATATGGTGATGGATCCGGGTGCTATCCGGGAAATCCTGCTCGACCGGCTGGAGGACTACCCGAAGTCCGATGTCACCAAGAACCTGCTGCGCCCGGCCATCGGGGAATCGCTCTTCATTGCAGAGGGCGCGCATTGGCGCTGGCAGCGTCGGGCGGCGGCCCCTGTCTTTTCGCAGCGCAACGTGCGCAACCTTGCCCCGGTGATGAGCGCCGCCGCCGACCGCTCAGCCAAGCGCATCGCCGCTGCGGGGCCGCGCGCGGTCAACATGCTCGATGAGATGGTGACGACGACTTTCGAGGTGATCGGCGACGTGACCTTCTCAGGCGATGGCACCTTTGACCGCGACAAAGTGCATGGCGCCATCGACGACTATATCGCCGAGGCGGGCAAGATCAGCCTCTTCGATATCCTCGGCCTGCCCGATTGGCTGCCGCGTCCGGGGCGGATGATGTCCGGTCAGGCGCTGAAGCAAATGAAGGCGATGGCCGATCAGGCGATCGAAGCGCGGGTGGCGCGCGGCCATGACGGCACGCCAGATCTGCTGGACCTGCTGTTGGAGGGCGAAGACCCCAAGACCAAGCGCCGGATGAACACCGGAGAGCTACGCGATAACCTCTTGACCTTCATCGTCGCGGGGCATGAGACAACGGCACTGACGCTGGCTTGGTCGATGTACCTCATGGGGTTCGACCCCGAGATGCAGGCACGCGCCCGCGCCGAGGTGCGCGATGTGCTGCAAGGCCGTGCCTGCACCGGCGACGATGCGGACAAGCTGCCCTTGGTGCGGATGATCATCGACGAGGCGCTGCGGCTCTACCCCGCCGCCGGGATCATTTCGCGCACGGCGCAAAAGCACGACAGGCTCTGCGACCGCGAAATCCGCCCCGGCGACACGGTGATGATCCCGATCTACGCGCTAGGCCGCAATGAACTGCTTTGGGACGATCCCGATGCTTTCCGGCCCGAGCGCTTCGCCGACCGCAAGGCGATTGACCGCTATGCCTATCTGCCCTTCGGGGACGGACCGCGCATCTGCATCGGGGCGAGCTTTGCGTTGCAGGAGGCTGTAATCATCCTCGCCACCCTGCTGGGGCGGTTCAAGTTCACGCCTGTGCCGGGCAAGGACCCGGAGCCGGTGATGATCCTGACCCTGCGCCCCGAGGGCGGCGTCTGGATGACCGCCGAGCCGCTGGACTGACCGCGCCCCGAAAGGCGCGGCTGTTTCACGTGAATTTGTTGTCGCGCGGGAAGCCGCGCGGCGCCATCCGGCCCGAGCTTGCGCGCTTGCCGGTCCATTCTGCCAGATCGGCCTCGGTACGTGTCCGGCCCGCCGGGTCTTGCCAGCTGAGGCCCGCTTCCCGCGTGAAGGTCGTGGCGTCCGACAGGCCGCCATCCTTGTACTTCTGCAGGCGCACGCCCTTGCCCCGGCCCATCTCGGGCAATTCATCAAGGCCAAAGACCAGCACCTTGCGGTTCTCGCCCACGGTGGCGACGCTGTCGCCCGACACCGGATGACAGACCAGCGCCGAGACGCCTTCGCCACGCACGTTGAGCACCTGTTTGCCGCTGCGGGTCTGGGCCACGACGTCATCCTCGGGCACCACGAAACCGTCGCCTGCCGTTGAGGCAACCAACAGCTTGCGCCCCGGCTGGTGGATAAAGAGTGACACGATCTGCACTTCGTTAGGCAGATCAACCATCAGACGCAAAGGCTCGCCCATGCCGCGCCCGCCGGGCAGGTTGGCGGCGGAGACGGTGTAGAAACGCCCGTTCGAGCCGAAGACCAGCAACCGGTCCGTCGTTTCGGCATGGAAGATAAAGCGCGGGCCGTCGCCGTCTTTGAACTTCAACTCGCGGTTCAGATCGATATGGCCGGTCATGGCGCGGATCCAGCCCATCTGGCTGCAGACCACGGTAATCGGCTCGCGGTCGATCATCGCCTCAATCGGGACATCCTCAACCTCTCCGGCGGTGTCGAATTCGGTCAGGCGCTGGCCGCGCTTGATGCCGTCGATCACCCAGTCCTTGCCGAACTGCTTTTTCGTCGCGCGCAGCTGGTCAGCGATGGTGGACCATTGCAGGTCGTCGCTTTCCAGCAGGTCTTCGAGACCCGCGCGTTCGGTCATCAGCGTGTCACGCTCTTTCACCAGCGCGTCTTCTTCCAAACGCCGCAAGGACCGCAGGCGCATGTTGAGGATCGCCTCGGCCTGCACATCCGACAGGCCATTCTCGCGGCCTGCATAGCTGTGCGGGATGGCGCGGGTGTCACCGCTATCAGTCAGCACGCCGGTGGCTTCGGCCTCGGCATCCGCGATGACCGCCAGTTTCGACACATCGACCCCCGCCAAGGGCGAGACATAGGCGGATTCGTCCATCGCGCGGCTCAGCGTATCCTGATGCGCACGGCTCCAATCCTCGTACATCAAGGCGGCTTTGGGGTCGTCGTCGTAGCGGATGATCTCGATCACCCGGTCAAGGTTCAGAAAGGCCGTGATCAGGCCCTGCAGCACCTCAAGCCGGTGGTCGATCTTGTCCATCCGGTGCCGCGAGCGGCGTTGCAGCACCTCGCGCCGGTGGTCAAGGAAAGCGCGCAACACTTCCTTGAGCGAGCAGACCTTGGGCGTTTGGCCATCGATCAACACGTTCATGTTGAGCGAGAAGCGCACCTCAAGGTCCGAGTTGCGGAACAGCATCCCCATCAGCACGTTCGGATCGACGTTCTTCGAGCGCGGCTCGATAATCATGCGGATGTCTTCGGCGGATTCGTCGCGGACATCGGCAAGAATCGGGATCTTCTTGGTCTGGATCAGTTCGGCGATCTTTTCGATCAGCTTGGATTTCTGAACCTGATAGGGAATTTCGGTAACGACAATCTGCCAAGCGCCCCGGCCAAGGTCCTCAACTTCCCAACGACAACGCAGCCGGAAAGAGCCGCGGCCCGTGCGGTAGGCATTGGCGATATTCTCAGGCGGCTCGACGATCACGCCACCGGTGGGGAAATCCGGGCCGGGGACGTAGTTCAACAACGTCTCGTCGCGGGCGTCGGGCGTCTTGATCAGGTGAATACAGGCGTCACACAGCTCGGCAATGTTATGCGGCGGAATGTTTGTCGCCATGCCCACGGCGATGCCCGAAGAACCATTCGCCAGCAGATTCGGAAATTGCGCGGGCAGCACCACCGGCTCGGTCAGCGTGCCATCGTAATTCTCACGGAAATCGACGGCGTTCTCGTTCAGCCCTTCCAGCATGGCTTCGGCCACGGCGGTCATCCGCGCCTCGGTATAGCGCGAGGCCGCCGGGTTATCGCCGTCGATGTTGCCAAAGTTGCCCTGCCCGTCGACCAGCGGATAGCGCACGTTGAAATCCTGCGCCAGACGCGCCATCGCGTCATAGATCGCGGCATCGCCATGCGGGTGATAGTTCCCCATCACGTCGCCCGAAATCTTCGCCGATTTACGGAAGCCGCCCGTCGAGGACAGCCGCAACTCGCGCATGGCATAAAGGATGCGGCGGTGCACCGGTTTCAACCCATCGCGCGCATCCGGCAGCGCCCGGTGCATGATCGTGCTCAAGGCATAGGTCAGATACCGCTCTCCCAAGGCGCGGCGCAGCGGCTCGGACAGGTCATTCGGGTCGAGTTCTGGGGGTGTGCTTATGTCTGACATGACGGGTCTTTTAGCCAAGCACGGCAGAGCGGGCAAGCGACAGATTGCCCGCCCTTTGCCCGCAGTCGACTCGGGAAAAAGGTCGCCAACACGGTTTCAAGTGAGAAAAAAGCAATACTTTCCGGATATGCGAATTCTTGCCAATCGGAATTGAACCATTCGCGAAGTTTCGCGTTGGTCTCTCAACAGCAACATGGTTTTGACACGGGACAAGGAACAGCAAAATGAAACGGTTCATCTTTTTGACATTTGGTTTCATGGGCTGGGCATTCTACGAGATGAGCGGCGGGGCGGATTTCGTGCCAGCAGGCCCGCAGATGGCCAGCTCTGAGACGGCAGCATCGGCGCTGATCGCCAGCGCAGAAGCCGGCACGACCTCGTCCAAGCTTGTCACCGCCGCCGCGGCAAATGCAGCCCGCAAGGCCGAAAGCCCCATCACCCCCTTCGCCGAGCCCGCACCGGCACGGGATGTGACTGCGACCCGCGTGGCGCTGAACCTTACGACACTCAGCGACTTGCCGCAGGCCAATGACGCGATGGTGCAAAAGGCCGTGGCCACCCCCGCGGACCGCGCTGGCGCGAAAGTCGTCAAAGCTGTCAGCACCAGCACCCCCAAAGTAGAAAAGGCCGCCTATTCGACCACAAGCGCCAATGCGCCAGTCGTCATTCCAAGCCTGATCAACGCCACCGACAACGGCACGACCTATGTCAGCACTACGCAGGCCGACATTCGCAAAGTGAATGGCACCCGCGTCAATGTCCGCGGTGGGCCGGGCACCAATTTCGGTGTGGTCGGGAAACTGGGCAAAGGTGACGCCGTAGAGGTGGTCGAAGACAACGGTGCCGGTTGGGTGCGCTTTCGCAGCGTCGACGGCACGGCATCCGGTTGGATGGCCGACTTCCTGCTCAACAACGGCTAACTTGCCAATCTTACAGCATCGAGCGATGAAGGGCCTTTCAAATGAAGGGCCCTTTGCATGACTGCGACCCGTTCCATCCTCATCACCGGTTGTTCCAGCGGCATCGGCTATGCCGCCGCCCATGGCATGCGCGCCCGCGGCTGGCGCGTCTTTGCCGCCTGCCGCCAACAAGCGGATTGCGACCGGCTGAGCGCCGAAGGGTTCGACGCGCCCCGTCTCGATTATACCGATGAGGCCAGCATCCAGTCGGCCCTCGCCCAAGTACTAGAGCAAACCGGCGGCACCTTGGATGCTGTCTTTAACAACGGCGCCCACGCCACGCCCGGACTGGTCGAAGACCTTCCCACCGATGCGCTGCGCGAGATATTCGAGGCGAATTTCTTTGGCTGGCACAGCCTGACCCGCGCGGTGATCCCGGTGATGCGCAATCAAGGGCATGGGCGGATCGTGCAATGTTCTTCGGTGCTTGGCATGGTGGCGATGCCATGGCGCGGGGCGTATAACTCCACGAAATTCGCGCTGGAGGGGCTGACCGACACCCTGCGGCTTGAAATGCGCGGCACGGGGGTTGAGTTGATCCTGATCGAACCCGGCCCCGTCACCTCAAAGCTGCGGACCAAGGCGATCCCGCGCTTTGAGCGTTGGATCGACTGGAAAAACAGCCCCCGCGCGGCGGAGTATGAGGCCACCATGCGCCCCCGGCTCTATGACGACAGCGGCAAAAAGGACCGTTTCGAACTCCCGCCCGAGGCGGTGGTCGAGAAACTGGCCCATGCCGTCGAATCCCCCCGGCCCCGCCCGCGCTATTTCGTCACAACCCCAACCCATATCGCCGGTGTTTTGCGGCGTATCCTGCCGACGCGGGCGCTGGACTGGGTCACCAGCCGCTGATTTTGGTTGCGCGACTGCCCTGCGCCGCTACATCTCGGGGCAACGAAAGGACAGCCCATGCCAAATGATCCGTTTTTCGTGATCGTCCTGCTTTCCGTCGTGGCGGTCGCCGTTGTGCTCCTGATGGGGCTGGGCGGCTTTGCCACGGGGGGAAAATTCAACAAACGCAACGCCAACAAACTGATGCGCTGGCGGATCATCGCGCAGTTCATCGCCGTGCTGCTGATCCTCGCCTATGTCTATTTCCGAGGGGGCACGATCTGATGGTTGTACTGAACAAGATTTACACCCGCACCGGGGACAAGGGCACGACCGCGCTTGGCAATGGCGAACGTGTCGCCAAACATGACGCGCGGGTCGAGGCCTATGGCACCTCGGATGAGTTGAACTGCTTTGTCGGCGTTGCCCGGCTTGAAGCCACCGGCGCCACGGACGAAGCACTGGCCCGCATCCAGAACGACCTTTTTGATCTGGGCGCCGACCTTTGCCGCCCCGATATGGAGGCCGACCGCGATGCAGAATACCCGCCCCTGCGGGTCACGCAAGAACAGGTTGACCGGCTTGAACGCGAGATCGACGTGATGAACACCGAGTTGGAGCCGCTACGGAGCTTCATCCTGCCCGGTGGCCGCGCGCTGGCCGCACATCTGCATGTTTGCCGCACCGTGGCGCGCCGCGCCGAACGGCTGGCGGTTCTGCTGTCAGAGCAAACGGCGATCAACCCGGCCTGTGTCACCTATCTGAACCGTCTCAGCGATTGGTTCTTCGTCGCCGCGCGTATGGCCAATAACGCGGGCAAGGAAGACGTGCTCTGGGTGCCGGGCGCGAACCGCGCATAAAATAGCGCTAACAGACAAAAATCGGGGAAAACGCCGCGTTCAAAACTGCCGACCTGCCGATTTTGGCCTGTTTTGATCCGATCCGCTTCGTTACACCCGTGTGGAGAATTAGGGAGACCGGGCCACCAGCCCGCGTCACAAACTGAGGAGAGAGACCGCTCATGAAGGTACTGGTGCCTGTCAAACGCGTGATCGACTATAACGTGAAAGTTCGCGTCAAAGCGGATGGATCGGGTGTTGATCTTGCCAATGTGAAAATGTCGATGAACCCGTTTGACGAAATTGCCGTCGAACAGGCCATCCGCCTGAAAGAAGCCGGTCAGGCCGAAGAGATCGTCGCGGTCTCCATCGGTGTGAAACAGGCGCAGGAAACCCTGCGCACGGCGCTGGCGATGGGCGCGGACCGCGCGATCCTCGTGATTGCTTCGGACGATGTGCACAAGGACATCGAGCCGCTGGCCGTCGCCAAGATCCTGAAAGCGATCGTCGACGAAGAACAGCCGGGCCTCGTGCTCTGCGGCAAACAGGCGATCGACAACGACATGAACGCCACCGGGCAGATGCTCTCGGCGCTGATGGGTTGGTCTCAGGCAACATTTGCCTCCGAGATCGCCATTGAAGGCGACAAGGCCAAAGTGACCCGCGAAGTCGACGGCGGCCTGCAGACCATCGAGGTTACCATGCCGACCGTTGTCACCGTGGACCTGCGCCTCAACGAGCCGCGCTATGCCTCGCTGCCCAACATCATGAAGGCCAAGAAAAAGCCGCTGGATGAGAAAACCGCCGAAGATTACGGCGTCGATGTCTCCAACCGCTTGGAAATCGTCAAAACCGTCGAGCCTGCCGAGCGTGCCGCTGGCATCAAGGTTGGTTCGGTTGACGAGCTTGTGGCGAAACTCAAAGAAGCGGGGGCTGTGTAATGGCTGTTCTTCTGATTGCCGAAATCTCTGATGGTGAATTGTCGATGGACGCCACCGCCAAGGCGGTAACGGCGGCCAAGAAATTGGGCGACGTGACCATTCTGGCGGCGGGCAGCTCTGCCGCGGCGGCAGGCGAAGCGGCGGCCAAGATCGATGGCGTCTCCAAGGTGCTGGTCGCCGAAGACGAGATGCTGGGCCACCGTCTGGCCGAAGCCACCGCAGCACTGATCGTGTCGCTGGCTGGTGACTACGACCACATCGTCGCGCCCGCCACCACGGATGCCAAGAACATCATGCCCCGCGTCGCGGCCCTGCTTGATGTCATGGTGATTTCGGATGCTTCGGGCGTTGTCGACGCCGACACATTCGAGCGCCCGATCTATGCGGGCAACGCGGTGCAGACCGTGAAGTCGAACGACGCCAAGAAAGTCATCACCTTCCGCACATCGACCTTCGATGCCGCGGGTGAAGGCGGCTCTGCTTCGGTCGAGACCATCTCGGCTGCCGACAACCCCGGCCTGTCCACATGGGTCGAAGACAAGGTCGCCGAATCGGACCGCCCCGAGCTGACAAGCGCAGGCGTGGTGGTTTCCGGTGGTCGTGGCGTCGGCTCCGAAGAGGACTTCGCCCTGATCGAAAAACTGGCCGACAAACTTGGCGCGGCTGTTGGCGCCTCGCGCGCGGCAGTTGATTCGGGCTATGCCCCGAACGATTGGCAGGTTGGTCAGACTGGTAAAGTTGTGGCTCCTGACCTCTATATTGCGGTCGGCATCTCCGGTGCGATCCAGCACCTTGCGGGGATGAAGGACTCCAAGATCATCGTCGCGATCAACAAAGACGAAGAATCGCCGATCTTCCAAGTTGCCGACTATGGCCTTGTGGCGGACCTTTTCGACGCCGTGCCGGAACTTATCGAAAAGCTGTAAAGCTCTTCACGTGAAACACCAAAGGCCCGCCGTTCTCGGCGGGCCTTTTTCGTTGCATGCGCCTGTACCGGGAGCGTCAGGACATGCTTTGCAGCGCATCGGTCAGGGCGGCGGCGGCATTGGCATGGGCCATCGGGCCCAGCATTTCCGACGCGGCCTGCGCCTCGAATTCGCTGACCACCATGCCAGCGGTCGGCCCGGCAAAGGGGTCTTTGGGAGAGACGACCTCGATCTTGGCCGTGGCATGTAGGGCCACCGCGTCCAACATTTCGCGGGTCACGAACAGCGGATCATGGCCCAACTCCCCGACCGGCTGCTCTGCCTCCGCGACCGGCGGGCGGTCGGCCAACCAAAGCAAAAGCGTGCGCCCCTGTATCTGCCCCAGCATCAAACGCATGCGCGCCAGCCAGGCTTGCTGAAGCTCTGCGCGCACCGCCTCAAACCGCTCGGGCGAGACTTGCATGAGGTGGGTCAGCATGTGGCGGTTGAAGTGGAACTGGGAAAAATCGACCTCGCGGTAGATCGTCTGCAACAGCGCGGAAGCCCCGACAAACCGGTCGTTCCGGCGCCGGTGGACCGAATAGAAACGGTTGGTCATGTTCTGCGCGCCCATGACCTGAACCACCGTCACATCCGCCTGCGAAGCGGCCTGCGCGACGAAAGGATCATGCGCAAAGGCGTCGATCCCCGCGTTGGGAAAACCGAAATTCACACAAGTTTTGCCGATCTCGGCTTCGACCCGCGCGGGAAACGGCTCCTCAATGAATTTGCCATAGGTCTCCGTCCCGCCGAGAAAGGCGATATAGGGCGCCTCCAGCCTGCGGCGGGGGCCGCGAAACATCAGCTTTGAGGTACCATAGCGGCATGGCAAATAGTCCAGAGGCGCTGGCCCCACTGTGTCATAGGTCATTGAACCCACCTTTGTTGTTCACCCAAAGCCAGATTGCACGGTAGGGGCTGCGATTCTGTTAACGGGCGAATTTGCCGTGAGTTTTCGTAAACAGCTGCCCTTGCGGCACCCCCGCCACGCGCCCTATTGTGCGCCGAACTCAAGCAAAGGACAGGCCATGGACATCCAGAAAATCGGTATCGTGGGAGCAGGGCAAATGGGCAACGGGATCGCCCATGTCATGGCGCTGGCGGGCTACGACGTGCTGCTGAACGATGTCAGCGCCGATGCGCTGGCCAAAGCGATGAAAACCGTGACCGGCAATATGGACCGTCAAGTCAGCCGCGAAAAGATCACCGCCGCCGAGCGCGATGCCGCCATGGCGCGCATCACCACGACCCAGACGCTGAGCGATCTGGGCCAGAGCGATCTGGTGATCGAAGCCGCCACGGAACGGGAAACGGTGAAACAGGCGATTTTCGAAGATCTGATCCCGCATCTGAAACCGACGACGATCCTGACCTCGAACACCTCTTCGATCTCGATCACCCGTCTGGCCAGCCGCACCGACCGCCCCGAGAAATTCATGGGCTTTCATTTCATGAACCCCGTGCCGGTGATGCAATTGGTCGAACTGATCCGCGGCATTGCCACGGATAAGGAGACCTATGACGCCTGCAAAGCCGTGGTGGACCGCTTGGGCAAGACCGCCGCCTCGGCCGAGGATTTCCCAGCCTTTATCGTGAACCGCATCCTGATGCCGATGATCAACGAGGCGGTCTATACGCTTTATGAAGGGGTCGGCAACGTCGAGTCGATCGACAGTTCGATGAAGCTGGGGGCCAACCATCCGATGGGCCCTCTGGAACTGGCGGATTTCATCGGTCTGGACACCTGTCTGGCGATCATGAACGTGCTGCATGATGGGCTGGCCGATACGAAATACCGCCCCTGCCCGCTGCTGACCAAATATGTCGAAGCCGGGTGGTTGGGCCGCAAAACGCAGCGCGGGTTCTATGATTACCGGGGCGAGACACCGGTACCGACGCGCTAAGCCGTAAGGGTGTTGGGGGCCCTGCCCCCATCGCGCCATTGGCGCGATTCCCCCGCGGGTATTTTTAAAAGGATGAAGATCAGTTGGTCAGCGCCAGAGTGTGGGCGCGGAGCCAAGCCATGAAGCCGCGCGGGTCGTCGGCCCAGCGGTCGACCTGTTCTTGGGCAAGCGGATGGCCGACGATCGGTCCTTGGGGCTTGTCGCAGGCGTGGGCGATTTCATGCAGCAACAACCCTTGGCGCAGCATCGGGCTGAGTTTGTTCGCGATCTGATAGGCGCGGCTGTTCTGACCGGGGAAGCGCATAGGGACCACCTGCGCACCAGAGCGGCGGATCATCTTGGCGGTGAAAACGTTCCATTCCGCCTCGACCGCGGGGCCCCACCAGCTTTCCGATGCGGCAACGACGCCGGAGGGGAATAGCGCCACAACGCCGCCGTCTTTGAGGTGGGCCATGGCTTTGGCGCGCATTTCAACGCCTTTACGCTGCGCATCCGGGTCGTGCGGGAAAGGCACCGGGATCATGTAGCTGCCGGCCACCTCGTCGATCGACGTGAGCAGCGACCGGGTGAGGATACGGTAGTCGGGGCGCACACGGCCGATGAGATCGGCGAAAATCATGCCGTCGACCATGCCGTGGGGGTGGTTCGCCACGACCACGACCGGCCCTTCTTTGGGGATGCGGTCAAGCTGCTCTTGCGGGGTGGTGAGATCGATGCCCATCGTGTCGAGTGCGGCGCGCCAGAAGGCTTGGCCCGAGGGGGTGCCGCGTTGCTCAAACTTGCGGATCAGGCGCAGGATTTTGAGCTTGCCTGTGAAAAGCTCCATCGCGGAGATCACACGCGCCTTCCATGGGTCATCGAAGGTCGAGGCATAAGACAGGCTGCGGCGGTCGTATTTGGTGAAGGTCACCGTACCGTTACCTGTCTGGGCCGATTTGGCCGCCTGCTTTTGCGCGTCATCCATGGGGTCGGAGGATCCTTTTTCCCGCCCGGCGGGCTTAGTACCCTTCGCCGAACTTATCCGCTACGAGGGCGGTCAAAGCGTCGGCCAAGGCATCGGCATCGGGGCCGGAAGTTTGGACATCAATCGAGGTGCCGCGGGAGGCGCCGAGCATCAACAGCCCCATGATACTGTCGCCTGAGGCCGACATGCCATCCTTGCTGACTTCGGCGCGGGCATCAAAAGCCTCGACCACTTCGACCAATTTGGCGGAGGCGCGCGCGTGCAGGCCTTTTTCGTTTACGATCTTTAAAGAAAATTCGGGCATGACGTACTGGGGCCTTCTAACCTGCGCTGACATTCTGGCTGTCGATATACTTCTTACCAGCTTCGAGTGCGGCACGCACGGCATCGGGCACATCCATATGCCGCGATTTGGCGAGTTTGATCAGCATTGGCAGGTTCGCGCCGTAGATGATCCGACGGTTTTCCGGGCGGCACGCCAAGAGGCTGAGGTTTGAGGGTGATCCGCCGAAAAGATCGGTGACGACCACAACGCCGGCGCCTTGGTCCACCGCATCGGCGGCGGTGCAGATCTCGCGTTCTTTGTCGGCGCGGTCGTGGTCGGCCTCGATCGCGATGGCGCGGACGCCGAATTGGGATCCCACGACATGTTCGATGGCGGCAAGATACTCTTGCGCCAGCCCCCCATGTGCGACGATGACGATCCCGATCACGGCTTATTTTCCTCACGATGCTGACGGTCCAGCTCACGGTGCCTAATTGACACCTGCCAGCCCTGCTCTGCAAGGCGCAAAGCGTGATCTTCCGCCATGGCGACGGAGCGGTGTTGCCCGCCCGTGCAGCCAAATGCGATGGAGATATGCGATTTGCCCTCTTCGCGGTAGGCGGGCAGTAAAAGCAGGCTAAGGTCGAGCACCTTGTCGGCGAATTCTGTGTAGCGTTTATCGCCTGCCACATGGGCCGCGACAGCTGCATCCCGCCCGTCGCCACTGCGCAATTCGGGCACCCAATAGGGGTTTCTAAGGAAACGGCAGTCATGCACCACATCGACGCCGCGCGGCAGGCCGCGTTTGTAGGAAAAGCTCTGCACCGAGACCGTGAGGTGGCGCTGGCCGCCGGGGGCGAACCACTGCTCCACCTCGGCGCGCAGCTCGTGGACGTTGAGCGTGGTCGTGTCGATCAACACATCGGCGCGGGCGCGGATCGGGTGTAGCAGCTCTTGCTCGCGGGTGATGCCGTCAACGGGGCGGTCGGCGGGGGCCAGCGGGTGGCGGCGGCGGGTTTCGGAAAATCGCTGCAACAGCACATCGGGCGCACAGTCGAGATAGAGTAGTTCCGCGCTCCACCCCTGCTCGGCCGACAGGCGGCCCATCAGTTCCAACACACCTTCGGTTGAGAAGTCGCGGTTGCGCGCGTCGATGCCCAAGGCCACCGACTGCGCATCGCCGGGACGGTCAAGCAGCGCGGGCAGCAAACGCAGCGGCAGATTGTCGATCGCCTCAAAGCCCGCATCCTCCAGCACGTTAAGCGCAGAGGAGCGTCCGGCGCCCGAAGGGCCGGTGACAAGGACCAACCGCCGAGTGGCGGGGTCTGTTGATGAGGTCTGACTGATCAATTCGGTTCTTTCACACCTGCTATATACAGATGAATTGCTGCCGCAAAATGAGCGCTATCGCATTTGTGAAAACAGGGCAACGTGACACCCTGTATCAGATGGCTGTGGCGCTCAGGAAAGCGCTGGTGTTCGGTATGGGCCAGATCGACGACAAGGCCCAAGGGCACGGGGCCGTGATCTTCGACCCGCAAGATGCCCACGTAACGCGCCTCGATCAGGCCGCGGATCGTGTCAGGAACGCTGGCGATCACCTGCTCGCCATGGCGGGTGACATCGGTTCGGTCATCTGCCACCAGCGTGGCGCCGAGGGCCATCAATTGCAAGGCAAGGGCCGATTTGCCCGCGCCGGAGGGGCCGAGGATCAGCACCCCACGCCCGTTGATCGCCACGCAGCTGGCGTGGAGGTTTTCGCGCTCGACTGTCATATCAGGCCCCGCGCCCGTGCTTTATGTAGGCAGCCCCACGACAAAACGCGCGCCGAGCGGTTCGGAGGTGATGTCGGCTTCGGTTGGGCGAATATTCTCGGCCCAGATCACGCCGCCGTGGGCTTCGACGATCTGTTTCGAAATCGCGAGGCCGAGACCTGAGTTATTGCCGAAATGCTCTTCCGGGCGCTGCGAATAGAAGCGTTTGAAAATCTTGCCAAGCGCCTGTTCGGGAATGCCGGGGCCGGTGTCCTCGACCACGATCAGCACGCGGTTGGCACGCTTGCGCGCCCAGACCCGGATCGCATCGCCATCTTCGCAAAAGGAGATCGCGTTTGTGATGAGGTTCACAAAAACCTGCGCCAAACGGGCCTCAAGCCCATGTACGGTGATCGGCGCGGCGGGCAGATCGGTGATAAAGTCAATGCCCTTGGATTTCGCATCCTCGCCCAGATACTGGCCCAGATTGCCCAGCATTTGCAGCAGGTCGAAGGGCTCTTCCTCTTCCTTAACCAGTTCGGAATCAAGCCGCGAAGCATTGGAGATGTCGCTGACCAGCCGGTCGAGGCGGCGCACGTCATGCTCAATCACATCCAGCAGCTTCTCGCGTTGGTCGTCGCGTTTGACCATGCGCAGGGTGCCGACAGCAGACCGCAGAGAGGCGAGCGGGTTCTTGATCTCATGGGCCACATCGGCGGCGAATTGTTCGTTACCGTCGATCCTGTTGTAAAGCGCCGAGACCATCCCGCGCAGTGCGCCTGACAGGCGGCCGATCTCGTCGGGGCGCGCGGTCAGGTCGGGGATGCGAATGCGGCCGGGGTTCATCTTGCGCGCATCCTTGTCGCGGCCAAGTTCGGCGGCAGTGGACAGTTCGGCCAGCGGGTTGGCAATGGCCGAGGCCAGCACGAGGCTGAGCCCGATAGAGACCAGTGTGGCGATGACGAACATCTGCAAAACGCGCTCACGTTCGCTGCGCACAAGACGGTCAATCTCTCCCGCCGCGCTGGCCACGGCGACCACGCCGACGGGGGTGTCGCCCTGCATGATGGGGGTCACAACGCTGAACAGCGTGCCTCCTTCGATGGCAAGCGTGCCTTCCAGCCGGGTGCCGCCAGTCACGCTGGTGCCGACCATGCCGCGCAACTGTTCTTCGAGCGGCGGGGAGGCGGTGACCTCATCCGTGCCGAAGGGGGCCGAGACCCGCTCCCAAAGCCAGTTCAACCCGTCGTTCAACAGTGTCCGCTCGCCCGCCTCGGAAGCGGCGAGGGCTTCGGCAACGGTGAGGCTGCCAGCGGTGCGGGCCACCAGCGTTTCCGCCGGGTCATAGACGAAAACTTCGATGCCGCCGCGCAGGTCCAGCCCCTCAAGCGTGGCGGCCACGTCGACACCGTCGCCGGTGGTCAGGTTCACAGGTGCGCCTGCGGGAAGCTGCGCTTCGATCACATCGGCGATCAGCTCCGTCTCGGACACCAGCGCCGCGGCGCGTTGTAGCGCCAGACTGTCGCGCGAGGAATTGAGGTAGAGGATCCCCGCCACCAGAACGCTGAGCGCGATGAGATTAAAGGTAATGATCTTGCGTGTCAGCGGCGAGGAGCGGAGCGAGAACAGCCCCCGCCGTTCGCGCTTGACCCGAATTTCATCCGGCGCGGCACTGTCAGGAGTGACCCAATCGTCCCCCAGTACAACATCACCGTCCCTGCCAGCAGTCATGTCCCGCACAAGCTTCCTTTCGACCCGCGTTAAGCGCCGGGTTTACTCTTCGTTATATCTATAGCCGATGCCGTAAAGCGTCTCGATCGCCGAGAATTCATCATCCGCGCTGCGCATCTTTTTGCGCAGGCGCTTGATGTGGCTATCGATCGTCCGGTCATCCACATAGACCTGATCGTCATAGGCCACGTCCATCAGTTGGTCGCGCGACTTCACGAAACCGGGGCGCTGTGCGAGAGCCTGCAACAGCAGGAATTCGGTCACGGTCAGAGACACGTCCTTGCCCTTCCAGCTGACCGCGTGGCGTAACGGGTCCATCCGCAGATCGCCACGTTCCATCACTTTGGTCTCTTCGGTATCGCCCACCTCATTCGTCTCTACCGCGTCCTGGCGGCGCAGAAGGGCGCGAATACGCTCGACCAGCAGGCGCTGGCTGAACGGCTTTTTGACGTAGTCATCGGCCCCCATGCGCAGGCCCAGCACCTCGTCGATCTCATCATCCTTGGAGGTCAAAAAGATCACCGGCATCGCGGTTTTCTGACGCAAACGTTGCAGCAGATCCATGCCGTCCATGCGGGGCATCTTGATGTCCAGCACTGCCATATCCGGCAGTTTCTTGTTGAAGGCGTCCAACGCGGCTTGGCCATCGTTGTAGGTCTCCACTTCGAAGCCTTCAGCTTCAAGAGTCATCGAAACAGATGTCAGGATGTTCCTGTCATCGTCTACCAATGCAATCTTTGACATTGCCTGCTTCCTTATGCTGCTCAATTCGTTCTTATTTTTGGAGTCAGTGATCTCCAATATTACAGATCGAATCAATCCTTAAGTGCGAATCGTGCCTTTGAGATGCACCAATTCGGTCATAATTTGGTTAGGAATGGCTAAATTGCCGCACTTTAATTACTCTCACCCAAGAGAAGACTAGGGCGGTGCGCATCGCTTTGGGCCGGGATCTAAGCGCTTCGAAACAAAGTTTTACATGATGGCGCTAACTGTGACAAAGCTGCCTGTTCAACCTGAAAACGCCCGTGTTAAGAGGCTCTCAAGGCCCCCGATGCCCAGGGCAATTGCGCCCGCTCGGACACGTACTGCGCTGCTCACGCGCTACCACAGGAGACATCATATGACATTTGGACGGGTAAACCCGCAGTTCAGCCTCGAAGATCAACAGATCAGCGGGCTCGGCGATGTCTATTACAACCTGACCGAGCCTGCGCTGGTCGAGGCGGCATTGAAACGGGGCGAAGGCAGCCTCGGCAAAGGCGGTGCCTTTCTGGTGACCACCGGCAAGTTCACAGGCCGGTCGCCCAAAGATAAACATGTGGTCAAAACCGACAGCGTGGCCGACAGCATCTGGTGGGAAAACAACGCCGAGATGTCGCCCGAAGGGTTTGACGCGCTCTATCAAGACATGATCGCTCACATGCAAGGCAATGACTACTTCGTCCAAGACCTCGTTGGCGGTGCCGACCCCAAGCACGCGATCAACGTGCGGATGGTGACGGAACTGGCATGGCACGGCCTCTTTATCCGCACCATGCTGCGCCGCCCCGATGCCGAAGCGCTGCAGGACTTCACCGCCGATTTCACCGTGATCAACTGCCCCAGCTTCCAGGCCGATCCGGCCAAGCACAACTGCCGCAGCGAGACCGTGATCGCGATGAACTTCGACCGCAAGATGATCCTCATCGGCGGCACCGAATACGCGGGCGAAAACAAGAAGTCGGTCTTCACCCTGCTGAACTACCTGCTGCCGGAAAAGGGCATCATGCCGATGCACTGCTCGGCCAACCATGCCACCGGAAACCCCGTTGATACGGCCGTTTTCTTTGGTCTGTCGGGCACCGGCAAAACCACCCTCTCGGCTGACCCTGAGCGCACGTTGATCGGCGACGATGAGCACGGCTGGTCCGACAACGGCACCTTCAACTTCGAAGGCGGCTGCTATGCCAAGACCATCAACCTCAACCCCGAGGCAGAGCCGGAAATCTACGCGACGACCTCCAAGTTCGGCACGGTGATCGAGAATATGGTCTTCGATCCCGACACCTTCGAACTGGACTTCGACGACGACTCGCTCACGGCCAACATGCGCGCCGCCTACCCGCTGCACTATATCTCCAACGCCAGCGAGAAGGCCGTCGGGGGCCACCCCAAGAACATCATCATGCTGACCTGCGATGCCTTCGGTGTGCTGCCTCCGATTGCGCGGCTCAGCCCGGCGCAGGCGATGTACCACTTCCTGTCGGGCTTCACCTCCAAGGTGGCGGGCACCGAGCGTGGCGTGACCGAGCCTGAGCCCACATTCTCCACCTGTTTCGGCGCGCCCTTCATGCCGCGCCGCCCCGAGGTCTACGGCAACCTCCTGCGCGAGAAGATCGCCCAGCATGGTGCCACCTGCTGGCTGGTCAACACCGGCTGGACCGGCGGCGCCTACGGCACCGGCTCGCGGATGCCGATCAAAGCCACCCGCGCTTTGCTGAGTGCCGCGCTTGAGGGGCGTCTGGCAGAGGCTGAATACCGCAAAGACCCGAACTTTGGCTTCGACGTTCCGGTTTCGGTCAACGGCGTCGCCGACATCCTGCTCGACCCGCGCCGCACATGGGACGATCCGGAATCCTATGACCGTCAGGCGGCCAAACTGGTCAAGATGTTCTCGGACAACTTTGAACAATACCTGCCCTATATCGACGACGATGTGAAAGCCGCAGCGATCAGCTAAGCCTTTGCGTTAGCATCCAAAACAGAAAGGGCCGCCTTGATGGGCGGCCCTTTTTGCATCTTGCCCTCAATGTTCGTCAGCCTGCGAATGTTACCTTTGCGTCCAAAGGCATCTCGCGCAGGAAGCTGTCATCAACACCGGCGATATTCACTGAGGTCGACCGGTCCACCGCCGCGATCAGGGCAAAGCTTTTGTCCGGATACCGCCCGGCCATCAGCAGGCGTTTGTAGGCCAAGGGCACCGGCTCGCCACCCTCTTCGCGTGGGATTTGGGTAACCACCTCGTCCAACCGAATGCCACAGGTCGCCTCCACCTCTCGAAAGGGGAAGTTCAGCATATTCTCAAACTCGGGCCCGCCCGGAAACAGCTTCAGTGGCCGTCCGATGCTGCTGCGCGCGTTGGTCCAGCCCCACCACTGCGTGTAGAACGATTTCTCCCCCACTTCGGTACAGATCCATCCATTGGGCGAGTCGCGATACACCAGCACATAGGGGCGCATGGCGCGAAAGGCTTCGCTCTCCAACTCTCCTCGGCTCATGCACCACGCCTGAAGCGCGGCCTGCATCATCGCTGAGCCCCCATCCCAGATCAGTGACAAGGGCTGCTGCTGCTGGTGAAAACTCCATCCGTTCGGCTCTTCGTGCGAAAGGCGCAGCATCCCGTCGGCGTGGCGCGTCTTGCCATCCAGCCACAGCTTGCCCCGGTCAATGATATCGCGCGCTTCGGGCAAGGCCTCCACGCCAGCCTTAGTCAGGGAATAGCGCCGGTTCTCAATGGTGAACAGCGGCGCGCCCATCGCCTCTTCCAATTGCTGGATATGCCGCCGAACCGTTTGCCGCGTGCTTGCCAGTTGAGCGACCGCATGGCTGAGGTTCAGCGTTTGCGCCAAGGTCACGAATGAGCGTATCATCTCGAACAAAAGGGCCGGCGCAGGGTCCTTTTGCGGGGTCGGGGGCACGGGTGCGACCGGCTCAATATCGGACATATGTTGGTTCATAGGCAATGGATGGTACATGAATCATCCGGTAACGCAACATAATCCATCCAGCCAAGGTAAATCGGTTAACCCAAAGGGGCCATATCTAGGCAATTGATCCTCAACACATTGCGGGTAGTGAATGTATTGTACTCAACCTGAGGTATTGAACTATGTCCCACCCTGTAGACGTTCACGTCGGTCGCCGACTCAAGCAGGCCCGCACCCTGCGAAGGCAATCCCAGACCGATGTGGCGCGTGAACTCAAGCTGTCGTTTCAGCAGATCCAGAAGTATGAAATCGGCTCCAACCGGATTGCCGCCAGCCGCCTGCATGAGCTTGCCCGGATACTGAATGTGACCCCCGGCTATTTCTTCGAAGGGCTGGATGACGACCACCCCGAGAACAGCAATGACCCCCACCTTGAGATCGTGAATGCCATCGGCTCCATCAAGGACGATGCGGTAAAGGCCCGAATTCTAACGTTTATTGAGGACGTCTCTGGCGTCACGGTGTCGCGCAAAAGCTGATCGCGGCTCTCTGTCCACGCTAACTACGGCCTCGGCCACGCGGCTTGCAACAGCTTCACGGCAGCACGCAACCCCGCGGCAACCTGATGCGCGCACGCTTTAAGGGCCGGTCCTCGCAACCGGCGTCTCCCACCTTTACGCGACCAGGGTTTCCGCTTTTTTAAGATCGACAGAAACCAACTGGCTGACCCCCTGCTCCGCCATGGTCACCCCAAAGAGCCGGTCCATCCGAGCCATCGTCACCGCATGGTGCGTGATGATCAGGAACCGCGTATCGGTCTGACGGCACATCTCATCCAACAGATCGCAGAACCTGGTCACATTTGCGTCATCAAGCGGCGCGTCGACCTCGTCCAGCACACAGATCGGCGCCGGATTGGCCAAGAACACGGCAAAGATCAGCGCCATCGCGGTCAAGGTCTGCTCCCCGCCCGACAGCAGGCTCAGGGTGCTCAGCTTCTTGCCCGGCGGTTGGCACAGGATCTCCAACCCGGCTTCCAATGGATCATCGCTTTCGACCATCACGAGGTTCGCCTCGCCGCCACCAAAGAGGTGGGTAAACAGCATAGAGAAGTTCGCGTTCACCTGTTCAAAGGCCGTCAGCAGCCGCTCCCGCCCCTCGCGGTTGAGGCCCGCGATCCCGCTGCGCAGGGTCTTGATTGCCTCTTCCAAATCGGCCTTCTCGGTCAGCAGCGCGCCGTGCTCTTCGCGTATCTCTTTGGCGTCATCCTCGGCGCGCAGGTTCACCGCGCCCAAGGAATCCCGCTGCCTTTTGTAACGATTTACGTCCTCTTCCAGCGCGTCCACCGGCGGGGTCTGATCCGCCTCGATGTCCAGCGCATCGCGCAGGGCCTCGGGCGTGACTTGCCGTTCGTCCTGAATACGGTCCGCCGCATGGGTCACCGTCTCACGCGCGGCATCGCTGCGCGCCTCGGCCCGGGCGCGGGCTTCCCGCGCGTCCGAGGCCTGCCGTTCCGCGTCGCGTTCGGCATCCGTCGCCGCCTTCAGCGCAGCTTCGGCGGCGGCCAGCGTGTCGGTCGCATGGGTGCGTCGCGTTTCGGCGGCAGTGATCGCACCTGACAATTCTTTCCGCTTCGCCGCGATTTCCGCCGGCACGGCACCCGCCTCGGCCAACTCCGCCTCAGAGGCGGCTTTGCGTTCAACCAATTCGGCGGTGCGCTTGCCCGCTGTCTCCAACCGGTGCCGCCAGCCGCTGACCTCTTTCGAGACCTCTTGCACCCGGCGTCTGCGGGCTTCGCCTTCGCGGCGCAATTCGTCATGGGCCGAGCGGCGCGACATCATGGTGATCCGAGACGCTTCGACCGTCATGCGGATATCGTCGACGGTCGCACGGGCAGCGGCAAGATCGTCCAAGCCCGCCAAGGTACGTTCGGCGTCCATCACCTCGGCCCGCGCGGTAATCGCGGCCTCCTCATGGCGCTTCACGGCAAGGCCAAGGGATTCCAGACGGCTTTGAACAAGGTTGCGATCCGCCTCCGCCCGGCTCAGGGCGCGCCCCGCTTCGGCCACCTGTCGATCCGCGTCGCGCCGCGCTTCACGGGCACGTTTGTCGGCCTCGGCCTGCTCGGCCAACTGCCGCTGCAGGGTTTCATGCGCGGCCCGTGCCGCATCGGCACGTTCGCTCACCTGTTCCAGCGCCTGTTTCAGAACTTCCAACCGGTTCAACTGCTGCAGGCGCAGGGCCGCAGCCGATGGCGCATCCTCGGCCATGGCTCGGAACCCGTCCCACCGCCAAAGATCACCCTCTGCCGAGACCAGCCGTTGCCCGGGCAGCAACTGCGCCTGAAGCCGCGCGCCCGCCTCAGGATCCACCAGCCCAATCTGGCTCATGCGGCGTTCCAGCACCTTCGGGACCGTGACATGCTGCGTCAGTGGCGTCGCCCCTTCGGGCAGCGGCTGCGCCTCTAGGTAGCCCGGCAAGATCGACCAGCCGGAGGGTCGATCGGTAGCAACTTCCGGCGCGCGCAGGTCATCGGCCAAAGCCGCGCCGAGCGCCTTTTCAAACCCATGTTCGACCTGCAACCGGTCGAGGATCTGCCCGCCTTCCGCCGTGTCGCGTTCGACCAGCTTTGCCAGCGCGCCAACCTCTGCGCGCAGCGCATTGGCCTCGCCCTCGGCCTCGGACCGCTCTGCACGGGCATCGGCTTCGCGCGACTGCGTGTCGGCGCGGGTTTCTTCCGCAGCCAAAAGAGCCGCATCCGCCGCGGCTGAGGCCGTGACTGCGCTCGCCTCGGCCTGCTGGGCCGCTGCAAAATCCACACCAGCTTTGTCGAGGGTCGCTTGGCTTTGAGCGACTGCATCGCGGGCCTTGCGGGCTTCGGCTTCCGACTTCTCCAGCGTTTTGCGGCTGTCCTGAAGCAGACGTTCGGCCGAGCTGTGCCGCGCCGCCAGACGGGCAACATCTTCAGTCTGCTTGGAAAGGTCCGCCTCGCGGGTCTGCAAGACTTCCGCCGCCTCGCGCGCGGCCTCTGCCGCCGCCTCAAGGGCGCTGTCGTGCCCCTCATCGGCTGTGGCAAGCTCGGACGCTTCCCTTTCGAGGCGCTCGATCGTTTCTTCCGCGTCGCGGTTCAGCCCGCCTTCCCGCTCGATATCGCGGGTCAACTGGGTGATGCGGCTGGTCAGGGTGTCGATCAATGACGCGGCACGGGTTTCTTGATCGGCCAGCGTGTCGCGCTGCGTGGTCAGACGTTGCAGAATCGCGGTCGCAATCGCTTCTTCCTCGCGTAAGGCGGGCAAGGCGGCCTCGGCCTCCTCACGCCCTTCGGCCACGCGCCGCACCTGCGCTTCGGCCTCTGCCGTTGCGGCAACACGGGCGCGCAGGTCATCCTCGGCCTTGCCGCGCGCCTCGTCTGCTTCGCGCCAGCGGCGGTAGAGCAACAAGCCCTCGGCGCGGCGCAGTGCTTCGCCAATCTCGCGGTACTTCGCGGCCTGCCGCGCTTGCCGGGCCAGCGTGGCCAATTGAGCGGCCAATTGTTCAACCACATCATCAACACGCGCGAGGTTCTGTTCGGCCCCGTTAAGTTTCAATTCGGCCTCATGGCGGCGCTGGTAGAGCCCCGAGATCCCAGCGGCCTCTTCCAGAATGCGGCGGCGACTTTTCGGCTTGGCGTTGATCAGCTCTGCAATCTGCCCTTGCCGGACCAGCGCCGGGCTATGCGCCCCGGTGGAGGCATCGGCGAAGAGCATCTGCACATCCCGCGCCCGGACATCCTTGCCGTTCACCTTGTAGGCGCTGCCGACATCGCGGGTGATGCGGCGCACGATCTCAAGCGCGTCTTGTTCGTTAAAGCCCGCAGGCGCCAGCCGGTCGCTGTTGTCGAGATGCAGCGCCACTTCGGCAAAGTTACGCGCCGGGCGCGAGGCGGCCCCGGCAAAGATCACGTCTTCCATGCCGCCGCCCCGCATGGCGGTCGGGCGGTTTTCGCCCATGACCCACCGCAAGGCTTCGAGCAGGTTGGATTTGCCACAGCCGTTCGGCCCCACGACCCCGGTCAGCCCGTCTGAAATGACGAGGTCCGTCGGGTCCACGAAGCTTTTGAAGCCGGTTAATCTGAGTTTGGAAAAACGCAAGTTTGCCCTGCCGTGATTGATTCTTGCCTGAGCGGCGAACTTGCCGTTTGGCACGGGTCCGAGTCAATCAAAAGCCCCAAGGGACAGGGGGCGGTCGGCGGTTATCCACAAGATATTGTCGTCTCTCGGCCATTTCCGAGACTGGCCTCCGCCAGCCCCGCCGGATCGGCGCGTGTCGTCATTCTGACGCCGTCCAAGTCACAGCCCGGTGTTCCGCCTCAACCACAGCAAGCGCCCTCTAGTCGCAATCCAACACGCCAACGGCCAGCGCCTGATCGCCCAAGACCTCTTTCACCTCGCAGCCGCTCGCCTGTGCCATCGCACGCCCCGCCCGCCCGCGGATGGGGCCAAAGCGCGGCGCGTATTGGGTGTTCACCCGCACCGCTTCCGCCCGCTCCCCCCGAATGCGCACATCGAACACCGAACCCTCCACGGTGATGCGTTGGGCCGGAAGGCCCCTGAAGTCCCGACTAGGCGCGGTACAAGCCGCAAGGCCGATCACCACCGCAATGATAAGAAGCAAACGCATGGTTTGAGCCTGTCGCGGTTGGGTTAATAAAAGCCTAACGCAAAAGAAAAAGCCCCGGCGAAACCGGGGCTTTCAAAATTCGATGGGGCGCTGGCTTAGTGCAGCTTGGCTTCGACTTGGGCGATGCCATCGTCGATCAGCTTGTTACCCTGTGCAGCGGTCATCTGCTTGGCGATCACATCGCGCGCAGCGGCCACAGCGATCGTCACGGCTTGGTCGCGGACTTCCTTCACAGCGGCGGCCTCGGCCGAGCTGATCTGGTCCTTCGCGGCGGCCATGCGACGGTCAAGCGATTTGGCCATATCCGCCCGTGCCTGTTCGGCAGCAAGACGGGCATCTTCCTTGGCGGAAGACACGATGCGGTCCGCTTGATCCTGCACCTCTTTCTGCTTGCGCTCATAGGAGGCGAGCAAAGTTTGCGCTTCTTCACGCAGGGCGCGGGCTTCTTCCAGCTCGGTCTTGATGCCATCGGCACGTTTATCGAGCATGCCGATCAGCAGCGTCGGAACCTTGAAGTAGATCAGGATCCCGAGGAACAGCAGGAACGCCAGCAACACGATGAAATCGGTGTTGCGCAGCGAAAAGAAAGGCCCCGTGGCGGCAAGCGCTGGCGAAGCCGCAAGACCGGCGAGCAGGGTCGAAAGTGTCAGGCGCATGGATTTGGTCATGGCTTATCCTTTCATCCGCGCGTCGACGGCGGCATCAACGGTTGCAGCATCTGCCGTGCCACCAAGGGCAGCGACGAGCGCTTCTGCGGTGTCCTTGGCAACGGCTTGTACGTTGTCCATGGCGCCCGCGCGAATTTCGGCGATGGCTTTTTCCGATTCCGCCACTTGCGCGGAAATCTCGGCATCGGCCTTGGCCATTTCGGCATCCAAATCAGCCTGCATGTCCGCTTTGGCTTGGGCCACGATCTGCTGTGCCTCGGCACGGGCGTCGATCAGGGCCTTGTCATAGGCGGCTTCGGCTTCCTGTGCCTTGACTTTAAGGTCTTCGGCAGCCGCGATGTCATTGGTGATGGTCCCTTGGCGTTCAGCCAAAACCGCACCGATGCGAGGCAGAGCCACGCGCGACAGGATCAGGTAGGTGGCGATCAGCGCGAGGATCAGCCAGAAAATCTGGTTGCCCCAGTGATCGAAGTTCAGCTGCGGCATGCCCGGCGTTACGGCAGCATGGGTCGCAATGCCGGTCGCGTCGGCCAGCCCGTCGCTGGTTGTTACAGTTGCCATCGTGGCTTCTCCTTGGAAACTTTGCCGTTACAGCCGGGCAGACACGGCGATGCGCGCCTGCCCGCTCGTAAGGATTACAGTTCCGAGAGCTTAGACAGCGAACATCAGCAGCAGAGCGACGAGGAACGAGAAGATCCCCAGAGCTTCTGCAAACGCGATGCCGATGAACAGGGTCGCTGTCTGGCTTGCGGCTGCCGACGGGTTGCGCAGAGCGCCGGACAGGAAGTTGGCGGCAACGTTGCCGACACCCAGGGCTGCGATCCCCGTGCCGAGACCTGCAATGCCTGCGCCGATATGTGCGAGTTGACCTTCCATGGGGGTATCTCCTTACGATTGGAAGTTAAAACTTTGACGGGAAGCCCCGCCGTTGTTGGGGTTGTTAGTGTGCGGGGTGCAGCGCGTCCTTGAGGTACACGCATGTCAGGATGGTAAAGACATAGGCCTGGATAAAGGCCACCAGCACTTCGAGACCGTACATCGCGGTAATCGCGAGCACCGACACCGGAGAGATCACTGCGATGGCAGCGAAACCGGCGAAAACTTTGATAACCGCGTGGCCCGCCATGACGTTACCCGCCAGACGAATGGAGTGGCTAACCGGGCGCACGAAGTAGCTGATCAATTCGATGATCGCCAGCACCGGGCGCAGCGCCAGAGGGGCCGAAGACACCCAGAAGAGGCTCAGGAATGCCGCGCCGTTCTTGACGAAGCCCACGACGGTCACGGTGATGAACACGGCCAGCGCCAGCACCACGGTCACCGAGAAATGCGCGGTGGGGGTAAAGGCTGTCGGGATCAGACCAAGGAAGTTCGCCATGACGATGAACATGAACAGGGTCATGATATAGGGGAAGAACTTCAGCCCTTCTTTGCCGCAGATGTCTTCGACCATCTTGTGGATGAAGCCGTAAGCCAGTTCTGCAACCGATTGCATCCGGCCCGGAACGACCGAGCGGCGCGCGCTGCCCAGAACGAGCATCGCGAAGGTGGCCAGAACCGCCAGCGCCATCCAGAAGGTGGCGTTGGTGATGGTGTACCAAGCAACGGAAGCATCGTCGCTGAAAAGCGGCGATACGATGAACTGGTCCATCGGGTGGAATTCCAGACCGCCTGCTGCGGCACCGTCTATCTCTGTTGCCATCTCAGGCTCCCTCGTCCTTGCCCGAATGGGGCGTATCCTGTTCGGCCGGTTCGGCCTGTTGTTTGCTCTGGATTTCCTCAGCGGTGCGGAGCATCGTCTTCACCCCCGCCGCAAGGCCCAGCATTACAAATAGCACCATGAAAATGGGCAGCGTGCCAAAAAGCACATCAAGCCCGTATCCGATGCCGAAACCGATCCCAAGACCGGCCACAAGTTCGATCACCATCCGCCATGCCATATTGGCCTGAGAATAATGCTCATCCGCTCGGGGCTTGGGTGCGCCGCGTTGTTTCGCAGCCGCCAGTTTGGCCTCAAGCTGCTCCATCTGCTGCCGTTGGTCCGGGCTGGTCACACCAAAATCCCCTTAGGAATATCTGCTGCGGTGCTACTGTCAGGGCGGGTTAGAGTCAACAACCTTGGGCGTAGCAGGTTTTCGCGCCTTTACAGTAGGTTAGCCGGAGCGAGACGGTGGCACCCTTGAAACAGCGCAAGCAAATCCCAGTGAAACCGCGCCGGATGCTTATTCAACCCGGTGGTTAAGTTAGCCGCAATGGCCGCTTTCCCACCCCCGCGCCCCGCGCTATGCAGGCACATGACCCAAGACCTAGATCAGGTGTTTGCCGCCCTTGCGGACCCCACCCGCCGCGCCATCCTCGCGATGCTGCTGGAGGATGATATGGCCGTGACCGACGTGGCCGAGCCGTTCGAGATGTCGCTGGCCGCGATCTCGAAACATCTGGGCGTGCTGACGGCGGCAGGGCTGATCAGTCAGGAAAAGCGGGGCCGTGTGAAGTGGTGCAAACTGGAACCGGATGCCTTGCGGAATGCGTCGGTCTGGATGCAGGGGTTCGGGCAGTTTGAGCCGGTGAACCTTGATGCCTTCGAGCGATTTTTGGAAATCGAACTGCCTGAGACTGCGGAAGGCGTGACGCGCTCAGGGTCTGAGTAGAGTGAGAGTGATCCCCCCTTGCCACGAGGTAAATAAGACAAGGGGAGGATCAATCGACGGTCAGATGACGCCGAATGCAAAACGCAAAATAGCCAATACCACTACGATCAACCCGATCAGGTAAATAATACTACGCATGGTTGTGTCCTTCACTTTGATTTCACGCCCCAACGCGGGATCACGCGGTCCGGTTCCATCAAATCTGCATCTTTTTGAATTTTTGTGATTTTTCCGCGCTGTCGTCGCGGAGCAGCAGGTAAAGCGCCAGAATGGTCAGTAGGACGCCACCCCAAATCAGCCCGCCCGGCAGGGCATTGCCAAAACCCAACTCCCACAGGATCACCCAGCTTGGCGTAAGATAGGTATAGGCCATCACTTTCGCCGAGGGCAGCCGCAGCGCCGCGAATTGCAACAGAACCACCGTGGCCGCCGTGGCAAAGACCGCAACGTATAGGATAGTGATCCAGACCAAGGGCCGAAGCGCACCCCAGTCCGTCGCGCGGATATCCTGCCAGCCGTACAGCCCCAACAGCACCGTTCCCGCCAGCAAGGTGCCAAAGGTGAACATCACCGCGCTCTCGCCTCGGTTCAGCCGCCGCACCATGGGCGTATAAAGTGCGTGACTGATGCAGCCGACGAAATAGATCGCCTCCCCCCGGCCGATGTCGAACGCCAACAGCGCCGCGAGGTCGCCGCGAAAGATCACCCACAGCGCCCCGGCCCCGCCGATCGCCAATGCCAGCGCCATGCGCGGCGTCATGATCTGCCGCACCAATGCCCATGCAAAGCCCGCCGCCATGACCGGGACAAGGGTAAAGACCGCCGCCGCAGCCACCGGCGGCGCGGTCTTCAGCCCTTCGAACATCAACACGAAATAGAGCGTAAAGAGCCCCGCCAACACGAAATAGCGCCAAGGTGCTGCAAAGCCTGCCCGCTTGATATCGCCCCGCCCCCACGCCAGCGCGCCGACCAATACCGCCGCCAAGGCGAACCGAACGGCATTGAGAGCCGTGGGCGTGATCTCATTCGCCACCTGCGCCCCGAGCGAGAATGACCCCGCCACCAGCGCCGAGAAACAGAGCATCGCCAGATGCCCCTGCGCCGAAGCGCTTATTCGGGACATGTGACCGCATCCTCGGCATGTTCCTTCAGGAACCGCAGCACCGCCTGCACCTTACTGGTCCGGTGCAGATCAACATGGGTGACCAACCACAGAGCACTGCTCCAATCCGGGCGCGGGGCATGAATCTCAACCAACTGCGGATCGTTGCGCCCCATGGCGGCGGGCAGCCCACCGATCCCCGCCCCGGCCCGCAAGGCGGCCTCCATCGCCGCGCCGCTGGTGCTGCGCCACGTCACGCTTTCCTCTGGCACCGTGGCCCAGAGCCACTTGTGATAGGGCGCGCGGCTATCGCGGTTATCGGCTGCGATGAAGCGGTGCTTGTGGTAGTCCTCCGGCCCCTGCGGAATGCCGAATTGCGCCACGTAATCCCGGCTCGCATAGGCCCCGACCGCCAGTTGGGCGTAGGGCTGCACCACATTGTCGGGCTGGTCCGGCGCGGCCCCGGCGCGGATGGCGACATGCGCCTCACCATACTCCAGCCGGAACAGGCGATCCCCGATTAGGTAACGCACGACCAACTCAGGGTTCTGGCGCTGAAATTCGCTTAGCAATGGCGCCAGTTGCGGGGCAAGGAAATCAAGCGACGTGATCACCAATTCGCCTGACACGTCACTGCCGCGCCCCTTGATCCGCCCGGCCAATTGGCTGAACTGATCATCCGTGGCCCGCGCCACCCGCAGCAGATCCTCGCCCGCCTCGGTCGCCGTATAGCCGCGCGCGTGACGCTGGAACAACTTCACGCCAAGCCGCCCCTCTAAGGCATCGATATGGCGGATAACGGTGGCATGATGCACGCCCAACACCTCTGCCGCGCCGCTGACGGTGCCAAGCTGCGCGACCTGATAGGCCGTCCTGATCTCATCCCAATTGTCCATGGTTCACCCTGCCTTCCTGACTTGTGCATTTACGAACATGGTCACGCTCATTCTGGCAGTTGCGTTCGGGAGCACAATGCCCAATTCCATGTCATCAGATTGACCCTTGGAACAAGGAGCCGCCAAATGGCCACCCTGCGTATCGAAACATCCGTGAACCGCGAGAACTCTGTCACCCGTAAGCTGACAGACCGCATCATCTCCACCCTCGGCGACAGTGACGTTGTTACCCGCGACATCGCCACCGAGCCCCTGCCGCTGATCGATTCCACGTGGGCCAGCGCCCGCGTGAAACCCGTCGAAGAGCGCAGCACCTTGGATCAAGAAGCCCTCGCCCTCTCCGACGCGCTGGTCGCCGAAGTCCAAGCCGCCGACACCATCGTCATCAGCGCCCCGATCTACAACTTCACCATCCCCGCGTCTTTGAAAGCGTGGATTGACCTGATCGCCCGCGTCGGCGTGACCTTTAACTACACGGCAGAAGGCCCCGTCGGCTTGCTGGAAAACAAGCGCGTGATCGTCGCCTTCGCCTCTGGTGGCACCGGCATCGATTCCGCCGCCGATTTCGCCAGCGGCTATCTGCGCTTCGTGCTGGGTTTCTTGGGCATCACCGATGTGACCTTCGTCGCAGCGGACCAATTGGCCGTTGACGCCGAAGGCACCATCGCCCGCGCCAACGCCCAGATCGACGCGCTGCGCGACGCGGCCTAAGCAGCCTCGCGCTCAGAAACAGCCGCGTCCCATCACCGGGGCGCGGCTTTTGCATGGCGGTACTTTGCCGCCCGCCCTGCCCGGCTTGACTCGCGCCGCGCCAGCGCGTAAACGCCCCTCAATCTCCGGAAGCATTGCCTTCCGGTCCCGGCATGGCGTCGGGATCGCCCCCAGTCAGCGCGTTGCGCCCACTGGGGCATTTGTGCATTTTCGCGCGCGTCCTTAAGTAGGGGCAAGTGCAACCGACCCGAAAGGCCCTGTGCCCATGTTTGAAAATCTCAGCGAACGGCTCTCTGGTGTCTTTGACCGCCTGACCAAACAAGGCGCGCTCAGCGACGAAGATGTCAAAACCGCCCTGCGTGAAGTGCGCGTCGCCCTGCTGGAGGCTGACGTTTCGCTGCCCGTGGCGCGTGATTTTGTCAAAGCGGTGCAGGACAAGGCGACCGGCCAAGCGGTGACCAAATCGGTCACGCCCGGCCAGCAGGTCGTCAAGATCGTCCATGACGCGCTGATCGACGTGCTGAAAGGCGAAGGCGAGCCCGGCGCGCTGAAAATCGACAGCCCGCCCGCCCCGATCCTGATGGTCGGTCTGCAGGGCGGCGGTAAAACCACCTCCACCGCGAAGCTCGCCAAACGCTTGAAGGAGCGTGACGGCAAGCGTGTGCTGATGGCCTCGCTCGACGTGAACCGCCCCGCGGCGATGGAGCAGCTTGCCATCCTCGGCACGCAGATCGGCGTCGACACGCTGCCGATCGTCAAAGGCGAAAGCCCCGTGCAAATCGCCAAACGCGCCAAGACGCAGGCGGGTTTGGGCGGCTATGACGTCTATATGCTCGACACCGCAGGCCGCCTGTCCATCGACGAAGAGTTGATGCAGCAGGTCAAAGCCGTGCGCGACGTGGCCAATCCACGTGAAACATTGCTGGTCGTCGACGGCCTGACCGGCCAAGACGCCGTGCACACCGCTGAGAACTTTGACGAGCGTATCGGCATCACCGGTGTCGTCCTGACCCGGATGGACGGCGATGGCCGTGGCGGTGCGGCGCTCTCGATGCGTGCCGTGACGGGCAAGCCGATCAAATTCGTCGGTCTGGGCGAAAAGATGGACGCGCTCGAAACCTTCGAGCCTGAGCGCATCGCGGGCCGCATCCTTGGCATGGGCGATATCGTCGCGCTGGTCGAGAAGGCCCAAGAAACCATCGAGGCCGAACAGGCCGAGAAGATGATGAAGCGCATGGCCAAAGGTCAGTTCAACATGAACGACCTCAAGATGCAGCTTGAACAGATGATCAAGATGGGCGGCATGCAGGGCATGATGGGCATGATGCCCGGCATGGGGAAAATGGCGAAACAGGTCGAAGACGCTGGTTTTGACGATAAGATCCTCAAGCAGCAGATCGCCCTCATTCAGTCGATGACCAAGAAAGAGCGCGCCAACCCTGCCCTGCTGCAAGCCAGCCGCAAAAAGCGCATCGCACGCGGTGCCGGCATGGAGGTCTCTGACCTCAACAAGCTGATGAAGATGCACCGCCAGATGTCCGACATGATGAAAAAGATGGGCAAAATGGGCAAAGGCGGCATGCTCAAGCAGGCCATGAAAGGCATGATGGGCAAAGGCGGTATGCCCGGCGGCATGGACCCAAGCCAGATGGACCCCAAGGCACTCGAAGCGGCGGCCAAGCAGATGGGCGGCAAGCTGCCCGGCGGTCTGGGCGGCATGGGCGGCGGCGGCATGGGCCTGCCCGGCGGCCTCAGCGGTTTCGGGAAGAAGAAATGACCGACACCACCACAGATACCGCCAGCCGCGCCGCCGAGCTGTTGAAGGGGCACCGCGCCTCGATCGACCGGCTCGATGCGATCCTCGTCTATACCTTGGGCGAGCGGTTCAAACACACACAGGCCGTGGGGAAACTCAAGGCCACACACGACCTTCCCCCGTCCGATCCAGCCCGCGAAGCGGCCCAGATCGCACGGCTCGAAGATTTGGCGAAAGAGGCCGACCTCGACCCCGAATTCGCCAAGAAGTTCCTGAACTTCATCATCGCTGAAGTCATTCAGCACCATAAAAGCCACCAATCGTAAGGCGGGGGTCACCCCCACCCTGCACACCAACTCAAAGGACTACTCATCATGGCCATGAAAATTCGTCTCGCCCGCGGCGGCTCCAAAAAGCGCCCCTTCTACCGTATCGTTGCAGCCGACAGCCGCATGCCACGCGATGGCCGCTTCATCGAGAAGCTGGGCACATACAACCCGCTGCTGCCCAAAGACAGCGAAGACCGCGTGAAGATGGACGTTGAAAAGATCGAAGCATGGATCGCCAAAGGTGCCCAGCCGACCGAGCGTGTGACACGCATGCTGGAAGCCGCTGGCGTCCGCGAAAAGACCGAGCGTAACAACCCCAAGAAGGGCACACCGGGCAAGAAAGCCCAAGAGCGCGTTCAAGAGAAGGCTGACAAAGCCGCTGCCGCTGCTGAAGCCGCCAACGCACCTGCCGAAGAAGCTTCCGCAGAATAAGCTGCGAGCGCCCGGCATGGATGAATTCACTGAAGACTTCCGTGCCGGGCTGCACGACCTGATGCGGTGGCGGCGCGATGTGCGCCGCTTTCGCACAGACCCGCTGGACGAGGCACTGGTGCAAACCTGCCTCGGCAGCTTTACTTTCGCCCCTTCTGTGGGCCTGTCGGAACCATGGCGGATCATCCGCGTGCAATCTGACACCGCGCGCCAAGCCGCGCTTGAGAATTTCGAAACAGCCAATGCCCGCGCCCTTGCCGGATATGACGGTGACAAGGCCGCGCTCTATGCCGGGCTCAAGCTTTCGGGCATGAGCGACGCGCCGGAGCAATTGGCGATTTACTGTGATGAAAGCACCGACAAGGGCAGTGGCCTTGGTGCCGGGACAATGCCCGAGATGCGCCGCTATTCCGTGGTGGGTGGGATCAACTATTTGTGGCTCACCGCCCGCGCCCATGGCCTTGGGCTGGGCTGGGTTTCCGTGCTTGACCCTGCGCGGCTGAACCGTGATCTTGCCGTTCCAAAGGACTGGTCGCTGGTGGCCTATCTTTGTATGGGCTGGCCCGAGGACAACAGCCTGACGCCGGAACTGGAAACCAAGGGGTGGGAGGTGCGCGCCCCGCACCTGAAGGTCGAGGCCCGTTAATGAAAAAGCTACTGTTCCTTCTGTCCGTGCTCGTGCTCGGCTTTGTCCTTGGCATCCGCTACGATCGGCAGTTAATGCAGGACGAATGCAAAGCCGGGGCCGGAGAATGGACCGGGACGATCTGCGTGAATTCGGAGTTGTTGCAATGAGTGACCAAGACCTGATCTGTGTCGGTGCCATCGCGGGCGCCTACGGCGTGCGCGGCGAAGTGCGCGTGAAAAGCTACTGCGCCGTGCCCGCAGACATCGAGGGCTACCGCCCGCTGAGCACCGAGGATGGCAGCCGGACCTTCACCCTTGCTCTGCTGCACCCGGTCAAGAACGGCTTTGCCGCCCGCATCGCCGAGATCACCACCAAGGAAGAGGCCGACGATATGCGCGGTGTCTCGCTCTTTGCCGCGCGCGACCAACTTCCCGGTCTGCCGGATGATGAGTTCTACCACGCCGACCTCATCGGGCTTGAGGTCTATGACACTGGCGGCGCGCTGCTGGGCCGCGTGAAAACGGTGCAGAACCACGGGGCGGACGATCTGTTGGAACTGCAATTGGCGGGCACCTCGGCCACCACCTTCCTGCCCTTCACCAAGGCCGCCGTGCCGACCGTCGATCTTGCCTCGGGCCGGATCGTCGCCGACCCGCCCTTGGGCGTGCTGCCGGATGGCAAGGATGGCTGAGACCGGAGCCGGATGATGCCCCGCCGGATCATCCTGCATCCCGGCTTTCACAAGACCGGGACCAGTTCCCTTCAGGCCACATTGCGCGCGAACCGCAGCGTGCTGAGACCCCATGTCGCGCTGCGCCTGCGTTGGCAGATGAAAGACCTGCTGCATGCCACGCGCGGCTATTCCACATGGCGCGATCCGCTTACGCTGCTCAAGGCCGAACACCGCTTCGACGCCTTGCTCGACGCCCTGCCCCGGATGCCACGCCGGACGCTTATCCTCTCGGCTGAGGAACTGGCGGGCCATTTGCCGGGCCGGGGCGATCTGGCCGATTACAGCGCCGCGCCCGAGTTGTTGGACAGCTTCACCCGCAGCCTGCGCCAGCGCTTTCCTCGGGCAGAGATCATGGTCTACCTCTCGACCCGTGACCCGGCGGAGTGGATCGCTTCGGCCTATTGGGAACATGTCAAAGCCTCGTCGATGACGTTGGACCTTGCCGAGTTCACCGCCCGCTACGCCCCTGCGGCAGACTTGGACACGGTGGTCGAGACAATCACCCGCCGCCTGCCCTGCCCGGTGCATCACGCGCGGCTAGAGACGTGCCGCGACCTGCCGCTTGGCCCGGCAACCCCGCTGCTTGATCTGTGCGAGCTGCCGCCCGAGGTGATGGCGCAGTTGACGCTGCCACCGCCCGAGAACCGACGCTTGCCTGCGGATCTTCTGCAGGCTCTGCTTGACGCCAACCGCCAACACCCCGATGACCCTCAGGCGCGCCGCCGCGCCAAGACCGCCCTACTGACACAGGCAGGAACCGCATGAAACCCACCCGCTCTCATGGACGCCAAAGCGCACGGCCCAGCCTGAAACCCCGCGCATTGATGCAAGACGCGCCCGATTACGCCGATGTCTGGCAAGCCCGGATCGTGACCCTGTTTCCCGATCTCTTCCCCGGCGTGCTGGGGGCCAGCCTGACCGGCAAGGCCTTGCACGAAGGCCGCTGGCAGCTGCACACCCACGACCTGCGCGATTTTGGCATCGGCAAACACCGCAACGTCGACGACACCCCCGCGGGCGGCGGGGCGGGCATGGTGATGCGCGCCGATGTTGTCGGCCCGGCTCTGGCCCGCGCGCAAAGCCACGCTCATGGGCGCTGGCCGATCCTTTACATGTCGCCGCGCGGGCGGCGGTTCGATCAGGCCATGGCGCGCGATTTGGCAAGCTGCGCAGGGGTGACGATGCTCTGCGGGCGGTTTGAAGGGGTCGATGAGCGGGTGATTGAGCATTTCGGCATTACCGAGGTCAGCTTGGGCGATTTCGTCATGACGGGCGGCGAACTGGCAGCCCAAGCGATGATCGACGCCACCGTGCGCCTGCTGCCCGGCGTACTAGGCAATGCCGACAGCATCGAAGATGAAAGCCATGCCTCGGGACTTCTGGAACACCCGCAATACACCCGCCCCACCACATGGGAGGGGCGCGAAATCCCCCCTGTGCTGATGTCGGGCAACCATGGCGAGATCGCAAAATGGCGGCAAGCGCAGGCCGAAGACCTGACCCGCAAACGCCGCCCCGACATGTGGGCCGCGTTTGAGGGCAAAGACTAAGCAAGCCACCCCTAGGGAACCCGCCCCCGCGCGGCGCGTTGATCCCCCATATTGGAGGGAGAAACCAAATGCTTGAACTGATTCTCATTCTGCTGATCGTCGCCGCTGTGGCGGCTCTCTTGGGCTTTGGTCGCGTGTCGGGGGCTGCGATGACCGGGGCAAAAGTGCTGATCGGCATCGTGCTGGTGCTTTTCCTGCTCGTTGTCTTGGGCGTGATTGCGCTGGCCTGACGCGCTGAGCTACAAAACTGGGGATCAAGGCGGCGAGAGCCCCCTTGATCCTTTAGCGATTGCCCCCTATACCCCGCGCATCCGGAATCGCTTTGGCGGCTCCGGTGCTTTGCGTTTAGGCGCAAGCGAATAAAGCAATGACGATGATACCTCCGGCGGGGGCCCTTGTGATCGAGAATGATCCCGGCGCTGCCCGATAGAACCCGAAGCTCTGGGTCGCGACATAATTTCGTGGAATACCGCGAACATCATAGGAGATAGGTCAGATGAACCTGATCGCAGAGATCGAGGCGGAACAAGTCGCCGAACTGGGGAAAGAGATCCCCGACTTCCGTGCTGGTGATACCGTTCGCGTTGGCTTTAAAGTCACCGAAGGCACCCGCACCCGTGTGCAGAACTACGAAGGCGTCTGCATTTCGCGCAAGAACGGTCACGGCATCGCCGGGTCTTTCACCGTGCGCAAGATTTCCTTTGGCGAAGGCGTGGAACGTGTGTTCCCCCTGCATTCGACCAACATCGACAGCATCACCGTTGTACGCCGTGGCCGCGTGCGTCGCGCCAAGCTGTACTACCTGCGCAGCCGTCGCGGTAAATCCGCACGTATTGTCGAAAACGCCCACTACAAGCCCCGCGCGAACGCATAAAGGACTGGTCGATGAAAACCGATACACATCCCGAATACCACATCATCAACGTCAAGATGACCGACGGCACTGTTGTGGAAATGAAATCGACATGGGGCAAAGAAGGCGACCAACTGTCGCTCGACATCGACCCTTCCGTGCACCCCGCGTGGACCGGCGGCACTGGCCGCATCATGGACACCGGCGGCCGCGTGTCGAAGTTCAAGAACAAATATGCAGGTCTGGGCTTCTAAGCCTACCCTACATTGTGAATGCAAAGGCGCGGCCCCTATGGGTCGCGCCTTTTGCGTTTCGGGGTGATGGGGCCGGGACCGGGCGTATGTGGCAGGCGGTGCGGCGGTATTTTTAAAAGGATGAAAGGAGGGAGGGCTGCGCGTCGGTGGAGAACGGCGCCTGCATTGGCTGCCGGGGTTAGAGGCGGCGCTCTTGTAGGGCGGCTTGGGCGCCGTAGCCGTGCAGGTGCGAGAGCACCGCGCCGTAGGCAATCAGCAGGTAGGCGAGCAGTTCGGTGCCCTCTTGCACGGTGGTTTTGACTTGGGGGTCATAGGCGGCGCCCATGACGGCCTCCCACAAAGCGCCGGTGCCGAAGGTCCGCGAGAAAAAGAGCAGCAGCACCACGCCGATATAGACAAAGGTGGCAGAGCGGGTTTGCAGATGGTGCAGCATCGGCAGGAGCGTTGTCCCGCGATTGCGCCATGCGATGAAGCTGCCCACGGCCAGTGTCACGAGGGCGGGGTAAATCCAGAACCCGTGCTGGATACGGTCGAGCGCGGCGTCATATTCGCGCAGGAACATGCAGGCGAAGAGCGTGGCCACCAGTGTGAGGTACCCCCGCATGCCCACATGTTTGTAAGCGCCCAGCATGAAGATGGCAGCCGCAATAGCGAGGAAAGTATTGTGCAGATGTTCTGTCAGCGAGTCTTCGGAGACGCCATCGCCCAGAACGGCTGTATCAAGGTAAACCGTGACCGGCACCAGAGCCACCAGCAGGCAGACAAGCGCGAATTCCGCGATCACTGCGCCCAAAGACGGCAGCACGCTGCGCGCGGTCGTCGGTTTTGAACTGCTGGATGTGCCGGGGTTGTGATCTGCCATAAGGGGGCCTTGATTGAACGGTTACTTGGACCGCCAGTCAGGGCGGTAAGGCGCGGTGTTACACTGCGCCTTAGATGGTGAAAATAGGGCAAATCCCTCTGTTGTCCAAACGCGGCAGCGCTGCCACGGTCGGGCTGAACAAGCCGCCTCGCCACTTTCCAAAGCGGAGAACCCTACATATAGTGCGGCTCAACAATATCCTGCTTTGAAGGGCAGGCGCGAAGGGACAGCAGTATGGCGCATATAATCGTCGTCGGTAACGAAAAAGGCGGCGCGGGCAAATCGACCGTTTCCATGCATGTGGCGACGGCCTTGGCGCGCCTTGGCCATAAGGTCAGCGGGCTGGACCTCGACTTGCGGCAGCGGACCTTTGGCCGCTATATTGAGAACCGCCGCGATTTCATGCGCGAGTCCGGTCTGACGCTTGCCAGTCCGACGCTTTGCGAATTGCCGGATGTGGAGGCCAGCAGCCTGCGCCCCGGCGAGAACATGTATGACCACCGTATCAGCGCGGCTGTGGCGGAGTTAGAGCCGGACAATGATTTCATTCTGATCGACTGTCCCGGCTCTCATACCCGGTTGAGCCAGGTCGCGCATTCGCTGGCGGACACGCTGATCACCCCGCTTAACGACAGTTTCATCGACTTTGACCTGCTGGCCCATATCGATGCCAATGGGGAAAAGATCACCGGGCCATCGGTCTATTCCGAGATGGTTTGGAATGCGCGGCAGCTGCGCGCGCAGGCCGGGCTTTCGGCGATTGACTGGGTCGTGGTGCGCAACCGTCTGGGTGCGCAGCGGATGGTGAACAAAGAAAAGATGGAGCGGGCGATTGGCAATCTCAGCAAGCGGATCGGCTTTCGCACCGCACCGGGGTTCAATGAGCGGGTGATCTTTCGGGAGCTTTTTCCGCGCGGCCTAACGCTGCTGGACCTCAAAGATATCGGGGTGAAACAGCTCAATATCTCCAACATCGCTGCGCGTCAGGAACTGCGCGAATTGATCAAGGCGTTGGACCTGCCGGGCGTCACCCCCGACTTTTGAGGTTAGTGATGAGGCAGCGGCGGCACGACACGGCGGCGGCGTGACAGGGCAATGAGGTTCGACAGGAACAGCGCGCCCACGACGATGCCGCCGCCGATCAGCCCGTAGATGCCCGGATCTTCGCCCAGCACCGCCCAGACCAGCAGCGGGGCAAGCACGGATTCCAACAGGACCAACAGACCGACTTCCGCGCTTGAGATATAGCGCGGCCCGAGCGCGATGAGCCCCGCGCTGGCGGCCATAAAGACCGCGTAGAGCAGCATCTGCGGCAGTTCTGCGGCGGGCATTTGCAGGGGCTGCGCCACGGGCAGCAGCACCGCTCCGGCCAGCAGATAGGCCAGCGCAACCGCCGGCACCATCGACACCGCGCGTGCGTGACGCGCCGCAGTCAGCGCACCGGCAAAGATCGCCGAGATCGACAGCGCCAACAGGTCCCCCGCGCGAGAGGCATTTTCGGTCTCGCCCGAGCCAAAGGCGATCACGGCAAGCCCGGCCAGCACCGCCGCGATGGTAAAGAACATGCGTCGGCTGATCGGCTCACCCAAAAACACCTTGCTGTAGATCGCCGCGAAGACGGGCAATGAGGCGAGGATAAAGACCACATTCGCCACCGAAGTCAGGCGCACCGCCAGCACAAAGCCGACCCCGGCGCAGGCCACGCCGCCGACGTAAATCGCGCTGGCCCACCCCGCGCGGCGCAGGGCGCGGAAGGGCGCGGTGCCTTGGGCCAGTAGCAACCCTGTGCCAATCGCCAATCCCACGAGGGTCACCTTCCAGAACGCCAGCGTCAGCATCGGCGCGTCGATGACGCGCACGAAAAGCGCTTCGGGAACGATGCACATCACCCCGAAAAAGGTGAGCAGGAGGCCTTTGGTCTGATCTGTCATGCGCCATCGGTGGCGATTTCCGCAGCCTAAGTAAAGCCCCCCTGCGCCACATCCGAAAGCTTGAGCAGCGCCCGCCGCAGCACCGCCGCCTCGGCAGGGTCGAGCGTGTCCATGAGCGCGGCATTATAGCGCTGCGCCACCGCGCGCAGATCGTCATAGGCCGCTTGGCCCTGCCGGGTCAGCGACAGATGCTCTACCCGGCGATCCCCATCGTCGCGGGTGCGGGTGACAAAGCGCCGTTCCGTCAGGCGGTGCACGGCGCGGCTGATCTTGGTCTTATGCATCCGCGCGCGCTGGCCGATCTCACTCGCCGTGAGTTGCCCGTAGAGCCCGAGGTGGAACAGCACCCGCCATTCGGTGCGCAGCATCCCATAGCGGCTTTTGTAGATCTGCTGAAACTCAAGCGAAGAGGCCTCTGCCGCTTGGTTCAACAGGTAGGGCAGAAAATACTGAAGCTGAAAGTCGTCGTCCGCCATGCTACACCGCTTGTTAGTTACAAATCCAACTATTACAGTCGCAACAGATTCTGCAAGGGGGCACAGATGACCAGCCATTCAAAGCCAACGACGATGACCAGCGCGGCCACCACTTCGGGCACGCATCCGGGCTACATGCCCGGTTTTGGCAATGATTTTGAGACGGAGGCCCTGCCCGGCGCGCTGCCGCAGGGCATGAACTCCCCGCAGAAATGCAACTACGGCCTCTATGGCGAACAGCTTTCGGGCACCGCTTTTACCGCGCCGTCTCATCAGAACGAGCGCACGTGGTGCTACCGCATCCGGCCCTCGGTCAAACACTCGTCGCGGTATGAGCGGATCGATCTGCCCTATTGGAAATCCGCCCCGCATCAGCCGCAGGATGTGACCAGCCTTGGCCAATACCGCTGGGATCCGGTGCCGCATTCCGACGCGCCGCTGACGTGGCTTACCGGCATGCGCACCATGACCACGGCGGGGGATGTGAACACGCAGATCGGCATGGCGAGCCATATCTATCTGGTCACCGAGAGCATGGTGGACAGCTATTTTTATTCCGCCGACAGCGAGCTGCTGATCGTCCCGCAGGAAGGCACGCTGCGCTTTTGCACCGAGTTGGGCGTGATGGACATCGCCCCCCAGGAGATCGCCATCATCCCGCGTGGGCTGGTCTACCGTGTCGAAGTGCTGGAGGGGCCGGCGCGGGGGTTTGTCTGTGAGAACTATGGCCAGAAGTTCCACCTGCCAGCACGCGGCCCGATTGGCGCGAACTGCATGGCGAACCCGCGCGATTTCAAGACGCCCGTGGCCGCCTTTGAAGACCGCGAGGCGCCCTCGACCGTGACGATCAAATGGTGCGGCCAGTTCCATGAGACCAAGATCGGGCATTCGCCGCTCGACGTGGTGGCTTGGCACGGCAACTACGCCCCGGTGAAATACGACCTGAACACCTATTGCCCCGTGGGCGCGGTGCTCTTTGACCATCCCGATCCGTCAATCTTTACCGTGCTGACCGCGCCCTCG
Organism: Sulfitobacter sp. W074; assembly: GCF_025142275.1. Lineage (NCBI taxonomy): Bacteria > Pseudomonadati > Pseudomonadota > Alphaproteobacteria > Rhodobacterales > Roseobacteraceae > Sulfitobacter > Sulfitobacter sp. W074. Next base: position 3,210,752 of record NZ_CP081130.1, read on the forward strand.
GGCGTCGAAGGCACCGCCAACATCGACTTCGTGCTGTTCCGCGACCGTTGGATGGTGGCCGAAGATACCTTCCGCCCGCCGTGGTATCATAAAAACATCATGTCTGAGCTGATGGGCAATATTCACGGTCAGTATGACGCCAAGCCCAAGGGGTTCATCCCCGGCGGGATGTCCCTGCACAACATGATGTTACCGCATGGGCCGGACCGGAATGCGTTCGAAGGGGCGTCAAACGCCGAGCTTGCGCCGCATAAGCTCGACAACACAATGTCCTTCATGTTCGAGACCCGCTTCCCGCAGCATCTGACCGAATTCGCCGCCAAAGAAGCACCCCTGCAGGACGATTACATCGACTGCTGGGAGAGCCTTGAGAAGAAATTCGACGGCACACCTGGCAAGAAGTAAGCCCGCCTGCCCCCTGAAAGGACCGACATGACCCTGATGACCTCTTGGGTGGAAAGCGCCAACAGCGCCGATACCGATTTCCCCCTCAACAATCTGCCCTACGGTGTTTTCACGACCAATCGGCTGGAAGCGCGCTGTGGCGTGGCGATTGGCGATCAAATCCTCGACATGGCCGCTTTGGAGGAAGAGGGGCTGATCACCCTCGCCGAAGAGCCGGTGTTCGATGTGCCCTATTGGAACGATGTGATGGACCTTGGCCCAGCGGCATGGGCCTCCCTGCGGGCGCGGCTGGTAGAACTGCTCTGCGCGGATGCCCCGGATCAGGCCGCCGTCGCGCCGCATCTGGTACCGATGGACGAAGCGCGGCTGCACATGCCGATGATGGTCTCGGAATACACGGATTTCTACGCGGGCAAGCATCACGCGACCAATGTCGGCACGATGTTTCGCGGAGCCGAAAACGCCCTGCCGCCGAACTGGCTGCACATTCCAATTGGCTACAATGGCCGCGCCTCTACCGTCGTCGTTTCGGGGACCGAGATCACCCGCCCCAATGGCCAGCTAAAAGCCCCAGACGCCGATGCGCCGCATTTCGGCCCCTGCCAGCGGCTGGATATCGAGCTTGAGATGGGCGCGATCGTCGGCACTTCGACCGAGATGGGCCAGCCCGTCAGCATCGACGAGGCGGATGAGATGATCTTTGGCTATGTGCTGCTCAACGACTGGTCAGCGCGGGATATTCAGGCGTGGGAATACCAACCCCTCGGCCCGTTTCAGGCCAAGGCATTTGCCACGTCGATCTCTCCTTGGATCGTGACCCGCGACGCGCTTGAGCCGTTCCGCACCTCGACACCTGAGCGCGAAAAGGACCTCTTGCCCTACCTGCGCGAAACCAAACCCGGCCTCTATGACATTGACCTGTCGGTGCTGCTCCAGCCCGAGGGGGGCGGAGCCGAAGAAATCGCCCGCACCAACTACCGCGAGATGTATTATTCCGCCGCGCAGCAGTTGACCCATCACGCCTCTTCGGGATGTGCGATGAACGCGGGCGATCTGCTGGGCTCCGGCACCATCTCCGGCCCCGAAAAATCACAACGCGGGTCACTGCTGGAACTGTCATGGGGCGGCAAAGAGCCGATCACCCTCGCAGACGGCAGCAGCCGCAGCTTTGTCGAAGACGGCGACACGCTGACCCTCACCGGGCATGCGCAGGGCGACGGCTTTCGCGTGGGTTTCGGCAGCTGCACCGGCAAAATCCGCCCGGCAATCGACTTTTCCTGAACAGGCCGCGCAACCGCGCAGACAAACCAAGACAGAAGGACATCACATGGCCAAGCAATTCGCATCCCAAGGCGACATGACCGAAAAGGAAATCTCCTTCACCGAGGTGGGCGAGGGACTTTACGCCTTCACCGCCGAGGGCGATCCGAACTCTGGCGTCATCATCGGCGACGACAGCGTGATGATCATCGAAGCGCAGGCCACACCGCGTCTGGCGAATAAGGTCATCGAATGCGTCCGCTCGGTCACCGACAAACCGATCAGCCATGTGGTGCTGACCCACTACCACGCCGTGCGCGTGTTGGGGGCATCGGCCTTTGGCGCGCAGCAAATCATCATGTCCGAGAAAGCCCGCGCCATGGTCGCCGAGCGCGGCCAAGAAGATTGGAACAGCGAATTTGAACGCTTCCCCCGCCTGTTTGAAGGCCACGAGAGCATCCCCGGCCTGACCTATCCCACCACCACCTTTAACGGCCGGATGAGCGTCTATCTCGGCAAGCGCCGGGTCGATATCATGCAGTTGGGCCGCGCCCATACGGCGGGGGATGCGGTGATCTATGTGCCCGATCAGAACGTCATGTTCACCGGTGACATCGTCGAATACCACTCCGCCTGCTACTGCGGCGATGGGCATTTTCACGACTGGCCCGGCACGCTGGAACGCATCCGCGCCTTTGACCTCGACGCCATCGCGCCGGGTCGCGGCGACGCGCTGGTGGGCCGCGAGATGGTTAATGCCGCGATTGACAGCACCGCAGACTTCGTGCGCTCCACCTACCGTCCGGCGGCCCGCGTGGCCCTGCGCGGCGGCACCTTGAAAGAGGCATGGGACGCCGTGCGCGCCGAATGCGACCCCAAATTCGGCGACTATGCAATCTATGAGCACTGCCTGCCCTTCAACGTCGCCCGCGCCTATGACGAAGCGCTCGACATCGACACGCCGCGCATCTGGACGGCTAAGCGCGACAAAGAGATGTGGGAGGCGCTGTCGGACTGATGCCCCTGCCCGCGCTCCTTACCGGCCTGATCATACTGGCGCTGGCGCTCTGGTTCTATCTGGTCTTTGCACTGGTGATGGATCACCGCCGTCAAGCTGCGCGCCGGAGCGGGCAGCCCTACGCCGGGCTGCGCGATACGGCACAGGTTTGGTCAAAGATGCTCCGCGCGCCAGAGCACCGCAAGTCGCGCCGACGGGTGACGCTGACCACGCTGGCCCTGCTTGTCCTGCTGCTTTTGCGCGCTCTTGTCTGAGGAAACCGCCATGGCCTATGCCTACACCCCCTTCCCCTACAGCCCCCCGCCCGGCCTCACCGCGCCCGAGCCACGGCACCCGGTGGTGATCGTGGGCGCCGGCCCCATCGGGCTGTCGATGGCGGTGGACTTGGCCCTGCGCGGGGTCAAATCGGTCGTGCTGGATGACAACAATGTCGTCTCCCTCGGCTCTCGCGCGATCTGCTGGGCGAAACGAACGTTGGAGATTTTCGACAGGCTGGGCATCGGCGAGCGGATGCTGGATAAGGGGGTGACATGGAAAGTGGGCCGCCAGTTTCACGGCGAGAGGGAGGTCTATAATTTCGATCTGCTGCCCGAACCGGGGCATAAATACCCGGCCTTCGTGAACCTCCAGCAATACTATGTCGAAGAGTACCTTGTTGAACGCGCACAAGATTTCCCCGACCTAATCGACCTGCGGTTTCTCAACAAGGTGACCAATCACAAAGGCCACGCCGATCACGTCGAACTGACGGTTGAGACGCCGGACGGCCCGTACCAACTGGAAACCGACTGGTACATCGCCTGCGACGGCGCGGGTTCCGCGACCCGCAAACGCATGGGACTGCCTTTCGAGGGCCAGACCTTTGACGAACATTTCCTGATCGCCGACGTAGAGATGGAAACCTCCCCCTTTGGCGACCATGACACGCCCGAGCGTTGGTTCTGGTTCGCCCCACCCTTTCACAACGGCCAATCCGCGCTGCTGCATAAACAGCCCGACAACATCTACCGCATCGATCTGCAACTGGGGCCAGAGACCGACCCGAAGGCCGAGGCGACCGAAGAGAAAGTCGTGCCGCGTCTGAAGCAGATGCTGGGCGATGCGCCTTTCCGACTGGATTGGATGAGCGTCTATAAGTTCCGCTGCGCTCGGTTGGAGAAGTTCGTGCAGGGCCGCGTGGTCTTTGTCGGGGACAGCGCCCATGTGGTCAGCCCGTTTGGCGCACGGGGCGGCAATGGCGGGGTGCAGGATGTCGACAACCTCGGCTGGAAACTCGCCGCTGTCGTGCAGGGCGACGCGCCCGCCAGCCTGATCGAGAGCTATGACATCGAACGCGGGCATGGCGCGGATGAGAACATGCGCAACTCCGCCCGCGCGACCAATTTCATGACCCCCAAATCGCCCATCGAAACCCTGTTTCGCAATGAGGTGCTGACCCTCGCCGCGCGTCATCCTTTCGCCCGCAAACTGATCAACTCAGGCCGCCTCTCACAACCCTGCACGCTGGCCCATAGCCCGCTGCAAACTGCAGGCGACGCCCCCCTGCGCCCCGGCAGCGCGCTGATCGACGCGCCGCTTGCCGGACCTGCGGGGGATCGCTGGCTGCTGGGGGAGGTTCAGGGCCAGTTCACCCTGCTCGCGGTCGGCGGGATCACGGCCCCGGATATCCCCGGCCTGAGGCGTATCGGCATCGACCAATCGCAGGGTGCCTATCCCTGTTTTCAGGGCAAAGATGGCCATGCACAGCGGCGCTATGGCAGCGGGTTCCTCTATCTGCTGCGCCCCGATGGCCATGTCTGCGCCGTCTTCGACCAGCCCGACAGGGCCGCGATTTCCCGCGCTTTTGCCCGTGCCTTTGACGGCGCTTTAGACTACGCGAAAGGAGCCACCGCATGATCCTTCAAGACAACCTCGGCGCCGAGGGCGACACCGTCTATGCCGCGCTCATGGCCGCTCACGAAGGGCTGAGCGAGGCGGAAAGCCACGCCCTGAACGCGCGATTGGTGCTGATGCTGGCCAATGAGGTCGGCGACCCCGCCCGGCTTGAGACGCTTTTCAAAGCGGCGCGTGATCTGGCCTAAACCGCCATTTTACCAGTGGTTTTTCCCGGCCACCCCGCTTGCCGGGACGGTTTCCTGCGCTAACTTGCTCCTCAACTTCCCGCGACAGGCTTGACGCAACGCGCCTGATCGGCAGACTAAACACCCCGCGCCCACCTCAAGAGGCGACAAAAGCAGGTCAACTGCATCACCTGCCCCACCCTTAAAAGTGGGGATCCGCGACGGCCACGGCCAGCGCACCAACAGAGAGGAAAATCATGGAATTTTTGACACGCACCGGAAAACCGCTGCCGCAATCCGTGCTGACATCAGCCGAGAACGCCAAGAAAGACCCCGTCAGCAGACGCGAGTTTCTGGCGATTGCGAGCGCCTTCGGGGCCACGTCCGCCACAGCCTACGGGATGCTTGGCATGGCCGCGCCCGCGCGTGCGGCGGCCCATGCCAACCTCAAGGAAGGCGGCACCGTGCGGATGCAGATGGAGGTGCGTGCCCTGAAAGACCCGCGCACCTATGACTGGTCGCAAATCGCCAACTTCAGCCGCGGCTGGTTGGAGTATCTCGCCATCTGGGAGAACGACGGCACCTTCACCCCCGGCCTGCTGGAAAGCTGGGAGATCAGCGATGACGCCACCGAATACACGCTGAACGTCCGCAAGGGCGTGACATGGAACGACGGCACCCCCTTCACCGCGCAGGACGTGGCGCGCAACATCGAAGGCTGGTGCGATAAATCGCTCGAAGGCAACTCCATGGCGGGCCGTTTCGCCACGCTGGTGGACGAAGAGACCGGCAAGGCGATCGAAGGTGCGATTGAGGTGGTCGATGACCACACCGTCAAGCTGAAGCTGCCCAAATCCGACATCACGCTGATCCCCGGCATGGCCGATTACCCCGCCGCGATCACGCCCGAGGGTTTCGACCCCGACACCATGTTGGAAAACCCCAAGGGCACCGGCCCCTACCTGCCCGAATCGCTCGAAGTGGGCGTGAAAAGCGTGCTGGTGAAGAATCCCGACCACACTTGGTGGGGCACTGAAGTCTTTGGCGGGCCCTACATCGACCGTCTGGAATACATCGACTACGGCACCGACCCTTCCGCATGGATCGCCGCTGCCGAGGCCGAAGAGGTCGACGCTTTCTACTCCATGGAAGGCGAATACATCGACGTGATGAGCACGCTCGACGGTTGGATCGAGAACGAGATCGCCACGGCGGCGACCATCGTGATCCGCCCCAACCAATTGGCCGAAATCGACGGCATGAAGCCTTACGAAGACAAGCGTGTGCGCAACGCGCTGCAACTGGCGGTCGACAACGCCGTGCTGCTGGAACTGGGCTATGCCGGTCGCGGGATCGTGGCCGAAAACCACCACGTCGGCCCGATGCACCCCGAATATGCAGAGGTCGAACCGCCCAAGACCGATCCCGAAGCCGCCCGCGCGCTGATGGAAGAAGCCGGGATGGCGGATTATGAGCATGAGCTCTTCTCGATCGACGATGCGTGGCGCAAGGACACGACCGATGCCGTGGCCGCGCAGCTGCGTGACGCGGGCATCAAGGTCAAGCGGACCATCCTGCCCGGCTCGACCTTCTGGAACGACTGGGTGAAATACCCCTTCTCCTCCACCAACTGGAACGCGCGGCCTCTGGGCGTGCAAATCTGGGCGCTGGCCTACCGCTCGGGCGAGGCGTGGAACGAGTTTGGCTATGCCAACCCCGAGTTCGACGCCCTGCTCTCCGAGGCGCTGGCCACAGCCGATGTCGACGCGCGCCGCGAGATCATGGCGAAGGGTGAGAAGATGCTGCAAGACGATGGCGTCACGATCCAGCCTTACTGGCGCTCGCTCTATAACCACACCCGCGAGGGGTTGGTGGGTGCCGCCCACCACATCGGGTTTGAATACCACCCGGCGCGGATGGCTTGGGCAGAAGAGTGATCCGCCACTAGGTAGAAACGCGAAAGGGCCGCAGCGATGCGGCCCTTTTTCTTTGGTTGGCGCTGGCGTTAACCGCCGATCAGGTTTTTCGCCATCATCATATGCACGCCCTTTTCGCGGTTCACCGTCTGGGTGATGCGCAGATCCCCGGCCAGCGAACAGAGCACATAGGCATCCTCACGGCTGATCCCCGCACGCTCAGACACCAGCGCGATCATCTCCCGCAGGGCCATCTCCGCGCAGTGGTCAAGGTCGGGGGCCATGCCCATGGTGATCACATGGGTCGGCGTTTCGGCCTGCGGATAGCTGAGCCCGCGATCCTTCAACACCGTCAGACGAAAGCGCCCCTGTAGCGCCGTCTCAATCGCCGTGACGCAGACTTCGCCGTCGCCCTGCGCACCGTGCCCATCCCCGCAGGAAAACAGCGCCCCTTCGTTGAAGACCGGCAGGTAAAGCGTGCTGCCCGCAACCAGTTCCTTGTTATCGAGGTTGCCCCCATGTTTGCGCGGCTCGATAGTAGCGATCCGGCCCCACTCGGGCGGCGGGGCCACGGCCATGACGCCAAAGAACGGGATCAAGGGCAGTTCCAACCCCCAAGGCAGACGGGCGATGCCCCGCTCCGCGTCCAGCGGGATGTTGGTGTGATAGGTCTCAGGGAAATCCTGCGGCAGCGTGCCTGCCAGTGGGCGAATGAAGTTATATCCCCAGTCCTGCCGCAGCGCGATGTCGAGGATATCGACTTTCAGCACATCCCCGGGCATCGCACCTTCGACGGCCACCGGGCCGGTCAGGATATGGCCAGGCATTGGCGGCGGGCCAGCGTTGTGAATGTCGTAAAGTTCGGGCGGAACGTGGAAGCTTTCGGGCGGCAGGCAATTGGCCGCGCCGGATACGGTGTTGATGATCACCTCTTCGCCGCTTTTGATCGTCAAAGCGGGCGGGCGGCTGGCCTCAAAGTAGCCCCAGTGGCAGGTTTCGGGCGATGACTGCAAGGTGGCGGTCATGACTGTGTCCTTCCGTTGGCCAAAATGCCTTCGATAAGCTCCTGCACGCGCAGCGCCTCTTCTGGTGTGGCCAGTCGGCTCGGGCCGCCGTCCATCAGAAGCGCCATGTCGTCAAGCTGCGCTTTGAGGCTGGTGGCGCGGGTGTCGGTGGGGCTGCTGTTGGTCGGCGCGAAGGCCTCTCCGGTCGACAGGGTGTCGATGGCAAACTCCGAGATGCGGCGGCTGGCCTTGGCCCCTTTCACCGTCACCTCTTGCCGGTCCGGCTGCACGCCACCAACAGAGCCAAGGATCGAAACCGGCAAGCCCTCGGCATTGACCAGCCGTGCCGCGACATGGGTCTCGCAAAGTTCGGCGTCGGGATATTCCGCATGGGCCCATTGCAGGGTCAGCGGCCCCAGCACCCGCTCGCTCAAAAACAGGAAATGCGAGATTACCTCGCGGGTCATGCCGCCCTCTTCGGCAAAGCGCAGCCAATCCGCATCCACCTGCCACGCGCGGGGCCAGGCCGGATAGGTCACGATGATGTCGATACCGCAAAGATCGCCAAGCGCACCCTCACCGATCGACCGCGTTAGATCGGTCAGCGCCGCCCCCGCCGCTTGGGTGAAATTCACCGCCGCCGGGACGCCCGCAGCCTGCAACTCGGCCACCAACGCGCGGCTCTCCGCGATGTCCACGCCCAGCGGTTTTTCGAGGAAGATCGCCTTGCCCGCCGCTGCGGCCTCAAGCGCATAGGCTTTGCGCGGCACCGGGGGGCAGGCGAGGTAGACCAGATCGACATCGGCCATCGCCTCGGACGCCGTGGCCGACACTGCCGCCTCCGGCGCGACCTTTTGCGCGGCGGCGCAGGCCGCTGGGTCGGGATCCCACATGGTGGTGACCGTGAAGCCGGGGTGCAGCACCATGTTCTCGGCCATGCGCCGGCCCATGATCCCCAATCCGATTACCGCAGTCCTGATCGTCATCTCTGTCTCCCTCGATATGCAGCGCGATAAGACGCTGCAATTAGGGGAACTTCAACCGCCTCAGACCGATTGCGCCTAGGCGAGGTCGGTGCGGACCAGTGGTTTGATCACCCGGGCCAGTTCTTCGGGGGCGGATTGGCTTTCGAACACATCCGCAATGGTGAAGACGCAGGTGAACGACCCCTCGAAACACAGCACCCCGTTCTGCCGCGCTTTCATGCCGAAGGTGATGGATTTGTTGCCGAGCCGCGTCGGATAGGTTTCGCACATCAGCTTGTGCCGTGGCGTGACCGGGCTGCGGAAATCCATCGAAAGGTTCACGAAAGGCGTGCCGATATTGCGGTCGATCTGAAGCTGGAACCAACCATCGCCATCGAAATGCGCCTCCCACCATGCGTTGATCGCATCCAGCGCAAAATAGGGCAGCCGCGCGGTATAGGCGATCTGCGCCGGGTCACAATCGCCCCAAGTGACGTTGATCTCGTGAACGAAGTTTTCCGTGGTCATAAGGCTGCTTTCATCTGCTCAAACCCGCGCGGGGCATGGGCTATCTTCTATCCCTTCCAGCCCCGCGTGCAACCCAAGCGCAGGTGGCCAGTGCCAGCCCAGCAGGCATATCGTCATACGAAAAAGGGGGAGGATGGTGGCGTTACCTGGATTTGAACCAGGGACCTAACGATTATGAGTCGTTCGCTCTAACCAACTGAGCTATAACGCCGTGGCGCGTCGGATAAGGCAGCTTAGCATTGGGGTCAAGGGCGAAAGATGGATGAATTCATTTTTGCCGAAGAAAACTGCCGCCCGGTCTTAATGCGCGGGTCTTAATGCGCGGGTCTCAATGCGCGGGGGCCGAGACCACATCAAGCAGGGTACGCCCACCATCAATGGTCATGATCTCACCGGTCATAAAGCCCGAGCTTTCGGCGGCGAGGAATTGCACCGCCTCGCAAAGTTCATTCGGCCCGGCGATACGGCCAAGCGGCGTATGCGCGCGAATATCCTCGCGCCAGTCGCGGTTTTCGGCCACGGCGGCGCGCAGCGACGCGCTCATCACCGACCCGAAAGAGATCGCATTCACCCGTATCCGGTGCTGAGCCAGCACCAGCGCCAGAGAGCGGGTCATCTGCTGCACCGCCGCCGAGGCAATGGCATAGCCCATCATATCCGGCTGGTGACGTTGTGCCGCAATGGAACTGAGGTTGATGATCGACCCCACCTGCCCCTCGGTCTGGCCCTCGGCCTGTTTTATCATCCGCCGCGCCACCTGCTGCGACAGTTGCAGCGCCGTCATCAGGTTCTGCTGCAACAGCGTATCAACCGATCCGTCTTCCACATCCAGCGGATCGGTGGGCAACACCTGCCGCGAGGCATTCACAAGGATATCGACCTGATCATAAGCGTCGATCGTGGCCGAGACGAGGTTGGCGATGGTCAGCCGCTGGCGTAGATCGCCGGCGAAAACGCGGACATTCCCGTCGTCCGGCGTGTCGCCCAACTCTTCCATCAGCTTTTTCTCGTTGGAATCGGCGCACATCACATTGGCGCCCCGGTCGGCCAGATGCCGCGCGATGGCAAGGCCAATGCCGTCTGCGGCACCTGTGATGATGGCTGTTTTGCCTGAGATCGAGAATGACATCGGGATACCCCCTTAAGGCTTAGCGGCGCCGGGTCAGCGGGCGTGTGGCGTGGAACAGTTTGAACCGCGCATCGCCTCCAAGCTCGGCCACCTGTGCAAAGCGTTTCTTCAGTTCCGCCTCATAGGGCAGATGCCGGTTGGCCACCATCCACAGGTCGCCCTGCCCCGACAGCATACGCGCGGCGGCGGCGACAAAGGCTTGACCAATCTGTGGCTCAGCGGCGCGGCCGGTGTGGAAAGGCGGGTTCATCACCACCGCGTCCATCCGGTGCGGCGGCTGCCATTCGGTGGCGTCCTCCCAATGGAACACGGCGCGATCATCGGTCACGTTATGACGCGCGCATTCCAGCGCCAAATGCCCGGCCTCGACCAAATGCACGGTCTTCACCTTGGGCCGCGTCAGGATATGCGCCGAGAGGAAGCCCCAACCTGCGCCGAGATCGGCCACCTCGGCCCCAAGGTTATCGGGCAGCGCATCCACCAATAGCGCCGAGGCCAGATCGACCCCATCTGCAGAGAAAACCCCCGGCGCGGTCCAAAAGCCGCCCTCTGTATGGGCGGGGCCAGCTTCCCAATCGGTGAAGAAATCGCTTGAGCCCGCGTCGATCCAATAGAGCTTGCCGTGCGCCTTGGAGATCGGCCCCTGCACCGTCACCCGCGCACGCATCTCGCGCAGGATCGAATCCGCGCCATCGGTCTTTTGCCCATCAACCACCACCGGCCCGTCGCTTACGGCACAGGCTTGCGCGACCAAGGCGCGGGCCTCATGTTTGGCGCGCGGCAGGCAGACTATGGCGGCGGCATAGCGCCCTTCGACCGAATGCGCGGCCTCATAGCCCCGCGCGGTCCAAGCGTCATAGGCGGGCTTGAAATCGTGAATGATCTTGCAGCGCTCGGGCGGCAAACCGGCCAGATCAGCGTCTACGGGGGGCTGAAAGATGGCGATCACCCCAGTTTCGGGCAAGTCCAGCCCACCGCCGTTCAGGGCCAGTTCCAGTCGCGGATCAATCACGTGTTATTCTTCTTTTTCCATAGTGCATTGCAGCGGATGTTGATGACGCCGGGCGAAATCCATCACCTGCGCCACTTTCGTCTCCGCGATCTCGTGGCTAAAGACGCCAACCACAGCCAGCCCCTTTTTGTGAACCGTCAGCATGATCTCAAACGCCTGCGCGTGGTTCAGGCCAAAGAACCGCTCCAGCACATGCACCACGAATTCCATCGGGGTGAAATCGTCGTTCAGCAGCATCACCTTGTAAAGCGGCGGGCGTTTGGTCTTGGGGCGGGTTTTGGTCAACAACTCGGTGTCGTCGTCATCCTTGGGGCCGTCCGCCATCATCTGCCAACCCATCGCGGGCCGGTCTGCTGCTTGGGTCGTCCAATCTGCTTTCGCGTCGTCACGGTGCATTGCTGCTCCTGCGGCTGGGGGTAGAGCTTGTTCGTCGTGCAGCCGTCTATATAACCCCTGAACCAATTTAGGAAAGAGGCAGCACATATGGGCGGGGCACTCACCACCATCGGTTTCGATGCGGATGACACATTGTGGCATAATGAACGCTACTTTGCACTCTCTCACGACCGTTTTGCAGCCCTTCTGGCCGAACATAGTGAACGCGACCATCTGATGGCACGGCTTTTGGAAGCCGAACGGCGCAATCTGCCGCATTACGGCTACGGGATCAAAGGTTTCACCCTGTCGATGATCGAGACCGCAATCGAGGTGACAGAGGGCAAAGTCCCCGCCGAGGTGATCAGTGACCTGCTCGCCGCCGGGCGCGAGATGCTGGACCATCCGATTGAACTGCTGCCCCATGTCGAAAACGTGCTGGAAACCCTGCGCGGTGACTACCGGCTGATCGTGGTGACCAAAGGCGACCTGCTGGATCAAGAGCGCAAACTGGCGCAATCAGGCCTGCGAGAGAGGTTCGATGCGGTCGAAATCGTCTCTCACAAGACCGAAGCCGCCTATCGCCACATTTTTAAGCAGCATGGACAAGGCGCAGCGCGGGGGCTCATGGTCGGCAACTCACTGGCCTCCGATGTGCGCCCGATGATCGAGGCGGGCGGCTGGGGCGTCTACGTGCCCCATGACCTCACATGGGCGATGGAACACGCCGAACCGCCAACCAATTCACCACGTTTTGTTGAAATTAACGATCTTTCCGGCCTCCCAGAGACGGTGAAAAAGATCGTTTCGGGGTGACTCGCCCGCGCCGGTGAGTCGCCTCTGCGGCCCAGCCAAAAACGCCCCACTGCGGGCCAATTTGCGCCCAATTCTTGCCTTATTCGCGCTTATAGTGGGTCAATGTGCGCAAGCCTCTACATATTGGAGAAGAGATCCGTCCTTTTTTACCCTGTCCATCGGATTCGACGGCTTCCGCGATGCGCCGTCCTATGCTAGCCTTGAACCAATCAATAAATGGTCAGCCGAAAATCGGCGACTTGAGGCAGTAAAAGGCAGGCAAATATGAAGGCTCGGCGCATTCAGCCGGCCCGTTACGGGCTATTTCTATTCGCAGCACTCTGGGTTCTGGTCATCCTACCCCTCAGCGCCATGGCAGCCCCCTATGCCGCCTATGTCATCGATGCCCGCACCGGCAAAGAAATCCACGCAGAGAACGCCGACACGCGCCTGCACCCCGCCTCCCTGACCAAGATGATGACCCTCTACATCGCTTTCCAAGCGGTCGAACGCGGGGAACTCTCACTCGATACCCAAGTAACGATCTCCAAGAACGCCGCCTCAGAGCCGCCCAGCAAACTGGGCATGCGTCCGGGCCAAAAAATCGCCCTGCGCTACCTGATCCGCGCCGCCGCCGTGAAATCCGCCAATGATGCCGCCACCGCGATCGGCGAAGCCATCGAAGGGTCCGAGGCCGCCTTTGCCCGCCGAATGAACCGCACCGCCAAACAGCTTGGCATGACGCGCACCACCTTCAAGAATATGCACGGGCTGACCGAAAGCGGCCACCTCTCCACCGCGCGCGATATGACGGCTCTGGGCCGCCACCTGCTCTATGATTACCCGCAGTACTACAACCTGTTCTCGCGCATCACCGCCGATGCGGGCGTGCGCAAGGTCTCCCACACAAACCGCCGGTTTCTGGGATCTTACAAAGGCGCCGATGGCATCAAAACCGGCTATACCCGCGCCGCGGGCTTCAACCTGACGGCCTCGGCCGAGCGTGGCAACGAACGGATCATCGTGACCGTCTTCGGGGGCAAATCCACCGCCTCGCGCAACGCCAAAGTGGCCGAGTTGATGGACCTTGGCTTCCGCCGCGCCCCCTCTTCGGCCCCCCTGCGCAAACCAGTGCCCCCGGTCTACGCCGATGTCGAAGACACGCCCGCGGCCCCCGGTGCCGCAGGCAAAACGATCCGACTTGTCGGTGCCGTCACCACCTCCAAACGCCCGCAACTCCGCCCTCGCAGCGAAGTCGTGGTCGTGGCCACCGCAGCCGCCCCCGAAGCAACCAGCACGGTCTCCAACAGCGACATCACGGCAGCCCTACGCGAAGCGGTGCAAACCGCGCCAACCCCGCCCGCCGCCGCGCCCACACCAGAGATCAAAGACGCCGAAGTCGTCATCGCCACCGCGCAGGCCTCCCCCCGCCCCGAACCGCGGCCCAAAGACGTAACGCTGGCCGTACAGCAGGCGGTAGAGCAAGAAATCGTGACCCGCGTCTCCACCTCGGGCGGTCGCCACTGGGGGGTCAACGTGGGCCGCTTCCCCAGCCGCTACGCCGCCGAGAAGGTCCTGCTGAAAACCGCACTGGCCGAAATGTCGACGCTTGATGGCACATTGCGCAAAGTGGTGCAGCGTCCGCAGGGCTATGACGCGAACTTCCTCGGCCTGTCACGCGAAAGCGCCGACCTCGCCTGCCGCCGTCTGGCCGCGCGCAACGTCAGCTGCTTCATGATCGGCCCAAGCGAAGGCTAAAGCCCAAAGACCGCCGCCCCTCAGGCGACGCCCCCCAATCTTCATCCTTTTAAAAATACCCGCGGGGGAATCGCGCCCCCCGGCGCGATGGGGGCAGCACCCCCCTCTCTCTCTCCGCACTTACGACGTCTGCTTAACCAGCCGCCTGCAACAGCTTGCGCGTATAGTCGGTCTGCGGATTGTCATAAAGCGCATCAACGTCGCCGTATTCCACCACATCGCCGCGCTTCATCACCATCACCTTGTGCGACATCGCCCGCACGACCTTCAGATCGTGACTGATGAACAGATAGGCCAACCCGTATTTCGCCTGCAACTCCCGCAGCAAATCAACGATCTGCACCTGCACCGTCATGTCCAAGGCCGAGGTTGGCTCGTCGAGAACCAGCAGCTTCGGCCGCAGCACCATGGCGCGGGCGATGGCGATCCGCTGGCGCTGCCCGCCGGAGAACTCATGCGGGTAGCGGTCCATCGTCGCGGGGTCGAGCCCCACTTCCGTCATCACCTCCGCCACCAGTTCACGTCGGTCGCGCGCCTTGTCGATCTTGTGGATCGCCAGCCCCTCCGAGATGATCTGGAAACAGGTCATCCGCGGGCTGAGCGAGCCGAAAGGATCTTGAAAGACGATCTGCATATCGGCGCGTAGGCGGCGCAGCTTTTTGGTGGACCATTTGCGCAGGTCCTCGCCACGAAAAGTCACCTCCCCTTCCGAGCCGATGAGCCGCATGATCGCCAGCGCCGCGGTGGTCTTGCCCGAGCCGCTTTCGCCGACGATGCCAAGCGTTTCGCCCGCGCGGATCGACAGGCTCGTGTCGTTGACGGCCTTCACATGGCCCACGGTACGGCGCAGCAGGCCCTTCTGGATCGGGAACCAAACCTTGAGGTTGTCGGTCCGCAGCACTTCGGGCGCATCCGCCGCCACGGGGGCCGGCGCGCCGGTGGGCTCGGCGCCGAGCAGTTTGCGTGTATAGGGGTGTTGCGGATTGTCGAAAATCTCAGCGGTCGGCCCCTCTTCGACGACCAGCCCCTTTTGCATGACAAAGACCCGGTCGGCGATGCGCCGGACGATCCCGAGGTCATGGGTAATGAACAAAAGCCCCATCCCCATCTCATCCTTCAGGTCTTTCAACAGGTCGAGAATCTGCGCCTGAATGGTCACGTCGAGCGCCGTGGTTGGCTCATCCGCGATCAAGATGTCGGGCTTGTTGGCCAGTGCCATCGCGATCATCACGCGCTGCCGCTGCCCGCCGGAAAGCTGGTGCGGATAGGCGCCCATGCGGCTCTCCGCGTCATTGATGCCGACCTGTTCCAAGAGGCTCAACACCCGCGCCCGCGCCTTGGCCCCCTGCAATCCCTGATGCAGCGCCAGCGACTCCGCCAGTTGCTTTTCGATCGTGTGCAGCGGGTTGAGCGAGGTCATCGGCTCTTGAAAAATGAACGAGATGTCGTTGCCGCGCACCTTATGCAGCAGCTTGTCATCCGCGCCGATCATCTCTTGCCCGTCATAGGTGACCGAGCCGCTGACCCGCGCGCTATCGCCCAAGAGCGACACCGTCGAGAGCGCCGAGACCGACTTGCCCGAGCCGCTTTCGCCCACCAGAGCCACCGTCTCTCCCCGGTTCACGGCAAAGCTGACCCCGCGCACAGCCGGGATCAACTGCCCGTCCTGCCGAAAGGAAACCTGCAGGTCTTTGACGTCCAACAAAGCAGTCACGAGAAGGTCTTTCTAGGATCGAATGCGTCGCGGATGCCTTCAAAGATGAAGACCAGCAGCGACAACATGATGGCAAAGGTAAAGAAGGCCGAGAAGGCCAGCCAAGGCGCTTGCAGGTTCTGCTTGGCTTGCAACGTCAACTCCCCCAGCGACGGCGCCGAGGACGGCAGGCCAAAGCCCAAGAAGTCGAGCGTCGCCAGAGTGGAAATCGTGCCCGTGATGATAAACGGCAGCATGGTCAGCGTCGCCACCATCGCGTTGGGCAACATATGGCGCAGCATGATTGTGCCGTTGCCGACCCCAAGCGCACGGGCCGCGCGGACGTATTCAAGGTTACGTGCGCGCAGGAATTCGGCCCGCACCACGCCCACCAGCGCCGTCCATGAGAACAGCACCAAGAGGATCACTAAGAGCCAGAAACTTCGCCCCAGAATGGCGAACATAATGATGATCACGTAGAGCGACGGGGTTGAGGACCAAATCTCGATGATGCGCTGAAAGATCAGGTCGAGCCAGCCGCCAAAGAAGCCCTGTACCGCGCCCGCCAGAATGCCGATAATCGACGCCGCCCCGGTGACGATCAGGGTGAAGACCACTGACAAACGGAAACCATGGATCACCCGCGCCATAACATCGCGTTTGGTGCCGTCGGTCCCGAGCCAGTTCTGCCCGTTGGGCGGCAGCGGTGCGGCACCGGGGCGGTCCACGGCGGTGTCGAAGGAATAGGGAATGACAGGCCAAAGCGCCCAGCCCTTGTCGATCGCTTCGCCTTCGACCTCGCCATCCGCGGCGTCGATAATATAGCCCTCAGGGTCGTCGAAACAGGCATCCAGCCCACCGGTGGCGATGAGGCATTGCACCTCAGGGTCGCGGTAGGCGGCTTCGGTCTGGAAATCGCCGCCAAAAGCGGTCTCGGGGTAGAAGTTGAAAATCGGCGCGTAATACTCGCCGCGGTAGCTCACGAGGATCGGCTTGTCGTTGGCCACGAACTCGGCCAGCAGCGAAATGCCAAAAAGGATCGCGAAAATCCACAGCGACCAATAGGCGCGGCGGTTCGCGGTGAAATTGCGCCAGCGGCGCTGGTTCAGGGGGGACAGCGCCATCAGCCTTCCCTCTTCTCAAAGTCGATGCGCGGGTCGACGAGCACATACATCATGTCCGACAAGATGCCGACGACAAGGCCGATGAGGCCAAAGATGAAGAGCGTCCCGAAGACGATCGGATAATCGCGCGCAACCGCCGCCTCAAAACCCAGACGCCCCAACCCATCAAGGCTAAAGATCGTCTCGATAATGATCGACCCGCCGAAAAAGACCGAGATGAAGACCGCCGGGAAACTGGCGATCACGATCAGCATCGCGTTGCGGAAGACATGCCCGTAAAGCACCTTGCGCTCTGACAGGCCTTTGGCGCGGGCGGTGATGACATATTGTTTTTTGATCTCGTCCAGAAAGCTGTTCTTGGTCAGCAGCGTCAGCGTGGCAAAGGCCGAGATCGTCGAGGCCAGTACCGGCAGGGTGATGTGCCAGAAATAATCGGCCACCTTGCCCAAGGGGCTGAGGCTGTCGAAATTATCCGAGGTCAGGCCACGCAGCGGGAAGATCTGCCAGTAAGACCCACCGGCAAAGAGCACCAGCAGCAGGATGGCAAAGAGGAAACCGGGGATCGCATAGGCCGCAATGATCGCGCCCGAGGTCCAGGTATCGAACCGGCTGCCGTCGCGCACCGCCTTGCGGATGCCCAAGGGGATCGACACCAGATGCGCGATCAGCGTTGACCAAAGCCCCAGCGTGATCGAGACCGGCAGCTTTTCCTTGATCAGTTCGATCACACTGATGGCACGGAAGTAACTCTCGCCGAAATCAAGCCGCATGTAGTTCCACAGCATGTGAAAGAACCGCTCCACGGGGGGTTTGTCGAAGCCGAATTCCTTCTCCAACTCCTCGATTAACTCAGGCGGCAACCCGCGCGCGCCGACATAGGTGCTGTCAGACCCGCGCGCCATCGTGTCGACCCCGGCGTCGTTGTTGCCTCCGGCAAAGCCGCCAAAGACATCGCCGCCGCCCTGAATCCGCGCGATGGCCTGCTCTACCGGGCCACCGGGGACGAATTGCACCAAGGCAAAGTTGACCAGCATGATGCCGAACAAGGTCGGGATCACCAGCAACAGCCGTCTGAGAATATAAGCACCCATGTGGTCGCTTTACCGCAAGGCGCCGGAGGCGCGCAATTGCTGCGCGCGGTCTTCGTCATACCACCAGAAATCGAGGTAGCCCAAAGCATAGGACGGAATCTCGGGGTGGTCGTATTGGTCGTAATAGGCAACCCAATAGCTGTCGTTGTACCATGTGGGGATCATAAAGAATTCATGCCGCAGCGCCCGATCCAGCGCCATCAGAGCCGCATCTTCGTCCTCTGCCGTTTCGGCATCGAGCGAGGCTTCGATGATCGCGTCGACCAGCGGGCTGGCAAGCCCTGCGGGATTGAACAGCGAAAATTCCGCCGCCTCGGACCCGTAGCGCTGCGACAGACCGGTGCCGGTGCCAAGGAAGGCGGCATAGGCGTCATAGATCATGTCATAGTCGCGGTCCCGCTCACGGGCGGTGTATTGCGAACTGTCCACCTTCTCCAGCCGCGCGTCGATGCCGATGGATTGCAGGTTGCCCACAAAATTTTCGATCACCGCCGAAATCGTCGGCGACCCGGCGGAGTTCATCAGGAAGTTCAGCCGCAGGGGTTCGCCCGCCTCATTGACACGCATGCCGTTCTGCACGGTCCAACCCGCATCCTCCAACAGCTTGGAAGCCTGCCGCGCGTTGCGGCGGTCCAACAGGCGGCTGGGGTCTGAGGAATGCGGCACCACGGCAGGCGCGCTCAACAGCTCCCCCGGCACCAGATCGCCAAGGCTTTCCAGAAGCGCCAGTTCCGCCCCCTCGGGCGCGGCCCCGGCCATCAGCGGCGTGTCTTGCGTGAACGAGGCGCGGTGGCTGAAGAGCCCGTATTGCAGCGACTCGTTGGTCCATTCAAAGTTGAACATCAGTGCCACAGCCTCGCGCACACGGCGGTCCTGCAGCGTCTCGCGGCCGAGGTTAAAGATGATGCCCGAAGGCGTGGGAGGCGAGCCGTCGGGCAGCTCGGCCTTGACGATGTCGCCGTCACTCACCTTGGAGAAGTCGTAGCCTGTGGCCCATTTCTTGGAATCCCCTTCGGCGCGGAAGGTGTATTCGCCCGCCTTGAACGCCTCAAAGGCCGAAGTGTCGTCGCTGAAAATCTCCAGCCGGATGCGGTCGAAATTCATGCGGCCACGGTTGATCGGCAAGTCCTTGCCCCAGTAGTCGGGGTTGCGTTTCAGCACGATGCGCTTGGTCAGATCGACGCTTTCGACCATATAGGCGCCCGATCCGGGGGGCGGGTCCATCCAGCTGTCTTTAAGGGTGTTGCCGGTTTCCTCGAACCAATGTTTCGGCCATGCGGGCACGCCGCCTACCGTCTCGATCAGGCTGCGGCGGGAGATACCGTCGGCAAAGTGGAATTTCACCGTATGATCGTCCAGCGCTTCAACCTTGGGGATGCGCTTGCGCACCGCGTCTGCATAGGATTTCAGGCCCTCGTCCAAGAGCAGGTTGTGCGAGAACACGATGTCATGCGCGGTCACCGGCGAGCCGTCCGAAAACGTCGCCTCGGGGCGCATGTGGAAGGTCACCCAAGACTTGTCCTCGGGGTACTCAAGACTTTCGCACAGTAGGCAGTAGCTTTCGCCATAGACATCCGCCGGCAGCGGCTCACCCGAAGGGGCCTCGCCCAGCAGGCTTTCAAACCCGAAGATCGAGAACAGATGCGCACGGCCCTTGCCGGAATAGGGGTTCATCGAATCCAGCGTGCCCACGAAGGGGATCGAGATTTCCCCGCCCTTGGGTGCATCGGGGTTCACATAGTTAAAATGCTCGAAATCCGCCGGGTAGGTCAGATCGCCATAAAAAGAATAGCCATGGCTTTTGATGACCTCTTGCTCCTGCGCCGCGGCGGCACCGGCCAACAGGGCCGCCACCATCAGCGTCAGCGTCGCGAGCCAGAGCGGCAGGTCATCAAAGACCGAAGGGCGGGTCGCGGCGCGGGTCTGGGCACGGGGCATAGGTCACTCCTTGGCGTGGCATAGTCCGGGTAGGCGTCATCTAGGCTAACGCTGTGAGATGCCAAGATACAAGTTGCGAATATGTAAGGTTGCCCTGCACGGGCGGTCCGCCGCGGAGGTTGCCCCATCGAAGGGCGATTTCCCCCGCTTCCGCTCGCGAGAATGTGTAGCCCGACGCCCGGGAACTTCGCAGGCCAGCCGATTTCTCGCCCCAAAATTAACAGATTCTTCACTCAAATTAACGATGCGTAAACTGGAGCAGACGATGAGAACCTACCCGATTCCCTTTAACGAAGAAGCCCGCTTGCGCGCCGTTTTTGATGTGCCCGGCCTCACGGCCGAGAACGAAGCTTTGTTCGACACTATCTGCGAGGCCACCCGCCGTCTGCTTGACTGTCCGATTGCACATATCAGCGTCGTGGAGGCCGATACCCAATGGTACAAATCCGTGGTCGGCTACCCGCTGGAACCGATGCCGAAGGACACCGGGTTTTGCAGCCATACGATCATGTCGGACGTGCCACTGGTGGTGCCCGACCTCAGCAAAGACCCCCGATTTGAGCGCCACCCCATGGTTGCCAAGGGCGGACCCGAGGCGCGCTATTACTGCGGCGTGCCGCTGATCCTGTCCTCGGGCCACCGCTTTGGCAGCCTCTGCGCGCTGGACCTGCAACCGCACGAACAGCCCTCCGAGAAACAGATCGCCCTGTTGGAAGACCTTGGCCGTATGGTCGTCGCGGCGCTTGAGCGCAGCCAGCCGAACGCCCCTGAGCTAAAGGCCGACACCAGCGCCGAATCCACATTTTTAACGCTGGTGGGTCACGAACTGCGAACACCGCTCACGGTTCTCTTCGGCAGCCTGCGCATGTTGGAGGCCAAAGCCGAACAAGGGGTTAATCCGCTGCTGATTCGCTCTGCCCGGCGGTCTGTCGACCACCTCAGCGCGTTGATCGAGACGATCATTTCCTATAGCAATGTCAGCACCGGAGAGCTGCGCCTGAACGAGCGGAAATGCAATCTGAACGATCTTTTACAATCGGTTTCGGCCCTGCATTTCGCCACCACAGATGCGACCACGAAAACCATCACTCTGCGCGACAGCCTGCCGCTTGAGGAAATGCACATAGATGGCGACCAGATCGAATTGGCGGTGACGGCCTTGGTGCTGAACTCGGTGCTGCACGGGGGCAGTGAGATCGCGCTAGGGACGTTCAAAGACGCCGAGGGCAATATCGAGATTTCGATCGCCGACAATGGCTCTTTTGACGATCACGTCGACCTTGCCGAGCTTTACAAACCCTTTGTCGTCGGCGGCATGATGGACCATCGCAGCACCAAGGGCGGGCTGGGCCTTGGCCTGCCGCTGACCCGCAAGCTGATCGAAATGCACGGCGGGGATTTCGAGGTGCATGTAGAGGCGGGCCGCAGCCGCGCCGTGATCCGCCTGCCCGCGTGGCGCTGCGACATCGGCGGGATCGCCGCGGCAAACGTCGCCGCCCCGGTGATCGCGGCTCAGTAATTTTGAAGCGCGGGGAGCGCACTATGCCGCGCCCCGCTCTTTGCTCAGGCTCCGTCGACCGTGCGGATCAATGCGTTGATCTCTTCCGCCAATAGGTCCGGGTGATCCTCAGGCGTGAAGTGTTTGCCCCCTGCAATCCGCCGCAGCGGTGCATTCAGATCTTTCGCAAGCCGCTCCCCATATTCGAGCTTTTGAAACTCATCGGCCGCGCCCCAAACGATCCGAGCGGGGATGTTGAGCGTGGGCAGCTTATCCGCGATGGCCTGGGTGTCTTCCACATCCAGCGACTGCGCCTGCCGGACAAAGGCTTCGGCCTCTCCATGTTGGGCGTAATGCGGGGCGTGGGCGTCAAAGGCAGCCTCGGCGGCGGCGTCGGTCTCATGCCCCTTGGAGAACATCATCTTCAGCAACTGGTGGAACGACCCATCGGGCGCATGTTTCGCCACGCCGCCAGTCTTGGCCACGGCGCTGACCAGCGGCACGGGCCATGAATCATAGCTGATCGCATTCGTCAAAAGCAGCCCGCTGACCATTTCAGGATGACGCACCGCCGCAATTTGCGCGACACCGCCGCCAAGGTCATGTGCGGCAAGGATCGCACGCGAGATGCCCTGATCGCGCATCCAAGCGACCAGATAGTCCGCTTGGGCCGAGACCGAAATATCACGCCCTTCGCCCTGCGGGATCGAGGCACCATACCCCGGCATTTCCCAAGCGAGCACCCGGCGCCCGGTGACCTTCGGGGCGACATCCCGCCAAAGCGCGGGGCATGTGGGAATACCGTGAAGCAGGATGACAGGATCACCCGCCCCCGTCTCTTCCCAACACATTTCGATCCCATTGACCGTGGTTGTATGACTTTGCATGTCGCGTCTCCTTTCGGTGTGGACGTTTCATGGCCCAACACCCGCATGAAGAAGACGTTCCGCCGCGCCCAAACGCAAAAGCCGCCCCAGAGGGCGGCTTTCACTCACGCAATGCAGCGTGGAATTAGTTGGAAACGCTTTGTAGGTAAGCGATCACGTCAGCGCGGTCTTCGACTTTACGCAGACCGGCGAAACCCATGGTGGTGCCGGGGGCATAGCCTTTGGGGCTCGTGAGGAAGGCGCTCAGCTCTTCCGGGGTCCATGCACCTTCGAGCGAGGTCAGAGCGCCGGAATACCCGAAACCGTCAACCGAGGCGATATCGCGGTCGACCACACCGTCAAGGTGCGGACCAACGGCGTTGGAGCCGTCGACCTTGTGGCACGCGGCGCATTTGCGGAACACTTTAGAGCCGCTGTCGGCATCGCCTTCGGCCATCACGGCGGTAAAGTCGATCTCTTCGCCGCCTTCGTCACCACCGGCATCGGCCACTTCGATCACATAGGACGCTTCCCCATGTGCATCGGCGTGGTAAATCTCTTCCCCCGCCCATTTGCCCAGCAGAAGTACCAACCAGGCGCCGAATACGCCGGCTGCGATTTTGGTCAGGGTCATTGTATCGAACATGCGTCAGGGTCCATCACTTGGTATTGGCACCATGGGCGGGCCATGGTTCTTGGCATCGTTGCCCGCGTATCTATTGCTTTCCCTTGGCGCAGGCAAGGTGTAGTTACCGCGACCAATTGCCCTTCTCCGCGCCTTTTGCAGCAGGATACGATCCATGACCGCCCAGACCACGCCGCGCATCGCCTTCCAAGGGGCCCTTGGCGCCTATAGTCACGAGGCCTGCCTTCAAGCCTGCCCCGACATGGAACCGGTGCCCTGCCAGTCGTTCGAAGGCGTGATCCGCGCCGTAAATGAAGGGCGCGCCGAACTGGCGATGCTGCCGGTGGAGAACACGACCTATGGCCGTGTGGCCGATATCCACCGCCTGCTGCCGGAAAGCGGACTGCATATCATCGGCGAAGCTTTCGTTCGGGTGCGCATCGCTCTGATGGCCCGCCCCGGCGTGGCATTAAAAGACATCAAACACGTCCGCGCGCATCTGGTGCTGCTGCCGCAGGCGCGCAGTTTCTTGCAGCAACATGGGATCACCTCTGAACCCGCCGCCGATTCCGCCGGTGCCGCCGCCGAACTGGCCGCCACCGAGGGCTGCACCGATGGCGTTCTCGCCGGAGAGGTCGCGGCAGAGATCAACGGCCTGACCGTGCTGGCCCGCGATATTGAGGATATGGACCACAACACCACCCGCTTTCTGCTGATGGCGCCTGAGATCGACCTCTCCCGCCGGGCCGAGCGGATGCTGACCACCTTCGTCTTTGAAGTGCGCAACATCCCCGCCGCGCTTTACAAGGCGATGGGGGGCTTTGCGACCAATGGGGTGAACATGACCAAGCTCGAAAGCTATATGGTCGGCGGGTCCTTCACCGCGACACAGTTCTACGCCGATATCGAGGGCCATCCCGAAGACCCGGCGGTGAAACGCGCGCTGGATGAATTGGGGTATTTCACCAATAAGCTGGAAATTCTCGGCGCCTACCCCGCCCATCCCGGCCGGGGCGCGCCGAGCGGGATGTAGGCTAGGCGCGCAGGCTCAGACTTTGACGCCGCGGGCGTGACGTTCTTCCATACCGCGGGCATATTCCGCCACGCGGTCCTTGTATTTCTTGGTTAGGGTCGTCTTGGCCAGCTTGAGCGATTGCACCCAAAGCCGCGCGGAAAGGGTCAGCGGCTTGATCTCAAGCGCTACCAACACGCGCGTGCTGTTGCGCGACAGGGGCATCAATTCAAACGACATTTGCCCCGCCAACCCCTGTGACATGCTGTCGATCACCATCTCGTTGGGCCGGTCGAAGGTCACCATCTCAAGCGTCAGCTCGCGCCGCTTGCCGCGCAGGGGGAAGACCGCGTTCCAAGTCATTCCCACACCGGGCTGATGCATCGTATCGGCGCGCTGCACCTCGGCACCGCGCCGCATGGCCGCCCGCTCAAAGCTCTCAAAATCGCACAACATGTCAAAGACCGCTTCGATCGGGGCTTCGACGTCTTCTTTGGTCGAGAATTTCATTCCGTCCGTTCCAATTCTTCTGCTCGCATTTGCCACCCCTGCCGCTTTGACCGGGCCTGTTAGGTCGGTGTATCAGGTCAGTGTATCCGCAAGCCAGTTTTCCAGCAAGAAATGCGCGATGGCCCCGCGACGGGCGGGCAGCAGACGCGGGTGACTTCCGGCAAAGACATCCATCATCTCTTCGCGGGTGACCCAAAGCGCGTCTTCGATCTCAACCGGGTCAACGGTCAGGTCGCGGCTCAGCGCTTCGCCAGCGCAGCCCAACATCAGCGAGGCCGGAAAGGGCCATGGCTGGCTGGAGAGGTAGCTCACCGCGCCGACCTGCACCCCTGCTTCTTCAAAAACCTCCCGCCGCACGGCGGCCTCTACCGTCTCTCCCGGTTCGACAAAGCCTGCCAGCAGGGAGTACATCCCCTCGGGCCAGCCGGGGGAGCGGCCCATGAGAACGGAATTGCCATGGGTAATCAACATGATAACCACCGGATCGGTGCGCGGAAAATGCGCCCCTCCGCAATCGGGGCAGACGCGCTGCCACCCGCCCTGCGCCAGATCGGTGGCACAGCCGCAGCGCGCGCAATGGCGGTGCGTTTCGTGCCAACCGAGGATCGCCTTGCCGCTGGCAGCCAGTTCGGCATCGCGCGGGTCAAGCCATGTCATCACCCGCCGCAACTCGGCGAATGCCATGTCATCGCCCAGCAGTGGGTGCCGCTGTTCGCTGGGGTCAAGGAACGCCCCCAGTTGCGATTGGTCCAGATCGGCAGGCTGCCAGCCTGAGATATCGACAGCAAAGCGCGCGGCCCCGTCCTCACGGCCCAGCAAGATGGGCGCGGCAGCGGCCTCTTGCAGCGCCGGGTGATCCATCGCCAATCGGACCAAACCGGCAGGGCGTTCAGGCGCGATCAGGGGTTTGCCACGCCAAAAGACGATGGCGCGCGCCGCAGGGTCGGCGCGAAGCTGCGCCAACGCTTCCGGGTTGCCGCGTATCTCTCCCGCCCGATCAAGGGCCGAGCCTCCAAAGGTTACCGTCTCCGCGTGACGCATGGTGCTCTCCCGATACCGGCCCGATACAGGCTTTGTGCGTTTCGCCCAGCCATGCCACGGCGCAGGCGATATTGGCAATCCCAAGCCCCCTTGCCAGAGCGGTTGAAATCTGGTCATATCAAAACAGCTTTAGGTTGTGTAATTTTAACGAGTAATTCCCTTTACGGTGAACAAGCGCAGCACATATGTCACGGCCGGTGTCGTTCCCCCCGAGGGGGGCACCCCGGTCGGGGCACGTCTGCGCAGCGCAAGCGGTCCACTATACCTCACCGGGCGCGCTGCCCTTTCTTAATGATATCGCGCATCTGTCGCCCGATCCCCGCGGAATAACGGCATCGGGCTTCGCCCAGATCTGGATCCGCTTGTGAGGCTTGCACTTCGATCCTCCCCCTCCTATATGGGCCTTGAGAGGTTGGTGCGGGCAAGCGCCTCGCCAACCCGGTCAGATCCGGAAGGAAGCAGCCGTAACGAGCCCCGCTTGGGTCGTTATCAGCCTCTCACCACCGTCGCATTGTGCAGCAATGCGACGCCCCGGCAGTCGCTCCGCAGGAACGATGAAAGGGGTAGATTCTCCAAAGAAATTGTCGCGGTTGAGAGATAACAGGCCCGCCGACATGCCCCGCCTGCGGGCACCACGGGCATCGCCCCCTAGGGAGGGCGCCGCCCACATCATCTTACAGCCGATCCGCCTCAAATGTATCACAGGCCGCGATCTCGCCGCTCTCAAAGCCCCGTTCGAACCAACGCGCGCGTTGCTCTGACGTGCCATGGGTAAAGGTATGCGGCTGTGGCACCTGACCGGCCTGCCGTTGCAAATGGTCATCCCCGATCATCCGCGCCGCATTCAAGGCTTCCTGAAGATCGCCCTTTTCCATCAACCCTTCGACGTTCGACGCCCAGATCCCCGAAAAACAATCGGCCATCAGCTCAAGCCGCACGGTCAGGGCATTCGCCTCAACCTGAGAGGACTGCTGCCGCATCCGAGCCACCTGCGGCAAGACGCCGATCTCATTCTGCACATGGTGGGCGACCTCATGTGCGATCACATAGGCTGCCGCGAAATCGCCCTCGGCCCCAAGACGCTGGTCCAGCGTGCGGAAAAAGGCGGTGTCGAGATAGGCCATGTTATCCGCCGGGCAGTAAAAGGGGCCGGTTGCGCCGGAGGCACCGCCACAGGCGCTTTGGGTGACGTTTTCGAACACGACAAGCTTGGGCGGCGTATAGGTTTCCCCCAATTGCTCTTGGAAAATCCGGCTCCAGACCTGTTCTGTCGTGGTCAGCACGCGGGCGGCGAAATCGACTTGCGGGTCTTCGCTGTCGCTCAGCGGGCGGGACTGCTGGACCTGACCGCCGCCTTGGCCGGTCAATAGCGGGGTCACGTCGATGCCGGTGAAATATCCAATGGCCATAACCGCCAGAACGCCCACCAAACCAAGTCCGCCCGCCTTACCGGCCCCTCCGCTACGGCGAATGACATTCTTGCTCCGCCCAATTCCCCGCAAACGCATTTACCGTCCCCCGCTATGTCAAAGTTTATTGCCACATGAACGCGCAACGAGCAGATTGGTTCAATGAAGGATAAAAACGATCTCGCTGAAAGCCGCACCGATTGGGCCGAGGACCGCACGATTCTGGCCAATGAGCGCACCTTTGCGGGCTGGATGCGTACCGGCATGGCCTGTGTGGCCGTGGCGATTGGTCTGCGTGCCGTCTTTGGTGAGTTTGAGCCGACATGGGTGGCCAAGGCTGTGGCCTCGGTCTTCATCATAGCCGCGCTCTATGTCTATTGGGCGGCACAGGCGTCGGCGGCGAAAACCCAAAAGCGACTGAGCGACCATCACGCCAACGCCCAGCCCAACAGTCGCATGAAAATTCTGGCCGCCATCCTTGCGGTTGCCTCAACCGGCGTCGGCGCGATCCTTTGGATGCTCTGAGCATCCCGCAAGCACGGTAGACGCCACGGCGCGGAGCGCCTAGTTTACGGCCTTGACCGAATCCGATCTGGGGCACCATGACAGATACATCCGCCTACCGCGTTCTGGCCCGCAAATACCGGCCCGAAACCTTTGCCGATCTTGTCGGCCAAGACGCCATGGTGCGCACGCTCAAGAACGCTTTTGCCGCCGACCGGATCGCGCAGGCCTTTGTGATGACGGGCATCCGCGGCACCGGCAAGACGACCACCGCGCGGATCATCGCCAAGGGGATGAACTGCATCGGGCCAGACGGCAACGGCGGGCCGACGACTGATCCTTGCGGCGTCTGCGAACACTGCACCGCGATCATGGAAGGCCGCCACGTTGATGTGATGGAGATGGACGCCGCGTCGAACACCGGCGTTGCCAACATCCGCGAGATCATTGATTCGGTGCATTACCGCGCCGCCTCGGCCCGCTACAAAGTCTACATCATCGACGAAGTGCACATGCTCTCGACCGGTGCGTTCAACGCGCTGCTGAAGACGCTGGAAGAGCCGCCCGAACACGTCAAATTCATCTTTGCCACCACCGAGATCCGCAAGGTGCCGGTGACGGTGCTGTCGCGCTGCCAACGCTTTGATCTGCGCCGGATTGAGCCCGAAGTGATGATCGCCCTGCTGCGCAAGATCGCGACGGCAGAAACTGCCGAGATCACCGACGACGCGCTGGCGCTGATCACCCGCGCCGCCGAAGGCTCCGCCCGCGACGCGACCTCGCTGCTGGATCAAGCGATCAGCCACGGCGCGGGCGAGACGGGCGCCGAACAGGTGCGCGCCATGCTGGGTCTGGCGGACCGAGGCCGGGTGCTGGACCTATTCGACATGGTGCTGCGCGGCGATGCGGCAGCGGCGCTAACGGAACTCAGCGGCCAATACGCCGATGGGGCAGACCCGATGGCCGTGCTACGCGATCTGGCCGAGATCACCCATTGGGTGTCGGTCGTGAAGATCACGCCTGATGCCGCCGAAGACCCCACAATCGCCCCCGAAGAACGCACCCGTGGCCAGCAAATGGCCGAGACCCTGCCGATGCGCGTGCTGACGCGGCTGTGGCAAATGCTGCTGAAAGCGCTGGATGAAGTGGCCGCCGCCCCCAACGCGATGATGGCCGCCGAAATGGCCGTGATCCGCCTGACCCATGTGGCCGATCTGCCCTCGCCCGAAGAACTGGTGCGCAAGCTGCAAAACAGCACGCCACCCCCGGCCCCCGGCCCCGTCGGTGGTGGCGGTGGCGGCGGCAATGGCGCGCCCCAAGGCAGCACCGGCGCGCAGGCCGTGCAACACGCCCAGCAGCGCATGGCGTCGAACCCCGGCCCGCAGGGGCAGAGCACCGCCTTGGCGCAAGACCTGAACGCCGCGCTGGCCCGCTTCCCGACATTCGAACATGTGGTTGAGCTGATCCGCGTGAACCGCGATGTGAAACTGCTGGTCGAGGTCGAAACCTGCCTGCAACTGGCCGCCTATCAGCCCGGCCGCATCGAATTCGTCCCCACCGACGACGCCCCGCGCGATCTGGCGCAACGGCTGGGGCAAAAGCTGCAACTCTGGACCGGCAATCGCTGGGCGGTGTCGCTGGTCAACGAGGGCGGTGCCGAAACCATCGCGCAAATCCGTGATGCGCGCGAACTGGCGCTCAAGAAACAGGCCGAAGAACATCCGATGATGCAGGCCGTGTTGGCACAGTTCCCCAAGGCCCGCATCACCGCGATCCGCACCCCCGAAGACATCGCCGCCGCCGCCACGGCAGAGGCGCTGCCAGAGGTCGAAGACGAATGGGATCCGTTCGAGGACGGTTGATACCCCCCACCTCACGCCACATATAAACGACAACACAACAAGGAGACCCCAGATGCTCAAGGGATTAGGCGGCCTCGGCGATATGGCCGGGATGATGAAGAAAGCTCAGGAAATGCAGGGCAAGATGGCCGAACTGCAAGAGGAGATGCACAACATCACCGTTGAGGGTGAATCCGGTGCGGGCCTCGTCAAAGCGACATGTTCTGCCAAAGGTGAGTTGAAGGGCCTCGATATCGACCCGTCGATCTTCAACAAAGACGAGAAAGAGGTCGTCGAAGACTTGATCCTCGCCGCCATCAAAGACGCGCAGAGCAAAGCCTCGGACCGTGCGCAGGCTGAGATGAGCAAGCTGACCGAAGGCATGGGCCTTCCTGCGGGCATGAAACTGCCCTTCTGACCTGATGGGGCGGAGTTGTTTCCGCCCCTCACCCCCAAAGTTTTTACAGGTGCCATCCTTGAGCTCTACCCGCGACATTGACGCCCTGATTGAGCTGATGGCGAAATTGCCCGGCCTTGGCCCCCGCTCGGCCCGGCGCGCGGTGCTGCACCTGATCCGCAAACGCGCGCTGTTGCTCACCCCCCTGTCCGACCTGATGCAGACCGTCGCCGCCACGGCGCGCGAATGCCTGAACTGCGGCAACGTGGGCACCGCTGATGTCTGCGACATCTGCACCTCTGAAAA
The DNA here is from genome assembly GCF_025142275.1 of Sulfitobacter sp. W074. Classification (NCBI taxonomy): domain Bacteria; kingdom Pseudomonadati; phylum Pseudomonadota; class Alphaproteobacteria; order Rhodobacterales; family Roseobacteraceae; genus Sulfitobacter; species Sulfitobacter sp. W074. The sequence continues at coordinate 3,240,832 of NZ_CP081130.1, forward strand.
ACGCGCCAATGGTGAGCTTTGCGTGGTCGAGGATGTGGCCGACCTTTGGGCGATGGAACGGTCCGGCGTGTTCAAGGGCCGCTATCATGTGCTGGGCGGGACGCTCTCGGCGCTGGATGCCATCGGCCCGCAGGAATTGCGCATTCCGCGGCTGGTCGACCGGATCGATACTGAAAGCGTGACAGAGGTGATCCTCGCGCTCAACGCCACGATCGACGGGCAGACCACGGCTCATTACATCGCGGATCAGTTGGAGGGCCGGGTGCGGCTCACCTCCCTCGCCCAAGGGGTGCCGATTGGCGGGGAGCTTGATTACCTCGACGACGGAACGATCACCGCCGCGATGCAGGCGCGTAAGGCGCTTTAGGTCTCACCGGAATCAAAACCGCCTCAAAGCCCAGAATTAAAGATCAAAATCAAAGCGGGCCGCCCGCTCCTCCCAAAGCAGACGGCCCTTTTCCGTGGCGACGCAGATCGTGCTTTCAGAGCACGATCACATCAAGCGGCGGAAATCCATTGAACCCAACCGAACTGTAGGAACTTGTGTAGGCTCCGCAAGCGCGAATCATCACTTTATCGCCATCGCGGAGAGATAAAGGCAGATGAATTGGTCGTTTTTCGTAAAGGATGTCCGCCGAATCGCAAGACGGGCCAGCCAGAACGCAGGGTCCGGTCTCTTCGCCGTCATGCGAGGTGACGATTTGATAGCGAATCGCTTCGCCTTCAGTTTCGGCCAGCCCCGAGAAGCGCCCGATATCCAGATAGACCCAGCGGTGCAGATCGTCCGCGGATTTACGGCTCACCAGCATGACTTCGGCAGCGATGTGACCGGCCTCGGCCACCAGACCACGGCCCGGCTCTGCCATCACTTGCGGCACGTCGCCAAAGCGGGCTTTGACGGCGCGCATCACAGCGGCAGCATAGGCGCGGGGCGCTTCGATGCTTTCGCCGTAAAAGGCTGGGAAGCCACCGCCGAGGTTCAGCAGTTGCAGGTCATGGCCATCCGCACGGGCAGCATGCCACAGCGGCGCGACCTGATCCAACACCGGGTTCCAGAACTCCGCCTTGCGGGTCTGCGAGCCGACGTGGAAGGACAGACCGAAGGGCACGAGGCCCACGGCAACCGCGTGGTTCAACAGCGCAGGCAGCGCGGAACCGGCACAGCCGAATTTGCGGCTAAGCGGCCAGTCTGCCATGGAGTTCTCGACGATCAAGCGCAGGTAGACCCGCGCGCCCGGTGCGTGGGCGGCGATCTTGTCGAGCTCGGCTTCGCTGTCGGCAGCGAACAGGGTCACCCCAGCGGAATGCGCGAAGGCAATGTCGGAGGCGCGTTTGATGGTGTTACCGAAAGAGATGTTTTCCGGCTTCGCACCTTGGCTGAGGCAAAGTTCAATCTCGGCACGCGATGCCGCGTCAAAGCCAGAGCCTTTTTTGACCAGCAGACGGATGATTTCCGGCGCCGGGTTCGCCTTCACCGCGTAGTGGATATGCGCCTCGCCCAGACCGCTATGCAGCGCATCATATTGCGCGGCCACACGCTCGCGGCTGATGACAAGCGTCGGCTTGTCAAAGCTGTTGGCGGCAATATAGGCAGCGGCCGGATCGGCAAATGAATTGGATGCGGTGCGCAGTGCACCGGGTACTGTAGCGTTCATGGTCATCTCCAAAGAGCAGGTGGGGCTGGTTCCCCGCGTGTCGTTTCAAGAGACGTTACCGTCGCTACATAAACGCGGGTCAGTCAGAGTAGGAACTGACCGGCCAGAGGCGCGTGCGTTGGCGTCTGTAATGCGCCACATACGCCGTTTTAGGATTCGTACAAGGGGTAAAATTACCCGAAATGCAGATTGTTAGTTTTCCTCATCTTCCCAATCACTGCCGATGGGGTCGCGGTCTCTTTTGCGTTCTTCTTTGATCATATCTTTGGTCTCCTGCTCCTCTTCTCGATCGGTTTCTTCGGGATCACTTTTGGCGGCTTCGGTCTGGGCCAGCGCCAAGACAAACCACATGGGGAAGTGATCCGAGCCGATCTTATCAAGCCGGTCCATCTCGAGCAGGCGGAACTGCGGGTCGTGGAACAGGTGATCGAGCGGCCAGCGCATCCACGGCATCGTCGCGCTAAAGGTGTTATACATGCCGCGCCCCACGCGCGGGTCCAACAGAGCAGAGAGCCGCTGAAACCGCCGCGTCGTCGTGGACCAAGCCACATCGTTCAGATCGCCCGACACCACGGCGGGCAGCGGATCTTTCTCGGCCTCAATCCCGACCAACGCGATTTCGCTGTCGCGCCCCTTGGTGTCATGTTCGATCACAGGCGGTTCGGGGTGCACGACATAGAGGCGGAAATCCTCCCCCATCGGCAAATGCACCCGGGCGCGGATCGACGGCACGTCGCGCGTCACCAACTCCCGCACCTCAACCTCCGACAGCGACAGTTTCGACATCACGCAAAGCCCGTAGCCATTGTCGAGCGGCACGTCGATGCGGTGCTCGTAGTTCTTACCCAGCCCGGCATCCAGCGCATCAATCCAATCCTGATCCACTTCGATGGCCATGAAGATATCCGGCACTCGCGCCTCAACGAGGGCGATAAGCTTGCCATAGTCCCGGTTGGATTTCTTGACGTTAGCCGCCAGCAGACTGAAATGGCGGTCCGTCTCGCGGCGCAGCTCGGGCGAAGCGGCGAGAGATTGCTTGCGCCAAATTGGGGTGAACTTGGTGATATAAATCGCCTGAAGCGCTGCCACGCCCAGCATGAGTGCGATGCCAATCATGCCGTAAGTCGTCGTTGGCCCTTGCACCAGCGCGAAGGCGGCGGCCAGCAGCAGCGCCAGACCAAGGAATTGCTCACGTGGAAAGGCCAGCCCCCGGATCGCCCCAAAAGGCAGCTTACTCAGCGGCAGTAGGCTGCACAGTATCAGCAGCCCTGCCAGCCCCCAGATCATCCAGTCCAATGCCGTTTCCAAATCCATCCCCCGGCGCAAAGCGCCTTTTTTAACAAAGAAAAACAGGGCGCCGAAGAATCCGACGCCCTGTCACTTTAACACATCCTTGTGGCGAAAGTTCCTTCCGCCACACTGCCCTGAGGGGGCTTAGCCCTTGGCCTTGTCTTCATCCTCGTCGTCTTCATCCTCGTCGTCTTCATCGGTGCTCTCTGGCAGCGAGAAGAAGCTGTCGGCGTCGGAGTAATCGCCCTTGGAATGATCCTCTTCCTCTTCGTCGTCCGTGCTGTTGCCGGAGAGGGTGAATGTTTCCAGACCTTCGATGGCCGTGGGGATTTTGGGCTCGTTGTCCATGCCGAGGCTCTGCTCGGTCGACACCAGCTTGCGGCGCTCGTCGTCGTTCATCACTTCGCCCGCAGCGGCCTTTTTCGCGGCGGCCTTTTGCACGGCGGCGTCAAGCTCGGACTGTTTGCACAGGCCAAGGGCAACCGGGTCGATCGGCTGGATGTTGGCGATGTTCCAATGCGTGCGCTCGCGAATCGCTTGGATCGTCGGCTTGGTGGTGCCCACCAGTTTGCTGACCTGACCGTCGGAAAGTTCGGGGTGGAACTTGACCAGCCACAGGATCGACGCCGGACGGTCCTGACGTTTGCTGAGCGGGGTATAGCGCGGGCCGCGACGTTTCTCTTCGCCCTCGGCGGCGGCGTTGAACTTGAGCTTCAGCTTGTGCAGCGGATTGTCCTGCGCCGCGTCGATCTCTTCTTGAGTGAGCTGGTTGTTGGCAACCGGATCAAAACCCTTCACGCCCTGCGCCACGTCGCCATCGGCGATGCCCTGCACTTCCAATTCATGCATGCCGACGAAATCAGCGATCTGCTTGAAGCTGATGGTGGTGTTGTCCACGAGCCAAACGGCGGTGGCTTTGGCCATAATCGGTTTTGCCATGTCACTCTCCTAAAAACGCAATTTTCCCGTCGCCTGAAAGGCTGTCCTGCTTGGCAGAACGGTCTTCATTGTCGGGGAAGTTGGCGGCTGTATACTGTCTCAAACATCATAAGGGAAGACCCAATGCGGCCACTGCGCGCCTGTCTGCTGATCCTCGGGCTGATCGCCCCCGTCCCCTCTCTGGCCGAGGGGGAACGTTCGGGTGAATTCGACTATTACGTCATGTCCCTGTCATGGTCGCCCAACTGGTGCGAATTGACGGGCGACGCGCGGCAGTCTGCGCAATGCGATGCGGATAAGGACCACGGCTGGACCCTACATGGGCTTTGGCCACAATTCACGCGCGGGTATCCGTCCTATTGCCAAAGCGGCCAGCGCCCGCCCAGCCGCGCACAGACCGGGGCGATGGCCGATATCATGGGCACCGGGGGCTTGGCATGGCATCAATGGAAGAAACACGGCTCCTGCAGCGGGCTGGACTCGGCGGATTATTTCGCCCTCTCACGAGAGGCCTACGCCCGCATCAACCGCCCCGAGGTCTTTCGCAAGCTCGACCGCGCCGTTTCCCTGCCCGCCTCCGTGGTAGAGGAGGCATTCCTCAAAGCGAACCCCGACCTGACCGCACAGGGGATCACCATCACCTGCAAGCAAGGCCACATCCAAGAGGCGCGCATCTGTTTGTCTCGCAGTCTTGAGTTCATCCCCTGCGGGCCGGACGTTCGGCGGGACTGTACGCTTGATAACGCCCTGTTCACCCCTTTGCGCTAAACCCATCGGGGCGGGTATCTGGGCGAAAACGGGAGAGGCGTAATTTCCTCCCCCGCATTCAATGCCTTTCGGCTCTCTCTCCAACACGGGTGGCTGGCGTCCCGGCCACCCGTGCTATCAGTAAACGAATTACTGGTTAACAATTCGTTACTGATTCAAATTTTATTGGTCTGCCTCGGAGTCCAGCGCGCCACCGACCTTTAGAACGATCTTGCCGATATGGCCGCTGGCCTCCATCCGACGGTGCGCGTCATTCGCCTCGGACAGGTCATAGGTGCTGTCCATCACCGGGGCGACGCGGCCCTGCTCCAACAGGGGCCAGACGTTCTGCAAAAGCTCCTCTGCAATCCGCGCCTTGGCCAGATCGCTTTGCGGGCGCAGGGTCGATCCGGTCATGGTCAGGCGGCGGGTCATCAGGGTGACAAAGTTCACCTCCTGCTTGGCCCCCTGCAGGAAAGCGATCTGCACCAGCCTGCCATCTTCGGCCAAAGCCTTCAGGTTGCGGTTGATATAGCTGCCCCCAACCATATCAAGGATCACATCCGCGCCGCCCTCGGCCTGCAGCACGTCAACGAAATCCGTATCCCGGTAGTTGATCGCCACTTCGGCACCCAGCTTCATGCAGGCCGTGCATTTGCTATCCGTCCCCGCGGTCACAAACACCCGCGCGCCCAAGATACGGGCCAGCTGGATCGCCGTCGTGCCGATGCCGGAAGAGCCACCGTGGATCAGCACTTTCTCCCCAGCCTTAAGCCCGCCCCGCATGAAGAGGTTGGACCAGACGGTAAAGAACGTCTCGGGAAGGCAGGCCGCTTCTTTCAGCCCCATGCCTTCGGGGATCGGCAGGCAATGCGCGGCGGGGGTGGCGACATATTCGGCATAGCCGCCGCCGGGCAGCAGGGCGCAGACCAGATCCCCCGGTGCCAGTGTCGTCACGCCGGGGCCGACCTCGACCACCTCGCCCGAGGCCTCCAGCCCCGGCAGATCGCTGGCGGTGGGCGGCGGCGCATATTTGCCCGCGCGTTGCAGCGCGTCGGGGCGGTTCACCCCGGCATAGGCGACCTTGATGATGACCTGCCCATGTTTCGGTTGGGGCCGCGGGCGGGTGGTGCCCTGAAGAACGTCCGGACCGCCGGGTTCGGTGATTTCGATTGCACGCATGGTCTCTGTCATGTCTGAAGTATCCTCGGGTCTGGTTTTGCCGCAGCCTAACGGGCGGCCCCGGGGCGTGCACCCGGAATTTGAAGCCCGACGGAAGTGGGAGAAGGCGGATGCGCGCGCAAGGCAATTTCAGATGGCATCAGGACGCGCGGCTTTTCGCGGGACAATCGGAAGTGCCCCGCGCGCCCGAAGGCCAGCGCGACAGCTTCCGCGCCCTACCCGCAACCCCGACCTTCGACGCGCTGACGGCCCTTACCACAACGATCAGCCAGCAGGCCCCCTTTTGCCTCGGCGACCGCCCCCTGCCCGATGACATCGCCTGTCCGCCCGGCGCGTTCCTCACCCTCACCGGGGGCGCGTCGGGCCAACCCAAGGCCGTGCGCCGCAGCCAAACTTCTTGGACCGTCAGCTTTGATGTGAACGCCGATCGCTTTGCTCTAACCCGCCACGACAGCGTTGCCGTGTTGGGGCGGCTCAGCCACTCCCTGTCGCTCTATGCGGTATTGGAGGCGCTGCACCTTGGCCTCGACGCGCATGTTCTGGCCGATCAGCCCCCCCGCCAGCAAGCGTCGCAGATTGCCACATCGGGGGCGACGATCCTCTATGCCACGCCGACGCAATTACGGCTGCTGGCCCGTGGGGCCGCCGCCCCGCTGCCCTCGCTGCGGCTGGTGCTTTGTGGCGGCGGCGCGCTTGATGCGGCGACGCGGGCGGCGACCGGGCGGCTTTGCCCCCATGCGGCGGTGCACGTGTTTTACGGCGCGGCAGAAACGAGCTTTATCACGCTGGCCGATGCCGCCACGCCCGAAGGATCGGTTGGCCGCCCTTATCCCGGCGTCGAACTGCGGCTTTTGGATGCGGCGGGGCAACCCACTTCAGACGTGGGTGAAATCTGGGTGCGCAGCCCGTACCTTTTCGATGGCTACGCACAGGGCCGCAGCACCGAGACCCGCAGGCAGGATGGTTTCGTCACCGTGGGCGAGATGGGCGAACTGGATGACAAAGGACAGCTGTGGATCAGAGGGCGGCGGCAGCGCATGGTGCAGATTGCCGATCAACTGGTCTTCCCCGAAGCGGTGGAGGCCGTGATCGCCGCGCATACTGGTCTGCCCTGCGCGGTTCTGCCCCGTGACGATGCGCTGCGGGGGCAACATCTGATTGCAGTTGTCGAAGGCACCGCAGAGGCGGCGCGCCCTGAGGAAATCATCGCCCATTGTCGCGCAGCACTCGGCCCACTGGCCGCCCCCCGTCGCGTCTATTTCCGCTCCGACCTGCCGCTATTGCCTTCGGGCAAGATCGACCTTCGCGCCCTCGCCGACGGGGTGGAGGGCCAAGCATGACCCGCGCCTACATCGTTTCTGCCTGCCGCAGCCCGGTCGCCCCGCGCGGCGGCGCCTTGGCGCATCTGACTCTGCCCGATCTTGCCGCGCCGGTTCTTTCCGCCGCCCTTGCCCGCGCGGGGTTGGCCCCTGCGCAGGTCGACGAAGTGATCTGCAGCACCGCCCTTGGCCCCGGCGGCAACCCCGCGCGCAGCATCGCCTTGGCGGCGGCGCTGCCTGAACATGTCGCGGGCCTGAGCATCGATCGGCAGTGCGCGGGGGGCTTGGACGCGCTCGCGCTGGCGCGCCAAATGATCCTTGCGGGGGCTGCGGATATCGTTGTGGCGGGCGGGGCGGAAAGCTACTCGCGCCAACCGTTGCGCTACCGCACCTTCGCCGATGGCCGCCCGCCTGAGCCCTATACCCAAGCGCCCTTTACCCCATGGCCCGCGCGTGACCCCGACATGGCGCAAGCCGCCGCTGCGCTTGCCCGGTCGCAGGGTATCACCCGCGAAGCGCAGGATGACTGGGCGGTGGAAAGCCACGCAAAGGCCCGCGCGCAGCTAGCGCCCAAGGCGGAACTCGTACCGCTCGCAAACATCGAAGCCGATACATTCACCCGCCGCCTCACCCCCGCGCTTTGCCGCCGGGCCAAGGTGCTTTCCGGTGAGATCACTGCCGCCAATGCCGCCGTCGCCGCCGATGCCGCGGCCTTTTGCGTCGTTGTCTCAGACCGAATGGCGGCTGAGCTCACCGTGCCAAAGATCGAACTTATCGCCACCGCAACCAAGGGCAGCAAACCCGAAGAGCCGGGACTGGCACCACTGGTGGCGATTGGCGAAGTCTTTCGCCAAACGGGATTAACCGCCAGCGACCTGACCCTCGCCGAGATCATGGAGGCCTATGCCGTGCAGGCCATCGCCTGCGCCACCGGCGCGGGGGTCGCGCCGCAGATCGTCAACATCGGCGGGGGTGCCTTGGCACGCGGGCATCCGATTGGTGCATCGGGTGCGATCAACGCAGTGCGGCTCTGGCATGGATTGGTGGCGCGGGGGTCGGGCACCGGATTGGCGGCGATTGCCGCAGCCGGGGGGATCGGCTCTGCCGCGCTGATGCGGCTGTAGCGGCCCGCCCCCTTTGGGGGGAGCGGGCCAATCGTTTTAGCTGCGCGACAGCACGCTTGCGGGACGCGCCTTGGCCAGACCGGAGGTGATGAAACCCGCCAGCACGGCTTTGATCAGGTCACCGGGGATGAAGGCTTGGACCAGCAGGGTCGCCTCAAGCAGCGTCTTGTTCAGCGTCATCATCATGCCGAAGATGCCAAAGGCATAGACCACAAGGATGCCGCCCAAGACGGCCGAAACCCCGGCGGCCAGACCCACAGGCGCGCTGCGCCACTGGTCCATGATAAAGCCAGTCACAAAGGCACCGATCGGGAAGCCAACGAGGAAACCAACGGTCGGCGAGGCAAAGACGCCCAGACCGCCACGGCCTCCGGCCAGAAGCGGCAGACCAAGCGCCACCAGTGCCACGAACAGCAGTGCGGCAAGACCACCGCGCCATGCGCCCAGCACCGTGCCACAGAGCATGACGCCCAGCGACTGCGCCGTGATCGGCACGCCAAAGCCGAGCGTGAATTTCGGGATCAGGCCCAATGCCGCAATCAGCGCGGCGAAGAGGGCGATCATTGTCAGATTGCGTTCCATTGAGAGGGTCCTTGAATTAAAGTTTCCAATGCCTAGGCCAGCCCTCTGCCCCGGTCAAGCAATCACAGCCCGCCACGCGCGCGCAGCGCCTCTGCCACATGTTCGGCGTCATCGATGGCCAGCACGGTAAAGGGCATCACGATCCGCCAGCCCGCCCGCCTGCGCGACCGCGCGCGCCACGCCAGCGATAGCATCTGCCCTTTGGCCGCCAGCACCGGCGTGAAACGAACCACCAGCGCCACGGCCAACTCCAGACTGCGGGTTCGGACCCCAAAGCGGCGCAGCGGCGTGGCAAGCCAGCGCACCACCGCCATCATATCGCTGAGTTTCGTGGTCATGGTCACAAGATTGGCCAGCCCCACCGCCGTGACCATGCGCAGCACGATGACAAGGCCGGCCTCTGCATCGCTGGTCAGTATATGCCACAGCAGGATCAACGCCACAAAGGGCCAGAGCATCCGCAACCGCCCCAAGCCGCCCTTTAGAAAAGCCCGACCCGGCAGGGCGTAAAGCAGCAACATCCCGGCACAAAAGGCGATTTGCCAGACCAGATCCTCGACCCCGAATAGCAACAGTGTCGCCGCACAAAGCGCACCCAGCTTGGCCCCCGCGGGCCAGCCGTGGGCGCGGGTCTCAACCGGCGAGGTCAGAGAGATCATCGCTCGCCCCCAGTTCCTTCATCCGTGTCTCAAAGGCGCGCAGCACCGGACGCGCGCTGCCTTGCTGGGCGACTTCGCCACCCTCTAGCCAGAGGATGTGATCGTAGCCCGCCACCGCTGCCGGATCGTGGGTGATGTGCACCAGCGTCAAGTCGAGCCCGGCCAAGACCCGTTCAAGATGCAGGCGCGTCGGAATATCGAGCCCGGCAAAGGGTTCGTCGAGCACCAGCACCCGTGGTTGCATCGCCAGAACCGCCATCAGGCAAACCAACTGCCGCTGCCCCTGTGAGAGCTGATGGATCGACGCCTGTGCCCAATGACGCTTGTCAAACTGACCAAGGATTGAGGCCACGCCCCGCGCCGCTTCGGCCTTGGATTGACCCATTTGCAGCAGGCCAAAGGCGATTTCCTCCTCCACGGTGGGAAAGATGATCTGATGGTCCGGGTTTTGAAACAGGATGCCGACAGCACCAATCGCCCGGCGGCGGTCGCGGGCCACGTCGATCCCGCCGATCCGCACCTGCCCCTCATCTGCGGCCACCAAGCCCGAGAGAACCCGCGCGAAAGAGGTCTTGCCCGACCCGTTGCGCCCCACGATGCCGATCCGCGAGGCATCTGACCTGAGGCTCACGTCGCGCAGCACCGGCGTGCCTGCGGGGGTGTAGCACACCTTTTCAATATCAATGAGCGGGAGCGTCTGGCTGGTCATTGGGGGCCTGTATAAAACCGGGTGCCCCGACCTACCACCTGCCGGGCGGGCGGGGAAGCCCGCAGTTCGCCCGCAGGCTGCGTCAGCTCGGCGGCGTCCAGCGGCCGGGCAGATCAGGGTCCTGCTGCCCCCGTGGCGCTTTGATGTGGCTCAAAAGCCAGTTAGGCCCGGCCATTAGACGGCTGAGCGTCGGGCTTTCGCGCACTTGGGCCTTGAGCTTTTCGATCTGCATCACGTCGTCGATCCGCCGGTCCAGGAAAGACCACGTCGCCTGATGCCCCTCGCTGGCATCCCCCAGCCAATAGAGCAGCGTGGCAGAATACACCCCCGACAGCGTCGCGCGTTTGCTGTACCAGTTTACATCATCCGACGTATCGCCAAGCGCGGTCCAGATTTTATCGCTGGTCTCCCAGATCAGGCCCGCACCTTCGGGCGCGTGATGCGGCAGGGCGAAAAGCGTGCTGCCCCGGCGGATCGCCTCACGGTCGCCTGCTTCGAGCCGTAGGCGCACGGCCTTGGCAATACGATCTCGGAAGCGCAGGTTTGCTAGATCGGCCTCGGCCAGCCCTTCCAGCATCTTGGCATCCCCGCGTCGGTGATAGGCCACGGCCAAATCAACCGAACCACGCGGGCAAACAGCGCGGGCCAACGCCGGGTCCAGACCACTGTCTTTGATCGCGGCATTGAACGTCGCGGGCGACCAGCCGTCAAACGGCACATGCATCAATGCGGCATCAAGCATTTGGTCCTGTGGGTCGGCCTTGGGCGGGATCATGGCGGGCTCCTATCGGGGCGTGATGGGGTGGACAAAGGAGATATAGGCTGTTATAGGCCCATTTCCTGCAATTCCTTGCAACTTTATCCTAGAAAGGTGGTGACAACCACATGCAGGTTAGTGTTCGCGACAACAACGTCGATCAGGCCCTTCGGGCTCTGAAGAAAAAGCTACAGCGCGAAGGCGTTTTCCGTGAAATGAAGCTCAAGCAACATTTCGAGAAACCGTCCGAGAAAAAAGCGCGCGAGAAAGCTGAAGCGATCCGTCGTGCCCGTAAACTGGCACGGAAAAAAGCGCAACGCGAAGGTATGATGTAAATCATTCCCGCGACACGCAACAGATATAGAACCCCCGGTGCCGATGGCAGCGGGGGTTTTGTTTTGTGGGGTACTGGGTGCAGAGCCGGGCAGCGCCAGACCGCGGGGTGGTGCCCGGAACTTCAGCAATCGGGCAATTTATGGTGGCTGGGCTTAGGAAGCACCTCAGGACGGCACGAACCTCAGCAAAAGCGCCAGCCCGTCCGGGCGGTCTGGCGCTGCCCGGCGGCCTTCGGCCTTGATTCCGGGCTGCTCCGCTTGGAACCTCCGCCGCACCGTCCAACTACACCGGCAGCGCCGTCGTCTTGCACACCGTCCGCAACGCGAAACTCGACTGCATCTGCGCCACCCCCGGCAGCCGCGCCAAATGCTGGCGATGGATTCGGGCAAAATCCTCGGTGTTCTCCGCCACGATCTTCAACAGGTAATCCGCCGTTCCCGCCATCAGATGACATTCCAACACATCGGGAATGCGCGAGACCGACTTCTCAAAGGCTTCCAACACCTCTTCGGCCTGCGCCTGCAGGGTGATCTCGACAAACACCGTGGTCGGCATATCCAGCTTGCGCGGGTCAAGCAGGGCGACATAATCGCGGATATAGCCCTCTTTCTCCAACCGCTGCACACGGCGATGACAGGCCGAGGGCGACAGATGCACCACTTCCGACAATTCGGCATTGGACATCCGCCCGTTGTGCTGCAAAGCGCGCAGAACACGCCGATCAATCTCATCCAAGGCCATATGCGCAATACTTTCGCGTAACAAAGCGTTCAGACGCGATTATATTCGAAGAATGAGCCCCATGGCGACCCCAAATTCGCAGCGATATGCACGGCGGCTGTGATAATCCTGTCCCACTACGGAGGAGGAGTGACCCCCATGAAAATCGGATGCCCGACAGAAATCAAACCGCAGGAATTCCGCGTCGGCCTGACGCCCAATGCCGCACAAGAAGCCATCGCCCACGGACATGAGGTCATCGTGCAGGCAGGGGCGGGCGTCGGCGCGGGTTTTGAAGATGCGGATTATACCGCCGCAGGTGCCACCATCATCGACACGGCCAAGGAAATCTTTGCCAGCGCCGATATGATCGTCAAGGTGAAGGAGCCACAGGCGGGCGAACGCAAAATGCTGCGCGAAGGGCAATTGCTCTTTACCTATCTGCACCTCGCGCCCGACCCGGATCAGACGCATGATCTGTTGGCCTCGGGCTGTACCGCGATTGCCTATGAAACCGTGACCGACCGGAATGGCGGGCTGCCCCTTCTGGCACCGATGTCCGAGGTTGCGGGGCGTCTGGCACCGCAGGTTGGCGCTTGGACGCTGCAAAAGGCCAATGGCGGACGCGGCGTGTTGATGGGCGGGGTGCCCGGTGTTGGCCCGGCCAAGGTTATGGTCATCGGCGGCGGCGTCGTCGGCACCCATGCGGCACGGATTGCCGCAGGCATGGGCGCGGATGTGACCGTGTTGGATCGTTCGCTGCCCCGGATGCGCTATCTCGATGACATCTATGGCGGCACCTTCAAAACCGCCTATGCCAGCGCGGGCAACACCATCGAATTGGCGCGCCAAGCCGATATGATCATCGGCGCGGTGCTGATCCCCGGTGCCGCAGCGCCCAAGCTGATCAGCCGCGCGCAGCTGTCCGAACTTAAACCCGGCGCAGCGCTGGTCGACGTGGCCATTGACCAAGGCGGCTGTTTCGAGACCTCCAAGGCGACCACGCACCAAGACCCGGTTTATGAGGTCGACGGCGTCATGCACTACTGCGTGGCCAACATGCCCGGCGCCGTGGCGCGCACCTCGACCATCGCGCTTGGCAATGCCACCATGCCTTTCATGCTGGCACTAGCCGACAAGGGCTGGAAACAGGCCTGTGCGGATGACCCCCACCTCAAGGCCGGGCTCAACGTGCACGCGGGCAAGCTGACCTATGCCGCCGTGGGCGACGCGCTTGGGATCGACAGCATCACCGCAGATCAAGCCATCGCGGGTTAAACGCCACCGGTGAGACACGAAAGGCCCGCCAATCTGGCGGGCCTTTCTCATTCGATAGCGCCGCTTAGCGCGTTTTCAAAGCATCCCGAATTTCCAACAATACATCAAGCTGCGACGGACCGGTCTTGACCTCTGGCGCCACCTCATCAGGCTTTTCCGCAGCCGATTTCACGCGGTTCACCATCTTCACCAAGATGAAGACGACGAAGGCGATGATGAAAAAGTTGATCACGGCCATCAGGAACGAGCCGTAAGCAAAGACCGACGCGCCCGCCTCTCGGGCCTGCTCTAACGAGGCATTCGCAGGCACATCGCCCGACAGCACAGCATAGTTGTTGGTGAAATCCACCCCACCGGTGAAAAGCCCGACAATCGGGTTGATCAGGTCGGCCACCAGCGACGACACGATCGCCGTAAATGCCGCCCCGACGATGATACCAACGGCCATGTCCATGACATTCCCTTTGGCGATGAAATCCTTGAATTCTTGAATCACAGTACTGTCCCTATTCCACGTCGTGCTGATACCCCCGCCGTCATACCCGATAGTGGGGACTGCGGCACAGTGGGGTCAATAAAGTTTTCAGTTGAACCGCCCGAATTGCAGCCCCGGGCACGCCTATTGCCGAAAACAGACCCGCAAAGCCGCGCCATTGGCACTGAAATCGGTGCTCAGCCGCCCGCTTAGCTGTTCAGCCGCCGTCGCCATCAACATTCGCCCGAGGCCGGTGCTATCGGCCCCCGACACGGCTCCGTCATGCCCGCGACCATTGTCCCGGCACTCCAAAAGCCAGCTCTCGCCCCCCTCCTGCCGACGCAGAGAAATCCTGATCTCTCCTGCCCGATCCCCGACAAAGGCGTGTTTGATCGAATTGGCCACGAACTCGCTCACGATCATGCCAAGCGCCGAGGCTTGCACGGCCTGCAACTCGCCCGGCTCGGCCTCGCAAAAGATGGTGACGTGATCCGGCGCGCTGGCGGCGAGAAGTTTGTTCAACTGCTCAAGGTAGGAAGAGGTTTGCACCTTGCCTTTGCCGCCCTGCCCCATCAATTCGCTGTGCAGCGATGCCACTGCCCCGAAACGCCGCTCTACAAGGGCGAGTACATCCTTTGCGTCGGGGTCTTGCACCTTGCGCGTCGCCATCCGCAGCAGGGACGCGATGGTCTGGAACGAGTTTTTCACCCGGTGGTCCATCTCGGCGCGTAGGGCGGCCTCGATGCGGATTTTCTTGCGCAGTTCCAACTGCATCATCACGTGACGCGACAGGGTTTGCAGCGCTTGGCGTTGGAAGTCGTTCAGGGTGCGCGGCTTGGTATCCAGCACGCAAAGCGTGCCGATCGGTTGGCCGTTCGGCGCGACAAGGTTCGCCCCGGCATAGAATTTCACCCGCGGGTCGCCCACATAGAGCGGGTTGTCCACGGTGCGCGAATCGGCCCCCATATCCGAGATCTCGGTATAGCCCCCATCAAGGATAGCGTGAGAGCAGACCGATTGATCCAAACCGGTCTCCTGCGGCTCAAACCCCACACGGGCCTTGAACCATTGACGCTTTTCGTCAACCAGACTGATTAGAGAGACGGGCGTTTCGCAGATCTTGGACGCAAGCTCGACGATATCGTCGAAATCCGCTTCGGCTTCGGTATCAAGAATATCATAGGAATAGAGCGTCTCAAGACGCGCATCCTGCTCTGCGGGCGTGTCGGCTAAAATGGACCCTCTCCTTCCAAAGTTAACCCGCCACGCAACTTTGGCACGGCAGCGGGGGTCGGATTTGGCCTGCCTTTCGGGGGGCAGATCAAGGCTGATGAACCTCCAGCTAGTGAAGGTTTAGCCCGTAAGGCAGCGGCGTCCACTACGCTGCCGAATCGATTCGCACTTAAGCCCTTGATAGATGTTAAATTTTAAGGCGGCTAGCCCCGCTGCCGCGTCACCCCGGCAGGGTACCGGTGAGCACATAGCGCAGAATCTCGACCACCTGAGCCGGTTCGGAGGCCACGGCCAGCGCCGCGGCATCGACTTCCTTCAGCGCATGGGCATGGTCGGGGCCGTGCAGAATGATCAGCGATTTGCCCAAAGCGGCGGCATAGCCCGCGTCAAAGGCCGCATTCCACTGCTTGTATTGTTCGCCAAAGCGCACCACGACCACATCCGCTTCGGCAATCGCCTTGCGGGTGCGAATCGCGTTGATCTGCGCGCCCTTGCGGTCATGCCAGAACTTGTCGGCCTCTTCCCCAAGGATCGCCACGCCGCAATCGTCGCTGGCGGCGTGGTCGGTGACCGGCGCGGTGAAGGTCACCTCAAGGCTGCGCGCCCCTTCGATGATCTGTTCGCGCCAATCGGTGTGGATTTCACCGGAGAGATAGACTTTCATCGCTCGTCCTTTCGTTCAGCCGCGCAGCACGCCGCCCGTTGCTTTGGTCACTTTCTCGACAACCTTAGCACCCACGGCTTCGATGTCTGCATCCTTCAGCGTCTTGTCGCTGGGCTGCAACCGCACAGTGA
Organism: Sulfitobacter sp. W074; assembly: GCF_025142275.1. Classification (NCBI taxonomy): domain Bacteria; kingdom Pseudomonadati; phylum Pseudomonadota; class Alphaproteobacteria; order Rhodobacterales; family Roseobacteraceae; genus Sulfitobacter; species Sulfitobacter sp. W074. The sequence continues at coordinate 3,256,632 of NZ_CP081130.1, forward strand.
TCGCAAGGGATTTCTTGCCCTCGCCAAGGCTGCCGCCGATGAACTCGTCAAAAACGCGCACGTCTTCGATGAGGTTCTTGTCGGCCCCCTTGGCCGCATTCACCAGCGTCAGCGCCTCGACATCCGCATCGACGACAAAGGCAAAGTCACGCTCGACCGCTTGCAGGTCACTGATCTGCAAGGCCGGGCGCGTGGCACCGGATTTGCGCGGCAGCGGCACTTCGGCGGGATAAATGGTGAAGGCCATCGCGGGGCCTTTGACGTCCATCGCGGCCAGCACGCGGGGATGCACTTCGCCAAAGATGCCGAGCACTTTTTTCGGGCCAAGGCAGACCTTGCCGTGACGGCCCGGATGCCACCAATCCGCCGCGCCGCGCAGGACCTGCACCTTGGCGGGCGCGCCGATGGCCGCCAGCACAGCTTCGGCATCGGCTTTGACGTCATAGACATCCACCGCCCGCGCCGCGCCATGCACGTCACGCGGACCGGTGCGGCCCACCAGCAGGCCGCTGACCATGATCTGCTCTTCGCCCGGCTCACCGCCTGAGAAGGCTGGGCCGACCTCAAACAGCGCCATATCGGCAAAGCCGCGCGACTGATTGCGCGCCGCGGCCTGCAACAGACCGGGCAGCAGATCGGGGCGCATGTGGCTCATGTCCGACGAGATCGGGTTTTCGAGGCGCGTCTCATCCGTGCCGCCGCCGAACAGCGCGGCAGAGGCTTGGTCGATGAAGCTGTAAGACACACATTCGTTGTAGCCGAGCGCCGCCGCCGTGCGCCGTGCGGTCACGACGCGCCGCTGCATGGGCGAGAGTACGGGGCGCGGCACGCCCGTCGTCAGACGGGGCAGCGGCTTGCCTTCGAGCTTGGTGAGGGACGCAATCCGCGCGACCTCCTCCACCAGATCGGCCTCGCCCTGCACGTCAGGGCGCCAGCTTGGCACCTGCGCCATGTCACCGTCGAGTTGGAAGCCAAGCGCGGTCAACGTCTGGCGCTGATCGCTTTCGGGGATCGTCATGCCCACGAGCGACTGCACCTTCTCGGCGTCCAGCTTGTAGGCGCGGCTGGTGTCAGGCACTTGGCCCGCGACCACAACCTCAGACGCCTCGCCGCCCGCGTGATCCAGGATCATCCGCGTGGCGTGCTCAATGCCGTAAGGCGTCCACGCCGGGTCCACACCGCGCTCAAAGCGGTAGCGCGCGTCCGAGTTGATCTTGAGCGCGCGGCCCGCATAGGCGATCTGCACCGGGTCCCAATAGGCGCTTTCGACAAAGACGTTCACCGTGTCTTCGGTCACGCCTGTCGCCGCGCCGCCCATGATGCCCGCGATGCTTTCCACGCCGCTATCGTCGGAGATGGCCATCTGCCCCGCTTGCAGGGTATAGGTCTTTTCGTCCAGCGCCACGATCTCTTCGCCGCCCTTGGCGCGGTGAACGCGCAGGTTGCCTTTGACCTTATCGGCGTCAAAGACGTGCAGCGGACGGTTGCGGTCGAAGGTGAAGAAGTTGGTCACGTCGACAAGGAAGGAGATCGGACGCAGCCCAATCGCGCGCAGACAATCCTGCAGCCACGCGGGGCTTGGGCCGTTCTTCACGCCCTTGATCACGCGACCATAGAACACCGGGCAACCGTCGAGCGTATCATCGTCGATGCTGACGCTGATCGGCGAGGCAAAGCTGCCCGCCACCGCATCGCAATCGCGCGGCTTCAGTTTGCCCAAACCCCGTGCCGCGAGGTCACGCGCAATGCCGCGCACGCCGAGCGCATCGGGGCGGTTGGGGGTGATGGCGATCTCGATCACCGGGTCGACCTTGGCGGGGTCATTCTCGGCCAGCCAATCGATGAAACGGTCGCCGGGCTTGCCCGAGGGCAGTTCGATGATGCCGTCGTGCTCCTCGCTCAGCTCCATCTCGCGCTCGGAGGCCATCATGCCAAAGCTCTCAACACCGCGGATTTTGCCGACGCCGATGGTGGTGTCGATCCCCGGCACATAGACGCCCGGCTTGGCCACGACGACGGTGATGCCCGCGCGGGCATTCGGCGCGCCGCAGATGATCTGGATGACGCCTTCGTCGGTTTCCACCTGACAGACGTTCAGCCGGTCGGCATCGGGGTGTTTCTCGGCAGATTGCACATAGCCGAGGGTAAAGTCGGCCAGCTTCGCCGCCGGGTTCTCGACGCCTTCGACTTCGAGGCCGAGGTCGGTCAGGGCATAGGTGATCTCATCAATCGACGCCGTGGTGTCGAGATGGTCCTTGAGCCAGGAGAGAGTGAATTTCATTTGCTCGTCCGATCTTTCAGCTTTTTGATATACTGAGGCAAACCGATATGATCATCTCCCGCCTCTGCTATTTCTTTCCGAGCGACCTGAAGAATGCAGGTAATCGCTTTAGACATGTTGCGCATGGTTTCAGAGTATTCTTCTGAGACCCCTTTTTTATCTTTCGCTTTAAGAACGTGAAACTGTTCAACCAAGTCGCGAAACGCAGAAATCTGCTGCGCAAACTCCTTCGTACCAACACCTGCCAATTCAACTATTAACAAGTCCAGTTTGTTTGGAACTCCCAAATCAAGCTTATTAAGAAGTTCTGCATCGGCGACTATCAGTATAGCCCGAGTATAGAGAGCGCGACGCTCAGCTGCCAATTGCGAAGTGCGATCAATACTCTTCTGCCAAGGATAGACAACAACGGCAATAAAGAGGGCAGTACAAGAGGCCACTAGACTCGCAGCAAATGTCCACCACATTACCTACTCAACCCACCATGCAAATTCGGCTGATCCAAGCTCGCGAACCCATAATGCCGCAACCACCGCAAATCTGAATCAAAGAACGCCCGCAAATCAGGAATCCCGTATTTCAGCATCGCAATCCGGTCGATCCCCATGCCAAAGGCAAAGCCCTGCCACTTGTCGGGGTCAATCCCGCCCGCCTGCAACACCTTGGGGTGCACCATGCCGGAGCCCAGCACTTCCATCCAGCCGTCGCCCTCGCCAATACGCAGTTGGCCGTCGACCCAAGAACATTGGATGTCGACCTCGGCCGAAGGCTCGGTGAACGGAAAATGCGACGCGCGAAAGCGGGTCTTGATGCCGTCGATCTCGAAAAACGCGGCGAAAAACTCCTCAAGCGTCCACTTGAGGTTCGCCATCGAGATGTCCTTGTCGATCGCCAGCCCCTCGACCTGATGGAACATCGGCGTGTGGGTCTGGTCGTAGTCCGCACGGTAGACGCCGCCGGGGCAGATGATGCGCAGGGGCGCGCCTTCGGCCTCCATCGTGCGGATCTGCACCGGCGAGGTGTGGGTGCGCAGCACGTGGGGGGCGCGGTCGTCGCCCTCGGCACGGGCCATGTAAAACGTGTCCATCTCAGCCCGGGCGGGATGGTGGCCGGGGATGTTCAGCGCGTCGAAGTTGTACCAATCGGTGTCGATACGCGGGCCTTCGGCGACCGAAAAACCCATCTCGGCAAAGATCGCGGTCAGCTCTTCGGTCACTTGGCTGACCGGGTGGATGCTGCCCTGACGCTGGTGCCGCGTGGGCAGGGTCACGTCGAGCCATTCGCTGCGCAGACGCTCATCCAACGCGGCATCGCCAAGTGCTGCCTTCTTGGCGGACAGCGCCGAGTTGATCTCATCCTTCAGCGCGTTCAGCGCGGGGCCAGCGACCTGCCGCTCTTCGGGGGTCATCTTGCCCAGCTCGCGCATTTTCAGGGCCACTTCGCCCTTTTTGCCCACGGCGGCCAGCCGGATGTCTTCCAGCGCGGATTCGTCGCCAGCATCGGCGATTTGGCTCAGGTACTTTTGCTTCAGATCGTCCATGACAGGCCCTTGGAATAATACCCCGTCCTGCTAGCCCTCTCGCCCCTCGAATGCAAGCCGTAGGGGTTGTAGCGGCATGGGGGAACCACCACCTCTGCCAAGCGTTAGGCCGCATCCCTCCGGCGCGCCCTCATGGCAGCGGCGCGCCCAAACTCCCCCGAAAGGAGAGACCTATGAAAATCCTGATGGTTCTGACATCGCATGACGAACTGGGCGACACCGGCAACAAAACCGGCTTCTGGCTCGAAGAATTCGCTGCGCCCTACTACGTCTTCAAAGACGCGGGCGCTGACGTGACCCTCGCCTCGCCCAAAGGTGGCCAGCCGCCGCTTGACCCCAACAGCGACAGCGAAGACGCGCAGACAGACGCCACGCGCCGGTTCAAAGACGATGACGCCGCGCAGAAAGCGCTGGCCTCGACCAAAGTGCTGGGCGATGTGGATGCGGACGGTTTCGACGCGATCTTCTACCCCGGCGGCCACGGCCCGCTGTGGGATCTGGCCAATGACGCCGACAGCAAGCGCCTGATCGAGACCTTCTGGGCTTCCGATCGCCCTGTCGGTGCCGTTTGCCACGCGCCTGCGGTGTTCAAGGACACCCAAGCCGACGGCAAGCCGCTGGTCTCTGGCAAGCGCGTCACCGGCTTCACCAACACCGAGGAAGAGGGCGTTGGCCTCACCGATGTGGTGCCCTTCTTGGTCGAAGATATGCTGAAGAAAAACGGTGGCGACTACAGCAAGGGCGACGATTGGGCGTCTTACGTGCTGGTCGACGGCAAGCTGGTCACCGGCCAGAACCCCGCCTCTTCCGAAGAAGCGGCGAAAGAGATGCTGGCACTGTTGAAGTAACGGTATGAGGGGGCGCAGCCGCGCCCCCTTCCCCGCCCGGAGGAACCGCCGGTGGTCGCGGCGTGTTTTACCTCTGAAAGGAGCCTCCGACATGGCAGATTATGACCGCAGCACCGGCGCCCCATGGAGCGCCGCAGACCTTGAGCAGCTTCGCATTCTGGCGGCAGAGGGCACAGCGCCCTCCGTGATTGCCGTACAACTGGGCCGCAGCGAAGAGGCGATCGCCCATCGGGCCGCGCAGGACGGCATCAGCCTGCCCTCCGCCAGCCTGAACCCCTATGACCCCGACACGTTAGACCGATAGCAATACGCGCCCGTTCTTCTTATGCTTTTCGATCAGCCGTTTTTGCACCGCCCCGGGTGGGATCGGATGCGCGGATGCGCCAAAACCGTCGCCCGCGACCAAGGTGGGAAAGAGCGTGGCAAATTCTTCGCGCTGCGCATGACTTAGGGTGCCGATCGTCTCGGCGGTCAGCAGGAAGCTCTCGCTCGGCGCGCCCTCGGCATAGACGACCTCGTGCTGTTTAAAGATCAGGTGGAAATATTCCACCTGCGCCACACGATCGTCGATATGCACCCCCGGCAGTTCGGTCAGCCGGATGGCGGCGACGAGCACCGCCATGGCCCCGCAAACCCGCTTCACGATCCCCGAGCGCGCAACCATGCGGTGCTGCCGCGAGACCATGAGATCGCGTTTGGGCAGGCCCGCGCCCAATGCCCCAGCAGAGATCCGAATGGGATACAGCTTGGGGTTCCTCGCCAGTTCCGACGCCCCGACAGAGCGGCGCAGTGCGGCGACAAGCTCTTGATAGCCATTGCCTTGGGTCAGCACGCGCGCGCCGGGGGCCAAGGTTTCGACCGGCAGATCGCCCTTATCGGTGGTGATCAAGGTGCCGCGCGTGAAACAGGCCACACCGGTCGAGACGAGATCCCCCTCCTCGCGCATCGTGTCGATGTCGGTCTTCCAATCCAGACTTCCCACAAGCCCACCCTCCGGGAGAGCGGAGAAATCAACGGTCATGGTGGTGAAAAGATCCCCCGCAGGCGGGCTGCCCGCCAGATTGACGATGCCAGTGTAGGTCACCTCAAGATCACTGGCCAAATCCCGCGAATCTGCATTCACCCGGAAGGGAAATCCCTCTAGCGACATGGGTGTAGAGCCGCCATTCGGATCGTCATCCGGGGCTGTGGTGGTATCGAAAACCGAACTGGCGGGCTGGAGGTCGATCTCCATAGTGGCCAGCGGTTTGGTCGTTTCCAGATGATGCCAGTCATAGCCAAAGGACATCTGCGTGTTCTCGCCAACCGCCGCGCCATTCGTATAGGGGTCTGTCGCGTGCCAAGTCAGCGTCTCGGTCGTGCCGTCCGCATAGGTCAGCGTGATCCGCGCCCCATCCAAATCGACACCGCGCGAACTGGTATCGTCGCGGATGCCGTGGACCGTTTCATGGGGGTCTTCGTCCAACCTGTTGATTACAATTCCGGGCATAAACATCCCCACCTTTTTTAAATAACCTGCCGGCAAACAGCATAAATTGCCGCGCCACCCGCGCGGAATCCCTGCACAATGGCCTATCGTTAAGCCACATTGTCCATAAGGTGGGGTAGGAGCATGGCCATGGCGAGGGTTTATTAAGGCAACATTAAGCAGCTACCCGATACGCAAAAAGCCCCGCCGAATAGGCGGGGCTTTCGCTTGGCCTTGAGGTGATTTACTTCGAAAAGTGGTCTTGCAAGAAGCCAGACACCTGCTCAATCGCCGCTTCGGGCGCGGGGGTGCCCGCAATGGGGTTGAGCATGGCAAAGTCGTGGATCGAGAAATCATAGCGCGTGCCCTCGGTCTCCACGCCCGCTTTGACCAGCTTGGCCCCAAAGGCTTCCCCTTCGTCGCGCAACACATCGTTTGCGCCTGTAATCACGAGCGAAGGCGGCAGATCGGCCAACGCTTCGGTGTCATAGTTCAACGGAGAGATCATCGGATCCATCGGATCGGCGTCCTCAGGCAGATAGGCGTTCCAGAACCACTCCATCGAGGCTTTGGTCAACCACGGGCCATCAGCGAATTCCTCGTAAGAGCCGCTGGTCAGATCAGCGGTGGTGACCGGGTAGATCATCGCCAGCGCGTCGAGGTCCGGGCCGCCCTGTTCTTTGGCCATCTGCGCCACGACAGCGACCATCTGGCCACCGACGGAATCGCCCGCCAAAGCCAATTGATTGGCATCAATACCGAAATCAGCGGCATTCTCTGCAACATGTTTCAGCACCGCGAAATCCTGCTCAAGCTGCACGGGGTGCTTCTGCTCGGGCGCCGGGGCGTAGTCGACAAAGACATAGGCCGCGCCTGTCTGATTTGCCAGTTCACGGATCATGCGTTCATGGGTCGTGAAATTGCCCAGGATCCAGCCGCCACCGTGGAAGTAAAGCACGCCCGGCAATGCCTCATCACCGGCATCCGCGGGCTTTACCACGACCACATCCGTCTGTCCGGTGGGGCCGATTTCCAGTGTCATTTTCTCAACCGAGGCATCGGGCATCTCGACATCTGCCTTTGTCTGCGTGTCGATCAAGACCTGCCGCGCCTCTTCCGGCGATAGCTCGTTGATGGGGGTCGAGCCTTCAAGGCTGTCGATAAACTCCTGCGTCTGCGCCTGTAGCACGACTTTGTCTTTATCGGCATGCGCCTCGGCAAAGGCGGTCGCGGGCACCAGCGCGCCAATCGCGGCACCGGTTAGCAGTTGGCGTAGGGAAAGTGTCATTGAATGTCTTCCTTCCTGAATGTGTCCTGCTGGCACAACAGATGGCTCTTGGGGCAGTTCAATGACATTTTCTTGAGGATCCCCTTCGGTCCTTCTGCGTCTGCCCAAACGCAAAAAGCCCCGCCGTGGGGCGGGGCTCTCTAAAACTCAATGCAAGGTCAGCTTAGGCTGCCAGTGCGTCCTGCGCCTGTTTGACGATCGCGCCAAAGGCTTCGGGCTCATGCACGGCCAGATCGGCCAGAACCTTACGGTCCACTTCGATACCGGCCAGCGACAGACCGTTGATGAAGCGGCTGTATGTCAGCGCTTCGTCGTGGCTGCGCACGGCGGCGTTGATCCGCTGGATCCACAGCGCGCGGAAGTTGCGCTTGCGGTTCTTGCGGTCACGGGTTGCATATTGGTTGGCCTTGTCGACCGCCTGTGTGGCGACCTTGAAGACGTTCTTGCGCCGACCATAATAGCCTTTTGCGGCTTTGATGATCTTCTTGTGACGCGCGTGGGTGACTGTACCACCTTTAACTCGGGACATCTCGGTACTCCTATATCAGCGGGCGTAGGGCATGAAGCCCTTGATGATCTTTGCATCGGGCTCGGACAGTGTTGTCGTGCCGCGTGCGTTACGGATGAACTTGTTGGTCCGCTTGATCATACCGTGCTGTTTGCCAGCTTGGCTGCCGATGACCTTACCAGTCGCCGAGACCTTAAAGCGCTTTTTGGCGCTCGATTTCGTCTTCATCTTGGGCATTTCCGTCTCCGTCTTTTGAGTTCGGTATAAACACGACTCGGCATGCCACTTGAGGCCGGTCGTGCAGGCTAAGATGCGCCGTATAGGCGCGCCCGGGCAAGGATGCAAGAGGTTTTGAGCAGCGCTGTGGACGCGCTTAAGGCAACAGGTCCGCCGCCACGGAAACGAAGACATCCGGCAGCGTCTCGAAGGAATAGCGCCCCGGATTTTTCTGCAGGGCAAAGACGATCAGCCCGGCAGCAATTAAGATCGTGATGGCCGAGGCGCGCGGCGACCGACGGTCGGTCACCGCAGAGAGGATCGAAGGGATCGACAGCACCGCCAGAACGATGCCGACCACCATTGCCAAGTCAGAGTTCACACGCAACATCCCCCTAGTTGAGGAAGGCTACTCCGGATCGGAGGCGTAAATCAAACGTTCGTCACAGGGCGCCACGCGCAGAATATTGGTGCTGCCCGGCACGTTGAAAGGCACACCGGCTGTCACCACGATATGATCCTCCGGCCCGGCGTAGCCCTCTGACAATGCCGCCCGCGCGGCGCTGAGGACGGCCAGCTTGAACCGGTCATGCCCATCGGTGATGATGCAATTCGTGCCCCAGCTCAGCGCCAGACGGCGCGCGGTATTGACCAGTGGCGACAGCGCGATGATCGGCACGCGGGGGCGTTCGCGCGCGGTCAGCAGCGCGGTGGTGCCCGATTGGGTGAAACAGCAGATCGCCTTGATGTCCGTCGTCTCGGCAATCTCACGCGCGGCGGCGACGATCCCGTCGGCCACGGTGGTACGGTCCGCCGTGCGCGAAGATTCGATGATCTGCGTATAGGTCGGATCGGCCTCGACCTCTTGGGCGACGTTATCCATCGTCGCCACGGCCTCCAGCGGGTAATCCCCGGCGGCTGATTCCGCACTCAGCATCACCGCATCCGCGCCTTCATAGATCGCCGTGGCCACGTCCGACACTTCGGCGCGGGTCGGCATCGGGCTTTCGATCATCGATTCGAGCATCTGAGTCGCCACGATCACCGGCTTGGCCGCCGCCCGGCATTTGCGCACCAGACGCTTCTGGATCGGCGGCACGTTCTGCACGGGCAGTTCCACGCCCAGATCGCCGCGCGCCACCATGATGCCATCGCTGACATCCAAGATCGCCTCGAAACGCTCCACCGCCGCGGGCTTTTCGATTTTCGACAGGATCGCCGCCCGGCCTTTGACCAGATCGCGCGCCTCGGTCACATCCTCGGGCCGCTGGACAAAGCTGAGGGCGAGCCAGTCGACACCCAACTCGCAGACGAACTCCAGATCAGCGCGGTCCTTCTCAGACAGGGCGGCCAAGGGCAGCAGCACGTCGGGCACGTTCACGCCCTTGCGGTTCGAGATCACACCGCCCGTCACGACTTCGCAATCGGCAAAATCAGGGCCACAGTCGCGCACCTTCAGACGGATTTTACCGTCATTGACCAACAAGCTCGCGCCCGGCTCAAGGGCTGCGAAAATTTCGGGATGGGGCAGGCAAACACGGGCCGCATCGCCCGGCGCCTCATCAAGATCAAGCCGGAAGGATGCCCCTTCTTCCAAGGTCGGCCCGTCGCCCTCGAAAACGCCCACGCGCAGCTTCGGCCCCTGAAGGTCAGCCAAAATGCCGATCGCGCCGCCGGTCTCTTTTTCGATCTCGCGGATGATACGGTGCTTTTCGCGGATCTCTTCATGGCTGCCGTGGCTCATGTTGAGCCGGAAAACATCTGCACCGGCGTTGTGCAATGCCGCGATCACCTCTCGGGTTTCGGAGGCTGGCCCGAGTGTGGCCACGATCTTTACATTGCGCAAACGTCTCATATCTGTTCCTTCATATCCTATGTCCCCAAAGCGAATGTTAACGATAACATCGCCTATCCGGTGGCCTAGCGCCCCCATGAGTGCCTGTCAAAGGTTTCATCAGAATGACGGCCCCTCGCGGTTCCGTCCAGTGATATGAGAAGGAAGCTGTCATGCCCAGCCAACAAGAGATCGAACTGCAAGCCGCCGCCTTTCGCCGGTTGCAGAAACACCTGATGGAAGACCGGACCGATGTGCAGAACATCGACATGATGAACCTCGCCGGATTTTGCCGCAACTGCCTGTCGCGTTGGTATCAGGAGGCCGCTAACGAGCGCGGCATCGACATGGGCAAGGACGAGGCGCGCGAGCTTTTCTACGGGATGACCATGGACGCATGGAAAGCCAACTATCAGACCGAAGCGAAAGACAGCCAGAAAGAGGCGTTCAAGACGGCGTTTGAAGAGAATGTCGGCAAAGGCTGAACAACCCGTCGAGCCGAAACAATACACCGTCAAATGATAGCATTGACCATGATCGCGAAACACTCACCACCGGCGCGGCGTGAGTGAAACCGCCAATGGGGCAGGTATTCGGGGCTTTCTTTTCGGTGCCCCCATGCCTGCCCTTTTCGCCTGCATCGCTGAGCTTCGGCCCCCACCGCCCCGAAGGGGGCCGCTCAAAACATGTAGAGCACCAGCCAATCGGCCTTCACCGCCGGGCGCTCTGCCCCCTCAATCTCAACCGTCGCGGCGAAGCGGGTCATCAGATTGCCCCGCCCCCGCGTCTGCGCCTCGGCCAGAATAAACCGCCCCCGGATACGCTTGCCCGAATGCACTGCTGCGACAAAACGCACGCTATCGAACCCGTAGTTGATCGAGGCCTTCGCCCCCGCCATCACCGGCAGCGCGCCGTAAGCCATGCCTGACATCATCGACAGGGTCAGCATCCCATGCGCCACGGTGCCGCCGAAATCCGTTTCCGCCGCGCGCACTGGATCAACATGGATGAACTGGTGATCTTCGGTCACATCGGCAAAGGCGTCGATCCGCGCCTGATCCATCATGAACCATGGTGAGACGCCCAGTTCGCACCCCACGGCGGCTTCCATCTCTGCCCGGTCAATCTCGTTGCGCATCATGGCCTCCTCACTTTACGCCACACTATCCGCGATGGTCAGACCTGCGAAAGCCCTTGCGTCCGACCGGGCAAGTCCCATGCTGGGCCAAGCCAAAGCCGGAGGCATCATGAACACCCCAATCCTCGCCCTTATCGTCGTGGCCATCGCGGGCGCGGCTGTCGCCCTGCAGACCCCGATCAACGCCGCCTTGGGCCGCAACATCGGCAGCGGAGTCGCTGCAGCGGCGGTATCTTTTGGCGTGGGTTTCGCGATCCTGCTGGCGGTGCTGCTGCTGCGCGGAGAGTTGGGCGCCCTGCCCCGCGCGGCTTCGGCTTCGCCGGTCTTGCTGCTGGGTGGTGTGCTGGGGGCGTTCTACGTCTGGTCGGTGCTTTGGGCGATCCCGACGCTGGGCGCGCTGACGGTGATCTCGGCGCTGATCCTCGGCCAGTTGAGCGCGGCGCTGGTGATTGATGCGACGGGGCTTTTGGGCCTAACGGTACAGGCCATCACCCCCACCCGCATCGCCGCCGCCGCGCTGGTGGCGGCGGGGCTGGTTTTATCGCGGTTCTGAGCGTCAGATCGCGGTTTTGCGCATCTCTTCGAGATAGATTTCCCGCAGACGGGGCGCCAATTTGCCCGGCGTGCCGCTGCCGATCTTGGCGCCGTCAATCTCAACCACGGGGGTCACGAAAGCACTGGCCGAGGTCACAAACGCCTCATCCGCCTGCTGCGCCTCTTCGATGGTAAAGTTACGCTCTTCCACCTGCATCTGCGCTTCACGGGCCAGTTCCAGCACCGCCTTGCGGGTGATGCCATGCAGGATATCGCTAGAGGTCTCGCGCGTGACGATCTTGCCGTCTATCACGATATAGGCGTTGTTCGAGGTGCCTTCGGTGACGAAACCGTCTTCGACCATCCACGCGTCTTCGACACCGGCTTTCTTGGCCATCATCTTACCCATCGATGGGTAGAGAAGCTGCACCGTTTTGATGTCGCGACGGCCCCAGCGGATGTCTTCGATGCTGATGACGCGGATGCCATCACGGGCGGCAGGGTTGTCAGCAAGGCCCGGTTTCGACTGGGTGAACAGCACCAGCGACGGCGCGGTGGTGTCGGGATCGGGGAAGGCGAAATCGCGGTCGCCATCCGACCCGCGCGTGACCTGAAGGTAAATCAGTCCGTCTTTGATGTCGTTCAGGCGCACCAATTCGCGGTGAATTTCCAACAGCTCTTCAGTGGTGGCAGGCGCGCGCATGTCGAGCTCGTTCATCGAGCGGGTCAACCGTTCGGCATGGCCATCAAAAGCGATCAGCTTGCCATCCAGCACGCTCGTCACCTCATAGACCCCATCGGCCATCAGAAACCCCCGGTCAAAGATCGAGATCTTTGCCTGATCCTCGGGCAGGTATTCGCCGTTTACATAGACAGTTCGCATGGTCACCCCCAGAGCGCGGCCACGGGGGGATGCACGCCCGCGCCGTCGAATTTCAAAGCATTGTCGCGGTCTTCGGCCAGAAGCAGCGGGCCGTCAAGGTCCACGACCTTCGCGCCTTGGGCGACCAGCGTTGCCGGAGCCATCGCCAGCGACGATCCGACCATGCAGCCGACCATCACGTCGAACCCTTCGGCCCGCGCCGCATCGCGCAGCGCCAGCGCTTCGGTCAGGCCACCGGTCTTGTCGAGCTTGATGTTCACCACATCGTATTTGCCCTTGAGGCCGGGCAGGCTGGCGCGGTCATGGCAGCTCTCATCCGCGCAGACGGGCACCGGGCGGTCCATGCCCAAAAGCGCGTCGTCTTCGCCCGCGGGCAAGGGTTGTTCGACCAATGCCACGCCAAGGCGCACCAGATGGGGCGCAAGGTCGGCGTAGACCTCTGCCGACCAGCCCTCATTGGCGTCGATGATGATGGTGGCATCGGGCGCACCTGCGCGCACGGCTTCGAGCCGGGGCATGTCATCAGGCGTGCCGAGCTTGATCTTGAGCAGGGGCCGATGGCTGTGTTTCGCGGCCTGCGCGCGCATCGCCTCGGGCGCGTCCAGTGACAAGGTATAGGCCGTGACTTCCGGCCCCGGGGCCGTCAGCCCGGCCAGTTCCCAAACGCGCTTGCCCGCGCGTTTGGCTTCCAGATCCCACAGCGCGCAGTCGACAGCGTTGCGGGCCGCCCCGGCGGGCAGCAGATCATAAAGTGCGGCACGGGTGATATCGCCGGGCAGGCCGTTGATCTCAGCCGTGACCGATTCGAGCGTTTCGTCGTAGCGCGCGTAGGGCACGCATTCGCCCCAGCCGGTCACGCCACCATCGGTGATGCGCACGGTCAGAACCTTGGCCTCGGTCCGCGAACCACGGCTGATGGTAAAGACCTGCGCCAGTTTGAACGTATCAGCGGTAACGTCGATCTGCATGGTCATAGCGCGGCCAGCGCATCGGCCAGTCGCGCCGCCCCTTGGCGGAAGGGATCGACCGCAGGCAGGCCAAGACGCTCTTCGACCTCGGCCAGATAGGCATCCGCCTCGGCTTCGGACATGTGGTAGGTGTTGATCGAAATGCCGACGACCTTGCAGGCGGAGTTCGCCACATGGGCCAGTGTCAGCGCCACGTCGCGGACCGCTTCCATGCTGGGCAAGCTGTATTCCGGCAGGCCGCGCATATGGGTCCGGGTTGGCTCATGGCAGAGGATCAGCGCATCGGGTTGGCCGCCGTGGATCAGCGCCATGGTCACGCCTGAGTAGGAGACATGGAACAGGCTGCCCTGCCCTTCGATGATATCCCAATGGTCGTCATCATTGTCGGGCGTGAGATATTCCACCGACCCGGCCATGAAATCGGCGATCACGGCATCCAGCGGCACGCCTTCGCCAGTGATCAGGATGCCGGTCTGGCCGGTGGCGCGGAAGGTGCTTTTCATGCCCTTTTCGCGCATCGCCTCGTCCAGCGCCAAAGCCGTGTACATCTTTCCGACCGAGCAATCGGTGCCCACGGCCAAGACCCGCTTGCCGCTGCGTTTCTTGCCGTCTGCAATGGGATATTCGACGCTGGGCACGCGCACGTCATGCAATGTGGTGCCGCTCGCCTTGGCGGCGGCGACCAGATCGGCTTCGTTGCGCAGCAAATTATGCAGGCCCGAGGCGATGTCGAAACCCATGTTCAGCGCCTCGATCAGCACTTCTTTCCAAGCCGCGCTGATTTTACCGCCACGGTTGGCGACGCCGATGACCAAAGTCTCGGCCCCTGCCTCGCGCGCTTCGGCCAGCGTCATGTCTTGCAGGCCGAGATCGGCCTTGCAGCCTTCCATGCGGAATTGGCCCACAGCGTTGTCGGGCCGCCAGTCTTTGATGCCTTGGGCGACCTTGGCGGACAGAGAGTCAGGCGCGTCGCCCAAAAACAGCAGATAAGGGGTTTTGATCATGGCAAGTCTCCGGCATTGATTTTGTCCGCATATTGCGCGCGAGAATACGCAAGTGCGTGGCGTTGTCGACGTGATAGCGCAAATTTGCGCTGCAATTCCGGCAAATTACCGTTCACCGCGCAAAAATCGTGCGTCACGCTTTACCGGCTGCAAAACGGACGAAATGCTGCGAGTGCGAAATCTCCTTGCGATTGGCGGCGCAATTTCATACCAGAATAGCGAACCCTAATGAAACATTATTACCCATAGGTGCCCCATGAGCTTTCGCATTCAGCCTGCCGCCCCTGCCCGTCCGAACCGCTGCCAGCTGTTTGGCCCCGGTTCCCGCCCGGCGATCTTTGAGAAAATGGCAGCCTCAGATGCGGATGTGATTAACCTCGACCTTGAGGACAGCGTCGCGCCGTCGGACAAAGACAGCGCCCGCGAAAATATCATCAAGGCGATTTCGGAGATCGACTGGGGTAAAAAGACGCTTTCGGTCCGGATCAACGGGTTGGACACGCCCTATTGGTATCGCGACGTCGTCGATCTGCTGGAACAGGCGGGGCCGCGTCTCGATCAGATCATGATCCCCAAAGTTGGCTGCGCGGCGGATGTCTATGCTGTTGACGCGCTCGCGACCGCTGTCGAGACCGCCATGGGCCGCGAGAAGAAAATTAGCTTTGAGGTGATCATCGAATCCGCGGCGGGCATCGCCCATGTGGAAGAGATCGCTGCCGCTTCGCCTCGCCTGCAAGCGATGTCGCTGGGGGCTGCCGATTTCGCGGCCTCAATGGGGATGCAGACCACCGGCATCGGTGGCACGCAGGAAAACTACTATATGCAGCGCGGTGAGCAAAAGCATTGGTCCGACCCATGGCACTGGGCGCAGGCCGCCATCGTCGCCGCCTGCCGCACCCATGGCGTGCTGCCTGTCGACGGGCCCTTTGGCGATTTTTCGGATGACGAGGGTTTCCGCGCGCAGGCGCGGCGGTCGGCGACATTGGGGATGGTGGGCAAATGGGCGATCCACCCCAAACAGGTCGCGCTGAGCAACGAGGTTTTCACGCCCTCCGAGGAGGCCGTGGCCGAGGCGCGGGAGATTCTCGCGGCGATGGAAGAAGCCAAGGCGAAGGGCGAAGGGGCGACGGTCTATAAGGGGCGTCTGGTGGATATCGCCAGCATCAAACAGGCCGAGGTGATTGTGCGCCAGTCCGAGATGATCGCCGGGGGCTGAGCGCCTGTGGCAGACCGCCGGGGGCGCTGCCCCCGGACCCCCGCGGGTATTTGAAAAAGGATGAAGAGGTTAGGGTCTGCGCCTGCCTGCCTGTCAAACCCGCGTTGCAAACCGGCGCGTTGCGCTCCATATAACAGGGCAACAAGCCGGAGCATGCAATGACCCAATATTTGGATTTCGAAAAACCGCTGGCCGAGATCGAAGGCAAGGCGGAAGAGCTGCGGGCATTGGCCCGGTCCAACGAAGAGATGGACATCACCGATGAGGCCCGCGCGCTGGACAAAAAAGCGGCGGGGATGCTCGAAGACCTTTATGGCTCATTGACGCCATGGCGCAAATGTCAGGTGGCGCGTCATCCAGAGCGGCCCCATTGCAAAGACTATATCGAGGCGCTTTTTACGGAATTCACGCCGCTGGCCGGCGACCGCAATTTTGCCGATGATCTGGCCGTCATGGGCGGGCTGGCGCGGTTTAACGATACGCCGGTGGTGGTGATTGGCCATGAGAAAGGCAATGACACCAAGAGCCGGATCGAGCGCAATTTCGGCATGGCGCGACCTGAGGGCTATCGCAAAGCGGTCCGGCTGATGGAATTGGCGGATAAATTTAATCTGCCGGTTGTGACCATCGTCGATACGCCCGGTGCCTATCCCGGCAAGGGCGCTGAGGAGCGTGGCCAGTCTGAGGCGATTGCCCGCTCGACGGAAAAATGCCTGCAGATTGGTGTGCCCCTGATCAGCGTGATCGTCGGCGAAGGCGGCTCTGGCGGGGCGGTGGCTTTTGCCACGGCGAACAGTGTCGCGATGCTGGAGCATTCGGTTTATTCGGTGATCACGCCCGAAGGCTGTGCGTCGATCCTGTGGAAAGACAGCGAGAAGATGCGCGAAGCGGCTGAGCAGATGCGTTTGACGGCGAATGAGCTTAAGACCCTTGGTGTCATTGACCGGATCATTCCCGAACCGATGGGCGGCGCGCATCGTCATGCCGAAGAGTCGATCAACGCAGTGGGCAAGTCGATCGAAGCCATGCTCAAGGAACTCGACGGCAAGGACGGCAAGACTTTGGTCAAAGAGCGCCGGACCAAGTTCCTTGAGATGGGCCGCAAAGGGCTGGCGGCCTAGGCCAGCCGCCGCCGAAAACGCGGATCAGGCGTGATTCGATCGAAACCGGCGGCGCGGTAGAACCCCTGCGCGCGCCGGTTTTTTGTATCTGTGCCTACGGTTACATAGCTGCAGCCCTGCGCCTTGGCGTGCTCCAGTGCTGCCTCCACCAGTGCTTTGCCGATGCCGCGCCCGCGGGCGGTGTCGCAGACAAAGAGGTGGTGGAGGTCCATCCCCCTTGCGCCGAATTGCAACTGCATCTGCGGGCAGAGCGCCGCATAGCCATGCAGGCCGGTCACGCCTTCGGCGACCAAGAGTGTCAGCCAAGGCGTGGGGCCAAGGCAGTCCCGTTCCAGCGCCGCAAGCGTGAGTGTGGCGGTGTCGCCGTGGTAGGCGGCCAGCGCGTGGGCCAGATCGAGGACCATTGGGAGGTCGGATTTTTGGGCGGGTCGAATGGGGGGCATGTCGTCTCTTTCTGTGATCGCCACAGGGAGACAAGCAAAGCCGCGCTGTGGCGGCTTGTGGATATGGGAATAGGTGCCGCGCCGGTTAGGAGCGGGGATAATAGACTGTTGTGAAGCAGGTCTGTTCCATGAAGCGTAGATGCGCCTCTGCCGCGCACCTGTCAAGCGCCGCATATGTGACCCGGTGTGATTTGCAAACGGCCTCAACGCAGCCGATATTTATACTACAGGGCGTCTGCGACACCCCTGTGCCGCCGGATGCCCTTGTTGATCACAGCACAAGGGAGCCTGTCATGTATAAACGTATTCTCACCGCCGCCCTGCTCTTTGGTATGGCCTGCACCGGGCCACCGGCTTGGGCTCAGGCTCTGGCCTGCGCCCCGCGCGCGGCGCTCGCCGCGCAATTGGAAACCGACTATGGCGAGACCCTTTCGGCGCGGGGCCTGCAAAACCCCAACGCGCTGATCGAAGTCTTTGCCTCCGCTGAAAGCGGCAGCTTTACCGTGTTGATAAGCAGGGCTGATGGCATGAGCTGTATTTTATCAACCGGCACGCATTGGATGGTCGAGCCTGTCGCGCCGCCAAAAGAGGGCGCGGCGAGCTGAGCATGGGGCCAGCAGTTAACTGGCCAGCATCCGCAAACCTTGGGTGACATCAGAGCGCACCGCCAGTCGCAGCCCCGGTTCATCCCCGGCGCGCAGGGCGGCGATGATCAACCGATGGAAATGCGGTGGCTCGGTCCGGCGCAGGCGGCCATAGAGCGCGCGCATGGTGGGGCCCAGTTGCAGCCAAACTGTTTCCGCCATGGCGAGCATGGCGGGTGCTTGGGCGCGCAGATAAAGCGTGCGGTGGAATTCGAGGTTGGTGCGGATGTAGCTGACCGCATCGCGGTGCGCTACGGCCTCGGCGATATTGGTGTTAATGGTCTGCATCCGCTCGATCAGCGCCATATGCGCCCGCGGCAAGGCGCGTGACGCGAGTTCGACCTCCAAAAGCGCGCGGAGGGCGGCCAATTCCTCAATCCGTTCATTGCTGAGTTCGGGCGTGGAGATGCGCCCTGAGGCAGACATCGTCAGCGCGCCTTCGGCCGCCAAACGCCGCACGGCTTCGCGCGCAGGCGTCATAGAGACCTCATATTCCTTACCGATGCCGCGCAGGGTCAGCGCGTGACCGGGCGGCAGATCGCCGTGCATGATCCGCGCGCGCAGGCGGCGGTAGACACGATCATGGGCCAGCGGTGTGGCCTCGACAGGGCGGGGGCTGAGGTTCATGATGCGGTTGTGATCACAAACGAGCCACCCGTCAAGCGCGGCATTTTGCGGCGCTGAGCACGATCACCCGTTGTCCCGGGCCCTGCGGCGATTTATCGGGGATAAAACCGCCAAAGGAGACGCGCCTTGACCAAACGAAACTTCATCCGTCACGTGGTCTTTTTCTCGGCCAAAGACCCCAAAGACTTGCCTGCGATCGTGGCCGGGCTTTGGAAACTGGCCGACATCCCGCATTCGACTACCTTCGAGATCTGCGAAAACACCCGTGTCGATGCGCTTTCGGGCGATGTGGATGTGGTCGTCTATGCCGAATTCCCCGATGCGGAGGCACTTGCCGCCTATAAGGCGCACCCGATCTATCAAGAATCCATCGATATCGTCCGCCCGCTGCGCGACATGCGCGTGCCTGCGGACTTTTAAGGCGCGGCATGGCTGGCCCTTGCGTCCTCTTTGACACTGGCCCGCTGGGAAGCGGCACGGGTTTTCATGCGCCCCAGCGGATCATCAGTGCCCAGACCCCCGCAGAGGTGCCCGCGGCCTTCGCAGCCCTTGAGGCGGCGCAGGCGGGAGGCGCATGGCTTGCTGGCTATGCGAGTTACGAGCTGGGCTACCTCGGCTCTGGTAAGCTGCGCGATCTGATGCCTGCGGAGCGCGGGCTGCCCCTGCTGCGTTTCGGGGTGTTTGATGCGCCTGAACCGCACCGTTTCGACGACGCAACTGGGGATGCGAGCCTGTCTGCCCTAACGCCGGATTGGGACTTTGCCGAGTATGAGGCCGCGTTTGCGCAGGTGCAGGACTTCATCACAGCCGGGGATATCTATCAGGCCAATCTGACCTTTGGGATGGAGGGGCGTTATAGCGGCACGCCTGCCGCCCTCTATGCCCGGCTGCGGCAGCGCCAGAGGGTGGAACATGGGGCCTTCGTCGATCTTGGCGGCCCGGTCCTGCTGTCACGCTCGCCCGAGTTGTTCTTTGCGCTGACCGCGGACGGACACCTGACCGCGCGCCCGATGAAGGGCACCGCGCGGCGGGGGCGGGACGCCCATGAAGACGCCAAGCTGCGCGCCGATCTTGCTGCCTCGGAAAAGAACATGGCCGAGAACCTGATGATCGTGGACCTGCTGCGCAATGACATCAGCCGGATTGCCGAAGTGGGCAGTGTCGAAGTGCCGAAACTGTTCGAGATCGAAACCTATGAGACCCTGCACCAGATGACCTCGCGGATCACGGCGCAGGTCTTGCCGGGCAAGCGGCTGGCCGAGCTCTTCCACGCGCTTTTCCCCTGTGGCTCTATCACCGGCGCGCCGAAAATTCGCGCCATGCAGATCCTGCGCGCGCTAGAACCCGCGCCGCGCGATGCCTATTGCGGCGCGGTGGGCTGGATCGCCCCCACGGGGGCCATGCAGTTCAACGTGGCGATCCGCACGGCGACCTGCCACGCGGATGGGCGGTTGCGGCTGAATGTCGGTGGTGGCGTGGTGCACGACAGCACGGCCGAGGATGAATATGCCGAAGCGCTGCTGAAAGCGCGCTTTGCGACCCTTGCCTAGAACCGGTAGCGATGCAGCCTGCCGCCATGGTCGCGCAGCCATTGGCGGGGGGCCTGATAATCACCGTATATCCGCGTGACCTCGGCCCAGAAGGCGGGCGAGTGGTTCATCTGCGCCAGATGCGCGACCTCATGGGCGGCGACATAGTCCAGCACCTCGGGCGGGGTCATGATCAGCCGCCACGAGAACATCAGTCCGCCATCACTGGTGCAAGACCCCCAGCGTGAGCGCGTGTCGCGCAGGGTGATCCGGGCATAGGGCCTGCCCAGCAGGGCGGCATAGTCGT
Source organism: Sulfitobacter sp. W074 (assembly GCF_025142275.1). NCBI lineage: Bacteria > Pseudomonadati > Pseudomonadota > Alphaproteobacteria > Rhodobacterales > Roseobacteraceae > Sulfitobacter > Sulfitobacter sp. W074. The sequence goes on from NZ_CP081130.1 coordinate 3,277,029, forward strand.
CACAGGCCCCGGCGAGGCGGTCGCGGGCCACTTCGCGCAGATGCGCCGCAAGACGTTTGCCGATGCTCTCCTCCGGGCCGGGCACGAAGATTTCTTCGGGGCCGATCCGCACGCCCCTCCCTTGCATCTCACGCCCCTGCCCGCCGCGCACCCGCAGCACCTTGCCGCCCACCGGCACCTCAGCCCCCGGCGCCACGATCACATCCTCGCCCCGCGCGGCGAGATGTTGGCGAATCCAGTCCTGTTTGGTTTCGGCAAAGGCCAAAGCCTCACGCTCAGCCAGACGTTTGGGCATGGTCAGGGTGACCCGCCCGTCCAGCTGCGAGATCCGCAATGAGATGCGTCGCGCGCGCGCCGAACGGCGCAGGATCAGCGGAATCGGCGGGTTGCCGGGCAGCACAGGGTCTTTCATTACCGGAGCAACGTCCCTAGATAGAGGCCAAAGCCTTTGACAGTGCCCCCCTCATATGGCACTTGGCCGGAATCATCTACACGCAACAGCAATATTATAAAGGGGTGTTTCATGCCCAACGAAGAATGGGGAACCAAGCGCCTGTGCCCCACTACGGGCAAGCGCTTCTATGACCTCAATAAGAATCCGATCATCAGCCCCTACACGGGCGAAGAGGTCGAGGTCGACAACTCCAAGTCGCGCATGATCGCGGCGGATGCCGAGGATGCGGTCACAGCCAAAGCCAAGAAGGGCGACAAGGCGAACGACGAATCGCTGGTCGATGACGATGACTCGGTCGACGTGGATCTGGACGACGACATCCTTGATGACGAAGACGATGATGACGATACAGTTCCGCTCGACGATCTGGCCGATGTGGCCTCGGACGACGAGGACTAATTAATCGGCGGCGGGGTCAATTTTCCGCTTGATCCCGCCTCCGCCAGCGCCTAATTAGCGGCACAGAACGACCCGGATCAAATGATCCACGATGGGGCCTTAGCTCAGCTGGGAGAGCGCCTGCATGGCATGCAGGAGGTCAGCGGTTCGATCCCGCTAGGCTCCACCAAGCCTTTTGCAAAGCAAAAGGCGTCGCGCGGCAGTCGCTTCGAAGAAGCGATGAGAGCGCTAGCGCAACTGCCTATACAAATGATACGCACGATTTGACCATGGCAAACGATGCTTTGCGATCAAAATCTTTAGACCACCCCCTGCCTACTGGTCGCTGATCTGTCTCGCCTCTTGCCACTATGCCGCGCCCATGATGTGCACTGCCTAGCGAAGGCCAAACCTTGCCAAATCGCCAACCCATTGGGATAGGCTGATGATAGCTGGTCGTGCTGCACGCTTATTTCTGGACCCGCTTAAGAGATCGCCCGTCGGATCAGGTTCAACCCCGCCACCATCAGCACCAGCAACGTCATCTTGCGGAACAGCACCGGGTCCACCCGGTCCATCACCTTGCTGCCCAGCCAGACGCCCAGCATTACCGGCAGGATCAACAGCGCGGAAAACGGCCATGTCTGCGCATTCAGCACTCCTGACCCGATATGCGCCGCCAATAGCGCCACAGCGCCCAGCCCGTAGATCACACCTTGGATTCGCATCTGGTCATGTTTCTCGGTTCCGAGCGCGGTGAGATAGGCCACCGTGGGCGGCCCCCAAATGCCCGAAATCCCTCCGACGGCCCCGGCAAAACCGCCCACCAGCGCCTCAACCTTAGCCGAGCGCTGCGGCAGGTGGAATTTATGCTTGGACAGTTGCAGCAGCGCGAACAGCACCACCGGCACCCCGATCATCAAGAGCATCACGGTGGCGGGCACCAGCCGCACCATCTGCGCGGAGAGCACCAGCATCACGCCGCCGCAAACCAAGAAAACCCAGAACAACCGGATCGAACGCAGCGCCGCCTGCGGCCCCTGCCGCAGCGCTTGGAACGCATTGGCCAGCACCGTCGGCAGAATCAGCCCCGCCAGCGCCAATTCGGGCGCCATAAAGGTCGTGAGACCAGAAATCAGCACGAGCGGCAGAGCAAAACCAACAACGCCCTTCACGAACCCGCCACAGAGGCCGATTGCAAGTGCAGCATAGAATTCGAACGGAGTGAGAAAGGGGAAAATACTGTCCATACCGCTACATAGCACCCCCTCGGGCAGCCGCACGTCAAAAATGAGCACGCAATATTAAAACAAAATGCTGCAGCAAAACGTATCTTTGTTGTGCTGCGACTGCGAAAGGTCTATGTCTTCCCCAAGCAAGAAAGGACAGCTCATGGCACATGATGGTCAGGATATGACGATGCATAGCGTAATTCTCGACGATCTGATCGGGCTCACCGGCGCGACGCTGCCGCCGTTGGATCGGCTGCTGGAAACCGCCATCGCCGCCGTCCGCGCGCAGGTGAGCGAGGGGGGGCGCGTCTCGGCCAAGCTGATCGAGGCCAACCAGACCGCCGCCCACGGGCTCGCATGGCTCGCCACCTATGTCCAAGCGCTGCGACAGATGCAGCTTTGGGCCGAACGGCTGCAGGATGACGGGCGCTTTGGCGAGGTTGAGCAACTGCTGCACCAGATCGGCTTTGGCGAATACCTTTGCCAGATGCGCGGCGGCATCCAGATGAACCAAGGCGAGATACTGCGCCTGCAAGATTTGGGGCTGAGCGCTGAGGATGAGGCCACGCTCGACGCGCCGTCGATCACCACCCTGACCCGCGGCGGCAACACCCAAGCCCCGCGCAGCCGTCTGGTGGAGCTGATGCAGGAGCGCAGCGCCGATGTGACCTTTGGCGTCAGCGGGCTTGATGAAGAGCTTGAAATGATCCGCGACCAGTTCCGCCGCTACGCGGTCGAAAAGGTCGAGCCCTTCGCCCATGACTGGCATCTGAAAGACGAATTGATCCCCATTGAGGTGATCGAAGAACTGGCCGAAATGGGTGTTTTCGGCCTGACCATTCCCGAAGAATACGGCGGTCTGGGCCTGACCAAAGCGTCGATGTGTGTGGTCAGCGAAGAACTGTCGCGCGGCTACATCGGTGTTGGCTCGCTTGGCACCCGCTCGGAAATCGCGGCGGAACTGATCCTCTGCGGCGGCACCGACGCGCAGAAAGAGAAATGGCTGCCCCGCATCGCCAGCGCCGAGACTTTGCCCACGGCCGTTTTCACCGAGCCGAACACCGGCTCGGACCTCGGCAGCCTGCGCACCCGCGCGGTGAAGGACGGCGACGACTATAAGGTGACCGGCAACAAGACATGGATCACCCATGCGGCGCGGACCCATGTGATGACTCTGCTGGCGCGGACCGACTCTGAGACCACAGACCACCGTGGCCTGTCGATGTTCTTGGCCGAAAAGACCCCCGGCGATGATGCCAACCCCTTCCCCACCCCCGGCATGACCGGCGGAGAGATTGAGGTGCTCGGCTACCGCGGGATGAAGGAATACGAACTGGCGTTCGACGGTTTCGAGGTGAAGGGCGAGAACCTGCTCGGCGGCGAAGAGGGCCGGGGCTTCAAACAACTGATGGAGACGTTTGAATCCGCCCGCATCCAGACCGCCGCCCGCGCCATCGGCGTGGCGCAATCGGCGCTCGATATCTCGATGCAATACGCCCAAGACCGCAAGCAATTCGGTAAGGCGCTGATCAACTTCCCCCGCGTGTCGGGCAAGCTGGCGATGATGGCGGTGGAACTGATGATCGCCCGGCAGTTGACCTATTACAGCGCCTTTGAAAAAGACGCCGGACGGCGCTGCGATGTCGAGGCAGGCATGGCCAAACTGCTCGGCGCGCGGGTCGCTTGGGCGGCAGCGGACAACGGGCTGCAGATCCACGGCGGCAACGGGTTCGCGCTGGAGTACAAGATCAGCCGGGTGCTATGCGATGCGCGGATTCTCAACATCTTTGAGGGTGCGGCGGAGATCCAAGCGCAGGTTATCGCGCGGCGGCTGCTGGGCTAACGCGCCGGGGTTGCAAGCGCTGCCGATGTCGAGGACATAGGCGGCGTTTCAACCCAAAGGACAGCCCATGCGCAGCTTTTTGATCCTCGCCGCCCTCAGTGCCCTACCGCAATGCCAAGGGGATGAGACCGTCCGCGCCTACGGGGCGGGCGACAAGACATGGACCTTGGTGGAGTTGGACGGCACCCCCTTCGACGCCCGCGCCACGCTGACCTTCCCTGAGACCGGCAAGATCGCTGGAGAAGCCCCCTGCAACGCCTATAGCGCCGCAATGACGGTGCCCTACCCTTGGTTCGACGCGGGCCATATCGCCGCCACGCGCCGCGCCTGCCCGGATATCGCAGCCGAGACGGCGTTTCTGAACGCTTTAGGAGAGGTGACCATCTCGGATGTGCTGGGCGACACGCTGATCCTGTCGGACGACAGCGGCGCGCGGCTGGTCTTCAAAGCCGCCGACTAAAGGCATCGACAAAGCGCGCACGGGCTTCGGGCAGAGGCTTGCCGCCCAGATCGCGCGCCAGATGCGCGGCAAGGAAATGGCCCGTTGTAACAAGCCCCTGCGCAATCTCCGCATCGCTCCCGGTGCCGCCCCGCAGGACAGCCGGCAGCGGCAGCAAACGATCCGCCCACTCCCCCGCGCCCTTGGCCGAGACCGCACGGCCCGACTTGGGCGAGACATAGGCCAGCCCCTCTGTCACCCCGGTCACCGCGCAGGCCTCAAGATCAAGCGCATAGCCCATCTCTTCCAACAGACGCAGTTCCCACTTCAGATAGGCCAGCGGCCAGACCTCCCCCTGCCCCAGAAGATCAAGCAGCGCTTCGGTGCGGCGGTAGAGCGCCGGATGCGGCTCGCGTTCGGGCAGACAAAAGGACAAAAGCGCGGTCACCGCGTTCAACCCCGCCAGCGCCAGACGGTCCTGCATGGCCACCGCGGCACGGCTGCGCAAAGGCTCGACCGTGAAGGCACCGATATGGTCCTCCAACCGCGCGCGCCATGCCAGATCAAGCTGCGCGCCGGGCTGCAGGCTGGGGGCGATCTTGCGGCTGGTGCCGCCGCGCACGATCCCGGCATGGCGGCCCTGTTCGGGGGTGAAGACTTCGATGATGGCAGAGGTTTCGCCATGTCGCCGCGCGCTCAGCAGGATGCCCTGATCGCGCCATTCCATCAGGTGAGCCCCGGTTTGTCCAACAGGTGGCGGCCCTGCCGGTCTTCGACTTCGATCACCCAGAGGTCCGGGTCAAAGCTGCGCTGGCGGCTGACGGTGGCGTCAACCTCGGCCTCGTCACCCGAAGCCAGCTCAATCCACTTCCGGTCGCCGGTCATCAAATCAAAAGAGCGTTGAAACAGCACTGCTTTGCCGTCCAGCGTCGCCAGTTTCACCAGCACAGCGCCGCCCGTGTCATCGCCATGAGCCACAACAAAGGCCGGGATATCCTGCAAACGCAGCCGGGTGAGATAGGCGTCGACCCAGAAACGCGCGGTCAGACGCGGCATGGCTGGCCTTTACGCTCAGTCGTTGCCATCTTTGAAATCCAAGCCCATCTCGGAATAGCGCTCGGCCTCTTCCAGCCAATTGGCACGGACCTTGACCTGCAAGAACAGATGCACCTTGCGGCCCAAGAACTCTTCAAGCTCTTCGCGGGCGGCCTTGCCCACGGCCTTAATCGTCTCGCCCTTATTGCCCAGCACGATGCCCTTGTGACCGTCGCGCACGACATAGACCAACTGATCGATCCGGGCCGAGCCGTCCTTGCGCTCTTCCCAATTCTCGGTCTCGACCGTGAGCTGATAGGGCAGTTCCTGATGCAGCCGCAGGGTCAGTTTCTCGCGGGTGATCTCGGCCGCGATGTTGCGCATCGGCAGGTCGGCGATCTGGTCTTCGGGATAGAGCCACGGGCCTTCCGGCACCTCGCCGGCCAGCCACTGGCGCAGCGTGTCGATACCGTGGCCACGCTCGGCGGAGATCATGAAAGTCTCGGTGAAATCGAAAGCTGCGTTCATCTTCTCGGTCAGACCCAGCAACACAGGTGCCTCAACGCGGTCGATCTTGTTGATTGCCAGCGCCACGCGGCGGCCCTTGGCGATGTTGCCGAGCTCCTCAAGGATACGCTCGACACCCTCGGTCATGCCACGGTGCGCTTCGATCAAAAGCACGATCACATCCGCATCGGCAGCCCCGCCCCAAGCGGCAGCCACCATGGCACGGTCAAGCCGGCGGCGCGGCTGGAACAGGCCGGGGGTGTCGACGAAAACCAGCTGCGCGTCGCCCTCCATCGCCACGCCGCGGATGCGGGCGCGGGTGGTCTGGACCTTATGGGTCACGATCGAGACTTTGGCCCCCACCATGCGGTTCAGCAGCGTGGATTTGCCCGCGTTGGGCTCTCCGATCAGGGCGACGAATCCGGCACGGGTGGTCATGAGTTATTCTCCAATTGCCGCAACAGCGTGGTGGCGGCGGCCTGTTCGGCGGCGCGTTTTGAGGGCGCGGTGGCGGCGGCTTCGGCGCCGTTGTCCAACCGCGCGGTAATGGTAAAGACCGGCGCATGGTCGGGGCCGCTGCGGTCAGTCTGTACATAGCGCGGCGGGGTCAGCCCGCGCGCCTGTGCCCATTCCTGCAACGCGGTTTTGGCGTCGCGGGCGTCTTCTTTAACCGTTTTGAGCCGGTCGCCCCAGAGGCGCAGCACCAGCGCCTTGGCCGCGTCAAATCCGCCATCCAGATAGACGGCAGCGATGACCGCTTCGATCGCATCGCCCAAAAGCGCCTGTTTGCGCCGCCCGCCCGAAATCATCTCAGACCGGCCCAGTTTCAGCACCTTTCCCAGATCGATCTCGCGCGCCACATCGGCGCAGGTTTCCTTGCGCACCAATGCGTTGAACCGCGGGGCCAACTGCCCCTCGGTCGCACCGGGATCCAGCGCCAGCAGCGCCTCGGCCATGACGAGGCCCAGCACCCGGTCGCCCAGAAACTCCAACCGCTGGTTGTCATCACGGTTGGCCGAGGACATGGAGGCATGGGTCACGGCGCGCACCAGCAGGTCCGGCGTGGCAAAGTGGTGGCCGATCCGCGCCTCAAAGGCTTTGAGGTCTCCGCTTAGCTTCATCTTACAGCTTCGAAGAAACGGTCGCTGCGCCATGTCCAGAAGAACAGCATCGAACGCCCGGCAGAACTGAACATGATGCGATCCGCGCGGCCAATCAGGTTCTCAAACGGCACGAAACCCACGCCACCGGCGCGCTGCGCCAACCGGCTATCGGCAGAATTGTCGCGGTTGTCGCCCATGAAGAAGTAATGCCCCTCAGGCACGGTATAGACGCCCGTGTTGTCCGACTGCTGGTTGGTGATGTTCAAGATCGGATGCGAGACGCCATTGGGCAGCGTTTCGATCTGGCGGCTTTTGACGCAGCTGCCGCCTTGCCCAACGGGGCCGTTTTCGCAACGCGGGCGCAGTTGTTGTGGGCCTTGCGGGGCCATGACCTCTTCAAAGGTGCCTGCATCTTCGACTTTGACCGGGGTGCCGTTCAGGCTGATGACGCCGTTTTGGATCTGCACCTTGTCCCCCGGCAGACCGATCAGACGTTTGATGTAGTCGCGGCCCGATACGGGATGACGGAAGACCACCACATCGCCGCGCTCAGGCTCGGACCCGAAAAGCCGATCGTTGTCGCCGTCGAACACTCCGCAGACATCCTTGGCGTCGATCTCGATCCCGACACCAGGGAGCATCAGACTGGGGCAAGACGCATAGGAATAGCCGTAAGCCATCTTATTCACGAAAAGGAAATCGCCGATCAGCAGCGTCTCTTTCATGGAGCCGGAGGGGATCCAGAAGGGCTGGAAGAACAGGGTCCGAAAGACACCCGCGATCAGCAGCGCCCAGAAGATTGTCTTGATGGTTTCGACAAAGGCGTTGCCGGTTTTTTCCTTAGCGGCCATGCGGCGCTCCTGACATATCGGTTTGGGGTTACATGCGGGGCCGTGCGGGCCAAGTCAAGTGACGCGGGGCCGGATCGGCCTGCCCCGCGTGCATATGACGCGAAACGGCGGGGCGCGCCAGCCTGAGGGGTCTCAATCGGCAAGGGGGCGCGCTTCGATCACGACAAAGGCCTGCGCCCAGGGGTGGTCATCGGTCAGGGTGACATGGATGATCGCCTCATGCCCCGGCGGGGTCATCGCGGCCAGACGGTCGGCGGCCCAACCGGTCACTTCCATCACGGGTTGGCCGGTGCGCAGATTGCTGACCGCCATGTCGCGCCATGCAATGCCCATGCGCAGCCCGGTGCCAAGCGCCTTTGAACATGCCTCTTTCGCGGCCCAGCGTTTGGCGTAAGTTCCCGCGACATCGCGGCGACACTCTGCCTTGCGCTGTTCCACGTCCGTAAAAACGCGATTGCGGAAACGGTCGCCAAAGCGGTCGAGCGTGCCTTGGATACGCTCGATATTTGCCAAATCAGTGCCGATGCCGAGGATCATTGAGTGCCATTCTTGTCGCGTGACGGGGCCGATGCGCCCTTTACCGACAATAGATCATGCGCCGTTGCCGAGGAAAAGCAGCAATACGACGCAAAAACGCCGCCCCGCGGAACGGGACGGCGTTAAACTCGGGATGTCGCGCAGCTTAGGCCGTGGCGTGGCGCGCTTTTTCGGCTTTCGCCTCATCAATGGCGCGCTGCACAGAGGCGCGCTGCTCGGTCAGGAACTCATAACCGGGGCGGCCAGCGGTGGCTTTGATCGCATCGTCGTAGTTTTCGACCAATGCGGATTCGCCGTTGACGATCTCGTCATAGACGGCTTCGTCATCGCCGGTCACCGCGTCGCGCAGTTTCAGCCAACCACGGTGGGCCGATGCAGCGGCGGAGCCTTCTTCGGAGACATCCACGCCATCGACACCCAACTGGCGGTGCAATTCGGTGTGGAACTTCTCGCGCTCAGCGATGCGCTGGTCGAAGAAGCCGACGAAGGCGGCCTCATCCGAGACCTGCTTGCGGGATTCACGATAGCCGTCGCGGCTGTCGATCAGGCGGGTGTGGAGCTTCTTCAGTGTGTCGATATGGTCGCTCATTGGTGCCTCCTTAGGTTTGTTAACCAGTCTGGCGGCCCAACGCAGTCAAAGCCGTTTTGGGTCCAGAAGAAGGCATCCATTGAGTGGATTTTCGCCACCGAAGACCGGCGGGCTCAGCCCTCGCGGGCCTCATCCATCAGGCGGCGCATCTCTGTTATGGCGGGTTCCAGCCCGAGGAATATTGCCTCTCCGATCAGGAAGTGCCCGATGTTGAGTTCGCGCACCTCTGGAAAGGCCGCGATGGGGGTCACCGTGTCATAGGTCAGCCCGTGTCCGGCATGAACCTCAAGCCCGAGGGAAGCTGCGAAACTAGACATCTCGCGCAGCTTTTTAAGCTCAACGTCCGCCTCATCCCAGCGGCCTTCGGCAAAGGCATCGCAATAGGCGCCGGTGTGCAGTTCGATCACCTCTGCCCCAATGCGATTGGCGGCTTCGATCTGCGCAGGCTCGGCGGCGATGAAGATCGACACCCGGCTGCCCGCCTCACGCAGGGGCGCGATGAAATGGGCCAGCTTATTCTCCTCGCGGGCGACTTCCAGCCCGCCTTCGGTGGTGCGCTCTTCGCGCTTTTCGGGCACGATGCAGACGGCATGGGGCCTGTGGCGCAGGGCAATCTTTTGCATCTCGTCGGTGGCGGCCATCTCAAAGTTCAGCGGGACGGAAAGCACCTCCATCAACCCTTCGATATCGGCATCAGAGATATGCCGCCGGTCTTCGCGCAGATGCGCGGTGATGCCATCGGCGCCAGCCTTTTCCGCGATCTTGGCCGCGCGCAGCGGGTCAGGATAGGCGCCGCCCCGCGCGTTGCGCACGGTCGCCACATGGTCAATGTTCACGCCCAATCTCAGCTTTGGTTGATCCGCCATCTCGATTCCCCTTGCATCACTTGCCCGACCATAGGTCGGAAATTTCGCCAACCCCATAGGGGGAAGCGGTTTTTCCGGAAAATTGATGCCCTGAAAGCCTCAGTCCGCGTGGCGCTTGGCCTCGGCCTTTTGCGCCGCCTTATGCTTGAGCGCCTCGAACTTGGCCTTGATCATCCCGCGCCGCCGCTTTTGGTAAGCCCGCAGCACCGGCACCGAGATATAATAGGCGATAGAGGCGCAGATCATCCCCGGCAGGATGCCCCCGATCAGATAGGGGTAGAAGACCTGATGGAAAAAGGCGGTCAGCCCCGTCCAATCCATCTGGCTATCGGTAAAAATCGCGACAAAGTTCTCTTGCAGATCGCGGCCCGCATCCAGAAACTTCCCCCCGAAGGAGCGATGCTCTTTCGGGGCCACGGGCGCGCCAAGGATCCAATGCCCGGTCTGCAAAGCCGCGATGCCGATGGGGACATAAGTCAGCGGGTTGCCAAAGAAGGTCGCCATAAGGGCGGCGAGGATATTGGCCCGCATCACCCGCCCGATTAGTGCCGCCACAATGAAGTGCAGACCATAGAAGGGCGTGAAGGTGGTAAAGACTCCGGCCCAGATGCCGCGCGCAATGCGCTCGGGGCTGTCGGGCAGCCGCCGCATCCGGTGTTTGACGTAGTGAAACGCACGTGTCCAACCACCCCGCGGCCACAGAAACTCGGCCAGCGCGCGCAGGGTCGGTTTCGGATCGCGGCGTTTGAAAATCAAGTCTCAGGTCCAGTATCGGCGTTTCGTCTGCGCGGGGTCAGTCGGTCTTTTCGACAGTCTTTCCCATGCTCATATTGCGGTGCCTGCTGACATCGGCGACTTCACTTTCGGCTTCGATCGTGGACATCAACGAATGCAGGTGACTTACGTCTCTGAGATCCACATAGACCACCAACCGGTAAAAGTCAGGCTTGCGCTCCACAAACTCCAAATCAGAGATATTGGCCGAGGCTTCGCCGATCAAGGTGCAGACCCGCCCCAGTACGCCCGCGCCGTTGCCGATGGTGATGTCCAACGCGCAGGTATAGACCGCCGGGTGGCTGCCATCGTGCCAACGCAGATCCAGCCAACGCTCGGGCTGGTCTTCGTACTCCGACAGGCGGTCGCAGTCGATTGAGTGGACGGTCACGCCCTTGCCACGGAAGGTGATGCCGACGATCCGCTCACCGGGCAGCGGCGTGCAGCAGGGCGCGCGGTCAAAGCTCTGGCCCGGCTCCAGCCCCACGACGGCGCGGCGCACGTCGATCTGCTCGCCCTTTTGCGGGGCAAGGTCAGGATAGACGCATTCCACCACTTCGCGGCCTGTGAGTTCGGAACTGCCAAGCCGGGCGAGCACCTCATCGGGGCCGTTGAGCCGCATGTTCTTGGCGACGGTATGCAGCACCTTATCGGTGGCCTTCTTGCCGACCTGCGCGAAGGCCGAGCGCGCCAATTCGCGGCCCAGTTTGATAAAGCGCTCGCGGTCGACCTCGCGCAGGGACCGCCGGATTGCCGACTTGGCCTTGCCGGTGGTGGCGATATCAAGCCATGTGACCTGCGGTGTTTGCCCCTGCGCGGTGGTGATCTCAATCGACTGGCCGTTTTTGATCCGCGTCCAGAGCGGCACACGCATCCCGTCGACTTTGGCCCCAACGCAAGCGTTGCCGATCCGGGTGTGGATCGCATAGGCAAAATCAATCGGCGTCGCCCCGCGCGGCAGTTTCACCACATCGCCTTTAGGCGTGAAGCAGAAGACCTGATCCGCGTACATCTCAAGCTTCACCGCTTCGAGGAAATCCTCGTGGTCGGTCTCGGCGTCGAACTGCTCGGTCAGCTGGCTGATCCATTTGGCGGGATCAACGGCAAAGGGGTTTCGGCTACGCACACCATCGCGGTAGGACCAATGCGCGGCGACGCCGGTCTCGGCCACGTCATGCATCTGCCGGGTGCGGATCTGCACTTCCACCCGCTTGCCATCGCGGCCCGAGACGGTGGTATGGATCGAACGATAGCCGTTGGTCTTGGGCTGGCTGATGTAATCCTTGAACCGCCCCGGCACCGCGCGCCAGCGGCGATGGATCGCGCCGAGTGTGCGGTAGCAATCCTCGTCAGAGGCGGTGATAACGCGAAAGCCGTAAATGTCGGACAGACGGGAGAAGCTCTGTTCCTTCTCCTCCATCTTGCGCCAGATCGAATAGGGTTTCTTGGCCCGGCCAAAAACCTCGGCGTCGATATCCGCTTTTTCCAACTCCACCCGCATGTCGCCGGTGATCCGCTGAATCACATCGCCGGTGTCGCGTTGCAGGGTGATGAACCGCCGGATGATCGACGCGCGGGCATCGGGGTTGAGCACGCGAAACGCGAGGTCTTCCAACTCTTCGCGCATCCACTGCATGCCCATACGGCCCGCGAGCGGCGCATAAATGTCCATCGTCTCCCGCGCCTTTTTGACCTGCTTGTCCGGGCGCATGGATTTGATCGTGCGCATGTTGTGCAAACGGTCGGCAAGCTTGACGAGGATGACACGCAAGTCCTTGGACATCGCCATAAAGAGCTTGCGGAAATTCTCGGCCTGTTTGGTCTCGGTCGAGTTGAGCTGAAGATTGGTCAGCTTGGTGACACCATCGACCAATTCCGCCACTTCGCCGCCAAAGAGACTCTGCACCTCGGCATAAGACGCTTTGGTGTCTTCGATCGTATCGTGCAAAAGGGCGGTGATGATCGTCGCATCGTCAAGCTGCTGTTCCGTGAGGATCGCAGCGACAGCGACGGGGTGGGTGAAATAGGGCTCACCGGAATGGCGAAACTGCCCCTCATGCATCCGCGCCCCGTAGTCGAAAGCGGCGCGGATCAGGGGTTCGTTGGTACGCGGATTGTAGCCTTGAACAAGAGCGATCAGGTCATCGGCAGTAATGTCGGCGCTGTTCATGCCATCTGCCTCATTGCCCCGGCCGGGGCGCGGGGGTTAGCCCTGCCCCTGTGCGGCCATCAACTGGCGCAGCAACATTTCTTCGGACATGCTGTCTTCTTCGGGCTTGTCCTCTTCGCCACCCATCAAAAGCGCCATGGCGTCTTCTTCGGGTTCGTCGACTTCGATCTGGTTCTGATTGCTTTCGATCAGACGCTCGCGCAGATCATCAGCCGACTGCGTTTCGTCCGCAATCTCACGCAGGGACACGACCGGGTTCTTGTCGTTGTCGCGGTCGACGGTCAGCGGCGATCCGGCAGCAATCTCACGGGCGCGGTGCGCGGCCAGCATGACGAGCTCGAAACGGTTCGGAACCTTATCCACACAATCTTCGACGGTGACGCGGGCCATGAAGCCTCCAATATCTCATTTGCTGCCAGAAGTGCGGTATTTAGGCCGCTTCGGGCAGATTTACAAGCCGTTATTACAGGCGCCGCACCTCGGCACGATCCCGCTCAGGCAGAGCCTCAAGCAAGGTGCGCACCGGTTTTCCCAGCAGCGGGTGCACCCAATCGGGAGCCACGTCGGCCAGCGGCACCAGCACAAAAGCGCGGTCTTGCAGGCGCGGATGCGGCAGGATCAACTGCTCTGGCGTGCGGCCAATCTGCGCCTCAAGCGGCAAATCACGCCACATCTTGTGGGTGTTACGGTCTGGCAACACGATATCATCACAGGCCAGCAAATCCAAATCCAAAGTGCGCTGGCCCCAACGCTGCACCCGCTCCCGACCCAACTGCGCCTCGATCCGATGCAAGACGCCAAGCGCCTTCGCCGGATCCCAAGGGGCCTCCAGACGTGCTGCGGCATTCACATAATCGGGCCCCGCTCCTGCGGGAAAAGCCGGTGTATGATAGAATGCACTGGTCGCGCGAATCACCGCGCCGGAGGTTTGCAACAGCTTCAAAGCCGACTTCAGGGTTTCCTGCGGCGCACCGACAGAAGAGCCGAGGTTCCCACCAAGCGCAATCAGGAGACTATACTTTCGTATAGGCTCTCTACTGCTTAATTCCATACCCACGGGGTCTTGCGACATCGTTAAAAAGCCTTAGTTATGCACCCTGATGTGGGGGCATCGCCAGCCGTCACAGATTTATTAATCTGCGACGATTACAACTCAAACCGGGAATACGGCGAAGCCTGCCGAAAGGATAGATTAATGTTCTACAAAGATGAGCGTTTGGCGCTTTTCATAGACGGCTCCAACCTCTACGCCGCAGCAAAGACGCTTGGCTTCGACATCGACTATAAGTTGCTGCGGCAAGAGTTCATGCGCCGCGGCAAGCTGCTGCGCGCCTTCTACTATACCGCATTGCTGGAAAACGATGAGTATTCGCCGATCCGCCCGCTTGTTGACTGGCTGAACTACAACGGCTTTTCCATGGTCACCAAACCGGCCAAGGAATACACCGACAGCATGGGCCGGCGCAAAGTCAAAGGCGACATGGACATCGAACTGGCCGTTGATGCGATGGAACTGGCACCGCGTGTCGACCATATCGTGATCTTTTCCGGCGACGGCGACTTCCGTCCGCTGGTCGAAAGCCTGCAACGCCAAGGCGTGCGCGTTTCTGTCGTGTCGACGATTCGCAGCCAGCCGCCGATGATCTCTGACGATCTGCGTCGCCAAGCCGACAACTTTATCGAGCTTGACGATCTGCGTGATGTCATTGGCCGTCCGCCGCGCGATCCGATCTCGACCTCGCAAGACTAAGCGCAAACCGCCTTATTTCCGCCCAAAACCATGTTGCTAGCCGCAGCAGTGGCCTTCTTGTGCCTGCCTCAAAGGGGGCAGGCAGACGAATAACAGACCAGTGACAATGGCGTCACTGGCCTGTGAAATTTCTAAAATACCCCAGGGAAGATACAATACAGCACATGAACCCATGCGTTCCCCTTGATCCCACAGTACCCGTTCCCGTAGAAGTAGACGACCCCCCGAAAAAGGGGGGTTAAAGTGAGGGACGATGCTTTTCGATGATGCGGTGCGGCTGGAGAAGCTACAGGATGTAGGCAAGCTCTGGGACGGCATTGTAGAGGCGCTGCGACAGATTGGTTTCACCCACGCCATTCACATCAGCGTCGGGGCAGATTTCAAAGATGCCCAGTTTTTATCCACCATCCCCGACCTTTACGATGATCTCCCCCCCGAGGATGACCCCTTTCTCCACCATTCGTGCACCAGCTATGAAGTCCTGACAATCGGTCAGGCCTTCGTGCACCTTTACCCCGATGTTACCCCCTCTGAGCATTCGCTGATCGCACGCGCAGGACGGGAAGGTTTGCACGCCGCCTTTGCGGTGCCCATGCGGCTGAAAGGATCAGAACGTTTCGGTGGCTTCATCATCGGCAATTGGATGGAGGCCGATGAGTTTGAACGGAGCTTTAGCGACGTGGCCGAGGATCTTCGCCTCTTTTGCCTGCTGATGCACCGCCGCATCGAAGACCTGACCGGCACCGCCCCGTTACCCCTGCCTGAGACCCCATCGGCCTTTGGCAAACTCAGCCCGCGCGAAGCCGAAGTGGTGAACCTGCTGGCCCATGGCTACACCCGCCAGCAAACCGCGCATCGCTGCAACCTCTCGATCCACACCGTCTCGGACTATGCGAAATCGGGCTACCGCAAATTGGGCATCCGCAACCGGGCGCAGGCCGCCGCCCTCGTTCACGGCACCGCGGGCGAGGCTGCGCCCAAGAAAGGCTGACGGGCTGGACGAAGAGCGCCCAAGCCCTTACCTCTGCGCCAAGCCGTTCGGAGACTTCGCATGACCAACACGCCCCTGACCCTCTACCTCGCCGCGCCGCGCGGATTCTGCGCGGGCGTGGACCGGGCGATCAAGATCGTCGAAATAGCGCTCGAGAAATGGGGCGCCCCAGTCTATGTGCGCCATGAGATCGTGCACAACAAATTCGTCGTCGACGGGCTGCGCGACAAGGGCGCGGTCTTTGTCGAGGAACTCTCCGAATGCCCCGACGACCGTCCGGTGATCTTTTCCGCCCATGGCGTGCCGAAATCCGTGCCCTCGGCGGCGCAGGCGCGCAATATGATCTATGTCGATGCCACCTGCCCACTGGTCTCCAAGGTCCATATCGAGGCGCAGCGCCATGCCGATGCAGGGCTGCAGATCATCATGATCGGCCACGCGGGCCACCCTGAGACGGTCGGCACCATGGGCCAACTGCCCGATGGCGATGTGCTGCTGGTCGAAACGCCCGACGATGTGGCCGGTGTCGCCGTGCGTGATGAGGCGCAGCTGGCCTATGTCACCCAGACCACGCTCAGCGTCGATGATACCGCCGATATCGTCGCAGCCCTTCAGGCGCGCTTCCCAGCCATCATCGGCCCGCATAAAGAAGACATCTGCTACGCCACGACCAACCGTCAGGAAGCGGTCAAAGCCATGGCGCCCAAATGCGACGCGATGCTGGTGGTCGGCGCACCAAATTCGTCGAACTCCAAACGTCTGGTCGAAGTCGGCGCCCGCGCGGGCTGCGCCTATGCGCAACTGGTGCAACGGGCCGAAGACATCGATTGGCGCGCGCTTGATGGGATCGGCAGCATCGGCATCACCGCAGGCGCATCGGCCCCCGAAGTGCTGATCAACGAGGTGATCGACGCCTTCAAAGCGCGCTATGACGTGACCACCGAACTGGTCGAAACCGCGCAGGAAAACGTCGAGTTCAAGGTGCCCCGCGTCTTGCGCCAACCCGCCTGATTGACCGCCGCGCGCCAGCCGCCTAAACCGCGTTGAAACCGCGACGGGAGCCGACATGCCAGACCTTTACGCCTACACAGACGGAGCCTGCTCAGGCAATCCCGGCCCCGGTGGCTGGGGCGTGTTGATGCGCGCCATGGACGGCGACAAGATCGTCAAGGAACGCGAGTTGAAGGGCGGCGAGGCGCAAACCACCAACAACCGCATGGAACTGATGGCCGCGATCTCGGCGCTGGAATCGCTCAGCCGTACGACAGAAATCACCATCGTTACTGACAGCAACTACGTCAAAAACGGCATCACCGGTTGGATCTTTAGCTGGAAGAAAAACGGCTGGAAGAACGCCGCCAAAAAACCCGTGAAAAACGCGGAGCTTTGGCAACGGCTGGACGCGGCGAACGCGCGGCACAATGTGACGTGGAAATGGGTCAAGGGCCACGCCGGCCACCCCGAAAACGAACGCGCCGATGAACTGGCCCGCGCGGGCATGGCCCCCTTCAAACCGGGCGGCAAGAAGTGAGCCTGCTGGCCCTGCTCGACTATGCCGCCGTGCTGGTCTTTGCCATCACCGGCGCGCTGGTCGCAAGCCGGGCGCAGCTTGATATCGTGGGCTTTGCCTTTATCGCCTGCCTGACCGCCGTGGGCGGCGGCACGATCCGCGACCTCCTGCTCGATCGCAACCCGATCTTTTGGATAGAAACGCCCAGTATGCTCGGCGTGGCCATCGTGGCGGCGCTGGTGGTGTTTTTCACCGCGCATCTTCTGGAAAGCCGCTTTCGCACGTTGATCTGGCTCGACAGTCTGGCACTGGCCGTCGCCGTCGCGGCGGGGGTCGGTGTGGCGATGTCCCAAGAGCAATCCGCGCCGATCATCATCGTCATGGGCATGATCACCGGCTGTATGGGCGGGCTGATGCGCGATGTGGTGGTGGGCCAATTGCCACTGGTGCTGACGCAAGGCGAACTCTACGCCACCGCGGCGCTCTCTGGTGCCGCTGTAGCCGTGCTGCTGGCGCCTTATTTCGACGGGACGCTCTACCCGCTATTGGCCTGCGCCGCCACCACTTGGGTGCTGCGCGCCGGATCGCTTTATTTCGGCTGGCACCTGCCGGTCTACAAAAGCACCCCGCCGAAAAGCTGAGCGCTTAAGCGGCGCTCAGGTTAGTGCCGACCGGGATCTGCGCGCCGCGCTGAAACACATCCGCTTCCTGCACGCCCTTGCCCGCGCGCTGCAACCGCGTGAGCCGCACCGCACCGTCGCCGCAAGCGATGCGCAGGTCATCTGACAGCACCTCACCCGCCGCACCTGTGCCTTCGTCCAGCACCGATCCCAGCACTTTCACCCGCTGGCCATCAACCTCAAACCACGCGCCGGGAAAGGGCGACAGGCCCCGGATCAGCCGGTCTACCTCAACCGCCGGGCGGGCCCAGTCGATGCGCGCCTCGGCCTTGTCGATCTTGGCGGCATAGGTCACGCCCTCGTCGGGCTGAGGCTGGGGGGGCAGGTCCGACAACCGCGACAGCGCCTTGTTGATCGCCACCGCGCCCATGGCGCTCAGCCGGTCGTGCAATTCGGCCGTGGTCTCGGCCGCGCCGATCTCGGTCTCTTCGCAGAGCAGCACCGGCCCGGTATCGAGCCCCGCTTCCATCTGCATGATGCAAACGCCAGTCTTTTCATCCCCCGCCATGATCGCACGGTGGATAGGTGCCGCCCCACGCCAGCGCGGCAGCAGGCTCGCGTGGATGTTCAGGCAGCCCTGTTTCGGCGCGTCCAGAATGACCTGCGGCAAGATCAGACCGTAGGCCACGACCACCGCCGCATCTGCGTCAAGCTCGGCGAATTCTTCCTGCGGTTCGCGGTGTTTAAGCGACACCGGATGCCGCACCAAAAGGCCAATCTCTTCGGCGCGTTGCTGCACCGGGCTGGGGCGGGGTTTCTTGCCGCGTCCGGCGGGGCGTGGCGGCTGGCAATAGACGGCGCAGATGTCATGCCCCGCCTGCACCAGCGCATCGAGTACCGGCACCGAAAACTCGGGCGTGCCCATGAATATCAGTCGCATCTGTTCACTCCTGACGGACAGCGCCTTTTGGGCTGTCAGCCGTTCTGTTTACGTGCTTTGCGCAACAGCATGTCGCGCTTGGTTTTGCTGAGGTTGTCGAAATACATTTTGCCCGCCAGATGGTCGATCTGGTGTTGGACACTGACCGCCTCCAGCCCGACGAAATCGCGTTCGACCTCTGCCCCCGTCTCATCAAGGAACCGCACCTTCACGCCGCGAGGGCGGCGGATCACGGCGCTGAAACCGGGCAGGTTCGGGCTGGCTTCCTCATAAGGGTGCAGCACGGCAGAGGCGTCTATAATCACCGGGTTTGCCAAACGGATGCGCTTGTTGCGTGCCTCGGAGGCATCGACGACGGCGACCTGCAACATCACCCCAATCTGCGGCGCGGCAAGGCCGACGCCGGGCATGGCGTCCATCGTCTCGATCATATCGTCCCAAAGGGTGCGAATTTCATCCGTCACCGCCTCAATGGGTTCGGCGGGGCTGCGCAGGCGTTTGTCGGGCCATGCAACGTAGCGGCGTAGGGTCATTGGGCTTCAAACTCCGCAATCTTGGCAGCGCGGGTTTCCGCATCCAGATGATCGAATGTCACCACGCCATCAAGGTGGTCCATCTCATGCTGCGCGATCAGCGCGGCGGCACCCTCAAGGCTTTGCACATAGCGGCCACCGTTCAGCCCGGTCCAAACCATCTGCACCTGCGACGGGCGCGAGATGTCGGTGCTGATGCCCGGAATGCTTAGGCAGCCTTCGGTATTGGTCACGCGCTCTTCGCCGATCTCTTGAAACATCGGGTTGATGCAGACCAGCGGGTCGGATTTGTCTTCCTTCCAACCTGCATCCATCACGAAGATCCGCAGCATCGCGCCAACCTGCGGCCCGGCAAGGCCCCGCCCCGGCGCGGCATACATCGTCTCCAACATATCGGCGGCCAGCGTTTCGATCTCTGGCGTGATCTCTTCGATCGGCACGCAGGTCTCGGCCAGACGTGGGTCGGGCCAGCGAAGAACCTTTAGCACGCTCATCCGCGTGCCAACTCGCGCTTCAGTTTCACCATCTTGCGGGTGATCATTTGGCGCTTCAACGGCTTGAGGTAATCGATGAAAAGCTTCCCATCGAGGTGGTCAATCTCATGCTGCACACAGGTTGCCCAGAGGCCGTCAAACGCCTCCTGCTGCTCTTTGCCGTCGCGGTCGAGCCAGCGGACCTCAACCTCAGCCGGGCGGGTCACATCGGCGTATTGCTCAGGAATGCTCAGGCAGCCTTCCTCATAGGTGTTCAGGTCATCCGAAGAAGCCATGATCTCAGGGTTGAACATCAACAGCGGGCGCGGCGCTTCGCCCTCTTCCTTGACGCAATCGAGCACGATGACACGGCTCAGCACGCCGATCTGCGGCGCGGCAAGGCCGATGCCCGGCGCGTCATACATGGTGGTCAACATATCATCGCCCAGCACGCGCAACTCGTCGCTGAGATCAGCGACGGGGGCTGCGGCTTTCTTGAGCCGTGGGTCGGGGTGCAAAAGGATCGGGCGTTTCATCCCGCTCATTTAGGCCATGCCCGGGCATCGCGCAACCGGGGGCTTGCAGCGCCTGCGGCAGCCGTTAGCTTGGCCGCAACATCAGGAGAGACCAGCATGAGCTTTGACGACATCATCGACCGGCGCGGCACCCATTGTGCGAAATGGGACAAGATGGAAGCGATCTATGGCGTGCCCGCGGACAGCGGCATCGCCATGTGGGTGGCCGACATGGATTTCCGCCCCCCGCAGGTGGTGCAGGACGCGCTTCAGGCCCAGATCGACCACGGGGTGCACGGGTATTTCGGCGACGACAGCGAATACCTTGCCGCGATCCAATGGTGGATGGAAAACCGTCACGGCTGGAAGGTCGACGCCGATGCGATCTTTACCACCCACGGTCTGGTGAACGGCACCGCGATGTGCGTCGATGCCTTCACCCAGCCCGGTGATGGCGTGGTGCTGTTCACCCCGGTCTATCACGCCTTCGCCCGCGTGATTAACGCCGCCGAGCGGCGCGTGGTGGAATGCCCGCTGACCAATGCCTCGGGCCGCTACGAGATGGATTTCGACGCCTATGACGCCCTGATGACCGGGGATGAGAAAATGGTGATCCTCTGCTCGCCGCATAACCCCGGCGGGCGTGTCTGGAGCCGCGAAGAACTGCAAGGCGTGGCCGATTTCGCCAAGCGGCACGATCTGGTGCTGGTCTCGGATGAAATCCACCACGATCTGGTGATGCCGGGGCACAAGCACATCCCCATGGCGCATATCGGCGGAATCGAAGACCGTCTGGTGATGATGACCGCCACGACCAAGACTTTCAACATCGCCGGCGGCCATACCGGGAACGTCATCATTCACGACCCCAAGCTGCGCCAACGCTTCGCCCAGCGCATGGCGGCTTTGGGCGTCTCGGCGAACTCCTTCGGGCTGATCATGGCAACGGCGGCCTATTCCCCCGAGGGTGCAGCGTGGGTGGATGAACTGACCGCCTATCTGGACGGAAACCGGCAGATCTTCGATGACGCGGTGAACGCGATTCCGGGGCTAGGTTCGATGCCGCTGGAAGCGACCTATCTGGCTTGGGTGGACTTTTCGGGCACCGGGATGGACCCGGCGGAGTTTCAGAAACGTGTCGAGAAAAGCGCCGCCATCGCAGCCAACCACGGCGCCACCTTCGGCACCGGGGGCGAAAGCTTCCTGCGCTTCAACCTCGCCACGCCACGCGCGCGGGTCGAGGAAGCCTGCGACCGGCTCGTCAAAGCTTTCAGCGATCTACAATAATCGGAAAATGGCGCGGCGGGACTGGCCCGCCGTGCCGCCCTTTCAGGCGCGGCCGTCTTCGATCAGCCCCAGTGGCGCATCGGCGGGACGCTCGAAATCAAGCGGCGGACGGTCTGCCACGGCGGTCGCGCGTTTGAACTCATAACGCATTTCGCCCGCTTCTTCCTCGCTCGCCACGATGAGACATTGGAACAGATGCAGGCTGCCATCATAAAGATCGACCAGCCCGCGCAGCTTGGGCGCATCTGCCGCATCGACGGAAAAACCGGTCTTCCACATACGCAGCACCCGGTAGACATCACCGCCCACCTCAAGCCGCAGGCGCGCGCCTTTGCGCAGGCTTGCCATACGCGCAGCATCAAGCCCCGCCTGTATCTCTTTCGACAGAAATTCTTCCATGATCATCCCCCCGCTAATGCCTTCTAAGCTGGGCTAAAACGTAGAAAATTCAAGTTAAGATTTGATGACGTTTGGGCAGTCTGCACCTGCGCAGGGCGGCTGCGCGCTCATGAGGATGTGCACCCCTCGCCCCCTGCCCTAGATATATCCTCAAACGCGCAAAGGAAAACAAGATGGGCCTATTGGTTGACGGAAAATGGCAAGACAAATGGTATGATACCAAATCCTCAGGCGGCAAGTTTGAGCGCGCCGCAGCGAAGTTTCGCAACTGGGTAACCGCCGATGGCAGCGCCGGCCCCAGCGGCGACGGCGGGTTCAAAGCAGAATCGGGCCGCTATCACCTCTATGTCAGCTATGCCTGCCCTTGGGCACATCGCGCGCTGATCTTCCGCCAATTGAAGGGGCTGGAGGATCACATCGGCGTGTCGGTCGTACACCCCGACATGCTGGGCGAAGGCTGGACCTTTGATGGTGACTTCCCCGGCGCCACTGGCGATACCCTCTTTGGCCTGCCCTATGCCCGCGACATCTATACCCGTGCCGATCCCAATTTCACGGGCCGCGTCACCGTGCCGATCCTCTGGGACAAAGAGCGCGAGACCATCGTGAGCAACGAGAGCGCCGAGATCATCCGCATGTTCAACAGCGCCTTTGATGAGCTGACCGGCAACAGCGATGACTACCACCCCGCCGCGCTGCACGACCGCATCGAAGAGGTGAACGCCCGCGTCTATGACACGCTGAACAATGGCGTCTACAAATCCGGTTTCGCCACCACGCAGGAGGCCTATGACGCCGCCGTGCATCCGCTCTTCGACACATTGGATTGGATCGAAGACATCCTGTCGCAAAACCGCTACCTTGCAGGCGACAAGATGACCGAGGCCGACTGGCGGCTCTTCACCACGCTGGTGCGCTTCGACAAGGTCTATCACCTGCACTTCAAGTGTAACCGCAAACGGATCGTCGATTACCCGAACATCTGGGCCTATACGCGCGAACTCTATCAGGTGCCGGGCGTGGCCGAGACGGTGAACTTCGACCATATCGTGCGGCACTACCACTACAGCCACGACACGATTAACCCGCATCGGATCATCCCGATCAACCCGGTGCTGGATTTCGACGCGCCGCACGGGCGCGGCTGATCCCTTCTCTCCCTGCCTGCCTTGCGGAAGGCGCTTGATCGCGCAGCGCTTTTGCGCTTTCACCGCAGCAAGAACGGCAGGGGGACGATGATGCAACAGCCAGATCAGCGCGACCACGGCGGCGGTGTCGATGCGGCAGCGGCGCGTTTCGGCGGGCAGCGGGCGGAGTGGATCGACCTGTCGACCGGGATCAATCCGCAGCCCTACCCGATCCCCGCCCTGCCTGCTGAGGCGTGGAACGCGCTCCCCGATGCCGCAGCGCAAACCGCGCTTGTGGATGCCGCCCGTGCCTTCTGGCAGGTGCCACCAGATGCTGCGCTGCTGGCCGTGCCGGGCGCATCCTCGGCCATTGCGCGCATCCCGGCGCTGGCACCGAAGGGCCGCGTGCGCATCCCCGGCCCGACCTACAATGAACATGCCGCAAGCTTTGCCGAGAACGGCTGGCAGGTGGTCGAAGAGGGTGACACTCACGCCGCCGTCCATGTGCACCCCAACAACCCCGACGGGCGGCTTTGGGATGCGGCAGAGGTCACCGCCCCCCTCAGCATCATCGACGAGAGCTTTTGCGACATCACCCCTGACGCCACCCTCATGGCGCAGGCCACGACACCCGGCACACTGATCCTCAAAAGCTTTGGCAAGTTCTGGGGGCTGGCCGGGCTGCGGCTGGGCTTTGTCATCGGCGATCCGGCCTTGGTGGCACGGCTTGGCCAGATGCTCGGCCCTTGGCCGGTAAGCGGACCGGCATTGCATATTGGCGCGGCGGCCTTGCGGGATGGCGCTTGGGCCGAGGCCACGCGGGTCCGGCTGGCGACTGACGCCACCCGTCTCGACACATTGATGACCGAAGCGGGGGCGCAAACCGTCGGCGGCACTCCGCTTTTCCGGCTTTATGAGGTCGATGACGCGCAAGCTTGGCAGGAACGCCTCGCCCAGCATCACATCTGGACCCGCGTCTTCCCCTATAACCCACGCTGGCTGCGCCTCGGCCTGCCCCCCGCCGAGGGTTGGTCGCGGTTGGAGCGGGCGCTGGCATGAGCACGGCGGCGGTCCTTGCGCTGGCCATGCTGCTCGACGCGGCCCTTGGAGAACCGGAATGGCTCTGGCGGCGCTTGCCGCATCCGGCGGTGCTGATGGGGCGGCTGATCGGCTCTGGGGATCGTCGGTTGAACCACGGCCATTCGCGGCGTGCCAAGGGCGTGGCGCTGCTGCTGGCGCTGATGATCGGGATGGCGTGCCTTGGCTGGGTGCTGAGCCTTCTTGGCCCACTGGCCGAGATCATCATCGCCGCGATCCTGCTGGCGCAACGCTCCCTCGTTGAGCACCTGCGCGCGGTGGCGGACGGACTGCGCCAATCGCTGCCCACAGGCCGCCGCGCGGTGGCGATGATCGTCAGCCGCGACACTGGCGAGATGCCCCCAGACGCCGTGGCACGCTCGGCCATCGAAAGCGGCGCGGAAAACCTCAGCGATGGCATCATCGCGCCTGCCTTTTGGTTTCTGCTGGGCGGACTGCCGGGGCTGCTGGTCTATAAAATCGTCAACACCGCCGACAGTATGATCGGCTACCGCACCCCGCGCTATGCCGATTTCGGCTGGGCCGCGGCGCGGATGGATGACCTGCTGAACCTCGCCCCCGCACGGCTGACCGCGCTGCTCATCGCGCTCCCCGGCGGGGTTTTGCACCACTGGCGCGACATCCGGGCGGATGCGGCGCTGCACCGCTCGCCCAATGCCGGTTGGCCGGAAGCCGCCATGGCGCGGGCCATAGGTGTGGCCCTCGCCGGTCCGCGCAGCTATGATGGGCAGGTGCAGCAGTTTCCTTGGGTGCACGGCGCGGGGGCGCGCGTCATCGGACCTCAGGAGATCGATGCGGCCATCACCCGCCTCTGGCAGGCATGGTTGGTGATGTGGGCAATCGCCCTAGTTCTGGCCTGTCTGTGACTATGAGGATATCCATGCGCCCCACTTTTCTAGCCGCCACCCTTGCGGCCCTCACCCTTCCCGCCACCGCCTTTGCGCAAACGGCCTGTGGCGGTGATTTCTCCAGCTTCATCGCCGATGCCAAAGCCGAAGCCGTGGCGAATGGCGCCGACCCCGCCACTGCCGATCAGTTTTTTGCAGGTCTGCGCCAAGACCCCGCCGTGCTGCGCGCCGATCAGGCGCAGGGGGTGTTTCAAAAGCCCTTCATCGAATTTTCGCGCCACTTGATCTCGGAAAACCGGATCAACCGGGGCCGCGCCATGGCCGAGAAATACGACGCGGTCTTTGACCGGGTTGAAGCCGAGTATGGCGTCAGCCGTGGCGTGCTGCTGGCCTTCTGGGCGTTTGAGACGGATTACGGCGCGATCCAAGGCGACTTTAACACCGCCAACGCGCTGGCCACGCTAGCCCATGACTGCCGCCGTCCTGAATTGTTCCGCCCACAGCTTTTCGCGGCGTTGGAGCTTTTCGAGCGCGGAGAATTCGACCCTGCCACCACCACCGGCGCATGGGCGGGCGAAATCGGCATGGTACAAATGCTGCCCCGCGACATCATCGAAAACGGTGTGGATGGCGACGGCGACGGCGAAGTCTCGCTGAAAACCTCTGCCCCTGATGCGCTGCTGTCGGGCGCCAAAATGCTACAAAGCCTCGGCTGGCGGGCGGGTGAGCCTTGGCTGGCCGAAGTCACCTTACCGCAAGACTTCGACTGGTCGCAAAGCGGGCTGGAGACCACCAAATCCGTTAGCGAATGGCAAGCGATGGGCGTGTCCCCCCGCAACGGGCCGCTGGCCGAGGGGCTGACCGCCTCGGTCCTGCTGCCACAAGGGCGCGGCGGGCCAGCCTTCATCGCCTACCCGAATTTTAGGGTCTATTTCGAATGGAACCAGAGCTTTACCTACGTCATGACCGCCGCCTATTTTGCCACACGGCTGGAAGGCGCACAGGTTTTCGACGCAGGCAATCCGCAACCGGGGCTTAGCGGCGACGCGATGAAGACACTTCAGCGCAAATTGCAATCCATGGGCTATGACGTGGGCGATGTGGATGGCATCCTCGGCTCTGGCACCCGCGCCGCCGTGCGCGCCGAACAGAAACGACTAGGCATGCCCGTCGATGGCTGGCCCACGCCTGATCTGCTGAACCAACTGTAAGGAGAAGACCCCGATGGCCCTCAAGAAAACCGCCGCCCAAATGGTCTCTGAGGCCCGTGCCCGGATCGAAGAGATCGACAGCATTGAGGCCATCGCCATGCTGGACGACGAAAACGTGCAATTCGTCGACCTGCGCGATCCCCGCGAACGCGAGCGCACCGGGTTCATCCCCGGTGCGTTCCACTGCCCACGCGGCATGTTGGAGTTTTGGGTCGACCCCGACAGCCCCTACTTCAAAGAGGTCTTTGCCCAAGACAAGAAATTCGTCTTTCACTGCGCCTCGGGCTGGCGCTCGGCCATCTCGGTCGCGACACTGCAAGACATGGGCTTTGACGCGGCGCACCTAAAGGACGGTTTTGGCGGTTGGGAAAAAGCAGGCGGCCCAAAAGAGGGCGGCCCAGAAGCAGGCGGAAAGGCTGAGAAGCCCTAACGCGCGGGCTTTGATCTGGCCTCCCCCACGCAAAGCTGCCACAAGTTTTGCAACGTCAAAGGAGAGACAGAATGACCGAGATCAAACGCCATCACACCAACACCCGCATGAGCCAAATTGTCGAGCATGGCGAAGTGATCTACCTTGCCGGTCAGGTCGGCACGGCAGGTGCGGATGTGGCCCAGCAAACCCAAGATTGCCTTGATAAGGTCGACGCCCTGCTGGCCGAGGTCGGCAGCGACAAGACCCGCATCCTGCAATCGACCATCTGGCTGGCCGACATGGCCGATTTCGCGGCGATGAACGCCGTTTGGGATGCTTGGGTGCCCGAAGGCAACGCCCCCGCCCGCGCCTGTGGCGAATCCAAACTCGCCACGCCAGAATATCTGGTCGAAGTGCTGGTGATCGCGGCCAAAGCCTGAGCCATCGCCCCGCGCCCTGCCATAGGGCGTGGGGTCTTTGCCGGACACCTCAGATGACCCCCTGCACCCTCACCGCCCTGTCGGACCTCGCCACGCTCGACGTTGATACCATCATCGACGTGCGCGCCCCAATGGAGTTTGCCGAGGATCATCTGCCCGGCGCGATCAATCTGCCCGTGCTGTCGGATGCCCAGCGGGCCGAGGTCGGCACCATCTACAAACAAGTCAGCCCTTTTGACGCCCGCAAGATCGGTGGGGCGCTGGTGGCGCAGAACACGGGCCACCATTTGCAAACGGCACTGGCAGACAAAGGCGGCAGTTGGCAGCCGCTGGTCTATTGCTGGCGCGGCGGGCAGCGGTCGGGCGCATTTTCTACGATCCTTGATCAGGTCGGCTGGCGCGTGCAACTGCTGCGCGGTGGCTATCGCAGCTATCGGCGGTTGGTGGTCGCGGCGCTCTACGACACGCCCATGCCGCACCGGCTGATGTTGATCGAAGGCGGCACCGGCACGGCCAAGACGCGGCTGCTGCACCATCTGGCAAAGGCAGGCGCGCAGGTGCTTGACCTCGAAGGGCTGGCACAACATCGCGGGTCGCTGTTTGGCGCGGTGGACGGCGGCCAACCGCATCAGAAAATGTTTGAATCCCGTCTGGCCCAAGCCCTCACGCCGCTCGACCCGGCGCAGGTAACCTGGGTCGAAGCGGAAAGCAGCAAGATCGGTAACATCACCCTGCCCCCCGCCCTCTGGGCCGCGATGCGCGCAGCTCCGCGGGTTGAGATCGCCGCCCCGCTCGCCGCGCGGGCGGATTTTCTCTGTCGGGCCTATGACGACCTGACGACGGACCCTGCTTTGCTGGATGACCGCATCGACAGGCTGCGCCCCTATCACAGCGCAGAGACCATCGCGGCATGGCAAACCCAAGCCCGCGCGGGCGATTGGGCCATGCTTGCCGAAGGGCTGATCGGCCAACACTACGACCCGCGCTATACCAAAGCCGCCAGCCGCAATCCCGCGCCGATAGAGCGGCTGACGCTCGACAGACTCGACGATACCTCCTTGGCCGAGACCGCCGCCGCGCTGATCACCCGGTTTACGTCAGGCGCATAGAGGGGGCACCGGCCTCCAGCCGTCCGATGATATGGCCCGTCAGACCCGCAGCCTCTAGCCGTGCCTGCGCCGCTTCCGCCGCTCTCTTTGGCAAGGCCGCCAGCAGCCCCCCGGCAGTCTGGGGGTCGTGGAAAAGCGGGTTCACCGGGCCTGCGGCCTCTATCGGAGCATCGGCCTGATTGACCGACAACAGCGATGATGCCACCCCCTGATCCGACAGCGCCTGCGCGCCGGGATAGAGCGGCACCGCCGCGCCCCAAAGTTCTGCCGCCAGCCCCGAGGCGCGGCAAATCGCCTGCACATGACCCGCCAAGCCAAAGCCCGTCACATCCGTCATCGCATGGGCACCACCCAAAATCGACGCCTCCCGCGCCTGCGGTGTCGCCATGAGCCCGAGCGCTTTGGCCACCACCCGCCCCGGCGCACTGCCTGCCATATGCCCGGCAAGGATCACGCCAGACCCGATGGGCCGGGTCAGCATCAACACATCCCCCGGCTGCGCGCCGCCGACACCGATGGGCATGTCCTCCCGCGTGCCGGTGACCGTAAACCCGATGGTCAGTTCCGCGCCCATGGTCGTGTGGCCGCCGACAATCTGCGCCCCTGCCGCCGCCATTACATCTTGCGCGGCCGCCGCGATCTCTCGCAACGTGCGGGCCTGCAATGCGGGCGACATGCGCGGCAGGATGATCGAACTCAGCGCCACCTGCGGCTTGGCCCCCATGGCCCAGACATCGCCCAAGGCGTGGACCGCTGCGATCCGCGTCATCAGCGCCGGGTCTTCGATGAAGCCGCGCAGGTGATCCGTGCTCATCACCTGAAAACCACCGCCCGGTTGGCGCAGCACCGCCGCATCATCCCCCGCCCCGGTAACGACATCGCCGGAGATTGGCCCCTGCACCTTTGCCAAAAGATCGCCCAGCACCGCGCCGCCCACCTTTGCGCCGCAACCGCCACAAAGCGGCTTGCCCGCCAGCGCCTCCTCCACGCCCGAGGCCGTCGGAACCGACAGCGCATTGCCCTTCATTTCGGGCAGGGCATCAAGCTGATCCATGAACTTGCGATCAATGCGGTCCTTCCACTGCCAAAGCAGCGCCCCGCCAAGGGCCAGCCCGTTCCGCTCGGCCACGGCGGATTTCTCCCCGAGCGAGACCAGCTTGAGGTAATGTTTCTGCGGCCTGAACACCCGCCGAGCCCCGCCGCCTAGCGCCGCGCGCAGGTTGTCATGCAGCACCGGCGCTGCCCGCACGGCAAAAACCCCGGCCTTTGGGCGCGGCGTGGCCTCCATATGCGCGCAATCGCCCACGGCAAAGAGTGCCGCATCATCCACAACCCCCAGATCCGCGCCGACACGGATAAACCCGGCGTGCAGCGGCAAATCGGTTTGCCCGAGCCATCCATGCGGCACCGCCCCCGCAGCGCCCACACAAAGCGCAGCCGAAATCGGCGGGCCACCCGCCAGGATCACCTGCCGATCGGTGATGCGCGTGACCTTGGCATCAAGCGCAAGGGCCACCCCCAAATTCGCCATCTGCCGCCGCAGCATCGCCGCGGTCCGGGGCGCCATGCCAGAGAGGTCTGGCCCATGTTCCACCACCGTCACGGCAGGCTGCACACCCGCCTGACGCAGAGCAAAGGCCATCGCCATGGCAAGCTCACAGCCCGCCACACCGCCACCGATCACCGCCACTTCGGGCGGTTGTTCTCCTGCCTTGACCGCCGCCAGAAAATCACGCCAGCGCGCGGCATAGACATCAAGCGGCTTGGCCCCGACCGCGTATTGCGCAAACCCCGGCAGGTCCATCTTGGCCGTGATCCCTATGTCGATCGAGGCCACGTCATAGGCCACGGCCCCGTGCCCTTCGACCGTGAACGCGCGGGCCGCGCGGTCAATCCGCGTCGCCGCCCCAAGGATCAGCCGCGCCCCGGCGTGGCGGCACAGGCGCATCAGGTCGATCTCCAATTCATCCCGCCCGTAGTGCCCGGCGATATGACCGGGCAGCATGCCGGTATAGGGCGCGGTGGGGCCGGGGTTGATGACCGTTAGCCGCGCACCGGGCAGCGGGTCCATCCCCCATTTGCGCAGCACCAGCGCATGGGCGTGCCCGCCGCCTACAAGCACCAGATCTCGCGTCAGGGGCAGATCGCTTTGCACCAGATTGCCTCACTCTCTCTTTCAGCTTGGGTTATAGCTAACCGAAGCCGCCCGGCCGCGCCATTGGCCTGACCGAGATGTGAGCGGATCGGACCAGCGCTAAAATGGCACTTCCCCGCCCATTCGGGCCTCCAAACCCGCCAAACAGGTAAAAAGGGTGACAATTCGCCCAAAAACCCCCATGTACATTCCATCCCCGACCCTCTACCGACGGTCGGATTCCTTTGCCGTGGCTGGTAGCACCCCACGTGCCCGCCCCCCGCACAAACGTTCAAGACAGGACAGCCTTCGTGATCCAGACTATTGCCGATGCCCTTGCCCAACAGGGTTATGAAACACTTACCGCCGTACAGGAGGCCGTCACAGACCCCGCGCTGAACGACCAAGACCTTCTGGTTTCCGCCCAAACCGGGTCGGGCAAGACGGTGGGCTTTGGCCTCGCCATCGCGCCGACACTCTTGGGGGACGATACCCATTTCGGCCAAGCAGGCGCACCGCTGGCGCTGATTATCGCGCCCACACGCGAATTGGCGATGCAGGTCAGCCGCGAACTGACGTGGCTTTATGGCAAAGCGGGCGCGGTGGTCACCACCTGTGTCGGCGGCATGGACACCCGGACCGAGCGCCGCGCGCTGGACCGGGGCGCACATATCGTCGTCGCCACGCCGGGCCGTCTGTGTGACCACATCAAACGCAACAACATCAACCTCGACGCGATCCGCGCCGTGGTGCTCGACGAAGCGGATGAGATGCTCGACCTCGGCTTCCGCGAAGACCTTGAGTTCATCCTCTCCGAATCCCCCGAAGAGCGCCGCACGCTGCTGTTCTCGGCCACCGTGCCTGCGGCGATTGCCAAACTGGCGAAATCCTACCAGCGCGACGCGCAGCGCATCACCACGGTGAGCGAAGCCAAACAGCACAGCGATATCGAATACCGCGCGCTGAATGTGCACCCGCGTGACACTGAAAACGCGATCATCAACGTGCTGCGCTTCTATGAAGCCAAGAACGCCATCGTGTTCTGCAACACCCGCGCCGCCGTGGCGCGCCTGACCACACGGTTCACCAACCGGGGTTTCTCGGTCGTGGCGCTGTCGGGTGAGTTGACGCAGTCTGAGCGGACCAACGCGCTGCAAGCGCTGCGCGACGGGCGGGCCCGCGTTTGTATTGCGACGGATGTCGCCGCACGCGGCATCGACTTGCCGAACCTTGAACTGGTGATCCACGCCGATCTGCCCAGCAACTCCGACACGCTGCTGCACCGCTCGGGCCGTACTGGCCGCGCCGGGCGCAAGGGCGTTTCCGCCCTGATCGTGCCTGCGAAACTGCGCAGCAAAGCAAACCGTCTGATCGGCGGCGCGAAGCTGAAAGTGGAATGGGCGGCACCGCCCTCCGCCACCGAAGTGAATGCCGCAGACGAAGCCCGCCTGCTGGCCGATCCCGCATGGTCCGACCCGATCCCGGAAGATGCCGAAGGGTTTGTCGCCAATTTGGTCGAGCAATTCTCGGCCGAGCAACTGGCCACCGCTTTCGTCAACCTCTACCGCGCGCGCCAATCCGCGCCGGAAGAACTGGCAGAACCCGGTGCGCCCGGCGACGACAAACCGCGCCCGGCCTTTGGCAAATCGGTCTGGTTCTCGATCTCGACCGGCCGCAACGACGGGGCCGAGCCGCGCACGCTGCTGCCGATGCTTTGCCGTCGCGGTGATCTGACCAAAGACGACATCGGCGCGATCCGTGTGCAGGGCAGCCACAGCTTTGTCGAAGTGCTGGAAACCTCGGTTCCCGGTCTGCTGAGCGCACTTGGCGGCGACATGAAGCTGGAAGAAGGCGCGGTGCTGACGCAGCTCGACAAAGCCCCCGATCTGGCCCGTGGTCCGAAACCCGGCGGCAACCGTGGCCCCAAGCCGGGTGGCGGCTACAAGGGTGATCGCGACCGTGGCCCGCGCCCGCCGCGTGATAACTACGATCCCGATGCCGCCCCCGCCCCGCGCAAACCCCGCGCCAAAGCGGCGGATGGCCCCGGTGCGGCGTCGTTCGACAAGCCGAAATACGACAAGGCCAAGTTCGACAAACCGCGCGCGCCCAAGGGCGAACGCCCGCCAAAGTCCCACAAGACAGAGCGCAGCCCGATGAAACCCGGTGCGACGCCCAAGCCTAAGTCTGGCGGCGAAACAACCGGCAAGCCCAAGGCGAAAGCCGTTTGGAAAAAGGAAAAGCCCGCAGGCGATGCACCGCGCAAAGGCAAGGGCAAGCCGACAACCTCGGCCACCACGCCGGGCGGTGAGAAGTCCTACAAACGGGCGTCCGACCCGTCCAAACGCTTCACCCCGCCGAATAAGATCGGCAAGCAGGGCGGCAAGGGCGGCCCGAAATCGAAGTAAACTTGAACGCCGGGGCACCACCCCGGCGTTTTCGTTTAAGGCCCCGGACTTTTTAAAAAAGTCCGCCCCGATTTCTTTAAAAGAAATCTGCGCCGGCGGCTGGCCTTAAGGAACAAACCTAACTGGCACTACTTGTGGCGCAACTTTCGCGGTGATGTGATAGGCACACTCCCCGCCTCTGCGCGGGCTTCATTCGTGGGTTCGCCCACTCGCACAGAAAGGTTTGCCTCATGGACGGCAATTTCAACGAGAACGACATCTCCCGCGTTGTCGAAGCCGACCGCGCGCATATCTGGCACCACCTGAGCCAGCACAAACCCTATGAAACGACCGACCCGCGCATCATTGTCGAAGGCAAAGGCATGCGGGTCTGGGACCAAAAGGGCAAAGAGCACCTTGATGCCGTGTCCGGTGGTGTCTGGACGGTCAACGTCGGCTATGGCCGCGAAAGCATCGCCAATGCCGTGCGCGACCAACTGATCAAGCTGAACTATTTCGCCGGTTCCGCCGGCTCGATCCCCGGCTCTCATTTCGCCGAGAAACTGCTGGACAAGATGCCGGGACTAGACCGCGTCTACTATTGCAACTCCGGCTCCGAGGCGAATGAGAAAGCCTTCAAAATGGTGCGCCAGATTGCGCACAAACGCTATGGCGGCAAGAAGCACAAGATACTCTACCGCGACCGCGATTACCACGGCACCACCATTGGCTGCCTCTCGGCAGGTGGCCAAGATGAGCGCAACGCACAATACGGCCCCTTCGCGCCGGGTTTCGTGCGCGTGCCGCATTGTCTGGAATATCGCAGCTTCGAACAGGACGGTGCGCCGCAGGAAAACTACGGCACCTGGGCGGCGGACCAGATCGAAAAGGTGATCCTCGCCGAAGGCCCCGAAACCGTCGGCGCGCTTTGCCTCGAACCGGTGACAGCAGGCGGCGGCGTGATCTGCCCGCCCGAGGGCTACTGGGAGCGGGTGCAAGAGATTTGCCGCAAATACGACATCCTGCTGCATATCGATGAGGTCGTCTGCGGCGTGGGCCGCACCGGGACTTGGTTCGGCTATCAGCACTACGGCATCCAGCCAGACATGGTGACCATGGCCAAGGGCGTCGCCTCAGGCTATGCCGCCATCGCCTGTCTGGTCACGACCGATGCCGTGTTTGACATGTTCAAGGACGATGCCAGCGATCCGCTGAACTACTTCCGCGACATCTCGACCTTTGGTGGCTGCACCGCGGGGCCGACCGCGGGCATCGAGAATATGAACATCATCGAACGCGAGAACCTGTTGGAGAATACCACCAACATGGGCCACTACATGCTGGAGCAGCTTCATGCGCTGGCCGACAAACATAAGGTGATCGGCGATGTGCGCGGCAAGGGGCTGTTCTTGGGCGCCGAACTGGTCACTGACCGCGACAGCCGCGACCCCGTCGAGGAAAAGCGTATTCAGGCCGTCGTCGGGGACTGCATGGCCCAAGGGGTGATCATCGGGGCCACCAACCGCTCCCTGCCCGGCAAGAACAACACGCTGTGTTTCTCGCCCGCCCTGATCGCCTCACGCGATGATATTGATGAGATCATCACCGCGGTGGATGGCGCATTGGGCCGAGTTTTCGCTTCGGCGTAAAACCGCGCTTTCAAGCCTGCGACAGGCGGCATCGGTTGACCCGGTGCCGCCTTCGTCTATCTAAACCTCTGTCTTGCCCGAACATGACAACAGATGGAAAATTGCCGCGCACACCCGCGTTGAAAATTTTTCTTAACATCCATCGCTTTCGCGGGAACCTCTTCCAACCCCCCCGCGTTGGCAAATGAGTAACTTGGGAGAAAGACATGAAGAAATTCCTTATCGCCGTTCCGCTGGTCGCCACTCTTGCCGCTTGTAACGGTACCACGCCCAGCCAAGGCGCCCTGACAGGTGCAGCCCTCGGCGCAGCCACAGGTGCTGCTGTTTCAGGCGGTGACGACAAGGTTCAAGGCGCAATCATCGGCGGTCTCGCTGGTGCGGCGGCTGGCAACTACATCGGCCAGACTCAGTCCGGCAAATGTGTGTACCAGAACTCCAACGGCCAGCGCTACGTCGCAGCTTGCCCATAAACGGCTGACATCGCGCGATTTCGCGCTATTGGGGCTTCGACCATCGGTCGGAGCCCTTTTTCGTGCCTCCCCCCCATCTTGGCATCGCCGTGATTTGATCCTAACAGGGTTCCAAGCGCCGCATGGCGTGGGGAGGGACAATGACCACATTAAGCGATATCGCGATCTTGCTGATCGCGGCCTTTGGCGCGGGCGTGTTGAACACCATCGCAGGGGGCGGCACCTTTCTGACCTTTCCGGCGCTGGTCTTTACCGGGATGCCGCCTGTGGCGGCCAATGCCACCAGTGCCGTGGCGGTGTTTCCCGGCTACCTTGCCGGGGCTTTCGGCTTTCGCGATGAATTGGGCGGTTTTGACTGCAAGCGGTTGCTGCGGCTTAGCCTCATCACGCTGGCGGGCGGTGTGGTTGGCTCGGGCCTGCTGCTGGTCTCGTCCAACGCGGCCTTTTCGATTGTCGTGCCCTTCTTGCTCCTCGCGGCGACGCTGGCCTTCCTGCTGGGCGACCGCATCCGCGCCTTTGCCGCGTCCCATGCCCGCGCCGTCACACCCGAAGGCACGCTCGGCCTGTTCGCGGTCAGCGTCTATGGCGGCTATTTCAATGGGGGCTTGGGCATCGTTCTGCTGGCCCTATTCGCGCTTTGGGGGATGACCGACCTGCACGGGATGAACGGGCTCAAGAACGGGCTGAGCTTCGTGCTCTCATCGATTTCCGTGGCGGTCTTTGCCTTGGCCGGGCTGGTCGCATGGCCGCAGGCGTTGCTGATGATGCTGGCCGCCACGGCGGGGGGCTATGCCGGGGCGCCGCTGGCGCGGGCCTTGCCGAAACAGACCGTGCGCTGCCTAATCGCCGCCATCGGTTTTGGGATGAGCGCGGTGTTCTTCTGGCGGCTTGTCGCAGGCTAGGCGAGCAGGTCCACCGCACCGCTTTCGGGGTCGAACAGCAGCAAAGGTTGGCCCGCGCTTTCGATCCGGCCCAGACCCATGTCATCGCGCAACAGTGCCAGCGGCCCCGAAATCGCCCGCGCCAAAGCGGTCTCCAACGGCTCTCCCACCGCATGGGTCAGCGTGCGGACCGCGCGGCCCAACGCTAGGTGCGCCCCCGCCAGGGTACCATCCGCCAAGGCCAACCGCCCGTCCGCGCGATAAACCTCGCGCCCGTTGAGCGTGAAGCCCGCGATATCAGAGCCCGCCGTCGCCATGGCATCACTGACGAGGAAAATCCCCTCGCCCTTGGCCGCCAGCGCGTTGCGCATGCTGGCGGGATGCACATGGATGCCATCGGCAATCAGCCCCGCGTGAACCCCGTCTCGCGCCAGCGCCGCCCCGACCAATCCCGGCGCGCGGTTGCCCATCTGGCTCATCGCGTTGAACAGATGCGTGACGCAGCGCGCGCCCGCATCAAAAGCAGCCATAGAGGTCTCGTAATCCGCGTCGCTATGGCCAAGCGAAACGATGACCCCGGCCTCGGCCATCGCGGCGATCTGCGCGGCGCTGGTGTTTTCCGGCGCGACCGTCACCATAAGGTTCGGCAGCAGCACAGCCGCGCGCAGGATCAGGGCAAGATCCGCCCCCTCCATCGGGCGGATCAACGCCCCGTCATGCGCGCCCTTGCGCGATAGCGCCAGATGCGGGCCTTCCAGATGCAGCCCGATAATGCCCGGCACCCCCTCGGCGATAGCAGCCGCGACAGCCTCAATCGCCGCTTCGGTTTTATCGGGCGTGTCGGTGATCAAGGTGGGCAAAAGCGCCGCGACACCCGTGCTGCGATGCGCCTTGGCCATGCGCCGCAGGGTGGCCGCATCGGGGCTGTCGTTGAACATCACCCCGCCGCCGCCATTGACCTGAAGATCGACGAAACCGGGGCAGAGCACCCCCGCCTGCAGCCGCTCTGTCGGCATGCCCTGCGGCACATCTTCAAAGGCAAGGATGCGGCGGCTGCCGTCTTGCATCTGCGCCAGCACCTTGCCGTGGTGCAGATGCTTTCCATCGTGAATATCCGCCCCGGTGAAAACCCTCGCGATCTCGCTCATGGCAAAACCTCTTCCGCTGCGGCCTTGCAGACCAGATGAAACGCCCCATCAAGCGCCGTGCCGCGCGCCGCGATCAGCCCCGACAGATGGTCTTCTGGCAGGTAACGCGCGTAATGCGGGCCAATCCCGCCCAGCAGGCAGAGCGGGTCGCCGGGCGCGAAATCCAGCGCCTTCAACGCGCGGAGGTAGTAGGCCGCCCCCTCTTGCATCAGTGCCTGCGCGTGGCGGTCCCCAGCCTCGGCAGCCGCGATGACCTTGGGCGCGAATGCCGCATAGTCTCCGGGCTGCGCCGTCAGGCTGAAGGAAACGAGAGCCTCTGGATCATCGCCGAAATCCGCCAACAAAGCGCGGGTCAGGTCGCTGTGCGGCAGCACACGGTCATGGCATTGCAACGCAAAATCCAACGCGCCCCGCCCCAGCCATGCGCCTGATCCTTGGTCGGCCAGATGAAACCCCCAGCTACCGACATAGCGATACGCCGTGCCGTCGGTCGCGGCCACAATCGTACCCGTGCCGATGGCCAGCAGCCAGCCCGCCACGCCTTCGCCAAGCGCGCCGACCACGCAGGCGGGGCGGTCATCGTCGGCGTGGATCCGGGCATAGGGCAGCGCCGCGCGCAGCCGCGCTTCGTCCCGCGCGACGTTCATTCCCGCGAGCCCGATGAACGCCGTGGCGTCCTTAAGTGCCGTGAGGGGCAGCCCCGCCTCGGCCGCTGCCGCTTCCACCGCGCCGCGCAGGTTTGCGAGCGCTCTGTCCGGGTCATTGCCGATATTGGCGCGCCCCCCTGTTGCACGGCCAAGAATGCCATCACGCTGCGTGCCAATGGCGGCGCGGCAACCGGTGCCACCGCCGTCAACGGCGATCAAAAGAGGGGCGGAGATGCTCATGCGACACTTTTAGGCGAGGTGCCGGGTGAACGGAAGTGCGGGCAACGCGCCGAAGTAAATTCGACAGGCGGTAATGCCAGATTGAACTCCCCCTAAGGCCAGCCTAACCTTCGCCCCATGGCCCTGCCCGTCGAAACCTTTTTCCTGCGCCCCGATGCGCAAGGCACCCTGCAACAGCAGATCCAACAGATGATCGCCCAAGGCATCCTCTCGGGTCGGTTCCAGCGGGGTGAGAAGCTGCCCTCCACCCGCAAGCTCGCGGCGCATCTTGGGGTCAGCCGGATCACGGTCACCATCGCCTATACTGAACTTTTGGCGAATGACTACCTCACCTCGCGCGGGCGGTCGGGGTATTTCGTTTCCGACAACGCCCCCGCGCCCCCAGCCTTTGCCCCCAAAGCCGAAGCCGATGACGCCATCGACTGGACCCGCGCCATCGGCCAACGCTTCAGCGCCAATGGGCTGGCCGCCAAACCGCAGGACTGGGCCAGCTACCGCTACCCTTTCATCTACGGCCAAGCCGACCCGACGCTGTTCGACCACGCCAACTGGCGGCTCTGCGCGCTGCAAGCCTTGGGCCAACGCGACTTCACCTCGATGACGACCGATTACTACGACCAAGACGACCCGCAACTGATCGAGTTCATTGCCCGCCATATCCTGCCCCGGCGCGGCGTCTCGGCCCGGCCCGAGCAGATCCTCATCACCCTCGGCGCGCAGAACGCGCTTTGGCTGACAGCGCAGGTGCTGCTGACCCAACGCCGCCGCGCCGTTTTGGAAGACCCGTGCTATCCGGCGCTCAGCGGCATCCTGAGCCAGTCCCGCTGCCACATCACCCCGGTGCGCGTTGATCAAGACGGCCTCCCGCCTGAGGCGATCCCCCCCGATACGGATGTGATTTTCACCACGCCCAGCCACCAATGCCCGACGAATGCGACCATGCCGATGGATCGCCGCCGTGCGCTTTTGGCCCGCGCCCGCGCGCTTGAGGCGCTGATCGTCGAGGATGACTATGAGTTCGAGATGTCCTTTCTCAAACCCGCCTCGCCCGCGCTCAAGTCGCTCGATGATGAGGGGCGGGTGATCTATGTCGGCAGCTTCTCCAAGTCGCTCTTTCCGGGGCTGCGGCTGGGGTATCTGGTGGGGTCTGAGCCGTTCATCCGTGAGGCCCGCGCGCTGCGCGCCTCGGTCCTGCGCCACCCGCCGGGGCATATCCAGCGCACTGCCGCTTATTTCCTGTCTCTGGGCCATTACGACGCCCAGATCCGTCGCATGGGGCTGGCCTTGCATGAGCGTCGCCGCGTCATGGAAGAGGCGCTTGAGACGCACGGCCTGCGCGTCTCCGGCCGGGGTGCCTATGGCGGATCGTCCTTCTGGATGCGCGCGCCCGAAAGCGTCGATACCGCGCAACTGGCCGAAAACCTGCGCGCGCGGGACGTTCTGGTTGAACCCGGCCACGCCTTTTTCGCGGGCGAAGAGAGGGCCACGAATTACTACCGGCTGGCCTATTCCTCCATCCCCGCGGCACGGATCGGCGAAGGGGTTGGCCTGATCGCCGAAGAGATCGACCGCCTGCGCTAATCTGGCCCTAGGGCTAGGCCAATTCTGGCCCTAACCCCGCCCCGCGCCTGCCCGTAATTTGCCCCAAGCTTTGCCCCACGCCCAAAGGATCGCCCCATGAAAATGACCACCGAAGAAGCCTTCGTCAAAACCCTTCAGATGCATGGGATCGACACGGCCTTTGGCATTATCGGCTCGGCCATGATGCCGATCTCCGACCTGTTCCCCGCCGCCGGGATCACCTTTTACGACGGCGCGCATGAGTGTAACTCTGGCATGATGGCCGATGGGTTCACCCGCGCGTCGGGGCGGATGTCGATGATGGTGGCGCAAAACGGGCCGGGGATTACCAACTTCGTGACGCCGGTGAAAACCGCCTATTGGAACCACACGCCGCTGCTGCTGGTGACCCCGCAGGCCGCCAACAAGACCATCGGTCAGGGCGGCTTTCAGGAGGTCGAGCAGATGGCCCTCTTCCGCGACATGGTCGCCTATCAAGAAGAAGTGCGCGACCCGACCCGCATCGCCGAGACACTGAACCGCGTGATCCTGCAAGCCAAACGCCACTCCGCCCCTGCGCAGATCAACATCCCCCGCGATTTCTGGACCCAAGTGATCGACATCGACCTGCCCGCCATCGTCGAGTTCGAGCGCCCCTCCGGCGGAGAGACCGCCATCGCCGAGGCGGCAGAACTGCTTTCAAACGCGAAATTCCCGGTGATCTTGAATGGCGCGGGTGTGGTCATCGGCGGCGCGATCGACGACTCGCGCAAACTGGCCGAACGGCTCGATGCGCCTGTCTGTTGCGGCTACCAGCACAATGACGCCTTCCCCGGCTCGCACCCGCTGTCGGTCGGGCCGCTGGGCTACAACGGCTCGAAAGCGGCGATGGAACTGATCGCCAAGGCCGATGTGGTGCTGGCGCTTGGCACGCGGCTTAACCCCTTTTCAACCCTGCCGGGCTACGGCATCGACTATTGGCCCAAAGACGCCAAAATCATTCAGGTCGATATCAACCCCGACCGCATCGGCCTGACTAAGAAGGTCAGCGTCGGCATCGTCGGCGACGCGGGCAAGGTGGCCCGCACGATCCTTGACGGGCTGAGCGACAGCGCGGGCCGCGAGGAACGGCGCAACCTGATCGCCCAGACCAAATCCGCTTGGGCGCAGGAACTGACCTCGATGGATCACGAGGACGACGATCCCGGCACCACATGGAACGAGCGTGCCCGCGACCGCGAACCGGAAAAGATGTCCCCCCGCATGGCATGGCGCGCGATCCAGAAAACCCTGCCGAAAGAGGCGATCATCAGCTCCGACATCGGCAACAACTGCGCCATCGGCAATGCCTATCCGACATTTGAGGCAGGCCGCAAATACCTCGCCCCCGGTCTCTTTGGCCCCTGCGGCTACGGTTTCCCGGCGATCTGCGGGGCCAAGATTGCCTGCCCGGATGTGCCTGTGGTGGGCTTTGCCGGGGATGGCGCTTTTGGCATTTCGATGAACGAGATGGTCAGCGTCAGCCGCGACGACTGGCCCGCCGTGACCATGGTGATCTTTCGCAACTACCAGTGGGGCGCGGAGAAACGGAACACGACGCTGTGGTTCGACGACAATTTCGTCGGTACCGAACTGGCGCAGGACGTGAGCTATGCCGCAGTGGCCAAGGCTTGTGGCGTCGAGGGCGTACAAGTGTCGTCGATGGATGAGCTGACCGACGCGCTGGACCGCGCGGTCAAGGCGCAGATGGACGAGGGCAAGACGACCTTCATCGAGGTGCTGCTGAACCAAGAGCTGGGCGAGCCGTTCCGCCGCGACGCGATGAAGAAACCCGTTTCTGTCGCCGGGATCAGCCGGGATGACATGCGCCCGCAACAGGTCTGAGGCGTGACCCAAGCGCTGGTGCTTGTCGTCAACGCGGGATCGTCGTCTATCAAGGCGGCAGTCTTTGACGGCGGGTTGACCGAGGTTTTGCGGATCGAGGCGCAGGGCATCGGCCAGACCGGCGCGCTTCAGGTCGGGTCTGCACCAGCGCAGCCGCGCGCCTTGCCGGATCACCAGACGGCCTTCCGCGCGCTGCTAGAGGCGCTGCGCGGGGAAGGTATCGATACCGGCGATCTCACTGCCGCCGCGCACCGTATCGTGCATGGCGGGCCGGATTTGGCCGAGACCTGTGTGATCAGCCCGAAAGTGCGGGCCGCCATCGCCGCCGCCGCGCCGCTTGCGCCGTTGCACAATCCGCACCACCTCGGGGCCATCGACGCGCTGGCCAGCCTCATGCCCGACCTGCCGCAGGTCGCCGCATTCGATACCGGGTTTCACCGGACCAACCCCGATGTCGCCCGCCGCTATGCCCTGCCCGACCGGGCCGAAACGGCTGCCCTGCGCCGCTATGGGTTTCACGGCATCAGCTATGAAAGCCTCGTCGCGAACTTTCGCGAGACCACTGGCACAGGCCTCCCCCGCCGTTTGCTGGCGCTGCATCTGGGCAATGGCGCGTCGCTCTGCGCGATACGTGAGGGGCAATCGGTCGCCACCACCATGGGGTTTTCGCCCCTCAGCGGGCTGACCATGGGCACCCGCGCGGGCGAGATTGACGCGGGTGCGGTGGTGCATCTGGTGCGCGACATGGGGCTGGAAGAGGCGCAAACACTGCTGCATCACGAAAGCGGATTGCTGGGGCTTTCGGGCCTCACTGCCGACATGCGGCAATTGGCGGAAACAGACAGCGACGCCGCCCGCTTCGCCCGTGACCATTTTTGCTACTGGATCACCCGGCAGGCGGGGTCGATGATCGCTGCCATGGGCGGGATCGACGGCATCGCCTTTACCGGGGGCATCGGCGAAAACGATTCCGGGGTGAGGGAAAAGGTTCTTGCAAACCTTCGCTGGGCGGGAAATATTCCCTCTTGGATCATCCCCGCCGCCGAAGAGAAACATATCGCGCGCCAAACGCGCGCCCTGCTGAAAGACCCCGCCCTCTCATGACGCACTCCCAGCCGCCGCTTGATCTGTCGCCCAAGGTCTCGGACGAGGTTCGCAAGACCACCTGCTACATGTGCGCCTGTCGCTGCGGCATCAACGTGCATATGAAGAAGGGCAAGGTCGCCTATATCGAGGGCAACCGCGACCATCCGGTGAACCAAGGTGTGCTCTGCGCCAAAGGCTCTGCCGGGATCATGCAGCACAACTCTCCCGCGCGCCTGCGCAACCCGATGAAACGGGTCGGCCCGCGTGGCTCGGGCGAGTTTGAGAGCATCAGTTGGAACGAGGCGCTGCAGATTGCCACCGACTGGCTGGAGCCGCTGCGCCGCGAAGCGCCGGAGAAACTGGCGTTCTTCACCGGGCGCGATCAGTCGCAGAGCTTCACCTCCCTTTGGGCGCAATCCTTCGGCACGCCGAACTACGCGGCCCATGGCGGTTTCTGCTCGGTCAATATGGCCACGGCGGGCATCTACACGATGGGCGGCGCGTTCTGGGAGTTTGGCCAGCCCGATTGGGATCACACCAAGCTGTTCATGCTGTTTGGTGTGGCCGAGGACCATGACAGCAACCCGATCAAGATGGGTCTGGGCAAGCTGAAGAAACGCGGTGCGCGGGTCATCGGGGTGAACCCGATCCGCACCGGGTATAACGCCATCGCCGACGATTGGGTCGGCATCACGCCCGGCACCGATGGGCTGTTTATCCTGTCGTTGATCCACTGCCTGATGAAGGCCGGGCGCATCGATTTGGACTACCTCGCGCGCTACACCGACGCGCCGGTGCTGCTGAACAGCGACCCGAAGTCGCCCGAGTATGGCCTGCAACTGCGCAACGCGGACGGCAAGGCGCTAGTGGTCGACCGCAAGACCGGCAAGCTGACCCCCTTTGACCAGCCCGGCGTGCGCCCCGACCTTGCCGCCACCTACCGAACGGCGGGCATCACGCACCGCCCGGTCTTTCACCAGATGGCCGAGCAATACCTTGGTGAGGACTATACCCCCGAAGCCGTGGCCGAGCGTT
This sequence comes from Sulfitobacter sp. W074, assembly GCF_025142275.1. Taxonomy (NCBI): domain Bacteria; kingdom Pseudomonadati; phylum Pseudomonadota; class Alphaproteobacteria; order Rhodobacterales; family Roseobacteraceae; genus Sulfitobacter; species Sulfitobacter sp. W074. The sequence goes on from NZ_CP081130.1 coordinate 3,320,188, forward strand.
GTGGCATCCCCGCCTCGCGCATCCGCGCCATTGCCGCCGAACTGGCCCGCGTCGCCTTTGACGAAGCCTTTGAGCTTGAGCACGAATGGACCGACTTCCGCGGCGAGCACCACAAGACGATGACAGGTCGCCCGGTCTCCTTCCACGCCATGCGCGGCATCTCGGCCCATGCCAATGGGTTTCAGACCTGCCGTGCGTTGCATGTGCTGCAGATCATCCTTGGCACCGTCGAAGTGCCGGGCGGGTTCCGCTTTAAACCGCCCTACCCCAAGCCTGCCACGGCGCACCCCAAACCACATTGCAAAGCCACCCCCGATGCGCCGCTCGACGGGCCGCATCTGGGTTTCGTTCAAGGCCCCGACGATCTGGCGCTACGCGCTGATGGCAGCCCCGCGCGGATCGACAAGGCGTTCACATGGGAAAACCCGATGTCGGCCCATGGGCTGATGCATATGGTGATCTCTAACGCCCACGCGGGCGATCCCTATAAGATCGACACGCTGTTTCTCTATATGGCTAATATGCCGTGGAACTCTTCGATGAACCCCGGCGGGGTGATGGAGATGCTGACCGACACCGACGAGAATGGCGAATACGTCATCCCTCGGATCATCTATTCCGACGCCTATTCCTCCGAGATGGTGGCTTATGCGGACCTGATCCTGCCCGACACGACGTACCTTGAACGGCACGACTGTATCTCACTGCTCGACCGCCCGATCAGCGAGGCCGACGCCGCCGCCGATGCGATCCGTTGGCCCGTAGTAGAGCCCAACCGCGATGTGCGCGGCTTTCAGTCGGCGCTTTGTGATCTGGGGACAAAACTTGGCCTGCCGGGGTTCGTGAACGAGGATGGCACCCAGAAATACAAAGACTACGCCGACTACATCACCAGCCACGAACGCCGTCCGGGCATCGGCCCGCTGGCCGGGTTCCGCGGTGAGGATGGCAAAGACGCCGGGCGCGGGGCGCCGAACCCCAAGCAGATCGACCGCTATATCGAAAACGGCGGTTTCTTCGTCAATCACATCCCCGAGGGCGCGAATTACTACAAGCCGTGGAACGCCGCCTATCAAGATTGGGCCGTCGGCATGGGCATCTATGACGCGCCGCAGCCCTATCTGTTTTCGCTCTATGTCGAGCCGCTGCGGCGCTTTCAACTGGCCGCCGAAGGGCATGGCAAACGCCAGCCCCCCGACCATCTGCGCGAGCGGATTAAGCAGACCATGTCGCCCCTGCCAATCTGGTATGAAAGCGACCCTGAAGGCACGCAGGGCTATGATGTCCACGCCCTCACCCAACGGCCCATGGCGATGTACCATTCATGGGGCAGTCAGAACGCTTGGCTGCGGCAATTGCACGGGCACAATCCGCTCTACCTGCCCACGGCGATCATGCGTGCCAAGGGGCTGCAAGACGGCGATTGGGCGCACGTGACCTCCCCGCACGGAGGGATCACGGTGCCGGTGATGGAGATGGCGGCCCTGAACCCCAAAACGGTCTGGACATGGAACGCCATCGGCAAACGCAAAGGCGCATGGGCGCTGGACCGCGACGCGCCCGAGGCGACCAAGGGCTTCTTGCTAAACCACCTGATTCACGAATTGCTGCCACCCAAAGGCGACGGTTTGCGGTGGTCGAACTCCGACCCGATCACCGGACAGGCCGCGTGGTTCGACCTTAAAGTGCATATCGAACAGACCGACGCCCCTGCCGAGGCGCAGCCGGAAATTCCGCCGCAACGCTCCCCAGTCCCGCCCGCGCCGCGCGACATCGCGTGGAAGGTGGGCAAATGACCGCCTCCCTCCGCGCCGCACCGCTCAAGACCCCTCAGGACCGCCAGCCATGACCACGCTCCCACAACAGACCGACCGCAAACTCGGCCTTGTGATCGACCTTGATACCTGTGTCGGCTGCCATGCATGCGTGATCTCCTGCAAGGGTTGGAACACCGAGAACTACGGCGCGCCCTTGTCGGACCAAGACGCCTATGGCGCGGACCCGTCGGGCACCTTTCTCAACCGCGTGCACAGCTATGAGGTGCAGCCCGAGGCCGGTGCCGCGCAACTCGTCCACTTCCCGAAATCCTGCCTGCACTGCGATGACGCGCCCTGCGTCACCGTCTGCCCCACGGGGGCGAGCTACAAGCGCGTCGAAGACGGGATCGTGCTGGTCAATGAAAGCGACTGCATCGGCTGCGGCCTCTGCGCATGGGCCTGTCCCTACGGCGCGCGCGAGATGGATCAGGCCGCGGGCGTGATGAAGAAATGCACCCTCTGCGTCGACCGTATCTATAACGAGAACTTGCCCGAAGAAGACCGCCAGCCCGCCTGCGTGCGCACCTGCCCCGCTGGCGCGCGGCATTTTGGCGATCTGGGCGACCCCGAAAGTGCTGTGAGCCAACTGGTGGCCGAGCGTGGCGGTGTGGACCTGATGCCCGAGCAGGGCACCAAGCCGGTCAATAAATACCTGCCGCCCCGCCCGCGCGATCAGTTGCAAGCCCCAGAGGACAGCGGCGATATCGACGTGTTGGCCCCCTTCCTCGCCCCGATCGACAGCGGCCCAAAAGGGTTCCTCGGCTGGCTTGATCGCACTTTGGAGAAGCTCTGATGCATCCGGCACCCTCTGTTATTCTGTTTAGCAGCCTGTCGGGCATGGGGTTTGGCCTGCTGGCGTGGCTTGGCATCGGCCTGCCCACTGTGACCGGCTGGGTAGCCTTCGTCTTTTTCGCGCTGGCCTATCTGCTGGCGGTGGGCGGGTTGATCGCTTCGACCTTCCACCTTGGCCATCCCGAACGCGCGCTCAAGGCTTTCACCCAGTGGCGCAGCAGTTGGCTTAGCCGTGAGGCTTGGGCCTCGGTAGCGGCCCTGCTCACCATGGCGGTCTATGGCGCGGGGCTGGTGTTTTACGACACGCGGCTTTGGCCGCTGGGGCTGCTTGGTGCGGCATTGTCGCTGCTGACGGTGCTGACCACGGCGATGATCTATACCCAGATGAAGACGGTGCCGCGCTGGCACAGCGTGATGACGCCGCTGAATTTCCTGTCGCTCAGCATCGCGGGCGGTGCCCTGCTGGCGGGGCAGGTGACGGCGGCGATGGTCCTGCTGGCGCTGGCGGGGGCGGTGCAGATCGCCACTTGGTGGCACGGGGATCGGGCGCTGGCGGCCTCGGGCACCGATATCGCGACAGCAACGCGGCTCGGCAATATCGGCAGCGTCCGCGCCTTTGAGCCGCCGCATACAGGCAGCAACTACCTGCTGCGAGAGTTCGTTTATCAGATCGGGCGCAAACACGCGCTGAAGCTGCGGGTGATCGCGATCACGCTGATGGTGCTGCTGCCGCTTCTGCTGCTTTTGTCGCCCGTGTTCCACCACCTTGCCGCTGCCCTCGCGGTGCTCAGCCACGCGGCGGGGGTGCTGACCTCCCGCTGGCTGTTCTTTGCGCAGGCGGAACATGTGGTCGGCATCTACTACGGCAAACGCTGAACGCAAAAGAGGGGGTGTCTCCACCCCCTCTTGCATTCAAATTCACAGCTTAAAAAGCAGGCTTAGTTCATCAAACCGGCATGACGCAGACCCGCATCGACTAGTTCCTTGGTCGGGTCCGTCAGCTCTGTCAGCGGCAGACGTACCTCGTCGGAACAGAGATCCAGCCGCGACATGGCGTATTTCACGCCAACCAGCCCCGGCTCGGTAAAGATCGCCTTGTGCAGCGGCATCAGACGGTCCTGCAATTCCAACGCCTTGGCGTAATCGCCCTCAAGGCAGGCCGCCTGCATCTGCGCGGAAAGACGCGGTGCGACATTGGCGGTGACCGAGATACAGCCAACGCCGCCTTGGGCGTTGAACCCATGCGCGGTGGCGTCTTCGCCGGACAGCTGGCAGAAATCCGGGCCGCAGGTGATGCGCTGATCGCTAACGCGCGCCAGATCGCCGGTGGCGTCTTTCACGCCGACGATGCGCGGCAGCTGGGCCAACTCGCCCATCGTCTCGGGCAGCATATCCACGACCGAACGGCCGGGGATGTTATAGATGATGATCGGCAGTTCACAGCAGTCGTGCACGGCGGTGAAATGCGCCACCAACCCGCGTTGCGTGGGTTTGTTGTAATAGGGCGTCACCACCAGCAGCGCGTCGGCGCCGACCTTTTCGGCGTGGCGGGCAAGACGGATGCTTTCGACCGTATTGTTCGACCCGGCACCGGCAATCACCGGGATGCGCCCAGCGACGGCTTTGACCACCTCTTCGACGACGGTCTCATGCTCGGCATGGCTCAGCGTCGGGGATTCGCCGGTGGTGCCGACGGGGACAAGTCCGCTCGACCCTTCGCCGATGTGCCATTCGATAAGTTTCTTGAGCGTATCCAGATCCAGCGCGCCGTTGCGAAACGGCGTGACGAGGGCAGGCAGAGAGCCTTTGAACATGTGCACGCTCCTTAAGTGCTGGCCGGCGGAAACCGGACTGGATGAAGACTTTTGCGGGGACTAATGTTTGATAAACGTCGCCCGAGCCATATGTTGCAAGGCTCTAGCCTCGGAGACGTAGGAAATGCAAGCGATGACGCGCCTGATGGCGATTCTCATGAGTGTTTTTGTCCTGACCGTGCCTGCGGAAGCGCAGCGCCCGCGCCCTTTGGGCTGGGCGATGGACGCGATGCGCAGCGGCAATTGGGACGCGGCTGCGGCCTTGGCCGCCCGCGATGGGCAGGCCGCCGTCGATGTGATCGAATGGCACCGCCTGCGCGCCGGGCGGGGTACTTATGCCGAAGCGCGTGACTTTCTGAACCGCAGGCCCGATTGGCCCGGTGAGGCATATCTGCGTCGGCAGACCGAAGAGGCGGTGATCAAGCAGTCCCAAGACGACATACTGGATTTCTTTTCGGCCATGGCCCCGCAGACCCCGCGCGGGGTGCTGGCCCATGCCAAGGCACTGATCGACAGCGGCCAGCGCGGCGAGGCCGAGGCGAACCTCGTTCTGGCGTGGCGCACCATGCCGATGAACGCCACCAGTCAGGAATTGTTCGTTGACGCACACAGCAGCCTTCTAGCCCCGCATCACGCGGCGCGCCTCGAAGAGATGCTCTGGCAGCGCGAGCATTCCGAAGCGCGGCAGATGTTCGATCTGGTTTCCAGCGCCGACAAGGCACTGGCCGAGACGCGCATCGCCCTGCAAAAGCTAGAAAGCGATGTAAACACCAAGATCGACGCCCTGCCTGCATCAAAGGCCGATGCGCCGGGGCTGGCACATGACCGCTTTGAGTGGCGGATGCGCAAAGGGCTGCGCGATGACGCCAAGGCATTGATGCTGGCAAAGTCGACCTCGGCTGTGGGGCTGGGCCAGCCCCCCGCTTGGGCCAACCGCCGCCGCGCCTTGGCGCGGGACGAGATGCGCAATGGCGACGCCAAAACCGCCTACCGGCTGGCCTCGCAACACTTCCTGACCGACGGCTCGAACTACGCGGACCTTGAGTGGCTTTCGGGCTATATCGCGCTGCGCTTTCTGAACGACCCAACGACTGCGTTGGGCCACTTTCAAAACCACGATAACGCCGTGGAATCCCCGATCAGCCAAGGCCGCGCCGGCTATTGGCAAGGCCGCGCGCTGGAGGCGATGGGCGATGCCGAAGGCGCTGCCAAGGCCTATGCCATGGGGGCGAAATATCAGACATCCTTCTATGGGCTGCTGGCCGCTGAGCGGGGCGGCATTCCCTTCGACGAAAAGCTAACGGGCGCGGCCCCTGCCCAAGACTGGCGAACATCCCCGCTCGCCCGCGCGCCCTTGTTCGAAGCCGGGCTGCTGTTGCAAGCCTCGGGTGAGCTGTCCACCGCAGAGCGGTTCTGGACCCATCTGGCAGAGCAACTGGTGCCCGAAGACATCGCCCTGCTGGGGCAGGCGGCAATTGACGCAGGCCAGCCGCATCTCGCGGTGATGATCGGCAAACGCGCGGCGCAGCGCGGGTTGGAAGTGCCCGCCCCCTATTACGCGCTGCACAGTCTGGTCGAGAAAGACCTGCCAATGGCCACCGAAATGACCCTCGCCATCGCGCGCCGCGAAAGCGAGTTTGACCCGAACGTCCAAAGCGGCGTCGGCGCGCGGGGCTTGATGCAGATCATGCCCGCCACGGCGAAAGACGTGGCACGCGATCTGGGCATCTCTAGCCAGCACACCACAGACCGCCTGACCGCCGACCCCGACTACAATGCACGGCTTGGGGCGACTTACCTGTCGCAGATGGCCGGGCAGTTTGACGGCAACGTATCCATGATGTCAGCCGCCTATAACGCGGGCCCCCGCCGCCCGCGCCGCTGGATGTCGACCTATGGCGACCCGCGCAAAGGTGAAATCGACATTGTCGATTGGATTGAGATGATCCCCTTCCGCGAGACGCAGAACTACGTGATGCGGGTGACCGAAAGCCTGCCCGTCTACCGCGCCCGTCTGGGGAAAGACCCGCTGCCGATCCCCTTTAGCGAAGAGTTAACCGGGTCGACGCTGAAGGCGTTCGCGCCATAGGGTGAACAGCCCCGCCGCCACGATCATGCCTGCGCCCAGCACCACGCTCGGGCGCAGCACTTCGTTAAAGACCGACAGGCCGATGATCACTGTAAAGATCAGCTGCGTATAGGCGAAGGGCTGCACGGCGCTCGCCTCGGCAACCTCATAACAGCGGATCAGCAGCCAGTGGCCCGTCACCCCGGTGATGCAGAGCGTGCCCATCAACAGCCAGTTGCCCGGTGTCATCGGCTCCCAAAACCAGACGCCCACGGCGGTCATCACCGCCGCCCCGGTCACGCCGGTCCAGAAGAAACTCGTCGCCGTATTGTCACGCCGCGCAACATAGCGGGTGAGCAGCCCGTAGACCGCGAACATCGCCGCCCCCGCCAGCGGGATCGCGGCGGCAGGGTCCACCACCCGCAGCCCCGGTTGCAGGATCACCAGCACCCCGATGAACCCCACACCAATCGCGGCCCACCGCCGCCAGCCGACCTTTTCACCCAAGATCGGGCCCGAGAGCGCCGCTACCAGCAGTGGATAACAGGTGAAGACAGCATGGCTTTCCACCAACCCAAGGATCGTAAAGCCAAGCACCATCGTACAAATCTGCGCCGACAGCAGCACGCCACGCAGGATCTGCACCGCAGGCTGCGTGGTCGCGGCGGCCTTGCGGATGCCACCCGCCTTGCGCAGAGCCAGCGCGATAACGAAAGCGGCAAAGAACCAATAGCGGATCATCACCACCATCAGCACATTGTAGTTCTCGGCCAGATGGCGCGACAGCCCATCTTGGACGGCAAAGACCATTGTCGTGGCGATCATCAGCATGATGCCAAGCGGGATGTTGTTGGATTGAGGCACGCTAGACTGGCTCATGCTGGCATCCGCGCGCGGGTCATGTGGCGTTTGCGGCCATAGCCGGGGATGCGGGTGACCTCGAATCCGCCTGCGCCAAGCGCGCGGCGCACGAAGCCTGCGGCGGTATAGGTCGCGGCGGTGCCGCCCGGCGTGGTGTGACGGGCAACCTCGGCCATCAGAGCATCGCCCCACAACTCAGGGTTCTTGGCGGGCGAAAACCCGTCGAGGAACCAAGCATCGGCCTGCCCCTGCCAAGCGGGAAGGGCTTGCCGCGCATCGCCGATGATGATCTCTGCCCGCAGGCCGGGCAGTTCCAACACGCCGCCGGTGCCATCCCACGCCGCTGTCAGCGCATCACGCCGCCCGTCAAGCGCGGGAAAGGCCGCATGGGCCTGCGCCATATCCTCAGGCCGCATTGGGTAGGCTTCGAAACTGGTGAAATGCAGCGGCCCTTCGTGGCCCGCGCGCATCCATGCGTCCCACGCCAGCAGCAGGTTCAGCCCGGTGCCAAAGCCCAGTTCGGCGATGTGAAAACCGGGGCGAAAACGCTCTGGCAGGTCATTGCCCGCCAGAAAGACATAGGCCGTTTCCGCCGCGCCGTCCTCTAGGCTGAAGTAGGGATCATCGAACTGGGTCGAGACGGGCACTTGGCCCTCGCGCCACGTGATCTGGGCATTCTGGTCTGGCACGGTACGTCCTGCTAGAGGGGGAGTGAAGTCGCGCAGACACTGCGCAAGCTGGCGGGGAATGGCAATGGTGGATGTAACCGTAAGAGGGGCCGGGATTTTTGGCCTGTCGGTGGCTTGGGCCTGCGCTCTGCGCGGCGCATCGGTGCAGGTGGTGGACCCTGCCGGGCCGGCGGCAGGCGCGTCGGGCGGGATCGTCGGCGCGCTGGCGCCGCATGTGCCAGAGAATTGGAACGCCAAGAAAGCGTTTCAACTCGACAGCCTTCTGAGCGCTGAGGCATTCTGGGGCGAGGTCGCAGCCACAGGAGGCGTCGCGCCGGGGTATATCCGCAGCGGGCGCCTGCAGCCTGTCGCGGATGAAGCGGCGCTGGCCCTCGCCCGACAACGGGAAGCCACGGCGGCGGCGCTTTGGCAAGGACGCGCGCAGTGGGAGGTTATCCGTGCCGAGGAGGACGCTTGGGCCCCCGCAAGCCCCACCGGCTGGCTGATCCGCGACACGCTGAGTGCACTCGTCCACCCGCGCCACGGCTGCAACGCACTGGTCGCAGCATTGGCGGCAAAGGGCGTCGAGATAATCAGCGAAGGCCCGGATCAAGGCAAAGTTCTTTGGGCCACGGGCGTGGCCGGGCTGGAGGCGCTCAACACAAATCACCCGCGTCTGGTTGGCGCAGGCATCAAGGGGCAAGCCGCGCTGTTGCAACTGGACCGAGGCGGCGCGGCGCAACTCTTTGCCGATGGGGTGCATGTCATCCCGCATCTCGACGGCACGGTGGCAGTCGGCGGCACGACAGAACGCGAATATGACAGCCCCGACAGCACCGATGCACAGCTTGACGCGGTGATCGCCAAGGCCCGCGCGGCGGTGCCCGCCTTGCAAGACGCGCCGGTGATCGAAGGCTGGGCCGGGCTGCGCCCCCGCAGCCGCAGCCGCGCGCCAATGTTGGGCGCATGGCCCGGCAGGCCGGGGCAGTATATTGCCAATGGCGGGTTCAAAATTGGCTTTGGTATGGCCCCCAAAGTGGCAGAGGTGATGGCCGATCTGCTGCTCGAAGGGCGCGATGCCATCCCCGAGGGCTTTAGGGTTGGCGATAACCTCTAGGCCAAAGAAAAACCCCGGCCAGTGGCCGGGGTTCAATACCGTTCCCAACGGGTCGCGGCTTAGCGCGCGTTGGGCAGGATCACGATCTCGACCCGGCGGTTCTGCGCCTTGCCTGCGGCACTCAGGTTGCTCGCCACTGGCTGGCTTTCGCCGCGGCCAAAGGTCTGCAAACGCTGCTGCGGCACGCCGTTGGACAGCAGGATGTTGCCAACAGCCTGTGCGCGACGCTCGGAAAGCTGCTGGTTATACGCCGCTTCGCCATCGCTGTCGGTGTGGCCGACGACCTGCAGGGTGGAGTTCTGATAAACGTTCACGTTCTGCGCCAGCGCGGCCAGATCGTCACGCAGGGCGGGCGATACGTTGGTGCTGTCGGTCGCGAACAGGATATCCTGCGGCAGGGTCACGATCAGACGGTCGCCGGTGTTGGTAATGACCACACGGCTGTCCATCGCGGCGCGCAACTCGGCCTCTTGCTTATCAAGCGAGTAACCCACGCCCGCGCCGATCGTGCCGCCGATCAAAGCGCCTTTCAGGGCGCCTTTGCCGTCACCTTCGGAAATCGCACCGGCAAGGGCCCCGACGCCCGCACCGATCAAAGCGCCATTCTTGGTCCGCTGGTTGGGATCGCCATTGCCGGGCTGCAGTGGCTGCGTACACGCACCCAGTGTCATCGCGCCGGCCAGAGCGGCGGCCAAAGTCATCTTCGAAGAAATCATGTCTACTGCCTTCATGTTTGCGGGCCCCGTTCGGGCGGGGCATCTTGACGTGAACGCAATATAGGCACTCAATGTTCCCGCGAACATTACATATAACCTTTATTCGGCAGAAACCCGCCCAGATGGGGGAGTTTGCGCTTCTGCCCGCGCGGATTCAAAGGCCAGCATCGCCCGTTTCACCGGCAGACCCCAGTGATAGCCGCCCAAACCGCCGCTTTTGCGCAGCGCGCGGTGACAGGGGATCAGCCAACTCACCGGATTGCGCCCCACCGCCGTGCCTACGGCGCGCACGGCACGGGGGCTGCCGACGGTCTGCGCAATTTCGGAATAGGTGGTCACCTGCCCCGACGGGATGCTCAATAGCGCCTCCCAAACCTTGATCTGAAACGGCGCACCGATGAGATAGAGCGGTGCCTTCGCTTCGGGGTCTTTCTGCATCCCAAACGCGGTGTCGACCCATGGGCGCAGCCGGTCGGGTGCTTCGACGAACTCAGCCAGCGGCCACCGGCTGCAAAGGTCCTCCATCGCTGCGTCCTCTCCCACCTCCGACGAAAGTGCCAAGCCGCAGATGCCTTTGTCGGTGCCCATCACCAGTGTCGGGCCAAAGGGGCTGTCAAACCATCCCCAATAGATCGTCAGCCCTGCGCCTTTGCGGGCGAACTCACCGGGGCTCATCGCCTCCCAGCGCAGGAACAGATCATGCAACCGCCCGCTGCCTGATAGCCCCAACTCATGCGCCGCCGCCAATGTAGTGAAGTGATCGCGCAGCATGACCTTGGCCTGATCCAGCATCAGATATTGCTGGTAGCGCTTGGGCGACACCCCCACCCAGCGCGAGAACAGCCGCTGGAAATGCGCGGCGGACATGCCCATTTCCCCGGCGATCCAGTCCAGTTGCTTGGGGTCTTCGGCCTCGTCGATCAGGGCGATGGCGCGGCGCATCACCTGATAGTGGTAACCCTGATCTTCGGGCGCGGGGGATATCTGTGCGATCTGTGTCATGCCCCTAGATTAGCCACGCCCCTGCCCCCGCGCGACCCGTTTCTTGCGCCAATGTATCGCAGCCCGCCCCCGCTTGCCCTGCCGCGTCATTCATCGCATACCCAGAGCCATGGCCCGCCAACTTGATTATCATACCATCCGCGAGATCTTCGCACGCTTCCAGCAGGCAGAGCCTGAGCCCGAGGGCGAGTTGGAACATGTGAACGTCTATACGCTGGTTGTGGCCGTGGCGTTGAGCGCGCAATCGACCGATGCGGGCGTCAACAAAGCCACGCGCGAGTTGTTCAAGATCGCCGACACCCCGCAGAAGATGCTGGATCTGGGGGTTGAGGGGCTGATCGACCATATCAAGACCATCGGCCTCTACCGTCAGAAAGCCAAGAACGTCATCAAACTGAGCCAAATCCTTGTTGATGACTATGGCGGCGAGGTGCCGAACTCTCGCGCGGCACTGCAATCGCTGCCGGGGGTGGGGCGCAAAACGGCGAATGTGGTGCTCAATATGTGGTGGGGCCAGCCCGCGCAGGCGGTGGACACGCATATCTTCCGCGTTGGCAACCGCACCGGCATCGCGCCGGGCAAAACCGTCGACACAGTCGAGCGCGCCATCGAAGACAACATCCCCGCTGATTTCCAGCGTCATGCCCATCACTGGCTGATCCTGCATGGCCGCTATCATTGCAAGGCACGCAAACCGCTGTGCCGCACCTGTATCATCCGTGACCTGTGCCAATACGAGGACAAGACAGAATGACCCAATACGAAGTGGTTGGCATCGGCAACGCCGTCGTCGACGTGATCTCCCATGCCGATGACACATTCCTTGCCGAGAACGGCATCGAAAAAGGCATCATGCAATTGATCGAACGTGACCGCGCCGAAGACCTCTATACAGCGATGCAAGACCGGGTGCAGACGCCGGGCGGCTCGGTCGCGAATACCGTCGCGGGCGCGGGCGCGCTGGGCCTCAAGACCGCCTTCATCGGCCGGGTGCGCGATGATGAGTTGGGCCAGTTCTATGCCAAGGCGATGACCGACATCGGCATTGATTTCGTCAACGCCCCGGTGACCGAAGGGGAGAACCCCACCTCGCGCTGCATGATCTTTGTCACCCCGGATGGGGAGCGGTCGCTGAACACCTACCTCGGCATCTCGACCGGGCTGACCTCGGCTGATGTGCCGCAGGCGGTGACGGAGAAGGCCAAGCTGATGTTCCTCGAAGGCTATCTTTTTGACCACGGTGCCGGCAAAACCGCATTCCGCGAGGCCGCGCGCGCGGCGACGGCGGGTGGCGGCATGGCGGGGATCGCCATCTCCGATCCCTTCTGTGTGGAGCGTCACCGCGATGATTTCCTCGCGCTGATCAAGAACGATCTGGGCTATGTCATCGGCAACGAGGCCGAGATTCGCGCCCTCTGGGAAACCGACGATACCGAAGCCGCGCTGGCCAAAACCGCCGAGATTTGCCCGCTGGTGGTCTGCACCCGGTCGGGCGACGGGGTCACGCTGGTGCGGGGCGAGGAACGTGTCGACGTGCCGGTCGAAAAGGTCGTGCCGGTGGATGCCACGGGCGCAGGCGACCAATTCGCGGCGGGCTTCCTCTATGGTCTCGCCACGGGCCGCGATCTGGAGACCTGTGGCCGCATGGGCAACATCTGCGCAGGCGAGGTGATCCGCCACATCGGCCCCCGCCCCCAGACTGACATCATGGCCCTGTTCAAGGCCGAAGGGCTGGTCTGATGATTGAAAGCGGCTTTCACGATGTTCCCCCCGGCAAACTTGCGGTGGTGGTGACCCATTTGGAAATGGACGCCAAACCCAGCCTGCGGGAGGTGCCCCTGCCAGAGGGAGTCACCTTTCGGAAGGTCACACCGACGCTCGACTGGTTTCGCGACATTTTCCGGCGCGTCGGGATGGATTGGCTCTGGTACGGGCGGCTCAAACTGGATGACGCAGCTCTCACCGCGGTGCTGCAAGACCCGGCACGGGCCTTCTATACACTGACCCGCGATGGCAAGGACGAGGCGCTGCTAGAGCTGAACTTCCCCGAAGATGGCACCTGCGAACTGGCCTATTTCGGGCTGACCTCGGCGCTGATTGGCAGTGGATCAGGGCGGTATCTGATGAACCAAGCGATCACCCTGGCCTGGGAACAGCCGATCACCCGGCTGCACCTGCACACCTGCACTAACGACAGCCCGCAGGCGCTTGGGTTTTATGTGCGCTCAGGCTTCACCCCCGTTCGCCGTCAGGTCGAGATCGACGACGATCCGCGCCTGACCGGCCTGCTGCCGCGCGATGCGGCGCCGCAAGTGCCGCTGATCGAAGGGTAGGAACGGCGAAGGGTAAAAACTGCCGCCGGATCACCGAACCGGCGTGCACTCTGCCCCTTGGAAACAAGCGATCACCTTGTCGACCATTGCAGGCTTCGGCGAACCAAAGAGGTCGCCGCCGCAGGGGTTGCTTTCCAGTGCATAGGCCCCATCCGGTTTGCGTTCGAGAAAGGCCAGAACGTCCCCTTCCTCGGCAGAGCCGCACCACGGGCCGAAACACAGGACGTTGAGCATCAACGGCTGGTCAAAGGGCACGTCAAAGCCCCCTTCCGACAACGCCTTGCCGCTGATTTGCGCCCGGAGCGGCGTCTCTTCGGGCGGGTTGCTCCCGACTTTGCCGGTCTTTGGCAAGGCGGCAGCGTCAAAGGTCAGACGCCCCTGCACCACGACATAGCTCTCTTCGGCCTTGGCCGCACGTTGATAGGTCGCCTCAACCGAATGGGGCAGACAACTAAGCGCAAGCGCAGGCAGCGGGGCCAAGGTGGCGAGGGCGCAGGCGATGATCCGTGTCATAACTTCTCCTCAAACTCTTCAAGAACTGCCGTGTATACCGCGCGTTTGAACGGCACGATATTCGCGACCAGTTGATCTGCGGGCATCCAACGCCATTCCGAGAATTCAGGTTCGGCCGTCTGGATATTGACCTGATCGTCCTGCCCCAGAAAACGCATGAGGAACCATTTTTGTTCCTGCCCCCGGTAGCGCCCTTTCCAGATGTTGGGCACCAGTTCATGCGGCAGATCATAGGGCAGCCAGCGTGAGGTCTCGGCCTCGATCCGCACCAGATCGCGGGGGATGCCGGTCTCTTCCTCCAACTCGCGCAGGGCCGCATCGGGCGCGGCCTCGCCCTTGTCCACCCCGCCTTGGGGCATCTGCCAAGCGTCCTGATCCCGGTCGCGCCGCTGGCCGACAAAGACCTCGCCCTCAGCATTCACCAGCATCACGCCGACGCAAGCACGGTAGGGCAGTTTGGCAATCTCTTCGGGGGTCATGTCAGTATCTTCTCCATTTCAAAGCGGTCCAGATATTCACCTGACCGTGCGATGCGCTCTGCTGCGATAACACGAAAGCCCATAGCCTCAAAGGCAGGGCGCGCCATCAGGAGGCTGGCATGGGTCGACAGCCGGGCCTCGCCCTTCGGCAATCGCTGCCTGCTCGACCCAGTCATAGAGCGCAGCGCTACCCCTCCCAGCCCCATCCAACACCTCTGTCTTGACCCGCCGTGAGCCGCGCGGATGACGCGGCGTTTCGCGTGACTTGCCCTGCCGTTTCCGATGGTGTCACAGTGACCCAGCCCACCCAGAAAGGTAAAGCCATGTCCGATTACCCCCACCTGCTTGCCCCGCTCGACCTTGGTTTTACCACGCTGAAGAACCGTTTGCTGATGGGGTCGATGCATACCGGGCTGGAGGAAACCGGCGACTGGAACCGCGTGGCGGAGTTCTATGCGGCACGGGCGCGGGGCGATGTGGGGCTGATGGTCACCGGCGGCATCGGGCCGAACCGCGAAGGTGCCGTGGCCCATGGGGCGGCAATGATGGTCAGCCAGAAGGACGTGGACAACCACAGCATCATCACCCAGCGGGTGCATGAAGCGGGCGGCAAGATCGCCATGCAGATTCTCCACGCGGGCCGCTATGCCTTTACCCCCGAATGCGTGGCCCCAAGCGCGATCAAATCCCCCATCTCCATGTTCGCGCCCAAGGAGCTCGACGAGGAAGGCATCGAGAAACAGATCGCCGACATCGCCGCCTGCGCCCTGCGCGCGCGAGAGGCGGGCTATGATGGGGTCGAGATCATGGGCTCGGAGGGCTACTTTCTGAACCAGTTCCTCGTCACCCATACCAACAAGCGCGAAGACCGCTGGGGCGGTTCCTATGAAAACCGCATGCGCCTGCCGCTGGAGGTGGTGCGCCGGGTGCGCGAAACGGTGGGCGAAGATTTCATCCTGATCTACCGGCTGTCGATGATCGACCTCATCCCCAACGGATCGACCTTTGAGGAGGTCGTGCAACTGGCCCAAGAGGTCGAGAAGGCGGGCGCCAATATCATCAACACCGGCATCGGCTGGCACGAGGCGCGCATCCCCACCATCGCCACTTCGGTGCCGCGCGCGGCCTTTGCGTGGGTCACGAAAAAGCTGATGGGCAAGGTGGGCATCCCGCTCATTACCTCGAACCGGATCAACACGCCCGAGGTCGCCGAAGAGGTGCTGGCGGAGGGCTGCGCCGATATGGTCAGCCTCGCGCGGCCCATGCTGGCCGATGCCGATTTCCTTGCCAAGGCCAAGGCCGGTCAGGCTGAGCGGATCGCCCCCTGTATCGCCTGCAACCAAGCCTGCCTCGACCATACTTTCGGCGGCAAGATCTCCACCTGCCTTGTAAACCCGCGCGCCTGCTATGAGACGGAATTGCGAATCGAACCGGTAGCGGCGGCGAAATCCGTGGCCGTGGTCGGTGCTGGCCCTGCGGGCTTGTCCGCCGCGATTACTGCTGCCGAGCGCGGCCATAAGGTCACCTTGATAGACCGCGCGAGCGAGATCGGCGGGCAACTCAACCTCGCCAAGCAAGTGGCGGGGAAAGAGGAATTCTGGGGCTTGGTCGATTGGTACCGCACCATGCTCAAGGTCCACGACGTGACCGTGCAGCTTGAGACCGAGGCCACGGCGGACGCGCTTCGCGGCTTCGACGAGGTCATCATCGCCACCGGCGTTGTGCCGCGTGACCCACAAATCCCCGGCCAAGACGGCGACAACGTGGTCAGCTACATCGACGTGCTGAACGGCACGGCAAAGGTCGGCCAGCGTGTCGCCGTGATTGGCGCGGGCGGGATTGGCTTCGACGTGTCGGAACATCTGGTGCACGACGGCGAGAGCAGCACGTTGAACCTCCCCGAATGGATGCGCGAATGGGGCGTCACCGATCCGGGTGCGCACCGCAGCGGGTTGGCCCCCGAAGGCCCGCAACCCCCGGCACCTGCGCGGCAGATCACCATGCTGCAACGCAAGACCAGCAAGCCCGGCAAAGGCTTGGGCAAGACCACGGGCTGGATTCACCGCGCCTCTCTCACCATGCGCGACGTGAAGATGATCGCGGGCGTGAACTACGAAAGTATCGACGGGTCCGGCCTGCACATTACCTTCGGCGAGGCGCGCGAGAACCCCACGCTGATCGAGGCCGACACCATCGTGCTCTGCGCCGGACAACTTTCTGACCGCAGTCTTGCCGACACCCTAGAGGCCAGCGGCACCCCCTGTCATGTGATCGGCGGTGCCGACGTGGCCGCAGAACTCGACGCGAAACGCGCGATCAATCAGGGCACACGTCTGGCTGCTGCCCTTTAGCACCCGCACTGCGCGCGCCCTTGCACCCGGCGCGCGCAACCCGCTAAATCGCCTGACCGCTTTTGCCAGCCAATAGGTGACCATGCCCCTCTGCGTCTTTGACATATCTGATGACGGCACCACCACGGTGCCCGAAGACACCCAACTGACCGGGCCTGCGCGCTACCGTTGGTGGCATTTCGACATGGCCGATCCCGCGCTGGCACCATGGCTGGCCGAACACCTGCCCGAGATCCCGGCGGGTGCATTGCTGCAACCCGAAACGCGCCCGCGCTGCGATGAATATGAGGACGGTCTGATCCTCAATCTGCGCGGCATCAACCTGAACGAAGGGCAGCAGGCCGACCAGATGGTCTCGGTCCGGATGTGGGTGACGGATGCGGTGGTGATTACTGTGCGGATGCGCCGGGTCTTTGCCATCGACGAATTGCGCGCGCTGGCCGCCCAGAGCAACGCCCCGCCCCGGCCTTCGGCCTTCCTCGAAGCGCTGGTCTCAAGGTTGACCGCACGGGTGCAGATCGAAGTGGCGCGGCTGGCGGACCGCACGGCTTTCTACGAAACCGACCTCGAAGACCTCAGCACCCCGCCGCCCAAAGACCTGCCCGTCACCCGCCGCAGCACGATCAAACTCGAACGCTACCTCGCCCCGCAGCGCAGCGCGTTGGAACGGTTGGCGGACCTAGACCTGCCGCTGATCCCGAATGTCGATTCGATGAAGCTGCGCGAGTTGGCCAACCGCACCGCCATCGTGGTGGAGGAACTGGACGCCCTGCAAGAGCGCATTGTCACGGTACAGGACGAACACGACAACCAAGTCGCCCAACGCCAAGCGCGCCATGGCTATGTGCTGTCGATCGCCGCCGCCGTGTTCCTGCCGCTGGGGTTTCTGACCGGGCTTTTCGGCGTGAACGTCGGCGGGATGCCCGGCGTGGACGATCCGCGCGCCTTTGCCGTCCTTTGCCTTGCCATGGTGGGCCTCGCCGCGCTCATGCTGGCGGTTCTGAAATGGCTGCGCTGGCTGTAAGCCCCTCGGAAACGGATTGTTCTGCCGTTTCCATGCCATGAACGATCCCTGCAAAGACCACGGGACTGTCTTGCCTCTGCCCCGATCCTGCCTGAATTGCCGCCCATACCTGAGGGCAACAAGATCAATGCGAAGGGACAGGCAATGGACCGCCTTACGGAAATGGAAGCGTTTGCCACAGTGGTGGATCAAGGCGGCTTTACAGATGCTGCCAAGAAGATGGGGATCTCGAAATCCGCCGTCTCAAAGCATGTATCCTCACTTGAGGCCCGCTTGGGGGCGCGGTTGCTTAACCGTACCACCCGCCGCGTGTCGCCCACGGAGATCGGGCTGGCCTATTACGACCGCGCCCGCCGCGTGCTGAACGACGCAGGCGAGGCCGATGCGCTGGTCACCTCGATGCAATCCGCGCCCTCGGGGCTGTTGCGGATTTCGGTGGCGACGGATTTCGGCGTCAATCACCTGTCGCCCGCTTTGTCGGAGTTCTTGCAGGACTTTCCCGACATCACGGTGAACATGGTGCTGAACAACCGTTACGTTGAGCTGATCTCGGAAGGGTTCGACATGGCCGTGCGCATCGGAGAGTTGGAGGACAGCACCCTGCGCGCGCGCAAGCTGACCGAGACGACCAAACGCATGATCGCCAGCCCGAAGTATTTCGAGCAGTACGGGCGGCCGGAAAAGATCGATGATCTGAACAATCACAAGCTGCTGCATTACTCGAACCAGTCGTCTGGCAATGTGTGGAAACTGACCGCACCTTCGGGTGAAAAGCGGCAGGTCCGCACGGCGGGCTGGCTGTCGGTCAATGACGGGCAGAGCCTTTTGAACGCCGCGATTTCGGGACTGGGGATCGCCTATCTGCCGAGCTTTCTTTACGCCGATGCGATGGAGAAAGGGTTGGTCGAGGATGCCATCCCCGAACTGCCGCTGGAAACCCAAGGCATCTACGCCGTCTATCCTCCGGGCCGGTTCACCCAGCCGAAGGTGCGGGCGTTCATCGACTTCCTCGTGCATGAATTTGCCGAGAAGGGGCCGACGGACTGGTAAACACACTCGGCCCGGAATCAAGCCGCAGGCGCCGGGCCATCGCCTGCCCGCCCGGACGGGTAGGCGATTTAGTACGGCTAGGTGAGACTTGGCAAACGCACATCATGGTTGAGCCATAAAGTGGCAGCGACCTGCCGCGGATCGCCGACCCGCGGGCAGCCGATGGCCCTCAGTTGCTACGCACTCTGCCACACAAGACCACCTTTCCTCTCCCCCACCAGCACGCTATCTCTCCCGCCATGAGCAATATGCGCGAAACCTATGCCCGGCTTGTCGCCGAGGGCAAGCTACAGGCCGACCCGGCCCAAGAAACCGTCATGGCGGAGTTTGACCGCATCCGCGATGCGCTGGCCAACCCCCCGAAGAAAAGCTTCTTTCGCAAGGCGCCCGAACCGCCCAAGGGGCTGTACCTCTGGGGTGGCGTGGGGCGCGGCAAGTCGATGCTGATGGACATGTTCGTGGCGCATCTGCCCGACGTGCCCGCGCGCCGGGTGCATTTCCACGCCTTCATGCAGGAAATCCACAACGCCATGCATGAGGTCCGCAAGACCGGCGTGGATGACGCCATCGCGCCCGTTGCCCGCGATGTGGCCGACAGCGTGCGCCTGCTCGCTTTCGACGAGATGCAGATCACCGACATCACCGACGCGATGATCGTGGGCCGCCTGTTCGAGGCGCTTTTTGCCGCCGGGGTCGTGGTCGTCACCACCTCCAACCGCCTGCCCGATGACCTGTATAAAAACGGCATCAACCGCGAGGTGTTTGTCCCTTTCATCGACCTCATCAAAGAGCGCATGGTGGTGCATGAACTTGCCAGCCCGACCGACTACCGCCAAGATCGGCTGGCCGGGTCGCAGGTCTATTTCACCCCCGTCAACGCCGAGAGCCGCGCCGCGATGAATGCGGTTTGGGACGATCTGGCAGGCACAAAGGGCGAGCCGCTGACCCTTCACGTCAAGGGCCGCGAAGTGGTGATCCCGGCCTTTCACAACGGCATGGCCCGCGCCGGTTTCCACGCGCTTTGCGGGCAGCCCTTGGGGGCCGCGGATTACCTCGCGCTGGCGCAGGCCGTGCGGGTGCTACTGCTGGACAACATCCCCACCCTCGGCCGCTCGAACTTTAACGAGGCCAAGCGCTTTGTCACGCTCATCGACGCGCTTTATGAGGCGAAGGTGCGGCTGATCTGCTCTGCCGCCGCCGCGCCGGAAATGCTCTATCTCGAAGGCGAAGGCACCTTTGAGTTCGAGCGCACAGCCTCCAGACTGCGCGAAATGCAGGGGGAAGACTGGGGGCGCTGACCGCCCCCTGCCGCCAAATCAGGAATCACTTACCGGCTGCATATGCAGGTCATTGCCCTGCAAAATCGGGTGATAAGGCCGCTCGACTTCATAAAGCCACCACAGGCCGCCTGCGATGATGGCGACACCTATGGCCATGAAGATAAATTGATATTTCCGTGCATCGTCCTGATCGTGACGCGCGGACTGGCTGAAATTGCGCATGGGGACACCTCGGTCAAATTCGAAAGGGGAGACTTCCTAAGACCAAGATACACCACATCTGCACTTCGCAGCAGCGGTACACCCAAATATGGTTAACTAGACGTTTTCACGCAACACGCTACCGGCAAGGTAGAGTGAGCCGCAGATCAGCACACGCGCATGGGGTTCGCGGGCGATGATCGCCTTGAGCGCCGCGGTGACATTCTCGGCCTCGGCGGTCTCGAACCCGACATCACGCGCCACTTTGGCCGTCGCCTCGGCAGGTAGGGTCGCCGCCTCGCCGGGGATCGACACGGCGGTCAGACTTGCCGCCTCTGCCGCCAAGGGGCGCAAGTATCCGGCGATATCCTTGGTGTTCAACATGCCGCAGATTAGATGCGTCGGGCGTTTCGGCAAAGCGGCCAGCGTCGCGGCCAGCGCCACGCCTGCGGCGGGGTTGTGCCCGCCGTCCAGCCAAAGCTCACCCTCGGGTGCCATGCGGGCCAGCGGCCCCTCTGACAGCCGCTGCATCCGCGCGGGCCACTGCGCCTGCGTCACTGCAGCCTCGCAAGCCTCTGCATCGATCCCAAGCTGGCGCAGCGCCGCCAGCGCGGCCCCCGCGTTCATGATCTGATGGTCGCCGGGCAGATTGGGGCGCGGCAGATCAAGCAAGCCGCGCTCATCTTGATAGACCATGCGCCCTGCTTCGGGCGCGACATGCCATTGCTGGCCATAGGCCAAAAGCGGCGCGCCCAGTTTCGCGGCGCGGTCTTCGATCACCTCAAGCGCGGGGTCTTGCTGCGGGCCGACCACACAGGGCACAAGACGCTTGATAATGCCAGCCTTCTCGCCCGCGATTTCGGCCAGCGTTTCGCCCAAATACTGCTGATGATCGACCGACACCGGGGTGATCACGGTCAGCGCCGGGTCGATCACATTTGTCGCATCCAAGCGCCCGCCTAGCCCCACCTCCAGCAGCGTGTAATCGGCTCTGCTGCGCGAAAAAGCGAGGATGGCGGCGCAGGTGGTGATCTCGAAATAGGTGATCTCTCCGCCGCCATTGGCGGCGTGGCATTCATCTAACACGGCCGCCAGATCGGGCTCTGAGATCAACTGCCCTGCAACGCGGATACGCTCATGAAACCGCGCCAGATGGGGTGAGGTATAGGCGTGCACCGTCTTGCCCGCCGCCTCTAGCCCCGCGCGAATCATCGCTTGGGTCGACCCTTTGCCATTGGTGCCCGCAATGTGGATCACCGGCGGCAGGTTGTTTTGGGGGTTGCCCAATGCCTCCAGCAGCCGCCACATCCGGTCAAGCGTCAGATCGATGATCTTGGGGTGCAGCGCCATCATCCGTTCAAGGATGACATCCGATGAAGGCGTGCTCATTTCTTCTTGGGCGTGTCGGCGGGCAACTCCGCTGCGGCCTGAACGGCGGCGGCGGCCTCGGCCACCTCCACTTCTTCGGGCGCGGGCAGGTCACCGCGCACGGCGGGCGGCAGGCCCATCAGCATGCGGGTAATGGTGATCAATTCATCACGCATCTCGGTCCGCTTGGTCACCCGGTCGAGCATCCCATGGTCGAGCAGATATTCCGCCCGCTGAAAGCCCTCGGGCAGTTTTTCACGGATGGTCTGTTCGATCACACGCGGCCCGGCAAAGCAGATCAGCGCGTTCGGCTCGGCAATCTGCACGTCGCCCAACATCGCATAGGACGCGGTGACGCCGCCGGTTGTGGGATGGGTCAGCACAACGATATAGGGCAGGCCCGCCTCTTTCAGCATCTGCACAGCGACCGTGGTGCGCGGCATCTGCATCAGGCTCAGGATACCTTCTTGCATCCGCGCGCCACCGGCGGCGGAGAACAGCACCAGCGGGCGCTTCAGCTTCACGGCTTCTTCAGCGGCGGCAATGATCGCATTGCCGACATACATGCCCATGGAACCACCCATGAACGAAAAGTCTTGCGCGCAGGACACAATCGGCGTGCGGCCAATCTCACCCGTAACCACGAGCATGGCTTCATGTTCACCCGTCTGCTTTTGCGCGGCCTTCATCCGGTCGGGATAGCGTTTCTGATCCTTGAAATGCAGCGGGTCGGGCGTGGGTGCAGGGACCTTCACCTCGGTAAAGATGCCACCGTCGAACAGCGCCTTGAACCGCTCGCGCGGGCTGATGTGCATGTGATGGCCGCAGTTGGTGCAGACGTTCAGATTATCCGCCAACTCGCGGTGAAACAGCATGGTGCCGCATTCGTTACACTTGGTCCACAGGTTGTCCGGCGTCTCGCGGCGCGAGAAGATCGAGTTGATACGCGGACGGACGTAGTTTGTGATCCAGTTCATTGGCAGGCCTCTGCTGTGGTTCCGTTCCAGATAATCCCCGCATGGGGAAATTGCAATCAGCGGCGTATCGCCAGCCTTGCCGCGAGCCACGACACCAACATCAACGCGAAATCCACCGGCAACCAAGTCCGCAACGCCGCCGCGTCATCCATCGAAAACGGCGTCAGATAAAGCGCCAGCCCCGAAAGATCATCCGGCAGAGAGACAATGAGAATGGCAGAGACATTGTTCCACAGATGCACCGCGATGGCGGGCCCAAGCGAGCCGGAGCGCGCAGTAAGGTCAGCCATCAGGATGCCGAAGACCCCAGCCCAGAGCGCCACCATCAGCGCATTCTCCCCCGCCTCGGCAGGCAGGTAGTGACCAAGCGCGAAAAGCGCCGAGGGCAGGACCATCCAGATCAGCGGCGAGCGAAACCGTGCCGCCAGTTGCTGCTGTACATAGCCGCGAAAGACGATCTCTTCGGCGCTGACCTGCACCAACACCGCCAGCAGCGACAGTGGCAAAAGCAGCAGCCAGCGGCCAAGCGGCAGGTTCGGCGTCAGTTCGCCGCCCATGTCCCACGGCGGCAGGACCAGCAGCACCGCCCCAAGGGCCAGCATAGCAAGGGACACCGCGCGAAAACTCGGCCAAAGCCGCCCCGGCACGCCCAGCAAGCTGCCCGCGCTGCGCCGGTGTACGACCCGCACAGTCACACCGACCGCCATCGCCATGGTCCCAAAGCTGAACAGCAGCAGATACATGGCCTGCGGCGTGGCCCCTTCAAGCAGGTTGCCATGCAGCGATGCCGCCGCCGTGCCTGCCAGCGCATAGACCGTCTGAAAATAAAGCTCGTTCAGCGCGACATAGGCCACCACCGCCACGAACAACCCCAAGAAAAACCGCCAAAGCGCCGATGAGGCGCGTGCGGGCGCGACGAAGGCCGCATGGGCGCTGTAATCGGGCCGCCACGTCATAGGAGGCGCAGGTCGGATCGAGGGTGGTTCTTGCAGAGCATATGCCAGGCTTTCACGCTTGCGGGCAGGTCAAACCGACCGCGTCAGAAGGTCAGAACCTATGCCCTAACACGCTGCGATACAACAGTTCCCCCGCCTCATACGCGCCAAAGCCTTGCAGCACCGCCCCTGCCCCTCTATTCCATTCAAGACGTTTCAAGGAGCCCACCGATGTCCACCACGCCCCGCTTCGACAAATCCCGGCTGCCCAGCCGCCACGTGACCGAAGGCCCGGCCCGCGCGCCGCACCGGTCTTACTACTATGCCATGGGCATGACCGAAGAAGAGATTCACCAGCCGTTGGTGGGCGTCGCCACCTGCTGGAACGAAGCAGCCCCCTGTAACATCGCGCTGAACCGTCAGGCGCAGGCTGTAAAAGTAGGCGTGCATTCCGAACAGGGCACCCCGCGCGAATTCACCACCATCACCGTCACCGATGGCATTGCGATGGGCCATGAGGGCATGCGTTCCTCGCTGGCCTCGCGTGAGGCGATTGCCGACACTGTTGAGCTGACCATGCGCGGCCATTGCTATGACGCGATCGTGGGTCTGGCGGGCTGTGACAAGTCGCTGCCGGGGATGATGATGGCCATGCTGCGGCTCAACGTGCCGTCGGTCTTCCTCTATGGCGGGTCGATCCTGCCGGGCAAAGCGCCTGCCGGGGCCGATGTGCCCGAGGATTTCGCCAGCCGTGACCTGACCGTGCAGGACATGTTCGAAGCCGTGGGCCGCTTCCAGAACGGCTCCATGTCGCAGGCCGCTTTGGACGTGCTTGAGCGCGTGGCTTGCCCATCGGCGGGTGCTTGCGGCGGCCAGTTCACCGCAAACACCATGGCCTGCGTGTCGGAGGCCATCGGCCTCGCGCTGCCGAACTCTTCGGGCATGCCAGCGCCCTATGAGAGCCGTGACGCCTATGCCGAAGCCTCGGGGGCGGCGGTGATGAACCTGATCGAAAAGAACATCCGCGCGCGTGACATCTGCACCCGCGAAGCCTTCGAGAACGCAGCGCGCATCGTGGCCTGCACCGGCGGCTCGACCAACGCGGGCCTGCACCTGCCCGCCATGGCCCATGAAGCCGGGATCGAGTTCTACCTCGAAGACGTTTGCGAGATCTTCCGCGACACGCCCTATTTCGTCGATATGAAACCGGGCGGCGCTTATGTGGCCAAAGATCTTTACGATGCGGGCGGCGTGCCGGTGGTGATGAATGAGTTGCGCAAAGCGGGCCTTATTCACGAAGACTGCATGACCGCCACCGGATACTCGATGGGCGAAGTGTTGGATCAAGTGACCCGCGAAGCAGACGGCAAGGTGATCCACTCGGTCGCCAATCCGATCAGCAAGACCGGCGGTGTTGTCGGCCTCAAAGGCAACCTTGCCCCCGAAGGCGCCATCGTGAAAATCGCGGGCATGTCGGAAGAAGACATCGTTTTCACCGGCCCGGCACTGGTGTTCGAATGCGAGCAGGACGCCTTTGAAGCCGTGCAAAACCGCGCCTATTCCGAAGGCGACGTTTTCGTGATCCGCAACGAAGGCCCCGCAGGCGGCCCCGGCATGCGCGAGATGCTGGCGACCACGGCGGCGCTTTCCGGTCAGGGCATGGGCAAAAAGGTGGCGCTGATCACCGATGGCCGTTTCTCGGGTGCGACGCGCGGTTTCTGCGTCGGTCACGTGGGGCCAGAGGCCGCGCACGGCGGGCCGATTGCGCTGCTGAAAAACGGCGACATGATCACCCTTGATGCCATCACCGGCAGCATCAGCGTCGATCTGAGCGAGGATGAACTAGCCGAGCGCCGCAAAGGCTGGGCTGGCCCCCGTGCGACGAACTACCAAAGCGGCGCGCTGTGGAAATATGCCAAGCTTGTCGGCCCCACCTACCTTGGTGCCGTGACACATCCGGGCGCTCAGGCCGAGACCCATGATTACATGGACCTCTAAGCGCCCTCTTGCGGCACTTGCTATGCTCACCCTGTCCGCCTGCGAAGGCGGTCAGGGTTTTTCCTTTGGCGGCGGCACCGGCGCGCCCGACAAACCCCTGCGGCAAACGGCGCTTGCCGGGGGCGCGGTGCAGGTGGTGCCCCCGCAGGGCTATTGCATCGACCCCAAAAGCCTCAAACGCCGCTTTGCCCTGATGGCGCGCTGCGATGCGCTTGGCCTACCGGATGTGGTCACCGCCGCGCCGCGTGGCATCCTAACGCTGGCGCTGATCGAGGCCGAGGCAGAAGCCCCTCTACCCACCCCGCAACAGGTCGCCGAGGCCACTGGCCTGAGCCAGCTGCAAGAGGCCGGCAGCATTGAAGGCGCAACGATTTTTGTGGCCCAAGGGCCGGTGCCCGCCGAGGGCATGTCGCCCCGCCACTGGCGCGGCATGGCACGGATCGGCGGCCATGTCGCCAGCGTCACCCTGTACGGCGCACCGCAAAGCCGCGCCATTTCCGAAGAGGGCCGCGCACTGGTCGCAGACCTGATCCGACAAAGCCACAGCAAAAGCGCGAAGAGTGCCGCCGCGGGCAGCTGACCCGCCCGTTGTTTCCAAATTGGCAACACTGCCCGCCCCCGGAAACAATCACGGGGGCTATTCATTTGAACGAAATGCCCGCCTTGCATAGACTGCGACAAAACGAGAGGCGCAGGTTCATGGTCAACTTCCCCAGCGGCTATCTGGAGAGCAAGCTCTATGCCCGCGCGCTGCAACGTTGGGCCGATGCGGCTCGCAAGGCCGCCACGGTCGATCTTGCCACCCTGCGCCGCCAACGCAGCCGCGCCCGGCTGCTGCGCGCCCAACTGGATCGTCTGATTCACCGCGCAGAAGACCGCCTCGCCCTGCCCGCGATTGGCGCCAGCGGCTTTCCGAAACCGCATAACGCCGATTGGGCATGGCGGCCCGAGCTTTGGCGCGGCCCGCTTGCCACGCCGGGGATGTCGTCGGTCGAAACCAAATCGACACTGGGCGAGGAAGTGACCCTATTCCACGATTGCGCGCAATCGGAACTGACCCTGCGCCAGTTGCGCAACCTGCGCGAGGCCGATTTGGCCCCCTATGGGCTGCAACTCGATGTCTTCAAATTTGATGGGTCTTTCCTGTCGCTGGTGATTAACCTGCCCACCGACGCCATCACCGGATTGAAACGCCGCCACCTGATCCGCATGGATACGATCGTGCAATTGGAACACCCGCTTGAGATCTTTGCCCGGCTCAACATCCGCCATGGTCCGAACACCGAACAGATCGTCCGCGAACTGCCCGTTGGTCAGGAAAACATCAGCGTCGAATTCGATCTGGCCTATAGCAAGCTCAACGAAAAGCGGATCGAGGCGGCATGGATCGACCTTATTTTTGAGGGGCCGGACATGAACCAAGTCGTGCTGCGCGACCTCACTTTCTCGCGCCGCCCCCGCGCCCAGATCTAGGACCCCGTCATGAGCCACTTTGACCTGACCAAGACTGTATTGCGCCAAGGCATCTGGCACGGCGTGCTGACCGCCCAGGACGGCACCGACACCCCGCAGATCAGCGTGACGCATGAAGGCAAAGGGGTGGCAGAGGTGACACTGGAAGCCGAAGGGACCGAGGGGCGCTGGCACCTCTCCTTCGCCCTCCCACCCGAGGCGATTGCCGATGGGGTGCAGACCCTCGTTATCACCGAAAAGACCAGCGGGGCGCTCTTGGGTCATGTGACACTGATCGCGGATGAAGCGCTTGGCGATGACATTCGGGCCGAGATGGACCTGCTGCGGGCCGAACTCGACATGCTCAAACGCGCCTTTCGGCGGCATTGCCGCGAAACGGGGTAAGGCGGGCGCCGCCCCGCACTGCAATCGGAACGCGGCGCGCTCTAGGTCCTGCCCCGCCCCACCGCCAACGGACCGGCCCCAAACAAAAAGCCCCGCTGTCTCCAGCGGGGCTTTTTGCATCTTGTTTACGATATTTTACTCGTTCGGGCCCAAAGCCGACAGACCCTTGAGGATGTCGATGGCATAGGCCAGTTGGTAATCCTCTTCACGCAGCTCAGCCGCCTTGCGGGCCTTTTCGCGGTCGTCCTCGATCTGTTTGATCTGATCGTCGGTCAGGCTGTCATTGTTCAACCGCCCGCGCAGGTCGGCTTCGGAGCGGAGGGGGCGTGCCGACAATGCTTCGTCTTCCTCGGTCTCCGGTGCGGCTGGGGGCTGGGCCACAACGATGTCAGGCGATACGCCAAGCGCTTGGATCGACCGGCCCGAAGGCGTGTAGTAGCGCGCCGTGGTCAGGCGCATGGCCCCGTCGCCGCGCAGTGGCATGACGGTCTGAACCGACCCTTTGCCGAAACTCTTGGTGCCGATGACGATGGCGCGGCGGTGGTCCTGCAAGGCCCCCGCGACGATTTCCGAGGCCGAGGCAGAGCCGCCGTTGATCAGCACCACAATCGGTTTGCCCATCGCCAGATCACCCGGCGTGGCATTCACCCGGTCACCATCTTCGATGTCGCGGCCACGGGTGCTGACGATTTCCCCTTCTTCGAGGAAGGCATCCGACACGGCAATCGCCTGATTGAGCAAGCCGCCGGGGTTGTTGCGCATATCAATGACGATGCCGTTGATATTCTCCATGCCACCCGCGTCTTCGATCTGCTGCTCCAGACCCTCTTTCATCTTGGGATAGGTCTGTTCGTTGAACGTTGTCAGACGCAGCACGGCGGTGTTGCCCACGGTCCGGGCGCGCACGGCGGTCAGCTGGATTGTGTCGCGCACGATGGAAACGTCGAAGGGCTCGGGCTCCCCTTCGCGCACCACGGTGATGAGGATCTCTGACCCCACCGGCCCGCGCATCATCTCGACCGCGTCGTCGAGGCCAAGACCCAACAGGCTTTCACCATCGACATGGGTGATGAAATCCCCCGCCTCAATCCCGGCCTCAGCAGCAGGGGTGCCATCAATGGGCGAGACGACTTTGACGAAACCCTCTTCTTGGGTAACCTCGATGCCCAAACCCCCGAATTCGCCGCGCGTCTGCTCGCGCATCTTTTCGGCGTCCTTGGGCGACAGGTAGGACGAATGCGGATCAAGCGAGGTCAGCATACCGTTGATGGCGGCTTCGATCAGGTCACCGGGGTCGACATCTTCGACATATTGCGCGCGGATGCGTTCGAAAATATCTCCGAAAAGATCAAGCTGTTCGTAAACATTTGTCGTCTTCTCGGCCTCTTGCGCCAGCAGCGGTCCGGCGATCTGAGTGGTTGCCACCACCCCCGCGACCGTGCCTGCAACGGCTGCCATCACGAATTTCTTCATCTGCTATCCATCCTTGTCGGTGCGGAACCAGTCTGCCGGGTCCTGAGGTGTGTTGTCTTGCCTGACTTCTATATAGAGCGTTTCCGTCCGGTCAGTGCCAGTGCCTTCACCATTTGGTGACATCTGGGAACTTGTGCCGCTTTCCGGCCCGCCCATCAACCCGATGGGCGTGCCACCGGCAATCACCTGCCCGGCTTGGCCGTAAACGATATCCAGCCCCGCCAGCACAAACAGCGTGTCAACCTGCGGCTCAAGGATCACGACATTGCCCAGATCCAGCAACGGACCCACGTAGCGGATCGTCGCCGCCGCGGGGCTGGTGACGATGGCGCGGGGGCGGGTGGCAAGGATCATGCCGGGCCGTGTGACCCCAGCCGAATCCGTCTCTCCCGCCTTGCGCAGCACCAAACCTTGGGCGGGCAAGGGCAGCTCGCCCACCTGACCGTCAAGGTTCACCGGGGCGGGTTCTTCCGCGCCGGTGGTGATCTCGGACAGGCCACTGGCAAAGCCATCCAATGTCTCGGTCGAGGCAATCAGGATCGCGGTGCGCACCGGGTCTTCGGTAAAGCGCGTGGGCAGATCGGTACGGTTGGCCATCGCCTGATTGAGCGCGGTGCGGGCGCGCTGCACTTCGGTCAGCCCCTCTTGCAAGCGCTGTGCCGCATCGGTCTGCAAGGCACGCAGGGTTTTGATGTCTTCGTAGTCTTGGCGCAGTGCATCGGCGCGGGCGTTGAGCGCGGGCGTCAATTCCGCCAGCAACATCCCGGCACGCGCAGTACCCATCGGGCCATCGGGGTGCAGCAGCACCACGGGCGACGGATCACCGCCGATGCTTTGCAAAACGCCCAAGAACTGCGCCACCTCGCCCTCGCGCGCCTGTAGCTTGCGGCTAAGCTGTGCCTCGTTGATCGCCGCCTGACGCAGCCCTGCCCGCATCGCGGCAAGCCCCGCCTCAAACGCCTGAATCGTTTCGGTCAGCGCCTGCACCCGGTCGCGCGCGCCATCGGCTTGATCGAGCCGCGCCCCTGCCGCCTCCAACGCGGTCGCGGCCGCGCGTGCCTCCGCGGCGGCCTCATCGGCCTGCGCCTGTGCCATCAGGGGCAGGCAGGCAAAAACAACAGCCGCGGCGAAATGCTTCATGTCAGCAGGCTTTTCCCGGTCATTTCTTCGGGCTGCGGCAGGCCTATCAACTCCAGCACCGTCGGTGCCAGATCGGCCAGACGCCCGTCGCGCAGGGCGGTCCCTTCGGGCGCGCCCACCGCCACCACCGGCACAGGGTTAAGCGTATGCGCCGTATGCGCGCCGCCTGTCTCGGGGTCGATCATCATCTCGCAATTGCCGTGATCCGCCGTAACGATCATCGCGCCGCCCGCCTTTTCCAGCGCCTTGAGCACCCGGCCAAGGCCCGCGTCCACCGCTTCGCAAGCCGCAATCGCTGCCTCAAGATCACCGGTATGGCCGACCATATCGGGGTTGGCGTAATTCACCACGATCAGGTCATAGCCCGCCTCGATCGCCTGCACGAACTGATCCGTCACCTCGGCGCAGGACATCTCGGGCTGCATGTCATAGGTCGCGACATCGGGCGACTTGGGCATGTTGCGGTCTTCGCCCGTCGCCGGGGTTTCGACACCCCCGTTGAGGAAAAAGGTCACATGGGGATATTTCTCGGTCTCGGCCAAACGGAACTGCCGCAGCCCCTGTTGCGCCACCCAATCCCCCAGCGTGTTTTTGATGTCCGGCTTGGGATACATCGTGGTCATATAGGCGGCGTGGTCTTTGGAATATTCCGCCATGCCCATCAGCGCCGCCCAATCGGGGCGCGGGCCGGTGTCATAGGCGTCGAACCCCGGATCGCCCAAGGCCGCCATGATCTCGCGCGCGCGATCGGCGCGGAAGTTAAGGCAGAAGAGCCCGTCGCCCGTCGCCGCCCCCGCATAGCCGTCGATCACACTGGCGGCAAAGAACTCATCCGTCTCGCCCCGCCCGTAGGCGGCCTGCACCGCTGCGCGGGCATCGGGAAACGCCTGCCCTTCGCCGCGCAGAATTGCCGCCGAAGCCTTGCCCACCCGGTCCCAACGGTTGTCGCGGTCCATCGCGAAATAGCGCCCTGTCACGGTGACGATCCTGACGCCTTCGGGCAGCGCCGCCTCCAGCGTCTCGAAATAGCCAAGCGCTGAAGACGGTGCCACGTCGCGCCCATCTGTCACCGCATGGATCACCACCGGCAGTCCCGCCGCATCCAGCGCGCGGGCGGCGGCGACCATATGGCTCAGATGCCCA
Source organism: Sulfitobacter sp. W074 (assembly GCF_025142275.1). Taxonomy (NCBI): domain Bacteria; kingdom Pseudomonadati; phylum Pseudomonadota; class Alphaproteobacteria; order Rhodobacterales; family Roseobacteraceae; genus Sulfitobacter; species Sulfitobacter sp. W074. Next base: position 3,351,165 of record NZ_CP081130.1, read on the forward strand.
TGCACCCCCCCGTCCGAGACGACGCCCATCAGATGCGCCGTGCCGCCGGTTTCCTTGAGTTTGGCGATAAAACCCCGCAGCCGCGCATTCTCGGCAAAGCTGCCTTCTTCGATCGCCAAATCAATCTGCCCCAGATCCATCGCCACCACCCGGCCCGCGCCGATATTGGTGTGGCCAACCTCGGAATTGCCCATCTGCCCGCGCGGCAGGCCCACGTCGGGGCCATGGGTGATCAGCTGCGCCTTTGGTCCCGCTTGCATGATCCGGTCAAAATTCGGCGTCTTGGCCAGCAGGGGGGCGTTGCCCTCGGGCACCTCGCTGAGGCCCCAACCGTCAAGGATGCACAATACGACAGGTTTGGGGGCGCTCATCAGACTGTTGCTCCGGCTTGGTGGCTGTTCAGCGCCTTTTACCCCTTGTGGGCTGGCACTTGAACCACTTTGTGCACAAGCCTCCCATTCCCGCGCAGAGCCCTTGCCCCGCGCGCCTGCTTTGGTCATAACGAGTGGCAACTTTCGCCTGAGCCGAGGACCAACTCCATGACCCTGCAAGCGCCCGAAACCCGCATCGTGAACACTTGGCGCGTGGCCTGCGACGGCAGCGAAGGCGCGCTTGGCCATCCGCGCGTCTGGCTGCAAATCCCCCAAGATCGCGGCTGGGTCGAATGCGGCTATTGCGACTGTAAATTCGTCCATACGGATTTCGAAGGCAAAGTCTGAGCCTTCCCGGCCCTCACCTGAACACCTGAACCGACGGCACGAACCTGCCCGCGCGGCGCATTGGCGTCTGGCCGTGGGCCATGCTTCGTGGCAAAAGGGTCGCCAATCCAGCGGAGCATTCATATGACATTCGGCAAAGGCCACCACCTGCATCTGATCGACGGCTCGGCCTTCATCTTTCGCGCCTATCACGCCCTGCCACCGCTGACGCGCAAATCCGACGGCATGCCCATCGGCGCCGTGGCTGGGTTTTGCAACATGCTGCACCGCTATGTTGAGGGCAACACCGGCCCCAACGCGCCCACGCATGTTGCCGTGATCTTCGACAAGGGCAGCCACACTTTCCGCAATGACATGTACGACCAGTACAAGGCCAACCGCGAGGCCATGCCCGAAGACCTGCGCCCGCAGATCCCGCTGACCCGTACCGCGACCGAGGCGTTCAACATCGCCTGCAAAGAGCTTGAGGGCTATGAGGCGGATGACATCATCGCCACCCTCGCCGTACAGGCCCGCGCCGCCGGGGGGCGTTGCACGATCATCAGCTCTGACAAAGACCTGATGCAGCTTGTCGGCGACGGCGTGGAAATGCTGGACGCGATGAAGAACAAGACCATCGACCGCGATGGCGTCTTCGAGAAGTTCGGTGTCTACCCTGACCGCGTGGTGGATGTGCAGGCGCTGGCGGGCGATTCGGTCGACAACGTGCCCGGCGCGCCCGGCATCGGCATCAAGACAGCGGCGCTGCTGATCAACGAATACGGCGATCTGGATGCGCTGCTGGAACGCGCGAGCGAGATCAAACAGCCCAAACGCCGCCAGACCCTGATCGACCATGCCGAACAAATCCGCCTGAGCCGCAGCCTCGTGCTGCTCGATGAAAACACGCCCATCGACTTCACCATCGACGACCTCGAAGTGCGCGACCCCGATGCCGACCGCCTGCTCGGCTTCCTGTCTGAGATGGAATTCCGCACCCTGTCAAAACGCGTGGCCGAAGTGCTGGGCCGCGAAGCCCCCGCCATCCCCGACGCGCCAGCGCCTGCCGTGGCCGACGCACCGCAGGTCGCGGATGTGCCCTTCGACCACAGCAAATATGAGCAGGTCAGCGACGCCGAGGCGCTGCGCGTTTGGCTCGACCGGATTTATGAGGTCGGCTATGTCGCTGTCGATACGGAAACCACCGGCCTGAACGAGATGACCGCCGAACTGGTCGGCGTGTCGCTGTCGGTTGAGGCCGGGCAGGCCTGCTATATCCCGCTGACCCACAAGGCCAGCCGCAGCGATGACCTGTTCGGCTCCGATGACCTCGCGCCCGGCCAGATGCCGATTGAGGAAGCGCTGCAACTGCTGACCCCGATGCTGGAGGATCCTGCGATCCTGAAAATCGGGCAAAACATGAAATACGACGGCAAAATCTTTGCCCAACTCGGCATCACCGTAGCACCCACCGACGACACTATGCTGATGTCCTACGCGATGCACGCAGGCCTGCACGGGCATGGGATGGACACGCTCTCGGAACGTTACCTCGGCCACACGCCCCTGCCGATTAAACCGCTATTGGGCAGCGGCAAATCTGCCGTGACTTTTGACAAGGTGCCGATGGAAGACGCGGTGCCCTATGCCGCCGAAGACGCCGATGTCACCCTGCGCCTGTGGAAACTCTTCAAGCCGCAGCTGCACCGCGCCGAAGTGACCAAAGTCTACGAAACGCTTGAGCGCCCGTTGGTGCCCGTGTTGGCCCAGATGGAACGTTCGGGGATACTCGTCGACCGCGACACGCTCAGCCGGATGTCCAATGCTTTCGCCCAGAAAATGGCGGGGCTAGAGGCTGATATTCACGAGCTGGCCGGAGAGACGTTCAACGTCGGCTCCCCCGCGCAGCTGGGTGAAATCCTGTTTGGCAAGATGGGGCTTGAGGGCGGCAAAAAGGGCAAGACCGGCAAATATTCCACCGGCGCGGATGTGCTGGAGGATCTGGCCACCGAACATGACCTCGCCCGTCGGGTGCTGGACTGGCGGCAACTGTCCAAACTGAAGTCGACCTATACCGACGCGCTGCAAGACCATGTGAACGCCGACACGGGCCGGGTGCACACCTGCTATTCCATCGCGGGCGCGGCGACGGGGCGTCTGGCCTCCACCGATCCGAACCTACAAAACATCCCGATCCGCTCCGAAGAAGGCCGCCGCATTCGTGAGGCTTTCGTCGCCCCCGAGGGCAAAGTGCTGGTGGCGCTGGACTACAGCCAGATCGAGCTGCGCATCCTTGCGCATATCGCGCAGATCGACGCGCTGAAGGAAGCCTTTGCCCGCGGCGACGACATCCACGCCATGACAGCGTCCGAGATGTTTGACGTGCCGATGGATCAGATGACCCCGGAAATTCGCCGCAACGCCAAGGCGATCAACTTCGGTGTGATCTACGGCATCTCCGGCTTCGGCCTCGCGCGCAACCTGCGCATTCCACGGGCCGAGGCGCAGGGCTTTATCGACCGTTACTTCGAACGCTTCCCCGGCATCCGCACCTATATGGACGACACCAAGGCCTTCGCCAAAGAGCACGGCTATGTGCAGACGCTTTTTGGCCGTAAGATCAACACGCCCAACATCGGCGCCAAGGGGCCGCAAGCCGGTTTCGCCGCCCGCGCCGCGATCAACGCGCCGATCCAAGGCACCGCCGCCGACGTGATCCGCCGCGCCATGGTGCGGATGCCCGAGGCCATCGCCGATCTGCCCGCGACGATGCTGTTGCAGGTGCACGATGAACTGCTGTTCGAAGTGGAAAAAGGGGCCGAAGACGCGCTGATCGCCGCCGCGCGCGAGGTGATGGAGAACGCCAATGATCCGGTGGTGAAGCTTGATGTAAAGCTGATCGTCGATGCCGGCGTCGGTGCCAACTGGGCGGAGGCGCATTGATGGAGCATATAGACCTCCCCGAAGACCTCGCCCAAGCGCTGGAAGAGACCGGCGCACAGGCGGGCTGGAACGGATACAGCGATGAGTTGCGCGCCGATGCGCTGGCATGGATCGACGCGGCGCGGACCACGACGGCACGGTCGAAGCGGGTGGATGATGTGGCGCGCTTTGCCGGTAAGGGACTTCCCCCGACACCGTTTCAATAGGGTGAAATGAAGCACCGGCCCGGAATCAAGCCGCAGGCACCGGGCCATCGCCTGCCCCCCCCCCGGGTAGGCGATTTGGTGAGGCTGGGCATACCCTTTCGAGCACACATCACGGATGAGCCATAAAGTGGCAGAAACCTCTGCCCGGTCGCCGACCCGCGGTCAGGCCATGGCCCTTTGTACATCTTGCCCATGTCACCTAAATACTCCCCATGACCTCAATCCTCTACTCCTTCCGCCGCTGCCCCTACGCCATGCGCGCCCGCCTCGCCATTGCCGCCGCGCAAACGCCCGTCCACCTGCGCGAAGTCGTCCTGCGGGACAAACCGCAAGCATTCCTCTCGGCATCCCCCACCGCCACCGTCCCTTGCCTCGTCACCGAAACCGGCCCCATCGACGAAAGCCTCGACATCATGAAATGGGCGCTGGCCCAGAACGATCCCGAAGGCTGGCTCGACATGCCGCCCGAGGGGCACGATTGGATCACCCGCGCCGATGGCCCGTTCAAAGACGCGCTCGACCGCACCAAATACGCCACCCGCTATTCCGATGTGGACCCCCAAGAACAACGCGCCAAGGCTGCCGCCTTTCTCCAAGACCTCGACGCGCAACTGGGTGACTGGATCTTCGACCGCCCGACGCTGGCCGATTACGCGATCCTGCCCTTCGTGCGGCAATTCGCCTTTATCGACCGCGCTTGGTTCGACGCGCAGGACTGGCGCGCCCTGCGCGGCTGGCTCGACCGGTTCCTCACCGCGCCCCGGTTCGAAAGCGTGATGAGCAAATACCCCCAGTGGCAGCCCGGCGATACGCCGGTGTCATTCACCTAAGGCGGCCACCCATCCGAGCGTCTGCTCCGTCGCCACGCCCGCCGCATACTCCCCGCTGACAAAACCGTCATAACCCGCCCGCAGCGCGGCAAAGAGCCCGTCGAAATCGACATCACCGCTGCCCGGCGCCCCACGCCCCGGCGCGTCACCAAGCTGCACATGGCGGATTAGGGGGCGATATTCCTCGAATACCGCCACGGCATCGCCATGGATCATCTGCGCGTGAAAACTGTCGAACTGCAGCCCCACATTCGGCACATTCACTGCCGCGAGAAGATCCGCCGCCTGAGCGTAATCGTTCAAGAAATACCCCGGTCTGGCCTCAGGGCAGAGCGGCTCGATCATCAAAGTGACCTCCGGCGGCGCCTCGGCGGCGGCATGACGGAGGTTCGCCACGAATGCCTCTGCCGCCGCTGGCCCTTCGGCCTCCCCGGCCATGACATGAACCATCTTGGGCCGCAGCGCGTCGACATAGCGCCAGACCCGGCGCATATCATGGGCAAAGCGCGCCTCCCCGCCCGGAATGGCCGCAAAGCCGGGCTGGCCACCGGTATAATTCGGCGGTGGGGCATTGATCAGAGCAAGCGTTAACCCGTTGCGCAGCAAGGCGCGCTGCGTCTCTTTCGCGGGGATGTCATAGGGAAACAACACTTCGACCGCGCCAAATCCCGCCTCTGCCGCCGCGTCGAACCGATCCAGATAGGGCAACTCCGACCAGAGCAGCGACAGGTTGGCGGCAGGTATCAGCGGCATTTCGGGCTTTCGATGGCTTTACGGCAGGTCTTCCGACGGGATGATGCCAAAGAATTCCCCACCCGACCAGACACCAAACCAGCCATCGCGGTGCTCGCCCAGATCGACCAAGCGGTAAAAGCTCTTGCGGTCGATCAGCGCCTCAAGGTTCCGGCGCAGCAGCACATAGGGTGAAGGCTCGCCCGTCTCCTCATCACGGACCACGCGGATCGGATGCTCCGGCCCCGCCTCGGCCACATCGCCTAGGTTGGTGAGAAACCGCAACTGCTGCGCCTCGCCCTCGCCTTCGGCCTCGAAATCCACGGCGACAAAGGGCGCATCTTCGACCGTGATGCCCACCTTCTCGACCGGGGACTTGAGGAAATAGTCATCCCCCTCGCGCCAGAGAATCGAAGCGAACAATTTGACCAATTCGATCCGCCCAATCGGCGTGCCTTGGTAGAACCACGTCCCGTCGCGTTTGATTTGCATGTCCAGATCGCCGCAGAATTCCGGGTTCCACTTCTCAAGCGGCGGGGTTCCGCGCGTTTTTGCGGCCTTGGCGGCTTCGATCAGGCTGTCTGCACTGGGTGTCACGGTATTTTGTCCGCTCATTGGTTTTGCCATTCCCTTTGGTCGCGATACACTTACACCTGAAAGATATAACTCCGGGGAAAGAAATGTCATGGCCGAAGCGGATGATCTGATCGCGCGAATCGAAGCGCTGACCGAAAAGCTGGGCAAGGCCAAGCAGTCGATCACCGGGCGGTTTGTTGGCCAAGAGCAAGTTGTCGACCTCGCGCTGACTGCGCTGCTCTGCGGCGGGCACGGGCTGCTGATTGGTCTGCCAGGCTTGGGCAAGACACGACTGGTCGAGACCTTGAGCACCGTCATGGGCCTGCACGGCAACCGCGTGCAATTCACCCCCGATCTGATGCCCGCCGATATTCTGGGCTCCGAAGTGCTTGATACCGCGCCCGACGGCAGCCGGGCCTTTCGCTTTATCGAAGGGCCGATCTTTTGCCAACTTCTGATGGCGGATGAGATCAACCGCGCCAGCCCGCGCACGCAGTCTGCGCTTTTGCAGGCGATGCAGGAAAAAACCGTCACGGTGGCTGGCCAAGACCGCGCATTGGGCCAGCCCTTCCACGTGCTCGCCACGCAAAACCCGATCGAGCAAGAAGGCACCTACCCGCTGCCCGAAGCACAGCTTGACCGTTTCCTCGTGCAGATCGACGTGGCCTACCCCGACCGCGCGACCGAGCGGGACATCCTGATCGCCACCACCGGCGTCGAAGATGGCGCGGTGCGCCCTGTCTTCTCTACCGAAGACCTGCTGGCCGCGCAAAACCTGCTGCGCCGGATGCCCGTGGGCGACAGCGTGGTGGAGCTGATCCTTGACCTTGTCCGCGCCTTCCGCCCCGATGAACCCGAAGCCACCCAGCCCGTGCGCGAGAGTGTTGCCTGGGGCCCCGGCCCCCGTGCCGCGCAGGCGCTGATGCTGACGGTCCGCGCCCGTGCGCTGCTGGAGGGGCGGCTTGCCCCCTCTGCCGAAGACGTGCTGGCCATGGCCCGCCCGGTGCTAAGCCACCGGATGGCGCTGAACTTTGCCGCCCGCGCACGCGGCGAAAGCCTGCAAGGGCTGATCGACGCCACCGCCGGTCAACTGATCGGGAAAAAGGCCGCCGCGTGACCCATTCCCCCCTAACCCTCAGGGCCGACGCCGAGGGCGAGGCGGCCCGGCTTCCCGCCCTTCTGGCGCGGGCCGAGCATCTGGCCGGTGCCGTGTTGCCCGGTGCCCATGGCCGCCGCCGTGCCGGGACGGGGGATGATTTCTGGCAATACCGCCCCGCGCAGATGGGCGACAGCCGACGGATGGTCGACCACCGCCGCTCGGCGCGCGGCGATCAAGAGTTCGTGCGAGAGCGGGAATGGCAAATTGCCCAGTCGGTCATGCTTTGGGTCGATCAGGGCGCGTCGATGCGCTTTGCCTCTGACAAAGGGCTGCCCGATAAGGCAGATCGCGCGCGGCTGTTGGGCCTCGCGCTGTCGATCCTGCTGCTGCGCGGCGGTGAACGGGTGGGCCTTACCGGCACCGCCCTGCCGCCCCGGCGCGGCAATCCGCAGGTGCTGCGTCTTGCCGAATTGCTCTGCCAAGAAGACACCCGCGAATATGCCCCGCCCGAACATCGCGGCATGATCCCCCATGCTCGGGCTATCTTTATTTCGGATTTCATGGGCGATCTTGAACCCGTCCGCACCGCGCTGACCAAAGCCGCTGATCGCGGCGTGCGCGGCGTGCTGTATCACCTGCTCGACCCGGCAGAGGAAGCCTTCCCTTTTGCGGGCCGTACCATTTTCGAAAGCGTCGGCGGCACGCTGCGCCACGAGACGCTGAAGGCGAACGACCTGCGCGACCGCTATCTCGACCGGCTCGCGGCGCGCAAAGATGAATTGCAACAACTCTGCGCCCGCACCGGCTGGCGCTATGGGCTGCACCACACGGATGCCTCGGCGCAATCGGCGCTGCTGTGGCTCTATGGCGCGTTGGACGCGCGGCAAGGGAGTGCTGCATGAGCGTTTTCGGCGGCATCGGTTTCACCGCGCCTTGGCTACTGCTGGCCCTGCTGGCGCTGCCGATCCTCTGGCTGATCCTGCGTGCCGTGCCCCCCGCCCCGATCCGCCGCCGCTTTCCCGGTGTGGCGCTGCTCTTGGGTCTGGCGGATGACGAAAGCACGACGGACCGCACGCCGTGGTGGCTGCTGCTACTACGGATGCTGGCCGTGGCTGCGATCATTGTTGGCCTTGCCGGGCCGGTCCTGAACCCGCAGGCCGAGGCGGAACAGGGCAGCGGCCCGCTGTTGATGGTGCTGGATACATCATGGGCCGGGGCCAGCCGCTGGGACCAACAGTTGGCCGCCGTGGACACGCAACTGACCCGTGCCGGACGGGCCGAGCGGACGGTGGGCATCCTGACCCTGACCAACCCGCAGGTGCCAACCTTCCAATCCGCCCACGCATGGCGCAGCCGCCTTGCCGGGCTTTCCCCCGCGCCGTGGCAGCCTTCCCCAGCTGAGATCGCTCGCGCAACCGAAATCATGGCAGACCTGCCCGCCTTTGACACGATGTGGTTCAGCGATGGCTTGGACTATCCGGGCCGCGATGACCTGCTCGCCACGTTGCAAGCCAAAGGGGCGGTTGAGGTCCATCAGTCGGCCAACAACGTCATCGGCATCGCGCCCGCGGTCTATCAAGACGGTGCAATCGACCTGACCCTGCGCCGCGCCGCCCCCGGCCCGGAACGCGACGCCGTAGTGCAGGCCCATGGCCGCGACCCGGCAGGCAACGCCCGCGTGCTGGCCACCGCCAACGCAGGTTTCGAGGCGGGTGCGACCGAGGCCAGCACTTCCCTCTCGCTGCCTGCCGAGATGCGCGCGCGGCTGACCTCTTTCGATATCGCGGGCCAACGCTCTGCCGGGGCGCGCACCTTGGTCGACGACGGGCTGCGCCGCCGTGAGGTCGCGCTGATCAGCGGGCGCGGGGCGCAGGAGGGGCTGCAACTGCTCTCGCCGCTGCACTATATCGAACAGGCGTTGGCCCCGAGTGCTGACCTGATCGACGGCACCCTGTCCGAGGTGCTGCCCGCCAACCCCGATGTGATCGTGCTGGCCGATGTGGCCACCCTCAGCCCCGCCGAGGCCGAGCCGCTGCAAGAGTGGATCGACGCGGGCGGCATGCTCATTCGCTTCGCCGGGCCACGCATTGCCGCCAGTGATGTCAGCCGCATCGACGAAGACCCGCTGATGCCCGTGCGCCTGCGCGCCGGGGGGCGCAGCGTGGGCGGGGCAATGTCTTGGGGCGAGCCGAAGGCGCTGGCCCCTTTCCGCAACGGATCGCCCTTCTTTGGCCTGCCGGTGCCGGAGGACGTGACCGTTTCCGCTCAGGTCGTGGCGCAACCGGACCCGACACTGGCCGACCGGGTGATTGCGTCGCTGAGTGACGGCACGCCGCTGGTCACGCGCAAGGCTGTGGGTCAGGGGCAGATCGTGCTTTTCCACGTTACCGCCACGGCGGAGTGGTCGACCCTGCCGCTGTCGGGCCTTTTCGTGCAGATGATGGAGCGGCTGGCTGTGTCCTCTGGTGCCAGCACGCCCGAGGCCGGCAGCCTTGAGGGCACCACATGGACCCCGCTGCGGGTGATGGACGGTTTCGGCACCCTGTCGGACGCGGGCAACCTGCCCGGTGTCGCGGGGCCTGACTTGATTTCGGCCCCCGCTGGCCCTGCGCTACCCCCCGGCATCTACGGCTCAGAAGACCGACGGCTGGCGCGCAATGTGCTGACTGCTGAGACCACGCTCACCCCCGCCACATGGCCCTCGGATGTGCCGCTGCGTGGTCTTGCGCTGCCGCCGGAACAGCCGCTGGCCGGAGCACTTCTGAGCCTCGCGATCCTGTTGCTGGTTGCCGATGTGCTGGCCTCTCTTGCCCTTTCGGGGCTGCTGCTGCGCCGCTCGGCTGGTACTCTGGCGCTGATCTTGGGGCTGGGCTTGCCACAAATGGGGGACGCGCAAGAGACTGACCCCGAAAGCTTTGCCGTGCGCTCCGCCTCCGAGGTCACGCTGGCCCATGTGCTGACCGGCAATAGCGACGTTGACGAGGTCGCCCGCGCCGGGCTGATCGGCCTGTCGGACACGCTTTATTTTCGCACCACGGTAGAGCCTGCCCTGCCCACAGGTGTCGATTTGGAGCAGGACGAACTCGCCTTTTTCCCGATCCTCTATTGGCCCGTCACCCCCGATCAACCACAGCCTTCAACCGAGGCTTATGGCAAGCTGAACGACTATCTCCGCTCGGGCGGGTTGATCCTGTTTGATACACGCGACGCGGATATCGCAAGCTATGGCGCCGCCAGCCCGAACGGGCGCAAGCTGCAGGAATTGGCCGCCCCGCTCGACATCCCACCACTTGAGCCGCTGCCCGGCGACCATGTGCTGACCCGCACCTTCTATCTGCTGCAGGACTACCCGGGCCGCTACACCAGCCGCGATGTCTGGGTTGAGGCCGCGCCGCCCGACGCCGAACGGATCGAGGGGATGCCTTTCCGCAACCTCAATGACGGTGTCACCCCGGTGGTGATCGGCGGCAACGATTGGGCCGCCGCTTGGGCCGTGCGCCGCGATGGCGCGCCCTTGCTGCCCATCGGGCGCGGCTATGCCGGAGAACGGCAGCGCGAATTGGCCTACCGCTTTGGTGTGAACCTTGTGATGCATGTGCTGACGGGCAACTACAAATCCGATCAGGTCCATGTGCCTGCGCTGCTGGATAGGTTGGGCCAATGACCGGAACCGTGCTTTTCGACCCGCTGATCCCGCTGCCGCTGTTGATTGGGCTGGCGGTGCTTGCCGCGATTGGCGTTCTGCTGGCGGTGTGGCGTGGCCTGTCGGGCTGGGCACTGCGGGGGCTGGCCGCCGTGGTGGTGCTCGGCGCATTGGCTGGCCCATCCTATCAAACCGAGGACCGTGCCCCGCTGAGTGACATCGTGCTGCTGTTGGAAGACGAAAGCGCCAGCCAGCGGCTGGCGGACCGCGCCGACCAGTCCGATACCGCCGCCGAGGCGATGGCCGACCGGATCACCGCGCGCCCGAATACGGAACTGCGCCGCATCACCGTGCCCGACGGGGCCGAGGACGCGGGCACACGGTTGATGACCACGCTGGCCGACGCGCTGGCCGAAGAGCCGCGCGCGCGGATTGCGGGCATTCTGGCGGTTAGCGATGGCCGGGTGCATGACGCGGACCTGCCGCTTGACCTGCCCGCGCCGCTGCACCTGCTGCAAACCGGTCGGGCCGCAGATTGGGACCGCCGCCTGACCGTGCGCAATGCCCCTGCTTTTGCCATCATCGGGGAGCCGGTGACCCTGACCCTGCGCATCGACGATCTGGGCGCCGCGCCCGAGGACGGGGGGCTGACCCGGCTTGATATCTCTGTCGATGGTGAAGACCCGCAAAGCTTTGACGTTCCCATTGGCCAAGACCTCGAACTGCCCGTCGCCCTGCCCCACGGGGGGCGCAATGTGATCCGTTTCTCCCTGCCCGAAGCGCCGGGGGAATTGACCGACCGCAACAATGCCGCGCTGATCCAGATGAACGGGGTGCGCGACCGGCTGAGCGTGCTGCTCGTCTCGGGCGAGCCGCATCCCGGGGGGCGCACGTGGCGCAACCTGCTGAAGTCCGACAGCGCGGTCGATCTGGTGCATTTCACGATTCTGCGCCCGCCCGACAAGCAGGACGGCGTGCCGGTGAACGAGTTGTCGCTGATCGCCTTTCCGACGCGCGAATTGTTCATGGACAAGATTGACGACTTTGACCTGATCATCTTTGACCGCTACCAGCGGCGTGGCATCCTACCTGCGCTCTACCTCGACAACGTGGCGCAATATGTGCGCAAGGGCGGCGCGGTGCTGGTCGCGGCGGGGCCGGATTTCGCCAGTGCCGACAGCCTCTACCGGTCGCCGCTTGGCACGGTGCTGCCTGCCACCCCCACCGCGCGGGTTTTGGAGGAAGCCTTCCCCCCCGTCGTGACCGACATCGGTCAGCGCCATCCCGTGACCGCCGAACTGCCGGGCAAAGGCGACTGGGGCCGCTGGCTGCGCCAGATCGACGTGACAGCTGAGCGTGGCGATGTGGTGATGAGCGGCGCAGACGACCGCCCACTGCTGGTGCTTGACCGCGTCGACGAAGGCCGCGTGGCGCTGCTGGCCTCAGACCATGCGTGGCTGTGGAACCGGGGCTATGAGGGCGGTGGCCCGCAGTTGGAACTGCTGCGCCGTTTGGCGCATTGGATGATGAAAGAACCCGAGCTTGAGGAAGAGGCGCTGACCGCCACCGCCCAAGGCCGCACCATGCGCATCACCCGGCGCACCTTGGATGAAACCGTGCCCCCCGTCACCATCACCGCCCCTGATGGCAGCACCACCGAAGTGCCCCTCGGCCCCGCTGGTCCGGGCCGTTTCGAGGCTGAATTCACGGGCGAAGAGATGGGCCTCTACCGATTGGAAAACGGGGAGGAGGTGACTGTCATCGGCCTAGGCCCTGCTGCCCCGCGCGAGTTTATTGAGACGATTGCCAGTGACGCAGCACTGCGCCCAGCCATCGACACCCTGCGCGGTGGCGTGGCACGGGTGGAAGACGGGCTGCCGCGCCTGCGCGACGTGCGCCTTGGCCGCCCGGCTGCCGGACGCGGCTGGCTGGGGCTGACCCCACGTGGCGCTTATGAGACCCGCGATGTGCGGCAAACACCGCTGCTGCCGGGGTGGTTGGTGCTGTTGCTCTCGGCCCTGTTCATCATTGCCGCTTGGCTGCGCGAAGGCCGCCGTTAAAGCGCGCGAAGCAGCAGCCCGCCCGCAAGCGTGACGACGATAAGCCCTGCCGTCAGCTCTGCCACCGCCGCGGCCTGTGCCAAGCGCGGCGATCCGGCGAGCCCACCAAGCACCCCCGCCCGCAACCCCGTGGCGGCAAGCCCGGTGGCGATGGTGATCAACCCGGTGCCAAGGGCCATGGCAAAAGCGCCCAAAACACCGACACCGCCGATGCCCATATGCCAAGTGATCACCAGCACGAACAGCGCCCCGGTGCAGGGACGGATGGCGATCCCAGCAATCAAAAGCAGCGCATCGCGCAGGCTGCCCGCCTGCTGGACCTGCGCCAAGCTCGGCCCATGGGCATGACCGCAATGGCCGCAGACCTCTTCGCTATGCGCCACCTTCTTTTGGCGCGCATGACGCAGCCCGCGCCAGATCAGCCAAAGCCCGATAAGGGCAATTGCGCCGTAGCTTGCCGGGGCCATGATGTCTTCGGTCACGCCCACCAGAGCCTCACGGCCAAGGCCCAAAAGCAGGATCCCCGCATAGACCAAGACCACCGCCGTCACCGCTTGGCCAAGCGAGGCGGCCAGAGCGATTAGCGACAGCCGCAGCATCGGCACAGAGCGCGCCAGCCCATAGCCGCCAATCACGATCTTGCCATGCCCCGGCCCTGCAGCATGGACCACGCCGTAGGCAAAAGACGCCAGCAGCACCGTCCAGAACGCCGCGGTATCGCCCCCCCGCGTGGCGCGCAGCCCGCTGGCGATGCTGTTTTGAAACCCGCGTTGCTGCCCTGCCGCCCAATGGGCAAGGGCGTTAAAGCCCCCCGTCCACCACAGCGCCGCCAGCGCCAGCAGGGTCGCCAATGCGGCCAGCGCTATGATGCGTCGCATGTGATCACCACCTCATTGGCCAAGGCTTCGCCAATTTCAGGCAGGCCGACATCGTTCGGATCGGTATTCGCGTCCAAGGCGCTCAGATCCTGCTGAAGTTCGCGCAGATCGGCGTTCATCTCTGGCATCTTGACCCGCGCGCGACAGGCGTCATCGCCTTGCACGGTCACCTTCTGAGTCACCTCATAGGCAGTGTAATAGGTCGGGTCATAGGGTTTAATGACTAGCCCATTCGCGTCAGGCGCATCGCCCTCGACCGCCCGCAGATGGCTGGTGATGATCCGGCCCTCGGAAAAGGTCGTCGCCACCTCTTGCGGACTGGAAAGCGCGATCTCTTCACCGCCGTTCAGCAAGACCGTATCGCCGTTGAACCCTTCAACCCAACGCATGTCGAACCCGTTGAGAGAGGCGACTTCCGCCTCGGTCAGCACGCTATCGTAATCGGGGTCGAGGCCGCGATCCTCGGTCACCAACAGAGAATAGAATTCGTCATAGGCCCATGTGATCCGCAGATGGGTCAAGCGCCCCTCGGCATCGAGGATAACCTCAAAACCGGTATCGACAAAGATATGCGGATGCGCGCCAAGCGGTGTGGCGCAGGCAAGTAGGGCGGCGGTAACAAGCGGGTATTTCATGGCGCTAGGTCTACCCCCCTTCGCCATGCGCGGCAATTGCCCGGCGGGTGGCATATGGCGGGATCGCGCGCATTGCCCCCCGCCCCCAGATCAGGTCGACGGATAGGGCCGGACAAAGACCGGACGCTCGGGCGTCGAGGCATCGGGCTGATAGGCATAGCCGCCGCTGTCAAAATCCCGCAGCCCCTCGGGATCATTCACCCGGTGCTGCACGATATACCGCGCCATGGCACCGCGTGCTTTCTTGGCAAAAAAGCTAACGATTTTCGGCCCTTTACCGTCGCCCTTGTCTTCCATGAACTGCGGGGTGATCACGCGCAGTTTCAGCGCCTTGAGGTCCACCGCACCAAAGTATTCCTGACTGGCGCAGTTCACCAGAACATCGCTGCCGGTGGCCTCGGCCTGCGCGTTCAGCGCCTTTGACAGGCTGTCGCGCCAGTAGTCATAGAGGTTGCCACCGCGGCGGGTTTTCAGCTTGCTGCCCATCTCCAACCGGTAGGCTTGGATCGCGTCGAGCGGGCGCAGCACGCCGTAAAGCCCCGAGAGGATGCGCAGGTGCTCTTGGGCATAGGTCATCTCATCCGCATCAAGGCTCGCGGCCTCCAGCCCCTGATAGGTGTCGCCGGCAAATGCCAGCGCGGCGGGGCGGGTGGTGTCGGCACTGGGCTCGGCTTCGAACGCCTGAAATCGGTCGCGGTTGAGACGGGCCAGATCGTCGCTGAGGCTCATCAGGTCTTTAAGGTTGCCCAAAGTGAGATTACGCGCCGTGGTCGCCAGCCGCACAGCATCTTCCTGAAAATCCGGCCGGGTATCCGCGACATCGCGTTCGGCCCAGTCGAGGCGTTTGGCGGGTGAAATAACGACGAGCATGGCAGTCTCCTTGGGGCGTTTCGGGTGATCTAGCCCGCGTCGCGCAGAACGTCCAGAAAGGCGGGGCCAAAGCGTTCGGCGCGTTTGTCGCCTAAGAGCCGCTCAATGGCAGAACTGTCGGCGCTGCGCAGTTGCGCCACCTTGGCCAGCATCGCGGCAGAGCAACTTAACGGCTTCTCGGTGCCCTGCTCACCCCGCGCCAGATCGGCCTGCACCTGCAACAACTGGTCATAGACATTGCCCGCCTCGCGCCCCGCCAGCTTGCGCCGGGCCTTATGCATCGGCTGCGCTTCGCCGTTGATCACCTCAAGAAAGGCCGCGCCGTAGTTTTCCAGCTTTTTCGCCCCCACGCCGCCGATACGGGCCATGGCATCAAGGTTTTGCGGGCGCGCCTCGGCCATCTCGATCAGGGTGCGGTCGGTGAAGATGATATAGGCAGGCACGCGCGCCGCCTCGGCCAACGCACGTCGCTTGGCCTTAAGCGCCGACAATAGCGGCGCGTCTTCATCGCTGACCATCGCTTTAACGGCAGGTCGGCGATTGGCACCCGCCGCTTTGATCGTGTCGCGCCGTAGGTTGATCGACGCCTCACCGCGTAGGATCGGCAGGGCGGCATCGGTCATCCGCAGCGCGCCGTGGCGTTCGGCATCGGGGCGAACAAGGTCGTGCCCCATCATCTGACGGAACACGGCCTGCCATTCGTTACGGCTGTATTCACCGCCGACGCCGTAAGTGGGCAGGGATTGGTGGCCGCGCTGGCGGACCTTGTCGGTCTCGTTGCCCAAAAGGATGTCGATCAGATGCCCCGCGCCGAACCGCTCATCCGTGCGCAGCATGGCCGAGAGCGCCTTGCGCACTGCCGTGGTGCCATCGAACACATCCGCGGGCGTATCACAGAGGTCACAGCGCCCGCAGGTGATTTCGGTCTCGTCAAAATAGCCCAGCAAGGTCTGGCGACGACACTCCAGCGCCTCGGCCAAACCGAGCAGCGCGTTGAGCCGCCCGTGATCGGCGGCGCGGCGTTCGGGCGGGGCCAGCCCTTCGTCGATCTGGCTGCGGCGCAGGCGGATGTCATCGGGGCCAAAGAGGGTCAGGGTTTCAGCCGGGGCCCCGTCACGCCCGGCGCGGCCAATCTCCTGATAATAGGCCTCGATCGATTTCGGCAGGTCCGCATGGGCGACCCAACGGATGTCCGGTTTGTCGACCCCCATGCCAAAAGCCACCGTGGCGCAGACGATCAACCCGTCCTCTTGCTGGAACCGACGCTCGGCGATGCGGCGGTCTTCGGCCTCCATCCCGCCATGGTAGTGGAGCGCCATTTGCCCCTGATCGCGCAGCGCCTTGGCCAGCCCTTCGGTCTTGGCCCGCGTGCCGCAATAGACGATGCCCGACTGCCCCTTGCGCGCGGCGGCGAAGTTCAGGATCTGATCGCGTGGTTTGTTCTTGGCGGCAAAGGCGAGGTGGATGTTGGGCCGGTCAAACCCGCGCAGGAAGGCGCGCGGCGGGGTGCCGTCGAATAGTTTCTCAACGATCTCAACCTGCGTTTCGGCATCCGCCGTGGCGGTGAAAGCCGCCAGCGGCACGTTCAGCGTGCGGCGCAATTCACCGATGCGCAGGTAATCGGGGCGGAAATCATGACCCCACTGGCTGACGCAATGCGCCTCGTCTACGGCGATGAGATTGACGCCAACGCGCCGCAACATGCGCATGGCCGAGCCTGCGGCCAGCCGCTCCGGCGCCATATAGAGCAGTTTGAGGGTGCCTGCCTCCAACGCCTCCCAAACCGCGTCGGTCTCCTCAGACGTGTTGCCCGAGGTCAGCGCGCCCGCCGCGACGCCCGCTTCTTGCAGGCTGCGCACCTGATCGCGCATCAGGGCGATGAGCGGGCTGATGACCACCGTCACCCCCTCGCGCATCAGCGCAGGGAGTTGGAAACATAAGGACTTGCCGCCGCCCGTGGGCATGATGGCAAGCACGTTCTCGCCCTCGGTCACGGCCTCCACAATCTCTTGCTGGCCGGGGCGGAACCCGTCGAAACCGAATACATCACGAAGAAGCGTGGCAGCGCCTGTCATGGAGAACCTGTAAGATTGTCTGCTCTTTTTATGCAGACTCCCACACTAACAAACCGTGAACAAGGCCAGATGCACGCGACATGGGCGCGCGGACCGGGCTTGGCACGGTTCAGTAGAAGGCCGCGGCGTTGTTTGTCAGCACGATCCGCGCGATGGCCACGACGATCAGCACGATCAATGGTGCCAGATCCAAACCACCCATCGGCGGGATCACATTGCGCACGCGGCTATAGACCGGCTCTAGAATCCGATTCAGCCCGTCCCAGATTTGCGCAACCAAGGGTTGGCGCAGATTGAGCACCTGAAAATTGATCAACCAAGACATGATGACATGGGCGATGACGATGAACCAAACGATGTTCAAAAGCAGCATCAGGATTTGGAACAGTGACGTCATGGAATATCCCCTTGGTGTGACGCAAGACAGTTAAGCGCCCCGCCCGCAAAGGGCAAGAGTGCCGCGACGTATATGCTTGACCGCGCAGCGCTTCCGCCGCAGATCGGCACCGTCACGACAAAGGAAAGTCCCATGTTCCCGATCATCCGCATGGCCAAAGACGTCATCGTCGCCGCGCGGCAGGCGCCGCTGGAAAACCTGACCGACACCCATGTCAGCCATCACATCTGCTGGCCGCATGACCTCGATATCTGGATGGAGCTGAACAACGGGCGGGCGCTGTCGCTGTATGATCTGGGCCGCACCGCCATGGCGCAGCGTGCCGGGTTGATTGCGCTGCTTCGCCAAAACAAATGGGCAATCACAATCGCAGGCTCCAGCACCCGGTTCCGCCGCCGCATCCGCATGTTTGAGAAGTTCGAGATTCGCAGCCGAACTCTGTGCTGGGATGACAAGTTCATCTATCTGGAACAATCCATGTGGAAGAAGAACGGCGAATGCGCGAGCCATGTGCTCTACCGCTCTGCCGTGACCGATCGTAACGGGTTGATCCCGCCGGAAAAGGTGCTGCGCGCCATGGGGCGGCACCAACCTTCGCCCGAGGTGCCCGGCTGGGTGGCCGAATGGATCCGTGCCGACAGCCACCGCCCGTGGCCGCCGATGCAAGACGGCGCGCCCGTGCCCGAAGCTGCACCGCACCTTTCCGCCTGACCCGACCGGCAGCCCCACGTTTCAACCCCGCCACGACTGGCGCTTGCGCCTTGCGCCGCGCCCTGCTCTAACTTGGAAAAGAGCAGGCCGCGAAGGGGCGCAACATGGCACAGACAGGCGGGCGCAAGCGCATCTGGGGATGGTACTTTTTCGACTGGGCCAGCCAGCCTTACAACACCCTGCTGCTGACCTTTATCTTTGGCCCCTATTTCGCCCAAACCGCGACCAACGCGCTGGTCGACGGCGGGATGGAGCTTTCCGCCGCGAAAGCCCAAGCGCAGGCCTATTGGGGCTATGGTCTGGCGCTGGCCGGGATCGCGATTGCCATACTGGCGCCGATCTTGGGCGCGGTGGCAGATTCCTCGGGCCGTCGGATGCCATGGATCTGGCTGTTTTCGGCGATGTATGTGATCGGCGCAGCCGCCCTGTGGTGGACAGCCCCGGCGGATTTCTCTCTGCTTTGGGCATTGTTCTTTTTCGGCATCGGCTTGGTCGGGATGGAATTCGCCACGATCTTTACCAACGCCTATCTGCCCGAGTTGCACCCCGACCCGGGTGAACGCGGGCGCATCTCTGGCGATGGCTGGGCCTTTGGCTATGCGGGCGGGGTGCTGGCGCTGATCGCGATGATCGCCCTGTTTCAAAGTGGCGCGAACGGGCGCACCATGGCGGGGCTGACGCCGCTGTTCGGGCTGGACCCGGCGACCAAGGCCGACACCCGCATTGTCGGGCCGCTTGCGGCGATCTGGTACGCCGTTTTCATGATCCCCTTCTTCCTCTATGTGCGCGACACGCCGAAACCCGGAGCGCAACGCTACCGCGTGGGTGCGGGTCTGTCGGATCTGGCGCGCACCCTACGGGGCCTGCCAAAGCATCCCTCGCTGCTGGCCTATCTCGGCTCTTCGATGTTCTACCGTGACGCGCTGAATGGCATGTATACCTTCGGCGGGGTCTATGCGCTTGGCGTGCTGGATTGGTCGATTCAAGAGATCGGCATCTTTGGCATCCTTGCCGCTATCTCGGGCGCGGTGTTCTGCGTCCTGGGCGGGCGGATCGACCGGCGCATCGGGCCGATGCCGGTGATCGTGGCCTGCTGCATCATCCTTGTGGCGACTGCCTGTTTGATCATCTCGTTGGGGCCGAATTCTGTCATGGGCGTTTCTTTGCCTGAGGGGTCTGCCCTGCCGGATATCCTCTTCTACGTCGCTGGTGCCTCTATCGGGGCGGCGGGCGGTGCGCTACAGGCATCCTCGCGTAACATGCTGACACGACAAGGAAACCCCGAGCGTATGACCGAGGCTTTTGGCCTTTACGCGCTGTCGGGCAAGGCGACCTCGTTCCTCGCCCCGGCGCTGATTGCCTTGGCCAGTGACCTCACCGGCAGCCAACGGCTGGGCATCACGCCCGTCGTGGGGCTTTTCATCGTCGGTTTGATCCTGTTAGCGTGGGTCAAACCCAAGGGAGATTTCGCCACATGACGCTGCTTCGCACCCTGACCTCCGTGGCACTGGCCTTTGCGCTGGCGTCTTGCGGGGGCGACCGGACCGAAACCGACATCAGCGGTGAGAAAGTCGCCCTGCCGACCATCGGTTCTTCGGGCGGCGCCTTAAGCACGGTCGCCGCCAAGCGGCTCTTTGGCGCCAAAAGCTTTGCCTCCACGCAATCCTCGGCGGCTTTCGGCAGCTACTCCAAAGGGTGCCTCGCCGGGGCCGAGCAATTGCCCGAGACGGGTCCGACTTGGCAGGCCATGCGCCTGTCGCGCAACCGCAACTGGGCCCATCCTGAGATGGTCGACATGGTCAAAAAACTCAGCCGCAAGGCCGCGCAGCAGCCGGGCTGGGAAGGCATCTATGTGGGCGATATGAGCCAGCCGCGCGGGGGGCCGATGCTGACCGGTCACGCCAGCCACCAGATCGGGCTGGATGCCGATATCTGGATGCTGCCGCCCAAATCCCTCAACCTCAGCCGGGCGCAGCGCGAGAACATCTCGTCGATCTCCATGCGCCGGGCGAGTGGGGCCTATGTCAATTCCTCTTGGACGCCCGCGCATCACGAGGTGGTCAAGGCCGCGGCCCAAGACCCCCGCACCGCCCGCATCTTCGTCTTCCCCGGCGCGAAGGTACAGATGTGTGCCGATGAAAAGGGCGACCGCAGCTATCTGCGCAAAATCCGGCCTTGGTACGGGCATCACTATCATTTCCACGTCCGCATCGCCTGCCCAACAGGCGCGCGCGGCTGTGTGGATCAGGCCCCGCCCCCGCCGGGTGACGGCTGCGCCGATGCGCGGCAGTGGCAGGCCAATATCCTGAACCCACCAAAACCGGATCCGACGGCCCCCAAAACGAAACCCAAGCCCAAGCGCGACATCCTGCTTGCGGACCTGCCTGCCCAATGCAACGCCGTTTTGAACGCAAACTGATCCGCGCCTGTCTCCCGTTCTTCCTGCTCATTGCCTGCGTGGCCCTCGCCGCGCAGACAGAGCCGGTGGTGCAGGTCGACAGCGTGCTGACATGGCGCCACCCGGCCCCGTGGTTCGGCGGCTTTTCGGGGGTCGAGGTCAACGCCGATGGCACCCGCCTGACGGCGGTCTCGGACCGGGGCCGCGTCGTGCAGGCGCGCATGGTCCGCGAAGCGGGCCGTCTGGTGGCGCTTGAGCTTGAGGAAAACGCCCCGCTCAAAGGAGCCGATGGCAAAGCCCTGCGCGGCCAGATGCGCGATGCCGAAGCGCTGGCGCTTGACGACACTGGGCAACTCTACATCTCGTTCGAACACGATCACCACGTCGCTCGGCTTGCGCCTGAAAGCGGTGTCACCACCCCTCTGCCCAGACATGACGACTTCGCTGGCTTCGCGCCGAACGCGGGGATGGAGACATTGGCCGCCCATCCCGATGGACGGCTCTTTGCGGCCCCCGAAGGCGGCGGCCCCACATCGGGCCCCATCCCGCTTTATGCCTTTGATGGCACCGCATGGACAATCGCCGCGAAGATCCCGCGCCAAGGGCCGTTCTTGCCGGTAGACGCGGACTTTGCCGAGGATGGCACGCTCTATCTGCTAGAGCGGACGATCACGCCATTGGGCTTTCGCAGCCGCATCCGCAGTTTTGACCTGACCGCGCCGGGACTTGGGGAGGTAACATTGCTGACCTCCGGCCCCGGTCAATATGATAACCTCGAAGCGCTCAGCACATGGCAGGACGCGGCGGGGCGAACCCGGCTGACTCTGCTGTCGGACGACAACTTCTTCGTCATGCAGCGCAACGAGGTCGTCGAGCTGATCCTTGCCAAACCGGGTGTTGAGGGCTAAAGACCGTTCCGTCTGCGATCCCCGCAGGCCAAGTCGCCGCACCCTTGCACAAAACGGTCCACATATGACACGCACCTATCTCCCCGGCATTCTTGCCATGGCCGCCATCGTCGTGGCCTCGAATATCCTTGTTCAGTTCCTCTTTGGCCAATGGCTGACCTGGGGCGCTTTCACCTATCCGCTGGCGTTCCTCGTCACCGATGTGATGAACCGCCTTTACGGTGCCTCTGCCGCGCGCCGGGTCGTGTTGGTGGGGTTTGTCGTCGGGTTGATCTGCTCGCTCATTGGGACACAGATCATGGGCGAATTCGGTCCGCTGGTGACGGTCCGCATCGCGATCGCCTCGGGCTCGGCCTTCCTCGTGGCGCAGCTGTTGGACGTGACGATCTTTAACCGTTTTCGCGATGGCGCATGGTGGCGCGCGCCTTTGATCAGCACGCTGATCAGCAGCGCGATCGACACGGCGCTGTTTTTCTCCATCGCGTTCTCGGCCAGCCTGTCGTTCATCCACCCCGCGACCGATGTCGCTTGGGCGACCGAGGCTTTGCCGCTGTTGGGCGCAGGCCCCGTTGCGCCGCTTTGGGTCTCGCTCGCCGTGGCGGATTGGTCGGTGAAACTGGCCATCGCACTGGTTGCGCTGATCCCCTTCCGGCTGCTGACCGCACGGCTGACCGCCCGCGCTTGATACCGGCGCAAGGGGGCCCGCCCCCTTGCCGCCGCACCGTCCAAAAAAACGCTTTGCGAATTTCAAAACCTGTGCAACGCTCAGGGTGAGTTCAACAAATGTAAAGGAGGTGATCCAGTGTCAAGAAAGGTATTGGAGCGAGGTGTCGGAACAGCCAGCGGGGTTTCTTGCTAGGGCAGCCCCTGGCAGTGCAACCACCTGGTGGACATCGGTCTAACCGATCCCCCTCCTGAAACCATTCGATTGGGCCGTTCCGCAAGGAGCGGCCCATTTCGCATTCCCCCTTCACCCTCACGGCGCAGACTGGCATGTTACCGGGCAAGGAGAGCCCATGCTGCACATCAACGATGACATCGCCATTCACGACTGGGAGCTGACCGAAAGCTTCATGCGCGCCTCCGGCCCCGGCGGGCAGAATGTGAACAAGGTCTCCTCGGCGGTGGAATTGCGGTTCGAGGCCGCCACCTCGCCATCGCTGCCGCAGCCCGTCAAAAACCGCCTGCGCCGTTTGGCCGGGCGGCGCTGGACCACCGAAGGCGCGCTGGTGTTGCAATGTGACGAAACCCGCAGTCAGGCCCGCAACCGCGAGTTGGTCCGCGAGCGGCTGGCCGAGTTGATCCGCACCGCCCTGACCCCGCCCAAACGCCGCATCGCGACCCGCCCGACGCTTGGCTCAAAGAAACGCCGCCTCAAGGCCAAGAAGGTGCGTGGCGAGGTTAAGGCAATGCGCGGCAAGGTTGACCCAAATACCTGAGCCTTAGCCTCGGCGCAGCAGATAAATATCCATGATCCAGCCATGCGCCGCCCGAGCGGCGGCACGGGTGGCGATGATGTCTTCGGCAATCTCGGCGAGTGGGCCGTGTCGGATGATCTCTTCGGCCATGCCGACATAGGCCCCCCACCAGATCGTTACGCCCGCAGGCTCCAACGTCTGAAAAGCGCAGTCGCCATCCAGCATGATGACCAGCGTATCGACCCCTTCGGGCCAGCCGTGATCGCGCAACTGCCGCCCGGTTGTGACCAAGAAGGGCGCGCCGATTTCATTGAGCGGGATCGCATGAGACGCGGTCAGCCCTTGTAGGGAGGTGATGCCGGGGATCACGGTCATGCGCGGTGCAGGATCCAGCCGCGCGGCGATGCGCAGGGTGCTGTCATAGAGCGACGGATCGCCCCAGACCAGCAGCGCCACCCGCCGCGCCGTTGGATGCTGCGCCATTGCCGCGCGCCAGGCATCCGCGATCGCGTCATGCCACTGGTCGACGCGGGCGCGATACTCCTCAATCGCGGGGTCACGCACGGGTAGGTCGAAGCCGACGATCTGCACCGCCTCATTGGTCAGCACCTCGTCGCAGATGCTGCGCCGGAGACCTGCCAAATCGCCCTTGCCCGCGCCCTTTTGCGGGATCAGGATCAGGTCTTGCGCGTTCATCGCCCGGATCGCTTGCAGCGTCAGATGCTCAGGGTTGCCGGTGCCGATGCCGATCAATGTCAGTTCCAGATCAGTCATCCCGGTATCCTCGCGATCGCCTTCAAACGCAGCCCACCGAGCACCCGCGCATCGGGGAATGTGCCATCAGAAGAGGCGGCATAGAGCGTCACGAAGCGGCGCAGATCATCCATGTCGGCTTCCGTGATCTCTCCGAACAGATAGGCCACCTTGCCCGGCGCGCGAAAGGCAACCGTCTGCGCCCGTGTGCAGCCTGACATACAGTCGATGCCCTCGACCGCCACGTCAGACAATCCGGCGCGGACCACGTCCAGAAAGCCGCCATCGTCGGTGCAAGAGGTGCAAACGAAGACTTTCACACTTCGAACTCGGCCAAAGGCCCGTAAAAGATCAGCGCGGGCGTGGTGCTGCTGGCGCTCTCCAGATGGCGCGCCAGAGTTTCGATGGTAAAGCGCTGCACCTTCTCCGCCGGAGTCGAAACCGCCTCGGCCAGCAGCGCGGGCGTGGTGCCGGGCAACCCGTGTTCGATCAGCCGCGCGGCAAGCCCGGCAAAGGTGCGTTTGCCCATATAGACCACGGTGGTCGCCATCGGATCGGCCAAGGCGGCCATGTTCACATCACTCGGCAGTTCGCCAGTCACATCTGCGCCGGTAATGAATTGCACCCGCCGCGCCGTCATGCGGCGGGTCAGCGGGATGCCTGCGGTCGCGGCGGCGGCGGAGGCGGCGGTCACGCCCGGCACGATCTCGAAAGGGATATCCGCTGCCCGCAGCGCGATGATCTCTTCCTCCAGCCGCCCGAACATGCCGCTGTCACCGGATTTCAACCGCACGACATTCAGCCCGGCCTGAGCGTGATCGACCAGCACCCGGCTCACATGATCTTGCTTGGGCGAGGCGCGCCCGGCCCGTTTGCCCACGCCAATGAGGTCGGCATCGGCCCGCGCGTGCTCCAAGATCGGCCCCGCGCTCAGGTCATCGAACAGCACCACATCAGCCGCCTGCAACCGCGCCACGGCTTTGACGGTCAGCAGTTCCGGATCACCGGGGCCGGAGGAGACAAAGGAAACGAAGCCCCCCATCACAGCGCCGCAATCATGTGAAAGAACGTCCCCGTGGCACGCCCGCCGCCCGCGAACTCACGCACCGAACCAGTCTCGGGCACCTCAAGGTCATTGGCGTCGGTGATGCGGGCCAGCGGCGCGTCGGGCTCGGCAAGGATCGTGGCATAGTGGAACTCATGGCCCCGCAATTCGGCCCGCGCGGAATGGCCGGGGATCGGCGCGTTTAGATCGGCCTGACGGTAACCCAGATGCATCTTGCGCTTGGCAAAGGATGTCTCCAGCCCCAGAAGCCCCGCCATCTCGTGACGCGTGCCTTCTTTGTCGATGATGCCTGCGCCCATCGCCATATAGCCCCCGCATTCTCCATGCACGGGACGCGTCTCGGCGAAGTCGCGCAGCCCCTTGCGGAAATGTACAGCGGCGGCAAGCTTGCCTGCATGAAGCTCAGGATAGCCGCCGGGTAGCCAGCAGCAATCGGCGCTGTCGTCGGGGGCCTCATCGGCCAGCGGGGAGAAGGGCAAAACCTCCGCCCCCGCCGCCCGCCATCCCGCCAGCAAATGTGGATAGACAAAGGCAAAAGCGTTGTCCTGCGCCAGCGCAATGCGCTGTCCGGGCGGGGTGATCTTTGTGGGCGCAGGCGGGTTCTGCAAGGTGCCCCGCGCGGCGGCCCGAAGCGCGGGGATATCGACATGCGCGGCAACGAAAGCTGCCGCCTGCCCCAACAGATCGGGCAAGTTCTCCTGCTCTCCGGCCTGCACCAACCCAAGGTGACGCTCTGGCATTTCGATCTCGACCCGGCGTGGGAGCGCGCCGAAAACCTCAATGCCCACAGCCTCCATCCCCGCGCGGACCAAGGTTTCATGCCGGGGGGAGGCGACGCGGTTCAGCACCACGCCTGCCAGTTTCACATCGGGCCGCATCTCGCGAAAGCCAAGCGCCGTGGCCGCCACCGATTGCGCCGCGCCCGACACATCCAGCACCAGCACCACCGGCCAGCCCATCAGCGCCGCGACATCGGCGCTGGCGCCATTGCCACAGGCGCCCGGCTTGGCCACACCGTCAAACAGCCCCATCGACCCTTCGCCAAGGATCAATTCAGCCCCATCGGCATTGCCGACCAGCCCTTCGATCCGCGCGCGGTCCATCGACCAACTATCAAGGTTGAACGACGCCCGCCCCGACGCCGCCGTGTGAAAGGCCGGATCGATGTAGTCCGGTCCGCTTTTGAACGGCTGCACCGCGACACCTTCGGCACGCAGCGCGGCCAGCAGGCCCAGCATCAGGGTCGTCTTGCCCGTGCCGGAAGCGGGGGCGGAAATCAGCAGGCCGGGGGGGATCATGAAGAGGTCTCCGGGAAACGCGGCTCGGCGCCGACGGGGCGGAAGCGACGGTCATAGTCAGCGGCGTAAAGGCGGCTCTCGCCGAAATCCTCAGCGCCGAGAGCGCGGCCCACGAGGATCAGCGCCGTGCGGGCCATTTCTTCGCCGACCTCGGTGCGCAGGGTTGAAAGCGTCGCTTTGACGATGCGCTGATCGGGCCAGCTTGCGCGCCAGACCACGGCAACAGGGCAGTCGGCGCCGTAATGCGGCGTCAGGTCTTCGACGACTTTATCCAGCACATGGACCGACAGATGGATGGCCAGCGTCGCCCCGGTGCGGGCGAAATTGGCGAGTGTCTCCCCTTCCGGCATCGCGGTGGCGCGGCCCGAGGTGCGGGTGAGGATGACCGATTGCGCCACGCCCGGCAGGGTCAATTCGGCCCCCAACTCAGCCGCCGCAGCGGCAAAGGACGGCACCCCCGGCGTGACATCATAGGCGATGCCCATCTCGCGCAAGCGGCGCAGCTGTTCGCCCATCGCCGACCAGACCGACAGATCGCCAGAATGCAGCCGCGCCACGTCATGCCCTGCGGCAGCGGCGGCTGCAATTTCTTCCATGATGTCGTCCAGCGACAGACGCGCCGTGTTGACGATCCGCGCGCCCTCGGGGCAATGGCTCAGCAGTGCTTCGGGCACCAGCGATCCGGCATAGAGGCAGACCGGGCAGGCCGCGATCAGGTCGCGCCCGCGCAGGGTGATAAGGTCCGCCGCCCCCGGGCCCGCTCCGATGAAATGTACAGTCACGGTGTTTTTCCTTTCGTCTCGGCAATCGCCGCAGTTGCCATGGCATCGCCCGAAACGACGCGCTCGGCAACCAATACGGCCCCCGGCCCGGCAGCGGCCAGAGCGGCGGCTTCCGAGAGTGATCCGGTGCCAAAGCGGTCTTCGATCCGGGCCGATTGTGTAGGTGTGATCATACGGCCCAAATCCTCGGTGGTGATGCCCAGCCCCGGCACGCCGAGTTCTTGGGCAAAGTCGCGAAACACGGTCGCGCGGGCCTTTGCCGCTTCGGTCACCAGCGCGTCGATCTTGAGGCCCTCGGGGTTTGCCCGTGCCAGCGCATCGCGCAATGACGCCACGCTTGCCGCGCCCCGAAATCCGATCCCGGCCATCCTCATAGTGTCACGCTCCATTGTACCACGGGCCGCAGCGGCTGCCAGCCGCGCATCCGGCCCAAAGGTGCCGCCTGCGCCAGTTCGATCCGCAAAAGACTGCCCCCATGCGCCGCGTGAAGCTGCGCCAAAAGCGCCTCGGTTTCCAGCGTCACCCCATTGGCGACCAGCCGCGTGCCCGCTGGTAACGCAGGCAGCAGGGCATCGTAAAGCGCCGCGTTGCCACCGCCGCCGACGAAGACAACGTCAGGCACAGGATGTCCCGCCCAGACCTCCGGTGCGCGGCCATGGGCGACCTGCATCCGAGCGGGCAGGCCGAAATCTGCGATGTTGCGGGTGATATTCTCCACCCGCGCGGCGTGTTGTTCAAAGGCGATGGCGTGACCGCCCGCAAGACAGAACTCGACCGAGACCGAGCCGCTGCCCGCGCCGATGTCCCACAGCAGGTCTAAGGGCCGGGGGGCGAGGGCCGAAAGCGTCAACGCCCGCACTGGCGCTTTGGTGATTTGGCCATCGCTCGCAAAGCAATCATCCGGCAGGCCGGGGGTGCGGGGCAAGCCGATGCCTTCGGGTAGGTCCACGCCAACAGCCACGGGGGCTTGCACATCCGTCAGATCAAACCCATCGGCCTGCACCGCGCGCAGCCGCGCATCGGGGCCGCCAAGCCGTTCGGCCACATGCATTTGCGCCGTACCTGCGCCCTGTTCGCAGAGAAACTCCGCCAGTGCTGCAGGCGCGTCCCCATCACGTAGCAAGCAGATCATCCGCCCCTTGGGACGCAACACACCGCGCAATTGCGCCAGCGGTGCCGCGTGTAGCCCGTGGCACGAGACTTCCTCAAGCCGCCAGCCAAGCGCATTGGCCACCAGCGAGAAGGTCGAGGGCGCGGGCAGGCTGCGCCATTCGCTCGGGTCCAGCGCACCGACGATGCTGCCGCCCGCGCCAAACCAAAAGGGATCGCCCGAGACCAGCATCACCACCCGCCTGCCCCGCTCGGCCAGCACCGGCTCGACAGAGAAAGGCACCGGCCAAGCGCGCCCGCGCATGCCCACAGCCGCCCGTTCCAAGTGACGCGGCCCGCCAAAGATCACCTCGGCCCCAGCCAGCGCCGCGCGGCTTGCCGGGGGCAAGGCATCCGCGCTATCGTCGGGCATTCCGATGATGCTGAGCCAAGGGTCACCCATTATGCGCGTCCTTCTTTTGGGTGGCACCACCGAAGCCAGCGCCCTTGCTCGCGCCTTGGTCAAAGCCGATATCGACGCGGTGTTTTCCTATGCCGGACGCACCGACAGTCCGGTGGCCCAGCCCCTGCCCACCCGCGTCGGCGGGTTTGGCGGCGTGGCCGGGCTGGTGGCCTACCTCAAGGCCGAGGCGATCACACACGTCGTCGACGCCACCCATCCCTTTGCCGCAGGGATGAGCAACAATGCCTTTGTCGCCTGCGCCCGACAAGACCTGCCGCTGGTGCGGTTCGAGCGCCCCCCGTGGGAGCCGCAGGAGGGCGACGATTGGACCTTTGTACCCGATATCACCGATCTGCCCGCCGCCCTGCCCGACAGCCCGGCGCGGGTGTTTCTGGCCATCGGCAAGCAGCAACTGGCGCTTTTTGCCGCGAAACCGCAGCACCGCTACCTGCTGCGCCTCGTCGATCCGCCGCAAGATCCGCTGCCGCTGCCACGGGCGACGGTCGTGCTGGCCCGCGGGCCGTTCGACGTGGCGGGGGATACCGCATTGATGCAGACCCATGCGATCACCCATTTGGTCGCCAAGAACGCCGGTGGCTCCGGCGCGCGGGCCAAGCTGGATGCCGCCCGCGCGCTTGGCCTGCCGGTGATTTTGGCCGACCGGCCCGTCCTGCCGGGCGAGGTGGCCGCCAATGATGTGACCGAGGTGATGCATTGGCTACATCATACCGCGCTGCGCGGCGTATAGACATAGCGCCCAACCCGGCGCGTCGCTGAATTGCCGACGATTACCACGGTGCGCATATCCGCCATTTCCGGTGTGGCCTCGCCCAATGTGACGGTGTTGAACGCCTCGTCGGGTGTGGTAACGGCGCGAGCAAAGGTGATCAGCCGATCCGGCCCGCATTCGGCGCGCAGAATGTCCAGCGCTTCGGCAAACTGATGGGGCCGCGACTTGCTGCGTGGGTTGTAGAAGGCCATGGCGAAATCCGCCCGCGCGGCCATCCGCAGACGGTGCTCGACCATCGTCCAAGGCTTAAGATTATCACTGAGGTTGATCGCACAGAAATCATGACCCAAGGGCGCACCGAGCCGCGCTGCCGCCGCCAGCATCGCCGTGATACCGGGCAGCACTCGAATGTCGACGCTCTCGAACGCCGGGTCACGCTCCACCGCCTCGAACACCGCCGAGGCCATGGCAAAGACGCCCGGATCGCCGGAAGACACTACCACTACCCGCGCACCAGCCTGTGCCAATTGCAGCGCATGGGTCGCGCGGTCCAACTCCACGCGGTTGTCTGTGGGATGCAGCGTCAGCCCTTCGCGCGGGGCGACGCGGGCAACATAAGGGATATAGCCAATGACATCGGTGGCCTGCGCCAGCGCCTCGGTCACCTCGGGCGTGACCAGTGCCGCGTCACCGGGGCCAAGCCCCGCGATAAAAAGAGTGCCGCTCATGTGTCTGCCTCCGGTCTGCGGCCCTGACCGTGGACCAAGACGATTGCGAAATAGGGGCAGTCGTCATCGGCCACTTCGGCAAGTTTCGCCACCCGCTGATCGGGCATGGTGCCACGCTCCACCAGCCATGCGTCGTCCAGCTTGCCCGCCGCCGCCAGTGCACGGCGCACAGTTGGCAGGTTGCGGCCCGTCTTCATCACCACCAGCGCATCAGCGCGTTTCATATGCTCGGTTAGTTCGGCCTCGGGCAATGTGCCCATCAGCACGGTCATCACGTCATCGCCCCAAGTGAAGGGCGTATCCAGCGCGTTCCAGCAGCCCACCATACCGGGGATCGCGGGCAGCACCTCGACCTCGGCGCGGCCCTGAAGCCGGGTGTGCAGGTGCATGAAGGAGCCGTAGAAGAAAGGGTCGCCCTCACACAGCACAACCACCTCGTGATCCTGCGCCAGTGCTTCGAGCCGGTCGGCCCATTCCTCGTAAAAGGTGACCATCTGGGCGCGATACTCGGGCGAATCGAACCGCAGCTCCGTGGTCACGGGATATTCCATCGCATATTCCACTACGTCGTCGCGAAGCATCCCTTCGACGATCCGGCGCGCCTGGCCCGCGCGGCCTTTCTTGCGGAAATACGCCAAATGCCGCGCGCCGCGAATGGCGCGGTCGGATTTCACGCTCATCAGTTCCGGGTCGCCGGGGCCGAGGCCCGCGCAGATAACCTTGCCCATCTTCATTCCACCCTGCTTGCCAGCGCGTTCACCGCCGCCACGGTGATCGCCGAGCCGCCCAAACGCCCCTGCACGATCATCGAAGGCACTGGCAAATCTTGCATCAACGCATCTTTCGATTCCGCCGCGCCGATGAAGCCCACCGGGCAGCCGATGATCGCCGCCGGGCGCGGGCAGTCGGGGTCTTCGAGCATGTTGAGCAGGTGAAACAGCGCCGTCGGCGCATTGCCGATGGCCACCACCGCGCCTTTCAGATGCGGCCGCCACAGTTCCAGCGCGGCGGCGGAGCGGGTGTTGCTCATCTCGGCGGCCAAATCCGGCACTGAGGGGTCGCGCAGGGTGCAGATCACCTCATTCTCGCGCGGCAGGCGTTTGCGGGTGATGCCTTCGCTGACCATGTAGGCGTCGCAGAGGATCGGCGCGCCGTCCTCCAGCGCCGCCCGCGCGGCCACGGCCATGCCTTCGGAAAAGCGGATGTGTTCCTCCAGCCCGACCATGCCCGCGGCGTGGATCATGCGCACGGCGACGATCTCTTCTTCGGGGGTGAAACGCGCTAGCGCCGCCTCGGCACGGATGGTGGCAAAGGACTGGCGGTAAATCTCGGCACCGTCGGTGATATAGCTATGGGGCATCGGCGGACTTTCTAAGGTAAGAGGCGATGGCGGCGGGGGACAGCCCGCGCAGGTCAGGTGGGGCATCGGCGCGACCCTCTTGGATGAGGTCATAGCGCGCTGGCGCGGTGGCGGTCAGGGTGATGTCTGTGGCACGCGGCGCGGCGCAGCCCTTGGCGCAGCCCGAGACATGCAGGCGTTGCCCCTTTGGCACCACGGCAGCAAGGCGCCGCGCCAGCCCGCGCGTCTCGCCCCGGCCCTGTGCGCAACCGGGCGCGCCGATACAGGCGACAACGCGCAAGAGCGGGTCGGCGGCATCGGTGATAAGGCTAGGCAAGTCGGGGAGTTCGGTGGCACCTTCGATCAGCACCATCCGCCACGGGGTCAGGCGCAAAGGGCCGAGGTCGGCAAGGGCGGTGAGCGTTTCCGCGTCCATCTGACCAAAAGCGCAGGCGACCAGCGCCCCCGCCGGATAAAGGCCGAGCGTCGGAGTGCTGAGGGCGCTTTGGCGGGGATGGTCGAAACCGGGAGGTAAGGTCGCCCCCGCCTCTAATGCGCGGGCGGCACGGGTGGCACCCTGCGCGCGAACCCATGCGGCCAAAGCGATGGCCTCGGTCACGGCGGTATCGCGGGAGATGGGCTTTCCCATCTCCGCCCCCTCAGCGCAGAGCAAAAGCCGCCCGTCCGCCGCCCGCTCAAATCGAATGTCGGCGGGGTCTGCCTGCAACACCGGCTGCGCCCCGGCATCGACCGCATAGCCGAATTTGCTGGAGACAGCGGGCAGCGCGTGGCTCTGCGCAGCGGCGGTCAACTGCTGGGTCAGATGATCCGTATCATCGCCCGCTTGCCAGAAGGGCATCACCATGAGGTTGCGCCGCCGTTCAGCCCCCTCATTCACATCAATCAATGCTAGCGCACGAAGCGCGTCGATCAGCCCCTCATGCCGCTCGGGATCAATCCCACGCAGTTGCAGATTGCCCCGGTTCGACAGGTCAAGCATCCCGTTGCCATAACGCAGCGACAGCTCTGCCACGCCCCGCGCTTGAGCCGGGGTCAACCGCCCCTGCGGCACCCGGAGGCGGACCACCAGCCCATCGCCCGACAGCATTGGCCGCAGCGCGCCGGGGCACCAGCCCTTGATGACGGGGGCCGTGCTCACTCCACCCCGTCCAAAGTGGCCGAGATCGAATTGCGGCGGGTCATCCAAAGCCCTGCGTCTCGAAGGGCTGCGAAACGGTCGCGCATGGCCTGCAAAGCGGCGGGGTTCTCGGCCTCCAGAAAGGCCACCAGATCGTCGCGGCCCAGCGTGGCATCGAAATAAAGGTCAAAGAGATGCGCAGGCACTTCGCGCGTCAAATGCGCAAAGGCGGCGAGGTTGTCGAGCGTCGCCGCCACCTCTGCCGCGCCGCGAAAACCGTGGCGCATCATGCCGCTGGCCCAGCCGGGATTGGCGGCACGGGCGCGCACGACACGGGCGATTTCCTCAGGCATGGACCGCGCGCGGGGGCTGCCAGCGCGGGTGTGATCAAGGTGGTACATCGACGGTTTCTGCGCCCCAAGATGCGCCATCGCGGCGGCAAAACCACCTTCGTGGCTGGCATAGTCCGACGCGAGCAGGATATCGCTTTCGGCCAAGTCTTGCACATGGGCAAAGCCATCGGCGCGGTGCAACTGCGCCTCCAGCGCGGCGCGGTCCTTATGCGCCTCGCCTTGGGCGTTGATCGCCCACTCTGATCCGCTCAGCCACGCCTCCCCCGCCGCGGCGCGACCTGCGTCCGAGTAGTCTTGCAGAGCCGCTTCCATGTTCACGCCGTAAAGGCCGGGCTTAGGGCCAAAGACGCGCGGCGTGCGGGTGAGGTAGGGGTTCATATCGGGCGCTTCTTCACGCTCGGCCAGCGCGGCTGAACCTGCTTCAAAAATCTGCCCCAGCCCCGGAAACACATCGCGGAACAGGCCTGAGATGCGCAACGTCACATCGATGCGCGGACGGTCCAACAGGGTCAGAGGGATCACCTCGAAGCCCGACACCCGCTCACTGCCGTCATCCCATTTTGGCGCAAGCCCCGCGAGATGCATGGCCATAGCGACTTCTTCGCCCGCCGTGCGCATGGTGGCGGAGCCCCAAAGGTCAATCACCAACCCGCGCGGCCAGTCGCCGTTGTCTTGCAGATGGCGCCGCAGCAATTCTTCGGCCAGCTTAACGCCCTGCGCATGGGCAGCCCGGCTGGGCACCCCGCGCGGATCAACCGCATAGAGGTTGCGCCCCGTAGGCAACACATCCGAGCGCCCGCGATAGGGGGAGCCGGAAGGACCAGCAGTGACGCGCCGCCCCGCAAGCGCGGTCAGCAGCCCATCCCATTCGCCCTCTCCCGCGCCAAAAATGTGGAGGCCATCGCCGTATTGGCTCTCCTTTATGTCACAGACGAAACGGTCGATCCGGGTCAACGCCTCGGCGGCGGAACTGGCGGCATCAAGGCCAAGGTCATCTTCGACCCCCGCCGCCTGCGCCTCGGCGCGGATCGTGTCGACCAGACGGTCGCGGCGCGCGGGGTCGAGCCCATCGGCGGTAGAATATTCATCCAGCAGCCGTTCCAGCCGCAACAGCCCCTCGGGCGTTTCGCTGTCTTTCAGCGGCGGGGGCAGATGGCCCAGCGTCACCGCCCCGATGCGCCGCTTGGCCTGTGCCGCTTCGCCGGGATCATTGACGATGAACGGATAGATCACCGGCAGATCGCCGGTCAGCGCCTCGGGCCAGCAGTCGTCCGACAGAGCCACAGCCTTGCCCGGCAGCCATTCCAGCGTGCCATGCGCGCCGATGTGCACCAACGCGTGGTGCCCCTGTGCGCGCAGCCAGAAGTAGAAGGCCACATAGGAATGGCGCGGGGTGCGGGCGAGGTCGTGATAGCTGTCTTCGCGGTCTTGCAGATCGCCGCGTTCCGGTTGCAGCGCGACCAGCGCGTTGCCGCAGGTTTGCGCGGCGAAGTGGAACGCGCCATCTTGAACCAGCGGATCATCCTCAACCGCGCCCCATGCGTCGCGAAGGTCATCGCGCAGCGTCTGTGGCAGGCTGGCCAAGGCGGCGTGGTAGTCGGCAAGCGACCACGAAATGCGCTGTTCGGTCAGGCTCCGGCCAAAACCGATCTGCGGCGTGACGCTATAGCCCTCGCCCGCCAGCCGCATCAGCATATCTTCGACACTGGCCAGCGCATCGAGCCCGACCGCGTGGGCCAGTTGATCGTCCCGCCCCGGATAGGTCGAGAGCACCAGTGCCAGTTTGCGCGCGTCCGCAGGGGTCTGCGCCAGACGATGCCAGCCCAGCACACGCGCCACCACGGCGGCGATGCGGGCATCCTCGGCCCGGTGGGCAAAGCGGGAATATTGCAGATCGGGGTCGCGTTTTTCGGGGCTTTTGAAACTGACGACGCCGGTGAAAATACGGCCATCCACCTCGGGCAGGACCACATGCATGGCCAGATCGGCGGGCGAAAGGCCGCGCTCGCTCTCGTCCCAATCACGCCGCCGCGCGGTTGAAAGTGCCACTTGAAATACCGGGCAGCCCGGTGCGTCGAGTGGGGAGGTGCCGTCATCGCCGCGCCCCGAGAAGGCGGTGGCATTGATAATTGCGACAGGCTTCATCGCCGCCAATGCATCGTCCAAAAAGGCCCGCGCGGGATCGGATTTCAGCGAAGGGACGAACAGCCCAATGGCGTTCAGCCCAGCCGCACGCAACGCGCGGATCAGCGCATCGACGGGCGCGGTATCGGCAGCCAGCAGGTAGCTGCGGTAGAAGGTGATAGCAACCGTGTCGCCCGCCGCATCAGCGAAGGAAACAACACCTTGGTCAGGGTCGTAGTAGCCGCAGTCGGGCACCGTTTTCGTGCCCATCACCGGCCCGGCATAGAACCCCGCCGCCAGCGCCATCTGCGCAAGTGCGGCCTGCGCCGCCACTGGCCCGCCCGCGTCACATAGATGCGCAAGACGGCGCAGGGTAGAGACAGGCAGCGTTGAATGCGCGTCCAGCCCCGGGTCTTCGCGCCCATCGGCGGGCAGCACGGCCAGTGCGATGTCATTCCGGCGGGCGAAATCTTGGACCTGCATGATGCCGTAGGGCCAATAGTTCTCGCCCCCGATGAGGCGGATCAGGATGCCCTTGGCCCCGGTCAACGTCTGTTCGATGTAGTTGTCGACCGACGCAGGGTGCCGCAGCGCCACAAGGTTGCACAACCGCAGGGAGGGCAGCTTGCCCTCCTTGCCGCCACCGCGATGCCAGCCTGCCGCGAAAGCGCCCAGATCACTGTCGGAAAACGACAGCACCACCAGATCAGCAGGCGTTTGGCCCGGATCATAGGGGGTGTCGGTATCCTCCAACCCGTGGCTTTCGCGAAAGACGACATGCATGCGCGGTTAGGCTCCCAATACGTCGCGGATCGCGGCGAGGTTGATGTCGTCATGTTCCGCGATGACCACCAAATGCCCCGCGCGCAGATCCCTGCCCCAAGGGCGGTCGAACTGCTGACGCACCCGCGCGCCCACGGCCTGCACCAACAGGCGCATCGGTTTGCCCTCGACAGCGACATAGCCTTTGACGCGCAGGATGTTCTGTTCGCGCGCAAGCCGTTCGATTGAAGCCACCAGTGCATCGACATCCGCCACTTCCGGCATCGGGATCACCACGGTTTCAAAATCGTCATGCTCGTGATCGTCGTGGCCGTCATGATGCGAGGGGCGCGCGGCGAGGTCGTCTTCGGCAGCGGCGTTGAGGCCCAGCACGACCTTGGGGTCAATCACGCCTTCGGTCATCTCAAGGATCGGAATCTCGCGCGGGCTTTCGTCTTCGATCACCTTGCGTGCCTTGGCGAGCCCTTCTGGACCGGCCAGATCGGCCTTGGACATCAAGATGATATCGGCGCAGGAGATTTGATCTTCGAAAACCTCAGAGAGCGGGGTTTCGTGGTCAAGGCTGTCATCGGCCAGACGCTGCGCATCTACGGCGGCGACATCAGCGGCGAAAGTGCCCGCGGCCACGGCCTCGGCATCGGCCAGCGCGATGACTCCATCAACGGTGATCTTGGACCGGATCGCGGGCCAGTCAAAGGCTTTCAGCAGTGGTTTCGGCAAGGCCAGCCCGGAGGTTTCGATCAGGATGTGATCGGGGCGGGTCGGCAGGGCCATCAGCGCCTCGATGGTCGGGATAAAGTCATCCGCCACGGTGCAGCAGATACAGCCATTGGCCAGCTCGACGATATTCTCAGCCGGGCAATCGTCGATGGCGCAGGATTTCAGGATGTCGCCATCCACACCCACGGTGCCAAACTCATTGACCAGCACGGCAAGGCGACGCCCGCCTGCATTGGTCATCAGGTGGCGGATCAGCGTGGTTTTACCAGCGCCGAGAAAGCCGGTGATGACGGTAACGGGAATTTTGGCGAGATCGCTCATGCGGAAGGCTCCTGCGGCAGGGTCAAAGGGGGGATACGCGCAAGGCTTTGCTTGCGAAAGATGACCGGGCGTTCGCGCCATGGCACCAACCCGTCTTCGGTGGCGGCATAGGCGGCGGCACCGGCAAGGATGTCGGCGGCGTCTTCCTTGGTCAGACGACCATAAACATAGGACCATTTGCCCGGCGCAGAGAGCGCCACGGCGGCCCCCTGCGAACAGGCGGAAAGACATTGCACCGGCACGATGGTCACGCCTTCGGGCGCGCCTGTGGCGTCAAGGGCGGCATGAAGCTGCGCGCCGGGGCGCGGTGCGTCTTCTTCCAGCACCTCGCCTGCGCGGCAAGTCATGCAGACATGTAGGGTCGTGCTCATTGATCTGGTCCCATCGGGTTATGCGTGCCGGGTATGCGCTCCGGCCCGTTATGAAAAGGGGAAGCGGGGCGATTATTCAACTATCAGCACCTCGCGCGCGGTAATCGGCGCACCGTTTACCACCAAGGGGCGGTGGTCATTGGCATTAAGCGTGACCTCAACCGTGACCGCGCCCTTGGGCAGATCAGGCAGATGCAGCCACGGGCCATAAAGCCGCCCGATCTTGGTGCCGTTGACATAGACATGGGCGTGGCCCTCGCCCGGTTGGTTGTCCCCGCTGGCGTTTTGCGGGGCAAAGGCAAAGCCTTCGGTCTCTACGTAAAGGTTATGGCCTGACATTGGGTCAGGTGTCACGCGGATCGCGAGGCTGGGGGCGTCTTCGGCGGCAAGCGCGATAGGCTGGCCGTTCATACGTGCGTGGTCTGCGCCGCCGTGGTCCATCCCGCCATGGGCGGCAGGGTCGCCATGGTCATGGCCGTCGAAGGTCACACCGTTGCTTGCGGCGATGGCAAAACCAATGCCACCGCCAAAGACCAATCCGATGGCGAATAGTGCCAGTGATCTGTCCATCTTGACCTCCCTCAGGCGCTACGCGCGCCTTCACGTTGCCAAAAGTACCCGGCGAAGCTGCCCAGCAGAACCCATGCGGCAAGGCCGATACCAAGTGCGCGGGCGGCAAAAAGCGCGCCGATCTCAGTGGGCACCGGGCCGCTGAAGCTGTCGGGCTCGGGTGCACCGACGACATGCGGGGCCAACAGCAACACCGCCGTGCCGATCCATGCGGCCCAACCATTGCCGAAGGCCAGCAGCCAGAGCGCCACCAGCGCCGCCCCGGCCGTGGCGAACCACCAGATCTGCCGCGCGGTGATATCTGCCGCGGCCACGCCGGGCACCTCGGGCGCAAGGCTGAACCCCGGCGCGAGGTGAAAAGCGACGAAACCCGCCATACCCCAAAGGATGCCCCAGCGGCCATCGATCAACGCGCCGCGCTCTTCGCCAAAGCTCATCGCGGCAAGGAGGATCAGCGCATAGGCGGTATAGGTCAGCATCGTGAAAATCAGGCTCAGCCCATCGCGGACGGCATCGAAACCGGGCAAATCGGGATGCGCGCTGACCGCATCAGCACCGAAATGCACCAGTGCGCCGGTCTCATAAAGTTCGGCGTGCAGTAGAACGGGCTGCACGAAATAGAGCTGCAGCAGGCCGGTCAGCAAACCGGCGGACGCCCCAGCAAAGAGGGCGGAGGTTAGGAAACGAGAGAACATCGAAACGGTCCTTGGATACGAAATGAAAGACGGCGCCGCGCAAGAAGCGGACCGAGACCGTCACCAGACCTCTAGACGTGGTAGGCCCTTCCCAACGCGATATGCGATGGAAAGTGAGCACAGCGGATCAACAAGAGGCTAGCAAAAGCAGACGGACGGCAGAATCACAGATAGCCGGACTGCGTGCTGGCAGCCCGGACCCATGTGATAATGACGTGGCGCTTAGTGGCAGGGAAAGCCTGTCGCGTGGCGCACGTCATGGGCGGCATCATGCAGAGCTGCGGCCTGCACATGGCCGGTCAGCGCCATGAGGGCAACGCCCAATACGGCGGCGAACAGCGCGGGTACGAATTTGCTGCGCGTGGCGCCGGCGGTCTTAATCATTGTCGTCATATTCATTCTCCTTACCGTCACACCCGACGGCATCTAGCGTTTCACTTGCCTGGCAGGTCTCCTGGCTCGCGGGTCGTGACCTTTGCCCGCCTTCCCCGTCCGAATGGACAAGTGGCACGAGGGGCATTGGCTCACCGCTTACAGTCGCGGGGGCGGCTTCGGCTTCGGGGTCATGCGACCCCTTACTGAATTCCCTTTTCGGTCCCACACCAACAGGCGCTTCTCGGGACACCAAGCGCCCTCAATTACGCATTTTCGACCCTTCATGACAAGCCGCATTTATTGAGCAAGACGAAACGCGATCGCGCATACAGCATCTAGTAGACAAATATGGCCCAAACCCCAGTATGCGGGTTGACCCAAAAGCCACGCACAGGGCACATTGTCGGCCAGTTTCGAGCGAAGGGCGGCAATTCATGAACGACAAGACGGTCTCGGCCGCTCGGCAGACCCTGACCGATGACGTTTTAGGCAAGGTCGTGCGCTACGCCCGCTTGCCGCTGTGCATCACCGACCCGACCCTGCCGGACAATCCGATCGTCTATGTTAATGAGGCTTTCACCGATCTTACCGGCTACCGCTTGGAGGAGATTGTCGGGCAGAACTGCCGCTTTTTGCAAGGGCCGGATACCACGCGCGAAAGTATCGACGCGGTGCGCAACATCCTGTTGGGCCGCCGGGTCGATACGGTCGAGATCGTGAACTACCGCAAAGACGGCAGCCGCTTTCTGAACGCCCTGCAACTGGGCCCGATCAATGACGAAGACGGCAACCTGATCTATTTCTTCGGCTCGCAACTCGATGTCTCCGAACGCCGCCGATTAGAAAGCGAACACCGCAAACTGGCCGATGACGAGTTGCTGCACCGGCTGCGCAATATTGTGAACGTCATGACCGCCATGGTCCGTTTGACCGCCCGCGAAGAGCCGACCCCAGCAGCCTTTGCCAAAAAGGTGATCGACCGGCTTTCGGCTTTGGGCGCGGCGCATTTCGACACGATTGGCCGCAGTGACCAGCATGAGGTGGATTTTAAAACCCTGATAGGGCCGATCATTCGCGCCTATACCTCGGCCACCGAAGAGCAGATCAAACTCTCGGGGGCGAACCCGCTGATTTCGCACCGCCTCGTCTCACCATTGACGCTGGCCCTGCATGAGCTGGCGACAAACGCGGTGAAACATGGCGCGCTCAGCACCGAGACGGGGCGGGTGTCGCTGGACATCGCGCTTCTTCAAGCGCCCGCCCGTCTGCGATTCGTCTGGCAGGAAATCGGTGGCCCGGAGGTGACGAAATCCGACCGCGACAGCGGCTCGCGGATCATCCAATCGCTGACCCGCGCGGTCGGTGGCACGTTGCACTATGACTGGCAGTCCGACGGATTGATCGCCACGGCGGAATTTCCGATGACGGCCATTGGTCAGGACTGACCCTTAGACGATCACCTGCTGCGCGTCCTGCTCTCCTACCCCGAAGACCCGTTTGTAGCGCGCGATCTCATCCGCCGGGCCCATCGCCTTGTTCGGGTTGTCCGAGAGTTTGACCGTAGGCCGCCCATTAGCGCTGACCGCTTTGCAGACAAGGCTGAACGGCGCCAGCGCATCATTCGGCACCAGCCCACGGAAGTCATTGGTCAGCAAGGTGCCCCAGCCGAAGGAAACTTTGGCCTTGCCCGCGAACTGCGCATGCAACTCCTTAATCTTGTCCACATCGAGCCCGTCGCTAAAGATCACTCGCTTTGTCGTCGGATCCTCCCCCCTCGCGCGCCACCAGTCGATGGCCGTCTGCGCCGCCGTGGCCGGATCACCGCTGTCGACGCGGATGCCGGTCCAGCCCGCCAGCCAATCCGGCGCGTGATCAAGGAAACCCTTGGTGCCATAGGTATCCGGCAAGATGATCCGCAGATTGCCTTCGTGTTCGTCATGCCAATCCGACAGCACGTCGTAAGGTGCGCGGGCAAGTTCGGCATCATCATCGGCCAGCGCGGCATAGACCATCGGCAGCTCATGGGCGTTGGTGCCAATCGCCTCTAGTTCGCGCATCATGGCGATGCGGCAGTTAGAGGTGCCGGTGAAAGCATTTCCCAGCCCCTCATGCATCGCCTGCACGCACCAGTCTTGCCAGAGGTACGAATGCCGCCGCCGGGTGCCAAAGTCCGCAATCGAGAGGTTATCCACCTCGCGCAGCGCTTCGATTTTCTCCCAGACGCGGGTCATGGCGCGGGCGTAAAGCACCTGAAGCTCGAACTTGCCCATCGGGTCGAGCGCCGCGCGGCTGCGCAGCTCCATTAGCACCGCCAGCGCGGGGATCTCCCACAGCATGACCTCGTGCCATTTGCCCTCAAAGGTCAGCTCATATTGATCGCCCTTCCGCTCCAGATGGTAGGGTGGCAGGCGCATGCCTTCGAACCACTCCATGAAATCGGGACGGAACATCTGGCGCTTGCCGTAAAAGGTATTGCCGCGCAGCCAAGTGCTCTCACCGCGGCTGAGGCTAAGCGAGCGGATGTGATCCAACTGCTCGCGCAGCTCCCCCTCGTCGATCAGCTTGGCCAGCGGGATGTGGGTGGAGCGGTTGATCAGGCTAAAGGTGACCTGCGTGTCCGGCTTGTTGCGAAACACCGACTGGCACATCAGCAGCTTGTAGAAATCCGTGTCGATCAGCGACCGCACGATGGGGTCGATCTTCCACTTGTGGTTATAGACGCGGGTGGCGATGTCGACCATGGGAGGTTCCTTATTGCATGCCCCTTCATGCCAAGGGCGCGGCCAGATGGGCAAGGGGAAAGCGGCGGATTAGGCCAGCGTCACCCCCGCCGCGCGCATGCCTTCGCGGGCTTTGGCCAGCGACCCGTCCAGATCGATCGCGCGGCACAGGTCTTCGCGGACATCCACCTTGAACCCCAGCTTTGCCGCATCCACAGCCGAGAAGTTCACGCAGAAATCCAGCGCCAGCCCAACCATCGTCAGCCGTTCGATCCCGCGCGTGCGCAGGTAGCCTTCGAGCCCCGTGGGGGTGCGGTGATCATTCTCAAAAAACGCCGAATAGCTGTCGATGTCGGGGTTATAGCCCTTGCGGATGATCAGATCGGCGCGGTCGGCTTGCAGCTCGGGGTGGAACTGCGCGCCGATGCTGCCTTGGATGCAATGATCGGGCCACAGCACCTGCGGGCCGTAGGGCATGGTGACGATCTCATAAGGCGTATTGTTCTTATGCGAAGAGGCGAATGACGAATGCCCCGCCGGGTGCCAATCCTGCGTCAAGACCACGGCGTCGAACTCAGACATCAGCGCATTGATGCCGCGCAGAATCTCATCGCCTTGGGGCACTTCCAGCGCGCCGCCGGGGCAGAAATCATTTTGGACGTCGATCACGATCAGGGCATGGGTCATGGGCAGTCTCCTCCTCTCAAAGGGGTAGGGCTGCGGGTGGGTTAGGTCAATGGCACGCCCCGGATTGAGCTTTGCGCCCGAAGCGCTTATTTGACGCTCATGTATACCATTGCCGCCCTATATCACTTCACCCGTTTTGAGGATCCCGCAGCGCTCAAGCCTGCGCTGCTGGCGCTTTGCGAGGCGCAATCGGTCATGGGCACGCTGCTTTTGGCCCCCGAAGGGGTGAACGGCACAATCGCCGGACCCCGCGCCGGGATCGACGCGGTGATCGCCCATCTGCGCGCCCTGCCCGGCTGCGCCGATCTGGAGT
Organism: Sulfitobacter sp. W074; assembly: GCF_025142275.1. Taxonomy (NCBI): domain Bacteria; kingdom Pseudomonadati; phylum Pseudomonadota; class Alphaproteobacteria; order Rhodobacterales; family Roseobacteraceae; genus Sulfitobacter; species Sulfitobacter sp. W074. The sequence goes on from NZ_CP081130.1 coordinate 3,393,660, forward strand.
GGAAAGAGGCCGCAAGCGACAAGCCGCCTTTTGGCAAGATGAAGGTCCGCATCAAGCGTGAGATCGTCACCATGGGCCAGCCCGATGTCGATCCGCGCGCCAAGGTTGGGCACTACGTCGACCCCAAAGAGTGGAACGAGTTGATCCGCTCGCCCGATGTGGCGGTGATCGACACGCGCAACAATTACGAAGTGGCCATCGGCACCTTTGAAGGGGCGGTCGACCCGCAGACCGAAAGTTTCGGCGAATTCCCCGAATGGTGGGAGGCGAACAAAGACCGCTTCCACAACAAGAAGATCGCGATGTTCTGCACTGGCGGCATCCGCTGCGAGAAATCGACCAACTATCTGATCGGTCAGGGGGTTGAAGATGTCTTTCACCTTAAGGGCGGCATCCTGAAATACCTCGAAGAGGTGCCCGAACAAGAAAGCACTTGGGAAGGCGATTGCTTTGTCTTCGACAACCGCGTCAGCGTTGGCCACGGGCTGCGCGAAGGGCCGCATATGCTCTGCCACGGCTGCCGCCGCCCGATCCTGCCTGACGATACGACACACCCCGCCTATGAGGCTGGCGTGTCCTGTCATCAGTGTGCGGAAGAGACATCGGACGCCGACAAAGAGCGTTTTCGCGAGCGCCAACGTCAGATCATGCTGGCAAAAGAACGCGGAGCGTCAGAGCAAGGCTAAGCGCCTTTAACGGTCCGACAGCGCAAACCCCGCATAGGCAAAGGGCATGACCGCCCGGCGAAAGCGGCCCAACTCGAACCGCGCAAGCGGGGCGCGCATGGGGGCGGGGTAGGGCCGCTCTGGCGTCTTGCCGCGTACCAGATCAGCCAAAAGCGCACCGGAATAGCTTGCCATCGCCACACCATTGCCGTGGTAGCACAGCCCCGCGAACATGCCCGGCTGATCCGGCACCTCGCCTACAAAGGGCATGCGGTTGCGGGCGATACAGACCATTCCGGACCATCCATGCGGTGTCTCTACATCGCGCCACGCGGGGAACATCGCCTCGAAATCTGCCCGCGCGCGGCGCAGGGCGCGCGCCTCGGACGCTGGGCTCGACAGCAGACCGCCGCGCACACCGAACAACATGCGATTGTCGGGCATCAGGCGGAAGTAATGCAGCAGGTGGCGGCTGTCATAGCAGGCCTGTCGGCTGGTCCAGCCTTGGGCAGACAACTCTGCCTCGGTCATTGGGCGGGTCACGATCACGCTGGACTGCGTTGGCATGTAACGTGCGGCAAGCCACGGCGGCAGGTCTTCGGAGGAATAGCCGTTGGTGGCGATGATCACCCGCTCGGCGCGGATGCGCCCCTTGGGGGTGGTGACGTCGAATGCGCCGTCGCGCCGTGTCACGTTGAGGGCTAGGCTGTTGTGATAGACCGTGGCCCCCGCGTCTTCTGCGGCCTGCGCTAGGGCGGTCACATATTTGCGGGGGTTCAGGCCAAATCCAATCGGCACAGTGATCGCACCTTCGAAGCCCGCGTTCAGCCCTTCGGCAGCAAGGTCGGTCTTTTCGGTCAGCCGTGCCGTGACACCGTAGTTCTCTGCGTAGTAATCCAGCTTGCCGCGCATCTCATCGAAATCGCGCGGGCGGTGGGCCAGTTGGGTTTCGCCTTGGGAATGACGGTCTACATCGACATCGCGGGTGGTGATAAAATCCTCCACCTGCTGGATCGCCGCCCTCTCGGCCTGCCGCCACGCAAGCCGCTCTTGCCGCCCGAATTTGCGGTCGAGCGCCGCATCGTCGAGCATCCCGCCGCCCAGACAGCAAAAGCCCCCGTTGCGCCCAGAGGCGCCAAAGCCAACGCGCTCGGCCTCCAGCACCGTGGCCCCTACCCCGGCTTGCGCCAGATGCAGTGCCGCATTGAGACCGGTGAACCCGCCGCCGATGATCACCACATCGGCGCGCTCTTCTCCCTCCTGCGCCGCACGATCCGGCGCGGCGCAGGTTTCATCCCACCAGCAGCCCGCGCGCGGTGTCTCGGAATAGGCGAAATCCGCGTAAATGCGCCTCATGAGGCGGGCCGTTCCGCCGCACGGGCCTCCTCTTGCGCGCGTAGGCTGGAGCGTTTGCTGACCAACGACGCGGTGATGACACCGACAGTGACGATGGCGATCATGATCGTCGACAGCGCGTTGATCTCAGGCGAAACCCCCAAACGCACGGCGCTGAAGATTTTGATCGGCAGCGTGGTCGCCGATGGCCCCGCGGTGAAGGAGGCGATCACCAGATCATCAAGGCTCAGCGTGAAGGCCAAGAGCCAGCCCGAGATCACCGCAGGCGCGATGATCGGCAGGGTGACCAGACGAAACGCCTCCCAAGGAGACGAACCCAGATCAAGCGCGGCCTCCTCCAACGAGCGGTCAAAAGACACCAGCCGCGAAGACACGACGACCGAGACGTAGCACATCGAAAAGGTCGTATGCGCCAGCACGATGGTCAGCACGCCCCGGTCCAGCCCGATGCCGATGAACAGCAAAAGCAGCGACAGGCCGGTGATCACCTCGGGCATCACCAGCGGCGCGTAGATCATACCGGAAAACAGCGTTCGCCCCATAAAGCGCCCGCCGCGCACCAGCACATAGGCGGCCATCGTGCCCAGCACCGTGGCGATCGACGACGAAATCACCGCGACCTTGATCGTGACCCAAGCGGCGTTCAAGAAGGCTTCGTTTTGCAGCAACTCGCTATACCAGCGGGTCGAAAAACCGGCCCAAACCGTCACCAGTTTCGAGGCGTTGAAGCTGTAGATCACCAGAATGATCATCGGCAGGTAAAGAAAGGCAAACCCCAGCGTCAGTGAGGTCACGTTGAACCATGTCATCCGCTTCATTGTTCGGCCTCCGCCTGTTTCTGCTGGTTGCGCTGGAACAGGATGATCGGGATGATCAGGATCAGCAGCAAGATCACGGCAACGGCGCTCGCCACCGGCCAGTCGCGGTTGTTAAAGAACTCTTCCCAAAGCACTTTGCCGATCATCAGCGTGCCCGACCCGCCCAGTAGCGAGGGGATCACGAATTCGCCCAAGGCGGGGATGAAGACCAGAAAACTGCCCGCCACGATGCCATTGCGCGACAACGGGATCGTTACCAGCCAGAAGGCTTGCAGCCGCGAACAGCCCAAATCTTCGGCGGCCTCGTTTAGCGATTCATCCAGACGGTCCAGCGCAGCGTAAATCGGCAAGATCATGAACGGCAGGTAGGTATAGACGATGCCGATATAGACTGCCGTATTGGTATTAAGGATCTGTAAAGGCTCTGCCGTTAGACCCAACCCCATCAGCAATTGATTCAGCAGCCCTTCGTTGCTGAGAATGCCCATCCACGCATAGACGCGGATCAGGAAGGAGGTCCAGAAGGGTAAGATCACCAACATCATCAATGTGGCGCGCCACTCTTCGGGGGCGCGGGCCATGCCGTAGGCGATAGGATAGCCGACCAACAGCGTAAAGACGGTCGAGACCACAGCGATGCGCAGCGAACTAAGGTAGGCTTTCCAATACAGATCGTCGGAGGCGAGGAAGGTGAAATTCTCGAAATCCAATTGGGCGATCAGCGCGCCGATGCCATCCTTGATGGTCGGCGTGTAGGGCGGAATCGCCAGCGCCGTGTCAGACAAGGAGATTTTGAAAACAATCAGGAAAGGCACCAAAAACAGCGCCAGCAGCCAGAAATAGGGGACCGCGATCAGGGCGAAGCGACGCATATTCATTGCGCCAACAAGACGCCTGCGGTGGCGCTCCATGAAATCCAAACTGGATCTTCCCAAGTGATATCGCGCCGCGCGATGCGGCGGGTGTTGGCCGTCTGCGCTTTGATCACCTGCCCCCCGGGCAGTTCGACGTGATAGGTGCTGAGGTTTCCCAGATACGCGATGTCGAGCACTTTGCCCTGTAGCGCATTGGGGGCATCCTCGGGCCGGTCGGTCGAGATACGAATCTTCTCGGGTCGGATCGCCAGATGGGCCTGCTGCCCCTCGCTGAACGGCACGGCAGAGGTCGCGGTCAGCGGCGGCTGCCCGTCGATCCAGTTCAGATGATATTGGTCTTGGCCAATGGCCTTGGTGCTGGCTTCGATGATGTTCACGTCGCCGATGAAGTCGGCCACGTAGACGGAATTCGGTGCCTCATAGATTTCAGCCGGGGTGGCCACCTGAATGACGCGCCCCTCGTCCATCACCGCCACGCGGGAGGCGACGGTCATCGCCTCTTCTTGGTCGTGGGTCACGATGACAAAAGTGGTGCCGGTGGATTCTTGAATATCCATCAGCTCGAACTGGGTGTCTTGGCGCAGCTTTTTATCGAGCGCGCCCAAGGGTTCATCCAAAAGCAAAAGCTTCGGCGCTTTTGCCAGCGACCGCGCCAGTGCAACGCGCTGCCGTTGGCCGCCGGAGATCTGATGCGGTTTGCGGCGGGCGAATTTCTCTAGCCGGGTCAGTTTCAGCATCTCGGCCACACGGGCCGCAATCGCGTCCTTGTCCATTTTGTCGCGGCGCAGACCAAAGGCGATGTTGTCCCAGATGCTAAGATGCGGGAACAGCGCATAGGACTGGAACATCATGTTCACCGCCCGTTTGTTCGGCGGCACCGGGCCGATGTCTTGCCCGGCCAGTTCGATTTGCCCGGAGGTTGGGTTTTCAAACCCCGCCAGCATCCGCATCATCGTCGTCTTGCCGCAGCCCGATGGGCCCAGCAGAGCAAAGAATTCCTGCGCATAAATGTCCAAAGACAGGTCGTCGATGGCGACGAATTCACCGAATTTCTTAGTTACATTCTTAAAGCGAATGAGCGGTTTTTCGTCGGGGTCGTTCCAGGGGGCGAAGACGGTTGGGCTCACGGTTGAGACATCCTTTGCTCGGGCTTTGATCGGGCTTTGATCGGGTCGCGGGGCAAGAAAAAGGGGCGCGACCAGACTGGCCGCACCCCCTGTCTCGGATCAGGTACCAGACTTGATCTTGGTCCAGAGCCGGGTCACCACGCGCTGCACTTTCGGCGGGTAGGGTGTGGTGGTGAACAGGTTGTTCAGCGCCGCTTCGGAAGGGTAGATCGCCGGGTCGCCGATCACATCCTCGACCAAATGCTCTTGCGAGGCTTTGTTGCCGTTCGCGTAGTACACGTAGTTCGACGCTGCCGCCATATTCTCGGCGTCCATGATGAAGTTCAGAAACTTATGCGCGCCGTCGGGGTTTGGCGCGTCGACCGGGATGGCCATCTGGTCGAACCACATCTGCGCCCCTTCGGAGGGGGCGTTGTAGGCGATCTCAACGCCGTTGTCGGCTTCGGCCGCGCGGTCGCGGGCCTGCAGAATATCGCCGGACCAGCCGACTGCGACGCAGACATCACCGTTGGCCAAAGCATTGATATATTCCGAGGAGTGGAATTTTTGGATGTAGGGGCGGACCGGCATGAAGACCTCCTCCGCCTTTGCGATCACATCCGGGTCATGGCTGTTGGGGTCTTCGCCGATGTAGTTCAGCGCCGCCGGGATCATCTCGGCCGGGGCATCGAGGAAATGCACGCCGCAATCGGCCAGTTTCTCCATATTGGCAGGGTCGAAAACCAGGTCCCAAGAATCGACCGGGGCGTCTTCGCCCAAAGCTTCTTTGACCTTGCCGAGGTTCACGCCGATGCCTGTGGTGCCCCACATGTAGTTGATCGAATGCGCGTTGTCGGGATCATATTGTTCGGTCCGCGAGGAAACCACATCCCACATATTTTCAAGGTTGGGCAGCTTGGAGGCATCCAGCGGCTGAAACGCACCGGCAGTGATCTGGCGCTGCAGGAAGGTGCCCGAGGGGACAACCACGTCATAGCCCGACCCACCGGCCAGCATTTTGGTCTCTAGCACTTCGTTGCTGTCGAACACGTCATAGACCAGTTCGATGCCGGTCTCTTCTTCGAATTTATCCAGCAGGGATTCGTCGATATAATCCGACCAGTTGTAGACGCGGACCGTTTCGGCAGTGGCGGCACCTGCCATCAAGGTGGCGACGGCGACGCTGCTTAGTAGCACATGTTTCATTTCATACTCCCGTTAGACAGGTCGGGTTGATCCCCACCTTTCGTCAATTTGATCAAGTTTTGCCTCCTCGGGCAAGATGGTTTATGCTTTCATGCAGAATGAAATGCTGCAACACACGGCGAAACAAGACGGAAAGACCGCTCCCATGGGTTCAGAAAAGACCGATCCGAGATTGCTTCCCGCCGCCGATGCGGCGGTCAAGACACCAATCCATCAGCATGTTTACGAACGTCTGCGCAAGATGATTCTCTTTGGCGATTTGGCCCCCGGACAGGGGGTTACGATCCAAGGTCTGACCGCCGCGTTGGATGCAGGCATGACGCCCGTGCGCGAGGCCATCCGACGCCTGATCTCCGAAGGGGCGCTGACCCATTTGGGCAACCGCCGTGTCACCGTGCCAGAGCTGACCCACGCCGGGCTGGAAGAACTGGGATTCATGCGTGAAACGCTAGAGCCGGAACTGACCAAACGCGCCGCAAACCGCATGACAGACGGGCGTTTGAACGCTCTGCATGATTGCGACAACGCGCTGAACCTTGCCATTGATCGGGGCGATGTCGGTGGCTATCTGATGCAGAACTACAGCTTTCACAGGATGATCTACGACCTTGCAGGAGCGCCCATCATGGCCGCCACGGTGGACCGGTTGTGGCTGCGTTTCGGCCCCTCGCTTCGCGTGGTTTGCGGGCGCTATGGCACCAGCAATCTGCCCGATAAACACGCAGAACTTCTTGCGGCCTTTGCCGCCGGGGATGCCGCATTGGCGGGTGAGGTCATGGCAGGCGATGTTGCACAAGGAATGACCCAAATCCGCGCCGCCCTTGATGGGTTGCCCATTCCGCGTTGATTCGATTGACATGCTATAATTTGATCATATTCTGCAGCGAAGCTTATTTTTCACGCAGATAGAAGGTGCACAGACATGCCGCCCATTACGAATCACCTCCCCACCGCGGATCTTCAAGCGCTTGATGCGGCGCATCATATGCATCCTTTCACCACCAATGATGATTTGGGCGACAAGGGCGCGCGCATCATCACACGGGCCAAGGGCATCTATCTGACCGACAGCGAGGGGAATGAAATCCTCGATGCGATGGCGGGGCTGTGGTGTGTGAACCTTGGCTATGGCCGCGAAGAGATGGGCAAGGTCGCCGCACGGCAGATGAACGAACTGCCCTATTACAACACCTTCTTCCAAACGACCCATGTGCCCGCCATCGCGCTGGCCAAGGAACTGGCCGACCTCGCTCCCGGTGATTTGAACCATGTCTTTTTCGCCGGGTCCGGATCAGAGGCGAACGACACCAACCTGCGCATGGTCCGCACCTATTGGGCGCAAAAGGGCAAGCCCGAGAAGAGCCATATCATCAGCCGCAAGAATGCTTATCACGGCTCTTCGGTCGGGTCGGCCAGTCTGGGCGGCATGACCTATATGCATGAGCAAGGCGGCCTGCCGATCCCCGGCATCCATCATATCGGCCAGCCCGATTGGTATGCCGAGGGCGGGGATATGTCGCCCGAGGACTTTGGCCTGAAACGGGCGCAGGAGCTGGACGCGAAGATCGTCGAACTAGGCGCCGACAAGGTCGCCGCCTTCATTGCCGAACCCGTGCAGGGTGCAGGCGGGGTTGTCATTCCGCCCAGCACCTACTGGCCCGAGATTCAGCGCATTTGCGACAAACACGACATTCTGTTGATCGCCGACGAGGTGATCTGCGGCTTTGGCCGGACAGGCAACTGGTTTGGCTCGCAAACCATGGGGATCAAGCCGCATATCATGACCATCGCCAAGGGCCTCAGCTCGGGCTACGCGCCGATTGGCGGGTCGATTGTCTGTGACGAAGTGGCCGAGGTCATCAACGCCTGCGAATTCAACCATGGCTACACCTATTCCGGTCACCCGGTCTGTGCCGCCGTGGCGCTGGAAAACCTGCGCATCATGCAAGAAGAGAACATCGTCGACCATGTGCGAGACTTCGCCGCCCCCGCGCTGAAAGAGGCGCTGGATAAGCTGGGAGAGCATCCGCTGGTTGGCGGGGTCAACGTCTCTGGCCTGATGGCGTCTCTGCCGCTGACGCCGGATAAGGAAAGCCGTGCGCAATTCGCGGACGGGGGCGTCGCTGGCTACACCTGCCGGGAGCATTGCTTTGCCAATAATCTGGTAATGCGCCATGTCGGCGACCGGATGATCATCTCTCCGCCGCTGGTCATCACGCCCGAGGAGATCAAGATCTTCGCCGCACGGGCGACCAAGGCGCTGGATGCGACCTATGCCGATCTGAAAGACAAGGACATGCTGAAAGCTGCGTCCTAAACGACCCGGGCTGCCCCCGTTTGGGGGCGGCCCTTTATTCGTTTCGCAGTCGGGCCAGCAGCCGGGGCGAAGCATAGCCATCCGGCGCGATCCCCTCGGCCTGTTGATAGCTGCGCACGGCATTGACGGTCAGCGGGCCGATCTTGGCGTCGATCTTTTGCGTGTCGAAACCCGCCTTCGTCAGCAGGGTTTGCAATTCGATCCGCTCATCAAAGCTCAGCGCGCGGTCCTCGCGGGGCCACTCTTGCTTTATCTCCCCCGCGCCGCCGATCCGGTCGGCCAAATGGCCGACGCCGATGACATAGGCATCCGCCGTGTTATAGCGCTCGATCACCGCGAAATTCGGGAAGATCATAAAGGCCGCGCCCTGCGCGCCTGCGGGCAGCAGGATCGACGCGGGCCCGTGATCCGCAACCGCGTCACCACTCAGCGCGGTCACGCCAAGTTGGGCCCATTCCGCCGGGGTCTTGGTCACCTCCCGGTCGGCCAGCAGATAGTCAAACCCCTCGGGCAGGGCCACTTCGACACCCCAAGGCTGGCCCGTCGTCCAGCCGAAATGCTTGAGATATGCCGCGGTAGAGGCCAGCGCATCGCTGGGGTTGTCGCCCCAAATGTCCCGCCGCCCGTCACCGTCCCAATCGACGGCATGGGCGTGGAAGGACGACGGCATGAACTGCGTATGCCCCATCGCGCCCGCCCAAGAGCCACGCAATTGCTCTGCATCGGTATCGCCCGCCTGCAAAATACGCAGAGCGTCCAGCAATTCGCCCTCGAAAAACTCCGCCCGGCGCGCGTCGTAGGCGAGGGTGGCCAGCGAATTCAGCACGCTGTCGCCGCCTCGGAAACTGCCATAGGCGCTCTCTAGCCCCCAGATCGCGGTGACGATCTCTTTCTCAACGCCATATTTGATTTCGATATCTTCCAGCGTGCGCTCCCACTGGGCCAACGCCTTTTGCCCATTCTGCACCCGCAGATCCGAGGTCGCGGTGTCGAGGTAATCCCAGATCGTTTTGGTAAACTCCGACTGGTTGCGGTCGCGGCGGATCACCTCGGTGTCATAGAGCACCGTATCCAGCGCGCGGTCAAAGACATCCGGGTCGATGCCCTGCTGCAGGGCGCGGGGCCGTAATTCCGACACCCAAGCGCGCAACCCGGCCTCATCTCCGGTGGCCTCTGGGGTGGCTTGCTCTGCCGGGGTGGCGGAAACAACCACGGCCTGCGACGTGCGCGGCGCGGGCCGCGTAGATTCAGCAGGACCAGACCCAAAGGCCGGAGCCCCCATGCCTGCGGTCGCAAGAATGCTTGAAATCATCGCGTAGTGCCGGATCATAATCGCCTCACCTCATAGAGTTGCGACAAATCCTATGCCCGCCCCGCCCCGGTGGAAAGGGAGGGGCGCGGCCATCCGCGAAGCTCCGCCTGTTTGCCGCCTCAGCGGCGGGTGCGGGTCACTTTGCGCTTGATCTTGTCCTTCTTGCGCTTGGCCTTCACGGCCTTGCCGCGCGGATTGCGGCCTGCCGGGCTGCGCCGACTGCCACCCCCGCCTTGCTTGACCTTTTTATCTTCGATCTCAAGCAGTTCCAGTGCGATGCCCCCGGTGACGGGCACCGCCTCGGCCAGCCGTACGGTCACCCGTTGGCCGATGCCGATGATCATGCCGGTATCGGACCCCATCAGCGTCTGCGCCTCTGGATCATGGTGAAAGTACTCGCGCCCCAAAGACCGCATCGGCACCAGCCCATCCGCTCCAGTCTCGTCCAGCTTCACGAAGGCCCCGAACCGGGCGATGCCGCTGATCCGACCGGTGAACTCGTTGCCCACACGCTCTGACAAGAAGGCGGCGAGGTAGCGGTCGGTCGTGTCGCGCTCTGCCACCATTGAGCGCCGCTCGGTGTCCGAGATATGCGCGCCGGTCTGTTCCAGCCCTTCGATCTCTTCCGGGGTCAGACCGTCCTTGCCCCAGCCATGCGCCGTGATCAGGGCGCGGTGCACAATCAGGTCGGCATAGCGCCGGATCGGCGAGGTAAAATGCGCATAGGACCGCAGGGCGAGGCCAAAGTGCCCGATATGCGCGGGCCCGTAATAGGCCTGCGTCATCGACCGCAGGGTGCTGAGGTTGATCAGTTCCGCATCATTCGTCCCCGCCGCCTGATCCAGCAGGCGGTTGAGATGCGCGGTTTGTAGCACCTGCCCCTTGGCCAGGGTAAAGCCTGCCGCCTGCGCCGTTTCGCGCAAGGACTCAAGCTTCTCCGGCGAGGGTTCCTCGTGGATACGGAACAGCAGCGGGGTTTTCTTTTTCAGCAGTGTCTCGGCGGCGGCGACATTGGCCAGCACCATGAACTCTTCGATCAGCTTATGCGCGTCGAGCCGTTCGCGGAAGTTGACCGATTTCACTTTGCCATCGTCACCCAACTCAATCCGGCGTTCCGGTAGGTCCAACTCAAGCGGCTGCCGCTCGGCCCGCGCGGTTTTCAGCGCGCCGTAGGCGGCATAAAGCGGTTTCAGCACAGGTTCCAACAGCGGGCCAGTGCGGTCGTTCGGGTTGCCGTCAATGGCGTCCTGCACCTCTTCGTAATGCAAGGATGCGGGCGAACGCATCAGCCCGCGATGGAACGTATGGCCGGTCTTGTTGCCCTTGGCATCCAGCACCATACGCACGGCGATACAGGCGCGCGGGACACCTTCGTGCAATGAGCACAGATCGCCCGACAGGCGATCCGGCAGCATCGGCACCACCCGGTCGGGGAAATAGGTCGAGTTACCCCGTTTGCGCGCCTCGATATCCAGCGCTGAACCGGGCGTGACATAGGCGGCCACATCCGCGATGGCGACCCAGACGACATGACCGCCTTCGTTCTTGGGGTCCTCATCCGCATGGGCATAGCAGGCGTCATCATGGTCGCGTGCATCGGACGGGTCGATGGTGACCAGCGGCAGGTCACGCAGGTCTTCGCGGCCCTTAAGGCCCTGCGGTTTGGCGGCATCGGCCTGTTCGACCACCTTATCGGGGAAATCATCGGGAATGCCGTGCTGGTGGATCGCGATCAGCGACACCGCGCGCGGCTCGGACGGGTCGCCCAACCGCTCGACGATGCGGGCACGGGGGGAGCCCATGCGCCCCTTTGGCCCGGCCTGCTCGGCTTCGACCAGCTCACCGTCTTTGGCCCCGTGGGTATGGTCCGCCCCGACGCGCCATTCACGGTCAGCGCCCTTGTCGATTGGCACGATCCGCCCGCCCTCGGCAGCCTTGCGGAAGATGCCCAAGACCTTTTTCGGATTGCTGCCAATGCGGCGGATCAGCCGCGCCTCATAATGGTGGTCTTCGCCTTTCACCAGCGTCAGCCGTGCCAGAATGCGGTCGCCTTCGCCAAGGGCGGGATCACTGTCGCGCGGGATCAACAGCACGACGGGCTCTTTCCCCTCGCCATGCCATTCCATCGGCTTGGCAAACAGATCACCATCCTTGTCCGGCCCGGTGACCAGCAGCACCGAGACAGGCGGCAAGCGATCCGGATCCTGATAGCTGCGCTGGCGCTTTTCCAGATGGCCCTCGGCCTCCAGTTCTTTCAACACGCGCTTCAGGTCGATCCGCGCCGCACCTTTGATGCCAAAGGCTTTGGCGATGTCGCGCTTGGCGGTCAGCGTGGGGTTCTGTTCGATCCAGTCGAGGATCTCGGATTTGCTGGGTATCTTGCTCATACCTCAGCAGGTAGCACGCAGCCCCCCTGTCGTCATGGCAAATCGTGAATTTCGTCCACGTCGCGCAGGGTCGAAACTTGCGCAATCCGGTAGCCCGGCAGGGTCGCGCGACTGTCGGCCAGCGCGTGCGGGCCGGACCAGCGCACAGCGTCGAACAGGCTGGGCGGTGCGCGGCGGGGGTGTTTCAACCCCACCAGCCAGTAGCCCCCATCGGGCGCGGGGCCAAAGACCGCGTCATGATTGCCGAGTGCCGTAAAGGCCCGCGCCAGCTCCTTGCGGTTGATACCGGGAATATCCGCCCCAATCACACAGGCCGCCCCCGGTGCGGCGCGTAGCATCCGTGCCATGCGGTCGCCCAGATTGCCCCTGCCCTGCGGCCAGCGGGGCAAATGCGCGGGCCAAACCCGGCTTTGCAGCCCTTCGACATCCGGCGCGACAGCCAGCACCACCTGCCAACGTGGGTCTTCAATGCGGCGCAGCAGGCGGCGCGTCTGGTGGCGAAACCACCATGCCGCGCCCACCATGCCAAGGTCACGGCCCAGCCGGGTTTTCACCCGACCGGGATGCGGTTCTTTTACCATAACGATGAGCGTTGGTTTCACGTGAAATAATTCCGCAGCACGCGGGTGTAGATGGATTTAAGCTGCTCGATATGTTCGACCCGCACATGTTCATCGACTTGGTGCATGGACTGGCCGACCAGACCGAACTCGACCACCGGGCAATGCGCTTTGACAAAACGCGCGTCCGAGGTGCCGCCGGTGGTCGAGAGTTCCGGCTTCACCCCAGTCTCCGCCTCGACCGCGCCCGAAACCAGATCGGACAGAGCGCCCGGCGGGGTGATAAAGCTCTCGCCGGAGATCTTGATCTCCACCTCCACCTGTAGGCCGAATTCCTCGGCGATTTTGTCCGCTTCGCCGCGCAGCCAATCGCTGAGGCTTGCGCCTGAATGGTGGTCGTTGAACCGGATATTCACCGCGCCGCGGCACTGCGCCGGGATCACGTTGGTGGCTTTGTTGCCAGTGTCGACCGTGACAACCGCCAGTGTCGACGGATCGAAATGATCGCTGCCCTGATCCAACTCATAGCTGGCCAAACGGTCCATCAGCCGCATCATCGCGGGCAGCGGGTTGTTGGCCCGCTGCGGATAGGCCGCGTGGCCCTGTTTGCCCGTCACCTTGAAATGCGCGTTCATCGACCCGCGCCGCCCGATCTTGATCATGTCGCCCATGGTTTCGGGGCAAGTCGGCTCACCCACAAGGCAGACATCCATCCGCTCGCCGTTCTCGGTCATATAGTCCAACAGCGCCGTGGTCCCGTCGAGCGCGTCGCCCTCTTCGTCCCCGGTGATCGCCAGCACGATGGAACCATCGGGCGGTGTGTCTTTGACGAAATCAACCGCCGCCGCGACAAAGGCTGCCACGCCGGATTTCATGTCGGTGGTGCCGCGGCCATACATGATGCCGTCTTTGATCTCGGCTCCGAAGGGGGGAATCGACCAGTCGGCCTCATCCCCGATGGGGACCACATCGGTGTGACCGTTAAAGCCGAAAGACTTGGTATTGCCCTTATTGCCCCAGCGGGCAAAGAGATTGCACACGCCGCCCCGGTCTACGCGCGTACAGTCAAACCCCGCCGCACCCAGCACCTCTTCCAGCACCTCCAGCGCACCGTCGTTGACGGGGGTGACAGAGGCGCAGCGCACCAGTTTTGCGGTGAGATCAACAGGGTCGAGACCGGACATTTCGGCTCCTTTTCAGGGGTTATCGCTTGTCCGGTAACTTGTGTGGGCAAATCGCGCCGATGCCAAGGGGGCGCACTGCAATTCCCCGTGTGGGACCGTGGTCAGTCGAAAAACGGGGTCATTTGGGCGACGATGACCGAGTTTTCCTCTAGTGCGCGCTGCATCAACTCACGCTCTTCGCCGTCGATCTCTTGGCCCTCGGCCTCGCGCTCTTCCAGCGTGCCATAGCCGGTCACGTCCAGCGGGTTGGTGTCGGCCTGTTTGAGGATCGCCACGGTCTCTCGCACGGCTTCGGCCTCGTCGATACCAGAGGCGAAACACATCAGCGCGGCCCCGGTGGCCTTGTCGGGCAGGCCATCGCCATCCTTGCGACCGATCTGAACCAAAAGGGTAAAGACCTGCTGGCGCGAAGGTTTCTTGGTTTTCTTGGGTTCAGACATGATAAGGGCCGCCGATTGCTTTCGGCAGCCCTAACCTTTTCGCTCAGATTTGGAAAGGGGCCGCGCCCCTGCCCTTAGGTCTTGGCAATCAAGTCTTGCCGCGGACCAACCGTGTGACCCAGATCAGCAGGCAGGCACCGATAATACCGACCACCAACTGACCGAACCAACCGCCCAGCGTGCTGCCAACGATCAGCATCAACAGCCAGTTCGCGACCAAGGCACCAACGATGCCGAGGATGATGTTCATGATCAGACCCATGTCCGATTTCATGATTTTTTCTGCGATCCAGCCTGCAAGGCCACCCACGATGATTGCGGCAAACCAACCGATACCCGTCATGTCGTTAATCTCCTTTGAATTCAGGTCTCAACGCTATGAAGGGGCATTTGGTTCCCTCAGTCGCGCAGCAACTCGTTGATCGAGGTTTTGGAGCGGGTCTTGGCGTCCACCCGTTTCACGATCACGGCGCAGTAAAGGTTCACGTTGTTCTTCGATGGCATGGTGCCTGCGACGACGACCGACCCTGCGGGCACTTCGCCATACATGATCTCACCAGTTTCGCGGTCGACGATCTTGGTCGACTGGCCGATGAAGACACCCATGCCCAGCACCGAACCTTCGCGCACGATGCAGCCTTCGACGACTTCCGACCGCGCCCCGATAAAGCAGTTGTCTTCGATGATAGTCGGGCCTGCCTGCATCGGTTCCAACACACCGCCGATGCCGACGCCGCCCGAGAGGTGCACGTTTTTGCCAATCTGCGCGCAGGAGCCGACGGTGGCCCATGTATCAACCATGGTGCCGCTGTCGACATAGGCGCCGATGTTCACGAAAGACGGCATCAGCACCACGCCGGGCGCGATATAGGCCGAGCGGCGCGCGACGCAGTTGGGCACGGCGCGGAAACCGGCCTCTTTCCATTCGGCATCGCCCCAGCCTTTGAATTTGCTGTCGACCTTGTCCCACCAGCCAGCGCCCTGCGGGCCGCCTTCTTGATGTTCCATATCCTTGATGCGGAAGCCCAGCAGCACGGCCTTTTTGGCCCACTGATTGACATGCCACTGACCGTCGTCCTGCTTTTCCGCCACGCGCAGCTTGCCGCTGTCGAGCGCGTTCAGCGTCTCTTCGATGGCGTCGCGGGTCTCTCCGGTGGTGGCGGATGTGATCTGGTCGCGGGTATCCCAAGCGGCTTCGATGGCGGTTTCAAGTTGGGCGTTGGACATGGGGCAAGTCTCCGAATGATGAAAAGGCCTTTTGAGGGCTATAGCCTTGCACCGCCAAGGGTGCAATTGCCGGGCGATGAGGGGCGTGGTCATTCTGTGATCAACAATGCATGTTGACCTGAGCGGCCATCGCGCCACCTGAGCCAAGCCCTAGACCAAGGAAAGACCCGAGGATGACCGAGGAACACCGCCACCCCCTGCGCCGCGCCAATGTTGACCGCGCCAAGGCCCAAGACGCCCCCGACACGCCGCAAACCCGCGCGCCCGCCTACCGTCTGGCCTTTACCGACGACGACTTCATGTGCCGCGATGAGCTGCGCCCGGTGCGCCTGCAACTGGAATTGCTCAAGCCCGAACTGCTGCTCGATGCCCACGGCATCCAATCGACCATCGTGCTCTTTGGCGGCGCGCGCATTCCTGCACCAGCCGAGAAACACACCGCCCGCACCAAAACGTTGGCCGATCTGTCGCGTTTTTATGACGAGACGCGCACCTTTGCCCGGCTGATGACTGAAAAGTCGATGGAAACCGGCGGCGTGGAGAACGTCATCGTCACCGGCGGTGGGCCGGGTGTGATGGAGGCAGGCAACCGTGGCGCGCTGGACGCGGGCGGCCATTCCATCGGCCTGAATATCGTGCTGCCGTTTGAGCAGGCGCCCAACGAATATGTCACGCCGGAGCTTTGCTTTAACTTCCACTATTTCGCGATCCGCAAGATGCATTTCCTGATGCGCGCCCGCGCGATCTGCGTCTTCCCCGGTGGTTTCGGCACCATGGACGAGCTCTTTGAGGCCCTGACGCTGATCCAGACCGGCCGCATGAACCGCGTGCCCTTCTTGCTGTTTGGGCGCGAGTTCTGGGAAAAAATCATCAATTGGGACGCGCTGGCCGATGCCGGAACGATCTCTGCCGAAGACCTCGACCTGTTCCGCTTTGTCGAAAGCGCGGATGAGGCGATGGAAGTGATCGAGAATTGGGAGACCGCCCCCGCCCGCGAACATGTGCCGGGCCGGGAAGAGGTCGAAGATCACGGCTGATCGGGCCTTGCCCGGCCCCGTCACCGGGTAAAGGTCTGTCTCAAGGCCACTTTGGCCCCTTGGACAATATCGCGCAGGATATCGGCGGCGGGACTGACCGCGCCGATCAACCCTGCGACCTCTCCGACAAAGGCGTTGGCGGTGCGAGCATCGCCCTCTGCCACCGCCGCCTGCCAACGTGGCAACTCCTGCGCCAGCGCGGCGCGCAGCCCGTCGGGGTCATCATGCCAACGGTCGGTGAACTCATTGCGCAGCACGCGGCCCGTGTAGCGTTTGGGCCAGTCATAGCCGCGCATGATGTCGGTCACGGTGCTGCGCAGCGTATCATCGCCACTGGCCTCAATCGCGGCCTTTAGCATCGCGGGATGCACCAGCGCCTCTTCCGAGGCCCAGAAGCGCGAGCCGACGACCACCCCATCGGCCCCGAGCATCAGCGCCGCAGCCAACCCGCGCCCGTCACCCACGCCGCCTGCCGCACAAAGTAACGTGTCGGGCGCATGGCGGGCGATGTGATCGGCAATTTCGGGCACAAGGGTAAAGGTCGCGCGTTTTTCGCCGTGGCCGCCAGCCTCGGCCCCTTGGGCGACGATGATCTCGGCCCCCAGATCAATCGCATGGGCGGCATCGCGCAGGGTTTGCACCTGACAGATCAGCGGCACTTTGGCCGCTCGGATCGCGGGGACGAACTCTGCCGGATCGCCGAACGAAAGAAAGACCGCCGCCGGGTCGCGGGCGAGAACCTGCTCCAACGCCTGCGGATGCTCCCGCAGTTTCCAAGTGATAAAGCCGCAGCCGACCGATTGGTTGCCCGCCAGATCTTGCTGCTCAGCGATCCATTCGCCGGAATCGTAGGCCCCGCCGATCATGCCCAAGCCCCCCGCGCTTGAGACCGTAGCCGCCAGCCGCCCGCCCGCGGCGAAAGCCATGGGCGCTTGGATGATCGGATGGCTGATCCCCAGCCGTTTGGTCAAACGCGTGGTCAGCATTCCCTACCGCCCCGCCAGAATGGCATCAGCGGCCTTTTCGGCAATCATCACCGTCGGCGATGCCGTGTTGCCCGAGACGATCTTGGGCATGATCGAGGCATCAATCACCCGCAGTCCCTGCAACCCATGCACCCGCAGATCGGCATCGACCACGGCCATCGGATCACTGCCCATCTTGCAGGTGCCAACGGGGTGAAAGATCGTCGTGGCAATATCGCGCGCCTTGTCGAGCAGGTCTTCATCGCTCTGCACGACGGGGCCGGGCAAGATTTCCTCGGGCTGATAAGGGTGCAGCGCCTTGGCCGTCATGATGTGTCGCGCCTGTTTCATGGCCGCGACCGCGACACGCTTGTCGCTCTCAGCGGAAAGATAGTTCAGACGGATGTCGGGCTGCACCGCGCTGTCGCGGCTGGTCAGATGGCAAGAGCCGATACTCTCGGGCCGCAGGTTGCAGACCGAAACGGTAATCGCCGGGAACGGGTGCAACGGATCGCCCAGCTTGTCGGTCGACAGGGGCTGCACGTGGTATTCCAGATCGGGCGTCTCAAGCGCCGGATCGGACTTGGTGAACATGCCGAACTGGCTGGGCGCCATCGCCAAGGGGCCGCTGCGCCGCATGAGATATTCCAGACCCATCCGCCCCTTCCCCCAAAGCGAATGGGTCATCGTGTTGAGCGTCTTGGTGTTTTGCACTTTATAGACGGTGCGGATCTGCAAATGGTCCTGAAGGTTCTCCCCCACGCCGGGCAGTTCATGCAGCGTGGTGATACCCATGCCGCTCAAAAGCTCGCTCTGCCCGATGCCCGAGAGTTCGAGGATCTTGGGTGAGTTGATTGCCCCCGCCGACAACAGCACTTCGCCCTCGGCCACGGCCCGCAGGGCGCGGCCTTCGTGGGTAAAGCGCACGCCGGTCACGCGCTTGCCCTCTAGGATCAGCCCATTGGTATGGGCATGTGTCATCACCCGCAGGTTGGGCCGCTGCATCGCGGGGCGCAGGAAACCGCGCGCCGTGTTCCAGCGCACACCGCCATGTTGGTTCACCTCGAAAAAGCCCGAGCCTTCGTTATCGCCATCGTTGAAATCGGCGCGCGGTTCGATCCCGAACTCCCGCGCGCCGTCCTGCACGGCCTCCAAAATGTCCCACCGCAGGCGCTGTTTGCTGACCTTCCACTCGCCTCCGGCGCTGTGCATGTCATTGCCGCCCGCGTGGTGATCCTCGGACTTGAGGAAATAGGGCAGCACGTCGTCCCAGCTCCACCCGGCGTTGCCAAGCTGCCGCCAATGGTCATAGTCCGCCGCCTGCCCGCGCATGTAGATCATGCCGTTGATGGAGCTACAGCCGCCCAGCACCTTGCCGCGCGGGTAGGTCAGAGAGCGCCCGTTCAACCCCGGCTCGGGCGCAGTTTTCATCATCCAATCGGTGCGCGGATTGCCGATGCAATAGAGATACCCCACCGGCACCTTGACCCAGTGGTAGTTGTCATCCCCCCCAGCCTCGAGCAGCAGGACGTTATTGGCTGGATCAGCGCTGAGACGGTTGGCCAAAACACAGCCCGCGGTGCCAGCGCCGACAATGATATAGTCATAGCGACCCTCTAGCTGTGTCTCGTCGTGCATGGTGATCTCTCCCGATATTCTGGCCCGCCTCCCCGGCGCGTTATTGGTAGAGCGCCCGGCGACAGGTCACAATCCCTGCCGTAAGTCGCCCGCCCACCGCGGCATTTGCCGCAAAGCCACATTCCTCGCGCTTTGCCCGCGCAGCGCATCCGTTTGTTGATTTTTTCGGCTCTTAGGTGAATATGGCCGAACTGGATATATTGCCCCGATGCGTTAGGTTTTGCCTTGGGGTTAAAATTTCGCCGCCTTCTGGTGGCCAGAGACAAGGGTTATAATTAGTGCGGCGACCCGAATTCATACTGTTTCTCGGATGTCTCGCCATCACCTTTGGGGTGTTTCTCTACAGCAATCGCAGCAATGATCTCGCCACCGAACGGGCCTTTGACCGGATCGCCGAGGAAAGCCTGCAAAGCCTCGACGCGCGGATGCACACCTATTTGCAGAGCCTCAACGGCATCGCCGCCTTCATGAACGCCTCTGACGAAGTGACCGCCAGCGATTTCGCGCATTACGTCAATACGCTGGAGATCGACACCTTTCTGCCCGGCATCAACGGCATCGGCTTTGTCGCCCCGGTCGCCCGAGGGACCGAAGAGGCTTTCATCGAAGAGGTAACCGCCCTCGGGATAGAAGATTTCCGGATCCACCCCAACACCGGCAACGCCGAGAAGATGGTGATCCAATATATCTACCCCCAAGGGCCGAATGCAGAGGCCGTGGGCCTTGATATCAGCTTTAACGAGGACCGCCGCCGCGCCGCCCTGCGGGCCCGCGAGACCAGAGAGCCGCAACTGACACCGCGCATTTTGCTGGTGCAGGACAAATCCCGTCAGCCCGGTTTTCTGTTGCTACGTCCAGTCTATGCCGCCGGCAACCGTCCGGCGCAGGATACGGCAGGCTTTATCGGTTGGGTCTATGCGCCCTTTGTCGGTGCAAACCTGCTGAACGCGCTGACCCCGGCTCAGGGGGAGGCCTATGAAATCAAAGTCTTCGATGGGCTGACCACCGCCCCGGAGAACCGGATTTTCGACAGCACGCCCGAAGGTGTCGAAAGCGGGCATCACAGCATTACCCAAACGATCGAACGCTTTGGCCGCCCTTGGACCGTGGTCCATGTCAGCACGATCAGTTTCGACAGCGCCACGCACAGTGCCGTGCCGGAGATCCTGTTGATTTCCGGCATATTGCTGGCGATCCTTTTCTTCGTCGCCTTCCGCAGCCTGCGCCAGCGCAGCGCGGCCCTGAGCGAGCTTGCCGTGCTGCGCGAACGCCAGATCGACGCCCATGAAGAGGAAAACCGCGCCGTCATCGATAACGCTGTGACGCCTGTATTCCTGCTTGACGGCGAGGACCGCGTGCTTTTCGCCAACCAAGCGGCGCTGGTCTGCTTTGGCTATGGGCATGAGGCGCTCAAGGGGATGGATTTCCGCAATCTCGTCACCGACTTGATCGAAGACCATGACCACGAGCAGGTCAACGCGGCAGGCAAGACCTGCTTTGGCCAAGACCTGAAGCTTGATCTGCAACGCAACAGTTGGACCACCCATACCGGCGAGCGGCGCGTGACGGCAATCGTGCGCGATCTGACCTCGGAACTTGCGGTGCAGGATGAACTGGCGAAGAACAAAGCGCTCTATGACCTCGCCCTCGAAGGCGCGCAGATCGGCGTTTTTAACATCGACCTGCGCACCGGGAAATCCGAGGTGTCCGACACATGGCGGCGCATTCTGGGGATGGCCGATTTCGAGCGGTTGACCGATCCGCAGGCGGAATTCCTCAAGCGGGTCCATACCGAAGACCTGCCGCTGCTGAACCAGACCGATCAGGCCTGCATCTCAGGGCAGCAACAACGTTCCGTCACCGAATACCGGCTGAAGATTGGCACCGGGGAATGGCGCTGGATGCGCTCGGACGCGGTGGTGACCGAACGCGATGAAAACGGCACTGCCTTGCGGATGGTGGGCACCCAAACCGATGTGACCGACATCGTCCATGCCCGCAATGCGCTTGAAACCAGCGAGCGGCGGTTTCGGCAGGTGCTGGCAGCGGCCCCCGTGGGCATGGCGATTCTGGGCGAAGGGGGCGTGTTCAACAGCGTCAACAGCGCGCTTTGCACGCTCTGCGGCTATAGCGAAGAAGAACTGCTGTCGAATACCAAACTGGGCGATCTGATGCCCGAGGGCGATTTGCAAAAGCTCTATGGTGAGGTTCGCGGGCTCGTCGATTCGCGCAGTTCACAAAACTATCAGGCCGAATACCGCATCACCCACAAGCTGGGCTATGAACGCTGGGGCCTGTTCAACGTCTCGTGGACCTTTGACAAGAACACGCGCGGCTATGTCTTTATCGTTCAGATCAACGACATCACCGATCAAAAGAAGCTTGAGCAGATCAAGAGCGAATTCGTCTCGACCGTCAGCCATGAGCTGCGCACACCGCTGACCTCGATCAAAGGGGCCTTGGGTCTGATCGACACCACGGACAACAGCCGCTTCCTGCCGGCGCATATCCGGCTGATCGACATCGCGCGCAGCAATGCCGACCGGCTGTCGCATATCGTGAACGATATTCTGGACCTCGAAAAGATTTCGTCGGGCGAGGTGCAGTTCGATTTCCACGATGTCGATCTGAACAAGGTGATCAACGACTCGGTCAACGAAATGTCGCCCTTCGCGATCACTCATAACAACACCTTGGGCGTGCAACTGCCCGACAAACCGCTGACGGTTCGGGTGGATGAAAGCCGCACGCGGCAGGTCTTGGCCAATCTTATCTCAAACGCCTGCAAATATTCCGATGCCGAGAGCGAGGTGCAAATTCGCGCCGAGCGGCTGGGGGACCGGGCGATTGTCTTTATCCAGAACACCGGCCCCGGCGTGCCGGAAAACTTCCGCCCGCGCATCTTTCAGGCGTTCTCTCAGGCCGATGGGTCCGACACACGCGCCAAGGGCGGCACCGGGCTGGGGCTGAACATCACCCGGCAGATCATCAAACGTCAGGGCGGTACCATCGGATTCGAAAGCATCCCGAAAGGCGTCACCGTCTTTTGGTTCACCTGCCCCATCGCCGAGGCCGAAACCGTGCAATCGCCCGCCGCCCCCGACGCGGAAATCGGGGAGCGGGACACGAAGCTGCGCGTGCTGCATATCGAAGACGATATCGACTTTGCAGAGGTGATCCGCACCGGTTTGGACAGCGTGGCAGAGGTGACCAATGTCACCAACCTCGCTCAAGCGCAGAAGTTGATCGGCCAAGAAGAGCTTGATGTGGTGATCCTTGATTGGTCCCTGCCAGACGGCGATGCCCGCTCTTTGTTGGAGGACATCATCCGTCTGCACCCAGAGGCCAAGATCATCAGCCTATCCGCCGACAACAACCGAGAGCCCGATCCCCGCGTCGGGATCAACCTTGTCAAATCACGGAGCGGGATCAGCTCGGTGGTCAACTCAATTACGGGAACAACCGCACGCGCATCTTAACCTGTCGCACCACGGCGAAGTGACGCTAAAGTGCGACACGCCATATTATTGCCAATATGCTCTGGCATTTTGTTTAAATTACAACGCACATGTCATGCTATAGTTCGAGCATGTCCGCTTCGGGGCGAGGAATTACGAGTGTCTTCAAAGCCATTTACCAAGCGTACCGCCGCCACATTTTTTCTGGGCACTGCCATTTCCGGCAGTTGGTACACCGCAACCTCCGCGCTTTTCGCGGGTCAAATGGGGGAGGTTATCCCCGTCGTCGGCGCGATCATTCTGGCGGGGCTAACGCCCTTCGCCGCGAACGCGCTCCAGTCAAGCCCTGAGAGGGGTACTGATAGTTTCGATATGGAACAAAGGCTTAGGGCATTTGATAGCCACGCCATTGTGAATATCGTCGATACCGGCGGAATGCTGGAACAGGTTAATGACCGTTTCATCGAACTGACGGGCTATACCCGCGATCAGTTGATCGGCCAGCCTGTGTCGATGCTTTACCAAGATGAGTTTCGCGAACTTCTGGCAGAAATCCGGGCCACCTTGATGGCCGGCAAGACATGGCAGGGAGAGACCCCGCTGCGCTGCGCCGATGGTCGGGTGATACAGACGCAATGCACCGTGATGCCCCTTTTCGACAACAAAGGGGCATGGTCCGGGTCGATCTCAGCCCGTACCGATGTGACCCACGCTAAGGAACTTCTGGCCGAACGCGACACGGCGGAAACGCTTTATGAACTGCGCGATGACATTTGGATCGTCGATGCCGAGACCGAGCGTTTCAGCTATATGAACCGCGTCGCCATGAGCCGAAGCGGCTGGTGTACCGACACCTATACCGAGCAAACGCTCGAAACCTTGGCAGAAAAATGCGACAATCCAGCCCTTCTTGAGGCCTGCCGGGATCTGAAAAAGTCGGGCAAGGCGATGACGCAGTTCGACACGCAACTGTTTGGCAATCATTTCCAAGTCACCATCAAACTTCTGCCCACCGGCGGCGCGGCAGGGCGATTCCTGGTCATGTTGCACGACGTTTCGGATATTATCAGCGAAGAGCGGATGAAGTCGGAATTCATCTCTATGGTCAGCCATGAACTGCGCTCGCCCCTGACCTCGATCAAGGGCTCTATGGGGCTGCTTTTGTCGCGGGCGGCGGGTGAATTGCCGAGCAAAGCGCGGGCGTTGCTAGAAATCTCCCACCGCAATGCCGACCGGCTTGTGCTGATCATCAATGACATCCTCGATCTGGAAAAGATCGCGAACGGGCGGCTGGAGTTCAACCTTGAAGAGGTTGATATCGCAGAACTTCTGCATGAGACCAGCGCCGCGAACGCCTCGCTTGAACAGCGCCACGGCGTGCGCATTCAAGTGGAAGGCACGGATGACCTGAACAAAGTGACCACAGATCCGAACCGGGTCATTCAGGTGCTGACGAACTTCTTATCCAATGCGTCCAAATTCTCCAAACCCGGAGAGCGCGTTACCATTCGCGCCGAAGAGAATGAGAACGAATTGCGCATCTCTGTAGCGGACCGCGGCCCGGGTATCCCGGCCTCTGAGCAGCACAAGGTGTTCCAGCGGTTTGCCGATCTGTCCAACTCCAACCGGGCCGACAATGGCGGCACCGGGCTGGGCCTCAGCGTCTGCAAAGCCATCGTCGAGAATCTTGGCGGTAAAATAGGTTTTGACAGCCGCGAGGGATTTGGTACGACATTTTACTTTACCCTGCCGAAGAAAAATTCTCAGGTAGCGGCAGAGGAACCGGCTGCGTTGCTGCGCGAAGCCTCCTAGAGAGAGTATGGAATGATCAAACTGCTGCACGTCGAGGATGACGCCGATATTCGTGAAATCGCGCTGATGGCGCTTGAGCTAAGCGGCGATTTCGACGTCGTCCAATGCGAGACCGGGGAAGCGGCGCTGAATCAGGTTCAGTCCTATACGCCCGATGTGATCCTGCTCGATATGATGATGCCCGGCATGACCGGCCGCCAGACCCTTGAGAAGATGCGCGAAATGGATAGCCTGCGTGACGTGCCGGCGATCTTCATGACCGCCCGCGCCCAGCATAACGAGATCGAAGAGCTGCGCGATCTGGGGGCCGCTGACGTGATCAGCAAACCCTTCGACCCCATTGCTCTCGCGGATCAGGTCAAGGCGGCGATGCAGGCCAACTAGGCCAGCGACCACTTGGCCTGCCCTATTGGGCAGCTTCTAGATAAATTGTCTGTAGGAATGGGGCCGGCGCAAAGCACGGCCGCCGTGCCCTTAGGCTTGGGCGTCGATTTGCTGCCTGCAATGCGCGACGAAACCATCCAGTTCCGAGATGATCTCGATCGGGCAATCCGCGCGTTCGGCGCGAGGTCCTGCGAGATGCTCGACGATTTGGGTTTCGCACTGACGCGCCAGACGGCCAAGCTCTTCAAAGCCGAGCGACCCGGCGCTGCCTGCGATCTGGTGCAGAATGGCCTGCGCGCTGGCCAGATTGCCTTTGATCTCATCCACGGTCGTCCCGTCCCAAGCGGCCAAGCCATGGGTTGCGATCAGCGTCTGGCGTTCGTCCAGCATTTCGACAAAGCGCTTGCGAATGCGCTCTATGCCGGGAAGTTCAGCTAACATTTTAGTCATGCCTGTTGATCATTCTGCCAAAAGTCATTGAGCGATTTCGTATGTGCCTCACTGGCGGCTTCTGCGCTTGCATGAGCCTGCGCCAGCGCATCCATGACGGAATTGCCGCTCTTCCAGATCAGCCGCACGGCCTCCCCCGCGCTCACACGCGGGTGAACACGTTCGCCATTATTGTCGAACAATTCAGTTTGAGACAACTCCAAGTTAACCGCATCCATCAAACCGCCCATATTCGGACGCCATCCGCTTTCCGTAACGCACACGAAAGTGCCATTGCCCGCGTAGGACATGAGCACCTGATGGTCGACAAGCGTATCAGACAGGATCTCGGCCACATCGGACACAAGGCTATAGAACTCGAAAGAGGTCATCGTTGCGTGGAAGGCGTCAACCTCGCGGATGGTAAAGGCAAAGGCGGTGGAGCCGAAAAGCGCGCTGCGCGACAGCTGTGCGACGTAGTTTTCCATCGCGGTGTAGTCGATCACATTGTCCACGTCATAGATCGGGACCGGCTCGAACAATTCCATATGGGTGGCCTGATCGGCGATGGTCTTGGCGGCGAAAATCTTCTTGGTCCGCTGCTGACGCTCTTTCACCATGCCTTCGACCAGCCCGATGCGTGATTTCAGCTCGGCAATCTCAAAAGGCTTGGTCACATAGTCGGTTGCCCCGGCGGCAAAGGCCGCGTCGATATAGCGTTTGTCGGACATCGCGGTGAGCATCAAAATTGGCGTATCGGCATGGCGCGCCGAGTTGCGAATGTGCTGCGCCAGTTCGATCCCGTCCATGCCCGGCATCTGAATATCAAGCATGAAGCAATCAATCGGACCGAGGTCGGGATCCCCCAACATATCGACCGCATGCAGAGCAGATGGGGCGGTCGTTAGTTCATGCGCACCGATAATCTCTACAAATTGCCCGAGCAATTCGAGGATAATCGGGTCGTCATCCACCGCCAGAATTTTCATTACATCTCTCCACAGATCAAAATCTTAGGGGCCCAAACTGGACGGACCGCTGCTTTGTCCTAATTTCTCTGGGAACTGTGGCCTAATTTTGACGAATTCTTAGTAAATAGGCGACAAACCGGGGCACTGTTTCCATATCGAGAGAATTTGACCCGAAAAACGGCCATCTTTACCGCATTTTCATTTGTGATCGGACGACTCGCCACTTCGCGTCCAAGGGTGATTCCCCTCAACGCAAACGGCCCGACGTTTCCGCCGGGCCGCTCTATCCTCATCCCCTTGGGTCTTAGCCCAAGCTTGCCTTGATCGCCTCGGCAGTGGCGCCCACGACCTTATCCGCTTCTTCGCGGGTCAGGCAGAAGGGCGGCGCAAAGCCGATGATGTCGCCTTGGGGCATGGCGCGGGCAATGACCCCGGCCTTGAGCATATCGCCGACGATGGTCGGCACCACTTTGCGCGCCGGATCAAACTGCGTGCGGCCATCGCGGTCTTCGACCAATTCCACGGCGCAGAGCATCCCTTCGCCGCGAATATCGCCCACTTTGGGGTGATCGCCCAACGCCGCCTTCATCTGCGCATTGAGGTAACCGCCCACGTCCGAGGCATTCTCGATCAGTTTCAGATCGTCGATCAGCTTGAGGTTCGCGATCCCCGCAGCCGCGCCGATGGGGTGCGCCGAATAGGTCCAGCCGTGGCCGATGGGGCCGTTTTCATCGGTGCCCTGCTCCAGCACCTTCCACATTTTGTCACCCACGATCGAACCCGAAAGCGGCGCGTAGGCCGAGGTCAGGCCCTTGGCGATGGTGATCAGGTCCGGCTTCATGCCGTAGTGATCCGAGCCGAACATGCTGCCCAGACGGCCAAAGCCGGTGACAACCTCATCCGCGACCAGCAGGATGTCGTGTTTGTTCAGCACTTCCTGCACGGCAGCCCAATAGCCTTCGGGCGGCGGCACGATGCCCCCGGTGCCCAGAACCGGCTCACCGATGAAGGCCGCGATGGTGTCGGCGCCCTCGCGTTCGATCAGCGCTTCCAATTCGCCCACCAGATGCGCGGTGAACTCTGCTTCGCTCATGTTGGCGTCGGGGCGGCGGTAGTAATAGGGCGCGTCGGTGTGCACCACCTGTGCCAGCGGCAGGTCGAACTTCTTGTGAAACAGCTCCAATCCGGTCAGCGAGCCAGTCACCAGACCCGACCCGTGATAGCCACGCCAGCGCGAGATGATCTTTTTCTTCTCAGGACGGCCAAGGATGTTGTTGTAATACCAGATCAGCTTGACGTTGGTCTCATTCGCGTCCGAGCCACCAAGGCCGAAATAAACCTTGCTCATGCCTTGGGGCGCGCGGTCGAGGATCATTTTGGACAGGGTGATGCTCGCCTCGGTGCCGTGGCCGACGTAAGAATGGTAATAAGCCAGTTCATGCGCCTGCTCGGCAATCGCCTCGGCGATCTCGGTCCGGCCGTAGCCCACGTTTACGCAATAGAGGCCGGCAAAAGCGTCGAGCATCTGGTTGCCGTCGCGGTCGGTGATATGGCTGCCTTTGGCGGTCTTGATCACACGGGTCGGGCTTTCGCCGCGCGCGTGCTGCGCCAGATGGGTGGAGGGGTGAAAGAAATTTTCACGGTCCCATTGTTCGAGCATATCGTTCTTCAGCATTGGTCTTTCCTTTCTTCCGACGCGCCTTTGCGCCGTATCTTCAAATCTCAGGCCCAGTCACGGCAGACGTATTTCACTTCCGTAAAGGCTTCGAGCCCCAGCCGCGACCCTTCGCGTCCGATGCCCGATTGTTTTGTCCCGCCAAAGGGGATCGGCGCGCCGGTCACCTTGGTGCGGTTCACCGCCACCATGCCGAAACACAGCGCCCGGCTGGCGCGGTAGATGCGGCGTGGGTCTTGGCTGTGGACATAGGCCACCAACCCGTACTCCGTGTCATTGGCCCGTGTGATCGCCTCATCCTCACTGTCGAAGGCCGCGATGGCGGCCACGGGGCCAAAGGTCTCTTCGCGCATGATCAGCGCGTCGGCAGGCACATCCGCCAGCACCGTCGGTTCAAAGAACAGCGGCCCCGCCGCGTGCCGCTTGCCACCACAAAGCAGCCGCGCCCCACGGTCAAGCGCATCTTTGACGTGCTCTTCTTGTTTGGCGACGGCTTTCTCGTTCATCAACGGCCCGATGTCGGGATCATCCGCGCCGACGCCCACGGTCAGCGCCTGCGTCGCTGCGGTGAATCGCGCGCAGAAGGTCGCATAGCTGTCGCGGGCAATAAAGAAGCGGTTGGCACCGAGGCAGTCTTGTCCGGAGGTGGCGAACTTGGCCTTGATCGCCTCTTCGACCGCGCGGTCCATATCGGCATCATCGAACATGATGAAAGGCGCATGGCCGCCGAGTTCGAGCACCAAGCGTTTCACACTACCCGACGCCTGACGGTAAAGCAGTTTGCCGATCTCCGTGGATCCGGTGAAGGAAATGGCGCGGACGCGGTTGTCCTCCATCCAGGGTTTCACGATCTCCGGCGCTTCGCCAGTGACGACGTTGAACACGCCTTTGGGCAGCCCCGCCTGTTCGCCCAATTCGGCCAGTGCCAGCGCCGAGAATGGCGTCTCTGCCGACGGGTGCGCCACCACGGTGCAGCCTGCCGCCAGCGCCGCACCTGCCTTGCGGGTCAGCATGGCAGAGGGGAAGTTCCACGGGGTGATCAGTGCGGCCACGCCCACCGGCTCGCGCCAGATTTCCACCTCTGCATCCGGCAGATGCGAGGTGACGCCTTCGATGTTGGGGCGGCGCGCCTCTTCGGAATAGAACTCAAAGAAGGACGCGGCATAGTCGATCTCTCCGCGCGATTCCGAGATGGGTTTGCCCTGTTCGGCGGTCATGATCCGCGCCAGATCCTCGCGGTTTTCCAGCATCAGATCGCGCCAGCGGCGCAGGATGGCACCACGCTCTTGCGGCAGCAGGCCCGCCCAATGGGGGAAGGCGGCGTGGGCGGCATCCACTGCAGCGCGGCTGTCGTCGGCGTTAAGCTTGGCAACCGACCCCAAGACCGCACCGCTTGCCGGGTCAGTCACCTTGAAGTCATCGCTCTGCGCGCCAGCGACCCATGCGCCGCCGACATAGGCGAAATGGCGGGCCAGCTCGCCCCGCGTCAGCGCGGGCAGACCATCGGCAGGGGTTGGGATCATCTTGGTCATCGGGCACCTCCTTGGGATGAATTGCCCCGAAGGTAACGCAGGATGTGGCGCGGGTTTGACCGAATATCACACCATCGGCAGGAGGTTTTGCGGCGCAGCACCCTGCCCGCCGCAAAAACTACGGCGGCTCAGCTTTCGTCTTCGGGCAAGAGCAGCGACAGCGGCAGCGGCGCCGATTTGACCGATTTGGTGACCACATAGGTGAAATAGCGCGTCAGCCCGGCCTGCTGATCCAGCAGCGCATCCATCAGACGTTGGTAACTGTCGATGTCGCGAGTGACGACCTGTAGCAGATAGTCAAAGCCGCCGCCCAAGGCCCAGCACTGGACGATCTCATCATGCTGCGCGATTACGGCTTCGAACCGTTGAAACGCCTCGGCACGATGATTGCCCAGTTCGGCCTGCACAAAGACGGTGACATGCGGGGCAATGCGGCGCAGGGCGACATGAGCCTGATAGCCGGTGATGATGCCCGCAGACTCCAACCGCGCCAGCCGTTCCCCGCAGGCGGTGGGACTAAGATTAACCTTGTCGGCAAGCGCAGATTTGGCGATGCGCCCCTCGCGAGAGAGGATCGACAGCACCGCGATATCGCGTTTATCCAGTTTGACAAAGCTCATGCCAGTTTCATGCGAGCGCAGGTCAGACTTGTCAATTGTCATGATTGTGGTGATCATCCAGATCATGACAAAATGGCGCCCAGACCCCGGATCCCTGACCCGACCTGCCTACCGTTCACTCGTTCAGACGATTGAAACGGCGATTCAGAACGGTGTGCTCAAACCCGGAGACCGGATGCCGACGCAGCGGCAACTGGCGTTCGATTTGTCGCTTAGCGTGCAAACCGTCAGCCGCGCCTATGACAAGCTGGTCGAGGCGGGCAAAATCGTCGGCGAGGTGGGGCGCGGCACTTTTGTGCGGGCGGCGAGCGATGACATCTCTATGCCCTTCGTCAGCCGCAAGGCCGCCGGGCGGTTGCTGGATATGTCGATCCTGAAGCCGGTGCTCGACCACGCCCATGAAGAAGCGATGCAAAAGACCCTCCGCGCGTTGGCGCGCTCTTTGCCCCGCGCCGTGATGGGCGACTTTCGCCAAGACCTGCGCGCCGGTGACGGCAGCAGTTCGGTGCGGCGCTGGCTCTCGCTTTGCGGCCTTGATCTGGACGGGATGGCAGTGATCCCCACCAACGGCAGCACCAGCGCCATGACCGTCGCGATCATGACAGCCGCCCAACCCGGCGATCTGATCGTCAGCGAAGACATCGGCCATCACACCCTGCGCCCACTGGCGCGCTTCCTTGGTATTCGACTGCAAGGTGTCACCGTCGACGCGGGCGGCATCTGCCCCGAGGCGCTAGAACGGGTCTGCGCGAAAGAGCCCGTCAAGGCCGTCTACCTTATCCCCAACGGGGCCAACCCACTCGCCTTTACCATGACCGAAAGCCGCCGCGCCGCCGTGATTGAGGTCGCGCGGCGCCATGATGTGCTGATCATCGAAAATCAGTCATGGGGCCCGCTGCAAGACGCCCCGCCCCCTCCTATGGCGATGATGGCGCCCGAACGGGTGCTCTATTTTACCAGCCTTACCAAATGTCTGATGCCGGGGCTGCGGGTCGGCTATCTGGTGGTGCCTGATCATCTAAGCGCCTCTGCTGGGAACCGGCATATGGCGACTAACTGGATGGCAACCAACCTCATGACAGAAATCGCATCCCATTGGATCGAAGACGGGACCGCCAATACCCTCTTGAACCGCCAACAGCTTGCCCTGCGCGACCGGGCCGATTTTGCCGCCAATGTCTTTCGCGGCCTCGACATGCGGACCAGCCCCAATGGCCTGCACCTTTGGTTGCCCTGTAGCGATATCTATGAGGAAGCCGCACTGGTCAAATCGCTGCACGAAATCGGGATTGCTGTGGCGAGTGGCGCCAGTTTTGCCATCGGTCCACCGGACCGACATCCGGGACTGCGCTTGGCCATTGGGGGGCAATCCTTTCCTGAATTTGCCCGCGGGATTCGCATGATCGATGCAAATTTACGCAACAGGGCCAGACGCGCGGGACTGTAAGAGCGGCGCAAATTGTCATGGATCAATATTCACATTGACATGATTGGGATCGGTTTAAATGATCTAACAGTCAGGACATTAGTTTCGCTGCGGCCTTTGGGCTGCGCGGACAATAAATGAAAGGGAGTAATATGGCTATTTTCAAAACTGTTATCACCGGGGGTATCCTCGCAGCCGTGACGAGTGTCGCAGGCGCGGCCTCGGCAGACACATGGCGCTATGCTTTCGAAGAAGCGCTCGACGAAGTGCAGGGCAAATACGCCCAAAAGTTCAAAGAAGAAGTCGAAGCGAACTCCGACCACGAAGTTCAGCTCTTCCCATACGGCACCTTGGGTGAATCCGTAGACACGATGGAGCAAGCGCAGGCTGGCATCCTGCAGTTCGTCGACCAGTCGCCCGGCTTTACCGGCGCGCTGATCCCCGAGGCGCAGGTGTTCTTCGTGCCCTACCTGCTGCCGCAGGACGGTGAGCAACTCAACGAGTTTTTCCGCACCTCCAAGGCCATCAACGAGATGTTCCCCGCGCTCTATGCAGAGCAAGGTCTGGAACTGCTCAAGATGTTCCCCGAAGGCGAGGTCTGCATGACCACGCAAGAGCCGGTCAAAACGCCCGAAGACCTTAACGAGGTCAAGTTCCGCGTGATGACCAACCCGCTCTTGGTGGAAAGCTACAAAGCCTTTGGTGCCACGCCAACACCGCTGCCATGGGGCGAAGTCTATGGCGCGATGCAGACCGGTATCATCCAAGGTCAGGAAAACCCCGGCTTCTATCTGGAATCCACCAAGATGTACGAGGTGACAGACGTCATCACCTGCATCGGCCACAACAACTTCACCACTGCTGTGATGGCCAACAAGGATTTCTATGACGGCCTGTCCGATGAGGACAAAGAGGTTGTGCAGAACGCTTCTGACGCGGCATTCGATTATATTCTCGAATACCAGTCCGGCCTGCAGGAAAAGTCGCTGGAAAACATCGCAGCGGCGAAGCCTGACATGCAGATCAACATCCTGTCCGAAGAAGAGCGCCAGCCCTTCAAAGACAAGGCTGCATCGGTCGAAGAAGCCTTCATCGAGATGACAGGCGACAGCGGCAAAGAGATCCTTGAGCAATTCAAGGCCGACCTCGAAGCCGTTAAGTAAACGCATCCTTTCACCCTCCGGCACTGTCCGGGGGGTGACCTTATTTTGACGCGATCCATTTTGAACCATTCACGGGATGACGCCGGTGACGGAAGACAACCACAGTTCGCAACTGCAATCGCAGACAGACACCACCGGCACTGATGACGCCCCCGTTGGCACCTACAAATCCACCCTACCCGGCCCGTTGGGCACAATCGACAACGCGATCAGCTGGCTTGAGTCTGTGATGCTCGCCGCTGGTGTTTTGTTGATGGCCGCCAATACGATTGCCAATGTGGTAGGTCGTTTCGTCTTTCAAAGCTCGATCTTCTTTTCCGAAGAATTGAACAGCATCCTGATCATTCTCATCACTTTCGCAGGCATTTCCTATGCCGCGCGGCACGGGCGGCATATCCGCATGTCTGCGATTTTCGACGCCCTGCCCCCGCGCCCCCGTAAAGTGCTGATGATCTTCATCGCCTTCGTCACCGCCGTCTTCATGTTCGGCCTCGCGTGGTATGCGCTGCAATATATCATGACCCAAGCCGGGCGTGGCCGCCTGTTGCCTGCCCTGCAGGTTCCGGTCTGGTGGACGCTGGTCTGGGTGCCCTTCGGCTTTTTCATGACGGGGCTGCAATACCTGCTAACCGCCATCAAAAACATTATCGAGCCTGACATTTACCTGTCGACCAGCGTGCTGGAAGGCTACGACGACAACGAGCGGGAGGTCTAAGCGATGGCCCTTACCATTTTCTCCATCATGGTTGTCCTGCTGCTGCTGGGCTTTCCCATGATGATCCCGCTGATCGTCGGTGCGTTTGTCGGTTTCTATTCGCTCTTCGGCGGCTTCGGCCAGCTAGAGACGATGGTGCAACAGATGATGGCGGGCGTCCGGCCCGCTTCGCTGATCGCCGTGCCGATGTTCATCTTTGCGGCTGACATCATGACGCGGGGCCAATCTGCGGGGCGTTTGATCGACATGGTGATGTCCTTCGTGGGTCATATGAAAGGCGGGCTTGCGGTTGCCACGGCGGCGGCCTGTACCATGTTCGGCGCGGTCTCGGGCTCTACGCAGGCCACGGTGGTCGCGGTCGGCTCCCCTCTGCGGCCCCGGATGCTGAAAGCCGGCTACAAAGACAGCTTTGTGCTGGCGCTGATCGTCAACTCTTCTGACATCGCCTTCCTGATCCCGCCTTCCATCGGCATGATCATCTACGGCGTCGTCTCCAATACCTCGATTGCTGAGTTGTTCATCGCGGGTATCGGGCCGGGGCTGCTGATCCTCGCGCTGTTTTCGGTCTATTCGGTGATCTACGCCTACCGCCACAACGTCCCCACCGAAGAGAAAGCCACATGGGGCGAGCGTGCCCGCGCGGTACAACAAGCGCTTTGGCCGCTTGGGTTTCCGGCGATCATCATCGGCGGCATCTACGGCGGGGTCTTCTCTCCGACCGAGGCGGCAGCGGCCTGTGTGCTCTATGCCATCTTCCTTGAGATGATCGTCTTTCGTGAGATCGACTTTGCGGGCATCTATGAGACGGCGAAATCCACCGGGCTTATCACTGCCGTGGTCTTCATCCTTGTTGCGGCAGGCGCGGCCTTTTCTTGGGTGATCTCTTTCGCGCAGATCCCGCAGGCGATCTTGGCGGGCATCGGCATCGACAGCATGGGGCCGATTGGCGTTCTTTTCGTGATCTCCATCGCCTTCTTCATCGGCTGTATGTTCGTGGACCCGATCGTGGTGATCCTCGTCTTCGTGCCGATCTTTGCACCGGTGGTCGACTCGGTCGGCCTTGATCCCGTGCTGGTCGGGACAGTCATCACGCTGCAAGTCGCCATCGGTTCGGCCACGCCGCCCTTTGGTTGTGACATCTTCACCGCCATCGCGGTCTTCAAACGACCCTATATGGAGGTTATCCGCGGCACCCCGCCCTTCATCGTCATGCTGCTCAGCGTGTCTGTCGCGTTGATTTTCTTCCCACAGATCGCCCTATTCCTGCGCGATCTGGCCTTTTCGAAATAAGAGGACAGCGTCATGTTCACCCATATCCTCGCCCCCTATGACGGCTCGGTGAATGCCGACCGCGCGCTGATGAAGGCGGCAGAGATGGCCAATCTGACCGGGGCGAAGGTAACGCTGCTGACGATCTACCGGCATCATTCGATGCTAGAGGCGTCGCTGTCGATGGTGCGGGTGAACGACCCCGGCAATATCGACGACGCGATGCAAGCCCATGCGACCGAGATCATCAGCCACGGCAAACAGTTGATGAAAGACGCAGGCGTCGAAAATGTCCGTGCATTTGTCCGCTCGGGCCGGCCTGCACGGGCGGTGACCGAATTTGCCAAGAAACATGATGCCGACCTCATCGTCATCGGCTCGCGCGGGTTGGGCGCGACAGGCGATAGCTATCTGCTGGGATCGGTGTCACACAAAGTCACGGGGCTTGCGAAATGTCCTGTGCTTGTCGTCTAGATCAAAGGAATATTCAGGTGACACCCCCTGTGCAAAGCGAAACGCTTGAGTGCCGTTTGCGTGAAGATGATCCCGTGCGCCTTGGCGCGATGCTGCTGTCGACCGACATGACCTTTGAGCGTGACGCGGCTCGGTTGATCGACCCCGCGCAGGCCGCATTGCATGTGGCGCGGATCGCGTTTGAGAACCCCACCACCCCCGAGCGCCTGCGCGCCATGACCCCCGATATGGCCCGCACCGCATCGCTGCTGGTGCCGGGGATCAAGCTTTCGGCCATCGCTTTTTGCTGCACCTCGGCCTCTGTCGCCATCGGCAATCCGGCGGTACGTGAAGCCATCGGCGAAGGGCTCCCCGGCGTGCCGGTCATCACCCCCGCCTCTGCCGCCATCGCAGGCTTTGCAGCACTTGGCGTGAAACGTGTGGCAATGCTCACCCCCTATCTGCCCGAAACCGCCGCCCCCCTCGCCGCCTATTTCGAGGAACAGGGCCTTCAGGTCATGCGCAACGGCGCCTTCGGGTTGGAAGACGACCGCGACATGGCGCGGATCGACGACGAAAGCATCATCAACGGCGCCACAGCACTGGACGGAGCGGAAGTAGAGGCATTTTTCCTCTCCTGCACGTCCCTGCGCGGTGTCGACGTAATCGACCGGATCGAAGCCGCCTTGGGCAAACCGGTCGTGACCTCTAACCAAGCGCTATGCTGGGCATTGCAACGGATGGGCGGGCTGACGGGCCGCCCCGATGGCTATGGCCGTCTGTTCGACTGCGACATGCCAAGCGCCCATGCACAAGGCATCATTCCGTGATCCCGGCCCCTCTGGCCGGATCACAATATTCGGGTAACCAGACATGAAAGGGGCTGGCCTATGACCACGTATGAGGCGAATTTTACCAACAGCGAGTACCAGCGCCGGGTTGACCGAACGCGCAAGGTCATGGCTGCGCGCAATATGGATGCGATCGTGGTCAGCGACCCGTCGAACATGTCGTGGCTATCGGGCTATGATGGCTGGTCGTTCTACGTCTACCAAGCGGTAATCCTGACCCAAGAGGGCGAGCCGATGTGGTGGGGCCGCGGCATGGACGCGCTTGGCGCACGGCGCACCGTATTTATGGAGGACGACCGCATCCGGGGCTACGACGACAGCTATGTCCAAAACCCCGAGAAACATCCGATGGAAGACCTCTCGGGCCTCTTGAGCGAAATGGGCCTCGAGAACGCGCGCATCGGCGTGGAGATGGACAACTACTATTACTCCGCCCGCGCCCATGACACGCTCAAGACCAAATTGCCCAAGGCGACCTTTATGGATGCCACGGCGCTGGTGAACTGGGAACGCGCGGTCAAATCCGAGCGCGAGATTGAATATATGGAACGCGCCGCCCGCATCGTGGAGGAAATGCACGTTCGTATCCTCGAAGTTGCCGTGCCCGGCATGCGCAAGAACGATCTGGTGGCCGAGATTTATGCCACCGGCATTCGCGGCGCGCAGGGGTTCTGGGGGGACTACCCCGCCATCGTACCCATGGCCCCGTCGGGCATGGACGCTACCGCCCCGCACCTCACGTGGGACGACCGGCCCATGCAGCCCAACGAGGCGACCTTCTTTGAAATCGCAGGTGCCCACCGGCGCTATCAATGCCCGCAGTCGCGCACGCTGTTTTTCGGGGATGTGCCCCAGAAATACCGCGACGCCGAACAGGCCGTGCTAGAGGCCATCGACGCGGGGCTGGAGCAGGCCAAACCGGGCAATAAGGCCGAGGACATCGCCAACGCTTTCAACAAGACGCTCAACAAGGCGGGGTTCGAAAAGGACAGCCGCTGCGGCTATGCGATCGGTATCAGCTATCCCCCCGACTGGGGCGAGCGCACGATCTCTTTCCGCCGGGGCGATACGACGATCCTAGAGCCGAACATGACCTTCCATTTCATGCCCGCGCTCTGGCTGGATGATGGCGGGCTAGAAATCACAGAGCCGATCCGCATCACCGAGACCGGCCATGAATGTTTCTGCACCACACCGCGAAAGTTGTTTGTTTCCGCATGACCAGCAATCCCATCACCCCGACCATCCCGCTCGACGCGCCCGGCGCGCATCACGGGTTTCTCCGCCTGCCCTACAGCCGCGATGACAGCGCTTGGGGATCTGTCATGGTGCCGATCACCATCATTAATGGCGGCGCCGGCCCTACGGCGCTGCTGACAGGCGGCAACCACGGCGATGAATACGAAGGCCCGATTGCCCTGCAAGAACTGGCGGCCACGCTGGATCCTGCGCAGATCAAAGGCCGCGTTATTATCCTGCCGATGATGAACCAACCCGCCTTCGCCGCTGGCCGCCGCTGTTCACCCATCGATGGCGGCAATATGAACCGCAGCTTTCCCGGCAGCCCCGGTGGCACGGTGACCCAGAAAATCGCGCATTACATCGCGACCGAATTGGTGCCGCTGGCCGACATCGTGCTGGATTACCACTCTGGCGGGCGCACGTTGGATTTCCTGCCCTTCGCGGCGGCGCATATCCTGCCCGACAAGAAACAGGAAGCCGCCTGTATGGCTGCGATGGAGGCGTTCAACGCGCCCTATTCGATGAAGATGTTGGAGATCGACAACCGCGGCATGTTTGACACGGAAGTGGAAGAACAGGGCAAGGTCTTTGTCACGACCGAGCTTGGCGGCGCAGGCACATCAACGGCCAAGACAGTCACCGTTGCCCGCAAAGGCGCGCGCAATCTGTTGATCCATGCAGGGATTTTGGCTGGCGAGCCCGAGATGGCTGAGACCGTGATGCTCGACATGCCCGATGGGCGCTGCTTCACCTTTAGCGAGACCAACGCCCTGCTAGAGCCGCTGGTTGATCTAGGGGATGAGGTCACCGAGGGCCAGCCCATCGCCCGTCTCTGGCCCAGCGACCGCAGCGGTCAGCCAGCGATCCTCGCTCATGCGCAGCTTGGTGGTATCTTGACCGCCCGGCATGTGCCGGGGCTGGTCAAGATGGGCGATTGTATTGGGGTGGTGGCGCAGGTGGTCTGACCCACCTGCAACGCCTCATTCGTCGACGGGGAAGTAGCAGGCTGCCGGATGCGGCGCGCCCTCAAGCACGGGGCGCTCTTTCCGGCAGACATCCTGCACCTTCCAGCAGCGCGGGGCAAAGGGGCAGCCCTCAGGGATCGCCAGGGGCGAGGGCAATTCGCCCTGTAGCTTGATCCGCTCTTTGCCGCCTTCGGGGTCGGCGCGTGGGGTCGCGGAGAGCAGCGCCGCCGTATAGGGATGGCGCGGGTTCTCAAAGACTTCGTCTTTCGGCCCCTTCTCAACCGCGCGGCCCAGATACATGACGATCACATCGTCAGCCACATGGCGCACGACAGAAAGGTCATGGCTAATGAACAGATACGCCAGCTGCATCTTCTCCTGAAGGTCCACCAACAGGTTCAGGATCGCCGACTGGATCGACAGATCAAGCGCCGAGACGGGCTCATCCAGCACCAGCACCTTCGGGTCCAACATCAACGCCCGCGCCACTGCGATCCGCTGGCGCTGACCGCCTGAGAACATATGCGGGTAGCGGTCGTAATGTTCGGGCCGCAGGCCGACGAGGCGCAGCATCTCGCGCGCCTTCTCCTCCCGCTCTTTCTTCGACATGTCCTTGCGGTTAATGACCAGCGGCTCTTGCAGGATCGTGCCGATCTGCTGGCGCGGGTTCAGCGAGCCGTAAGGGTCTTGGAACACGATCTGAACATGCTGGCGCAGGTCGGCCCAATCCTCGGGCCGGACCGCTTTGCCGTCGAGCGTCAGCGAGCCTGCGGTCGGCTCTTCGATCATCGTGACCATGCGCGCCAGCGTGGACTTGCCACAGCCGCTTTCGCCCACCACGGCCAGCGTCTTACCGGGGTGCAGTTGGAAATCGAGGCCCGCGACGGCCTTCAAAGTCTGGGTCTTGCGCAGGAAGCCGCCACCAACCTGATAGTGACGCTCTAGCGCGTCGGCGGTCATTACGGGGGCAGTCATGACGCGACCCTTTCATCGGTATTGAGCGGATAGAAACAACGCGCCTTGCCCAGATCCTCGCCCAAGGGCGGCGGATTCTGGTTGCGGCATTTGTCATTGGCGAACTTGCAGCGCGGCGAGAACAGGCACCCCGCAGGCCGGTCGAACTGGCCCGGCACCACGCCGGGGATTGTCGGCAGGCGTTTCTCAGTGGCACGCTCCGGCAAGGCATCGAGCAGCGCCGCTGTGTAAGGGTGGTGCGGCTCACGGAAAAGCGGCAGCACCTGCTGCTCTTCGATCTTTTGGCCGGCATATTGCACGCTTACACGCTCGGCGGTTTCGGCCACTACGCCCATATCGTGGGTGATCAGCACCAGCCCCATGCCGGTCTCTTCGCGCAGCGAGGTCAGCAGGTCGAGGATCTGCGCCTGAATGGTCACGTCGAGCGCGGTCGTCGGTTCATCCGCGATCAAGAGCTTGGGTTTGCAGGCGATCGCCATGGCGATCATCACACGCTGGTTCATCCCGCCCGACATCTGGTGCGGAAAGACCGACAGACGCTTTTCCGGGTCCGGGATGCCAACCTGTTCAAACAGCTCAATCGCCCGCTTGTGCCGCTCGGCCCGGTTCAGGCCAAGGTGAAAGCGCAGGGATTCCTTGATCTGCCAGCCCACCGGGAAACAGGGGTTGAGCGAGGACATCGGCTCTTGAAAGATCATCGCAAGGTCATTGCCGACAATCTTGCGCCGGGCGCGCTTGTCCATTTTCAGCAGGTCATGACCGTCGAAGGTCAGCTCATCGGCGGTGACGGTGGCGGTCCAAGGCAACAGGCCCATCAGTGCCAACATCGACACCGACTTGCCCGAGCCACTTTCGCCGACAATGGCGAGGATTTCGCCGGTGTCGACATCTTGGTCAACCGAGTCCACGGCGCGGAACTTGCCCGAGGCGGTGGCGAAATCGACCGAGAGGTTGCGGATACGCAGAAGAGACATCAATCAGCTCCGCTTTAGTTTCGGGTCAAGGGCGTCGCGCAGCCCGTCCCCCATGAGGTTGATCGCCAACACGGTGACGAGGATCGCAAGGCCGGGGAAGGTCACAACCCACCACGCCCGCAAGATAAACTCGCGCGCTTCGGCCAGCATGGTGCCCCATTCCGGCGTGGGCGGCTGTGCGCCCATGCCCAGAAAGCCAAGCGCGGCGGCATCAAGGATCGCGGTCGAAAACGACAGCGCGGCCTGCACGATGATCGGCGCAAGGCAGTTCGGCAGCACGGTCACGACCATCAGCCGCAGCGTGCCAGCACCGACAACACGGGCCGAGGTGACATAGTCCTTCTGCCGCTCAGACAGCACGCTCGCACGGGTCAGACGCACGTAATGCGGCTGCAACACAATCGCGATGGCGATCATCGCATTGGTCAGCGACGGCCCAAGGATGGCCACGAGCACCAGCGCCAGCAGCAGCGACGGGAAGGCCAGAATGATGTCCATGATCCGCATGATGATCGTGTCGAGCCACTTGGGCGCGAAGCCCGAGATCAACCCGATGATGATCCCGCCAGAAGCGGCGATAGACACCACGACGATGCCAACGAAGAAGGAGTAGCGCGCACCAACAATCAGACGCGACAGCATATCGCGACCGAGCGGGTCGGTGCCGAGGATATGGCTCCACGTGCCGCCATCTTGCCAAACAGGCGGTTGCAACGTCGCAGCGCGGAACTGTTGGGTCGCGTCATGCGGTGCGATCCACGGGCCGAACAGTGCCAGAAAGGCGAAGACGGCAAAAATCCACAGGCCAATCACGGCCCCACGGTTTTCGCGGAAATAGAACCAGAATTCGCGCAGGCGTCCGGGGCGCGCGTGGACCATTTCGGCTTCGGCGGAGAGTGCGTCGTCCATTAGCGTTTCCTGATCTTGGGGTTGATGATGCCATAGAGCATGTCAACGGTGAGGTTCACGACCATGACCATGACGGCGATCAGCAGCAGGCCACCCTGCACCACCGGGTAGTCGCGGCGGAAAATGCTGTCGACCATCCACTTGCCGATGCCCGGCCAGCTAAAGATCGTTTCGGTCAGAATGGCGCCCGCCAGCAGCGTGCCGACCGACAGGCCGATCACGGTGATGACGGGAATAAGCGCGTTGCGCAGGGCGTGGATACCATTGATCCGGCCCGGGGACATGCCCTTGGCCCGCGCGGTGCGGATGTAGTCTTCGCCCAGCACTTCGAGCATCGCCGAACGGGTCTGCCGTGCGATCACCGCCAGTGGGATGGTGCCCAGCACGATGGTCGGCAGCAGCAGGTGCCGCAGCGCCGAGGTAAACGCCCCGTCCTGCCCCGAGGCAATACTGTCGATTAGCATGAAGCCCGTGGCATTGGGGAAGTAATAAAGCAGATCAATCCGGCCCGAGACTGGCGTCCAGCCCAAGTTGCCCGAGAACACGATGATCAGCAGCAGCGCCCACCAGAAAATCGGCATCGAATAACCCACAAGTGCTGTCGACATCAGCGCCCGGTCAAAGAACTTGCCCCGGTTCACCGCAGCAATCACCCCCGCCGGCAGGCCCAAGGCCACGGCAAAGATCATCGCGCAGACCGACAGTTCCAACGTCGCCGGGAAGAGCGAGAAGAACTCATCCCAGACAGGCCGTTTGGTCACGAAAGAGTTGCCCAGATCGCCTTGTAGAACGCCGGTGAAGTAGTCCCAGAACTGCACATAGATCGGCCTGTCAAAGCCGAACTGCTGCTGCAGTTCCAAGTAGCGTTCTTCGGAAATGCCCCGTTCGCCCGCCATGACGACGATCGGGTCGCCCGGCAGCATGCGGATGAAGGCAAATGAAATCAGCGTGACGCCGATAAAGGTCGGGATGAAGGTCGCAAGGCGCGACAAGACAAATTTCAGCACGGGAGCACCATCAGTTCCTTCGGAAAGTTGGTCAGGGATTTGTAGCCATCTTCGGTGATCAGCACGTCATCTTCGATGCGCACGCCAAAGTTGCCGATCTCATAGAGGCCGGGTTCATTGGTGTACACCGTTCCGGCGGGTAAAGTCATATGGTTGCCGCGCATGATATAGGGCGCTTCATGCACATCGCGGCCAAGGCCGTGGCCGGTCTTGGTGCGGATGCGGTCGGCGTAGGGCGAGGCTTCGAGCACGCCTGTCACCACATCATCGATCTCATGCGCGGTGACACCGGCGCGGGTGGCGTCCAGCCCGGCGAGGTTGGCGCGCAACACGGTGTCATAAACCTCGCGCCCCTCGTCGCTGACATGGCCAAGGAAAACGGTGCGGGTGATGTCAGCGGCAAAGCCGTTCTTGCGCGCGCCGAAATCAATCAGCAGCGCATCGCCTGCTTTGACGCGGTAATCTTCGCGCGCTTTGGCATGGGGGCGGGCCGAGCCGTCACCGGCGGCGACGATAGGGGCAAAGGACAGATCATCCGCGCCTTCAGCAAAGACCATCTGCACCAGTTTCTGTTCGATCTCTTTCTCGGTCTGGCCGAGCTTCACGGAATCGAGCGTGGCCCGCAGGGCGCGTTCGGATATGTTGATCGCCTCTTGCAAGGCGGCGACCTCGGCCTCTGTTTTGATCATGCGCGGGGCGGAAATTTCACGCTCGGCGTCGATGATCCGCAGGTCGGGCTGCGCTTTCTTAAGCGCGTGATGCACAAAGACGCGCATCACTTGGCCCTCAACGGCCAGCGAGGTGATGTTCAGATGCTCGGTCAGCGCGGCAAAGGCATCGTCATAGCCTGTTTGATCGCGCCAATCGAAAACGGCACCGTCAAAGCCAACCAATTCCCAGCTGCCCAGTTCAAGGTTCGGCACCAAAGCGGCGGCGGGGCCGCGGGCCGGGATCACCAGAACAAAGGGGCGCTCGTGGCTCATGAAGGCATGGTCGACAGCGCGGGTGAAATTCGGGCCGGG
This sequence comes from Sulfitobacter sp. W074, assembly GCF_025142275.1. Classification (NCBI taxonomy): domain Bacteria; kingdom Pseudomonadati; phylum Pseudomonadota; class Alphaproteobacteria; order Rhodobacterales; family Roseobacteraceae; genus Sulfitobacter; species Sulfitobacter sp. W074. The sequence continues at coordinate 3,436,605 of NZ_CP081130.1, forward strand.
CACCAGCGCCACGGCGTCCACCGATAGGTCGGCGGCGATATCGGCATAGGCCGACAGGCGATCATTCAGTGAATTGGACAAGGTAAGGCTTCCCGGCGGTAGAGGTTAATAAAATGGGGACGGCACGAATGCCGCCCCCTTTGGTCGTAGCGGCAGGGTTACTGCTTCAGGCCAACTTGGTTGAAGATGTGGCCACCCAGCGGGTGAACGACATAGTTTTCAACTTCGGGGCGCATGGTCATGTAGACGACCGAGTGCGCGATGGTGGCCCAAGGTGCTTGATCCTTGAAGATCTGCTGCGCTTCTTCGTACAGCGGCGCACGCTCTTCTTGGGTCGGCAGAACCTTGGCTTTCTGGATCAGCGCGTCGAATTCCTCGTTGCACCACTGGGCGCGGTTGGATTTCTCGACACCGTCACAGCCCAGCAGAACCGCGAGGAAGTTGTCTGGATCGCCGTTGTCACCGGTCCAACCCAGCAGCACCGCGCCATCACGGTCTTTCGACTTGGAGCGCTCAAGGTACTCACCCCATTCGTAGGAGACGATTTCGACATCGACGCCAACTTTGGAGAAGTCTTCTTGCATCAGCTCGGCCATACGGCGGGCGTTGGGGTTGTAGGGACGCTGAACCGGCATCGCCCAGATCTTCATGGACAGGTCGGTGACGCCTGCTTCCTCGAGCATCGCCTTGGCGGCCTCGGGGTCATAGTTGTCGTCTTCGATGGCGTCGTTGTAGGACCACATGGTCGGCGGCAGCGGGTTCTTGGCGATTTCGCCGGAGCCCTGGAACACCACGTCGATGATCGCCTGCTTGTCGATCGCCATGTTCAGCGCCTTGCGGACATCGGCGTTGTCGAAGGGCGCGACCTGCGTGTTGTAAGCCAGATAGCCGACGTTCAGACCTTCCTGCTCCATCACGACGATGTCTTCGGCGTCTTTCATCGCCTGAACATCGGCAGGGTTCGGATATGCCGTCACGTGGCACTCACCCGCCTGCACCTTCTGGTAGCGGACCGAGGCGTCAGGCGTGATCGCGAAGATCAGGCTTTCGACTTTGGCCGGGTCACCCCAGTATTCGTCGTTACGCAGGTAACGGATGACCGCGTCTTTCTGGTAGGCTTGGAACTGGAACGGGCCTGTGCCGATGGGCGCTTGGTTCACCATTTCGGGCGTGCCAGCTTCCATCATCGCGTCGGCATATTCCTTGGACACGATCGAGGCGAAATCCATTGCCATGTTGGCGATGAAAGGCGCTTCGGGGCGGGTCAGGTTGAAGACGACGGTGTAATCGTCGACCTTTTCGATGCTCTCGATCAGATCGGGCATGGACATGCCGCCGTAGTATTCCCATGTGCCGCCGGAAACGGTGTGATAGGGATTTTCTTCGTTGCCCTGACGGTCAAAGCTAAAGACCACGTCGTCGGCGTTGAAATCGCGGCTTGGCGTGAACTGGTCGTTGGAGTGGAACTTCACCCCTTCGCGCAGCTTGAAGGTCACCTTCATGCCGTCTTCGCTGACTTCCCAGCTTTCAGCCAGCGCGGGGATGACTTCGGTCGTGCCGACTTTGAACTCGGCCAGACGGTTGTAGATCGGGTGGCTGGAGGCGTCGAAGGTGGTGCCAGCGGTGTAAAGCGCGGGGTCAAAACCCTCGGGCGAGCCTTCGGAGCAATAGACCAGCGCTTGGGCCGATGCGGCTGTGGCACCCAGTGCCGCCAGCATGGCGCCGGTGGCCAATTTCGTTGTAAAAGACATAATATTCACTCTCCTGATTGGTTTGTTTTTTGGCAGCGGTTTGTCCGCCGCAGGTGATACGCCCTTACGGGCGAGACGACGCGAATGCGGTGGCTAATGCCCCTTCATTCGGACGTATTCTATTGGCGCCAGCGGCCTGTTCGTATTGCATCCGGCCCACCCAAAGGACGCGGGCGGGCTTGTCGGTTTTGTTGGACCAAGAATGCGGGCTGCTGCCGAGGTAATGCAGGCTGTCGCCGGGCCGCATGATATGCTCCCCCCCATCGACGACCTGCGCGATCTCACCCTCAAGGATATAGATCACCTCTTCGCCCTCATGCACGACCTCTTCCGAGGCATAGCCCGGTGGCACGTTCATGATATAGGATGACAGCTCATGGCCGGGAAAATCCGCGCCGATCTTCTCATATTCGATGGAAGACCCCGACACGGCAAAGCGTGGACGCTCATCCGCGCGGGTCAGGCTGTCTTGGGTCTTGGGGGTATGGATGAAAAAGCTGACTTCGACCTGAAGCGCGACGGCAATCTGCGACAGGGTGCCCAGCGACGGCGTGGCCCGGCCCCGCTCAACTTGGCTCAGATAACCGACCGACACGCCCGAAGCTTCGCCCAACTGCTGCAAGGTCAGGGACAAACGATGACGTTGCTTGCGCATACGTGCGCCAAGCGTAGATACACTATCGCCATTGGCAGTTGGCAAATTCACCCTCCCCGTGAACAGCGGCCCGATCTTGCGCCGGGCGCAGCCTTTTCGTCTCCCGTTGTGTGAGATCAAAAAAGTTGAGGGTCAACAAAAATTTTTTTACTGCGGCGCAGCATGGGGCTCATGGCGACGACTGTGCGCGGCGGATGTCGTTCTATTCAAAGGATTTTAGCTGCTCACGATCAATCCGCGCCAATTCACGCGCCGTCGGGTCAAGCGGAGCGAAAGAAACACTCAGCCCGCTGGGATGCCATTCGCAGATCCCGAATCCGGTGCCCTCAACGATGCGCAAATCGCGGGTTTCGGTCAGATCGATGGTAGAATGCAGCCCGTTGGAGATCACCACCGGGATGCCGTTCCAATGGCTCACCCGGTTCACATGCACATGGCCCGAAAGGATCCCCGCCACATGCTGTCCCTCGAGCATTTCGGCCAAACGCGCGCTGCTGGCCTCATCCAAACTGCCCCACGCCAGCGCTTCGGGATCAATGCGGGGCGGGTGGTGAATGACCAAGAGTTTCGCCAGTTCGGGGTGACGCTGCAGCGCTGCCTTTAGAAACTCGAACTGCGCGTCATCCAGCGCCCCGGCCACCTTGCCCGGTACACTGCTGTCCAGCGCAATAACATGCAGATCACCCTGCGGCGCGTCGTGGAAATAGGGCGCATCAGCCAGCCCCGGCGCAAAGACCGCGTTAAAACCGGCGCGTTTGTCGTGGTTGCCAAGGGCCATCACCAGCGGCGCTTTCAGCGGGGTCGTGATCTCGCGCACCAGCGCATAGCTTTCCCGGTCGCCCTGATTGGTCAGATCGCCGCTGGCCACGACAAAGGCGGGCTGCGGATCCATCGCGTTGATCACCGCCACCACGCGGCGCAGGGTGGCGGGCGTGTCGCTTTGCAGATGCGGGTCGGCCAAATCGGGGTGCGAGATATGCAGGTCGGTCAGGTGGACGAAACGGGTCATGGGCGTACTCCTGCGGCTGTCAGCAGGGTTTTCGTATAAGGGTGCTTGGGCGCGCGCAACACATCAGCGGCCACACCGCTCTCAAGCGTTTTACCGTGCTGCAGCACCAGCACCCGGTCACAGACCGCCCCCACCACCGCGAGGTCATGGCTGATGAACACCATCCCGAGGCCCAGATCATCTTGCAGGTCCATCAGAAGATTAAGGATTTGCGCCTGAACCGAGACATCAAGGGCCGAGACCGCCTCATCCGCGACCAAAAGCGCGGGGCGGGTGATGATGGCGCGGGCGATGGCGATGCGCTGGCGCTGCCCGCCCGAGAATTCATGCGGATATTTGCCTGCGTCGGCTGGATGCAGCCCGACCTGCGCCAAGGCTTCGGCGACACGGTGGCTGATATTCTCAATCTCGCCATTGGCGCGCAGCGGCTCGGCGATGGACCAGCCAACGCGGCGGCGCGGGTTGAGCGAGCCGAAAGGGTCTTGAAACACCATCTGAAAACCGCGCCGCAGCCGGCGCAACTCTTCGCCCCGAAGCTCATGCAGATCGCGCCCTTGAAACAGCACCTCCCCCGCGTCCGGACGCTCAAACGCCATGATGAGCCGCGCCAATGTCGATTTGCCCGAACCGCTTTCGCCGACCACGCCCAAGGTCTCGCCCGCGTGCAGCGAAAACGCCGCCCCCTCCAGCGCGGTCAGCACCGGCGGGGCGCGCAGCAGGCTTTGACGCGGCAGCTTGTAGCGGCGGGTCAGGTTGCGGACCTCCAAGAGCGGCACGTCAGTCATGTCGCGGCTCCGTCAGCAGATGACAGGCCGCGCCGCGCCCCGTTTCGGTCTGCGCAAAGGCCGGGCGCTGCGTGGCACAATGGGGCAGCTCAGCCGGGCAGCGCCCCGAGAAACGGCAGCCCAACGGCAGCGCATGCAGCGGCGGCACGGTGCCGGGAATGGTCGGCAGCCTGCGGCGCTTTCCTTGGGCATCCCGCCCTGCCACACCGGCATCGGGCCGCGCGCCCAACAGCCCCTTGGTATAGGGATGCGCGGGCGCGCCAAGCACCTTTGCCGTGTGGCCCCGCTCAACCATATCGCCCGCATACATCACCACAATGTCTTCGGTGGCGCGCGCCACGGCAGCAAGGTCATGGCTGATGAAAACCAGCGCCATTTGCCGCTCCCGCGCGAGCCGTTGCAGCAGGTCGGTGATCCGCAGCGCTACATTGGCATCCAGCGCCGTGGTCGGCTCATCCGCGATCAGCAGCATCGGATTGCAGGCCAAGGCCAGCGCGATCAGCACCCGCTGGCGCTGCCCGCCCGACATCTCATGCGGGAATTGCCGCAGGCGTCGATCTGGGTCGGGAATGCCCACCTCTTCGAACAGGCTCAGCGCGCGGGCGCGGGCCGCGCGGCGCGTCAGCCCGTCGTGCAGCAGCATCGGCTCCATCACCGTATCGCCCACCCGCCGCAGCGGGTTGAGCGCCGCCATCGGCTCCTGAAACACCATCGCGACGCGGCGGCTGCGCAGCCTCTGCCAATCCCGCTCTGCCGCGCGGGCCATATCCTGCCCGTCGATGCGAAGCTGTCCGGTCAGGCGCGCGCTGTCGGGGGCCATGCCCATCAGGCACAGGGCCAGAAGCGTCTTGCCCGAACCGCTTTCACCCACGACACCCAAGCGGTCGCCGCGCTCGATCACCAGATTGGCATCACGCAGCGCCGCCGCATGGCCGAAATGGACCGAGAGATTGCTAAGATCGATCATCGCGCCCGCACCAGTCTCGGGTCGGTGATATCACGCAGCCCGTCGCCCAGAAGGCCGAACCCCAGCACCGCCACGACGATGCAAAGGCCGGGATAGATTGCCAGTTGCGGGGCGAGATACATCAACGTCTGCGCCTCCGACAACATCCGCCCCCAGCTTGACGCAGGCGGCTGCGCGCCGAGGCCAAGATAGCTCAGCGCCGCTTCGGCGAGGATTGCCACGGCAAATTCGATGGTGGCCTGCACGATGATGGCCGCCGCGATATTGGGCAGGATGTGATCGCGGCTGATCGCAAAGCGCCCCCGCCCCGCCGCGCGTGCCGCGGCGACATAATCGCGCGTCCAGATTTGGTTGGCAGAGGCACGGGTGACGCGGGCGAAGATGGGGATGTTGATAAATGAGATCGCCAGCACCGCATTGGTCAGCGACGGCCCAAATACCGCCGCCAGCATGATCGCAAAGAGCAGCGCGGGAAAGGCGAAGCCCAGATCGGCCAGCCGCATCACCGCATCCTCGACCCAGCCGCCGAGTGCCGAGGCGAGCAGGCCAAGCACCACACCGATGCTGCCGCCCAGCAGCACCGCCACCAGCGCCACGGTCATCGAATTACGCGCCGCCGCCATCAGTTGCGCCACCACGTCGCGGCCCAACTGATCGGTGCCCAGCCAATGCTCTGCCGAAGGCGGCGCGAATTTGGTCGAGATCGACATCGTCTGCGGGTCATGCGGGGTCCAGATCAGCGACAGAGCCGCCACCCCAACCACGAGGCTGACCAGCACCGCGCCCAGCAGAAAATTCGCCGGAAGCGGCCTCATGCTCGGGCCTTCAGCCGGGGGTCGATGACCACGTAAAGTAGGTCGACCACGAAATTCGCCGTGACCACGATGGCGGCAAAAAGCATCACCAGCGCCTGCACCGTGGGCAGGTCACGGTTGGCGATGGACTGAAAGATCAGCCGCCCCAGCCCCGGCAGGTAAAAGACGTTCTCAATCACGATGGTGCCAGTGACCAACGCGGCGAATTGCATGCCCACGATGGTCACGATCGGCACCAGCGCATTGGGCAGCACATGCCGCCAAAGCACCCGCCGCCGCGACAACCCACTGGCCCGCGCGGTGCGCACGAAATCCAGCCGCATCACCTCCAGCGCCGAAGACCGCGTGACCCGCGCCAGCACCGCCGATTGCACCAGCGCCAGCGCCACCGTGGGCAGGATGAGCGACCGCACCGCCGCGCCCGGATCGTCCCAGCCCGCAAAGCCCCCGGGCGGCAGCCAACGCAGCTTCACCGCAAAGAGCATCACCAGCAGGATCGACAGCCAGAAGGCGGGCACCGCAATGCCGAGCTGGCTGAGAAACATCACCCCCCAGTCACCCGCCCGCCCATGCTGCGCCGCCGCCGTGATGCCAAGAACCAGCGCCAGCACCAGCGTCACCAGCATCCCCGCCACGGCGAGGGATATCGTCATCGGCAGCCGCTCGGCGATCAGGTCAGAGACCGGCACGCGGAAGGAATGGCTGATCCCGAAATCCCCCTGCAGCGCGTTCCAGACCCAACTGAAATAGCGCGTTGTCAGGGGGTCATTCAGCCCCAACTGCGCGCGCAGCGCCGCCAAAGCGTCTTCGCTGGCGTCCATGCCAAGGATGGTCAGCGCCGGATCGCCCGGCAGCACGTTCATCACGGCAAAGACCACGAGTGAGACGGCGAGCAAGGTTAGCACGAAACCAAGCGTGCGGCGAAAGAGGAAATAGGCCACGAAGTCAGGTCCAAAGGCCGCGGCACAAGGGGCGCCGCGGCCGTTTCAAGTTAGTTGGCGACGCGCACGTTCTTCAGCGGCATGTAGAGCACAGGCGAGGAAGCCCAGTAGCCTTCGACCTCCTGCCGGAAGACGCCCAGCAGCGGCAGCTGGAACAGGAAGCCATGCACCGATTGGTCGGACAGCATCTGCTGGCCCTGCTTGAGCAATTCGTCGCGGGCCTCGGCATCGACCTCAGTCGTGATCTTTTCCCACAGGGCGGTCATCTCGGCATTGTCGTAGCCGTAGAAATAGTCAGGCCCGCGGGCGAAATTGCCCATGTCATTGGGGCTGGTGTGGGCGATGATCGTCATGTCATAGTTCTTTTTCTTGTAGACCTCATCGATCCAGAAGCCCCATTCGACATTCTCAACTTTGGCATCGATCCCAGCCTCGGAAAGTTGGTTCTGGATGATCTCGGCCGAGCGGGTCGCGTAGGGGAAGGGCGGCACGCGCAGGGTCATGGTGGCGCCGGCCACGCCTGCCGCCTCAAACATTTCCTCGGCCTTGGCGCTGTCATGCGGATAGGCGTCCGTCAGGTCGACATAGGCGGTGCCATGCGGCGGGTAGAAGCTGCCGATGGGAACGGCTTGGCCATACATCGCGCCCTCAATGATCTCGGCGCGGTCGATGGCGGTGGCCACGGCGCGGCGCACCTCGACATTGTCGAAGGGTGGTTTCGCGTTGTTCATGGCGAGGATCACTTCGCCCTCGGTCGAGCCGACGTTGACGCGGAAGCGCGGATCGGCTTCGAACTGCGGCAGCAGTTCCGGCGCGGGGAATCCGGGGAAGGCGTCAAGCTCTTCGGCCATCATCGCAGCGGTCGCGGCAGCGGGGTCAGAGATGAAGCGAAAGACCACCTTGTCGAGTGCCACATCAGCCGCATCGCGGTGATCGGTGTTCTTGACCAACGTCAGGCGGTCGCCCCTTGTCCAACTGTCGAACTTGAAGGGGCCGGAGCCGACCGGGTTGGCGTTGTTGCCCTCGGCGCTTTCGGCGGCCACGATGGCGCTGTCGCCCTGCCCCATGTTGAAGAGGAAAAAGGCGTCTTTGCCCGAAAGCGTGATCTCGACCGTCTGCGAGTCGACCGCTTTGACGCTCTCGATCGGCTCGAAGATGTCCTTGGAGGGATTCACGCTGTCTTCGCCCATGGCCCGCTCGAAGGAATAGACCACATCCTCGGCGTCGAGCGTGCTGCCATCGTGGAAGGTCACGCCTTCGGCCAAGGTGAACGTATAGGTCAGCCCGTCTTCAGACACCTCCCAAGAGGCCGCGAGGTTGGGCTGCACCTCGCCGTTTTCCGCCACGGTGGTCAGCGATTCAAAGACGTTTTGCGTCATCATGCTGTCGATGGAGGCGGTCGCATCCGCCGTCGGGTCAAGCGACGTGGGCTCCTGCTGCATGCCGATGACAAGCTCGGCAGCGGCAGAGACCGAGGCCATCAGGCCAAAGGCCAGCGTCAGCGCAGGAAGGGTTTTGGTAAGGGGCAAATGAGACATGGGGCAGCACTCCTGTGGGGAGGGGCGTGTTCGGCCCTGCCGCGCGCCCCTTTGCGACAGATTGCGCCGGGCGGGGGCGTTCGGTCAACGGCTTTGGCGCAAAACAAGAAAACTTCATGCAATTGCAATAATATGGCGGATTTTACCGAGTGGCCTCGACAGCGGAAAGGGACCGGGGGATCGGCCCTTTTGTGCGGCAGTCGTCGGTGCTAGCCTCCGCGCAGAGAGGGCAGATTATGGATATTTCTACGGCAGGTTTCGATTGCATTGTCATTGGCGCGGGCATCGCGGGCGCTTCTGTCGCTGCTGAACTGTCCAGCGACCGCCGGGTGCTGCTGTTGGAACGAGAAAGCCAGCCGGGCTATCACACCACGGGCCGCTCTGCCGCCCTGTTTACCGTGACCTATGGGCCGGAGGTGATCCGCGCCCTTTCCCGCGCTTCTGCCGCTTTCTTTCACACCCCCGCCAGCCCCCATCTGGAGCATCCGCTGCTGGAACCACGCGGCGCGGTGTTCGTCGCGCGGCAGGATCAGAAGGCGGCGCTGGCGCGCACCGCCGAGGAACTGGGGCCCCATGTCACCCCGCTGACCGGGGCCGAAATCGAGACACTCGTGCCGCTGCTGCGCAAGGGCTATGCCAGCGCCGGGCTGCGCGATGCTTCGGCGGCCGATATCGACGTGAACGGGCTGCATCAGCATTACCTCAAGACCTTCCGCGCCGCGGGCGGTGTCTTGCAAACCAAGGCCGAGGTGCGGGCGCTTCGCAAAGAAGGGGGCTGGCAGGTCGACACGAACCAAGGCACCTTCCACGCGCCGGTCATCGTCAATGCCGCAGGGGCTTGGGCCGATGAGATCGCCACGCTGGCAGGGCTTGCGCCTGCGGGTCTCACCCCGAAACGCCGCACCGCGCTGACGGTGGCACCGCCCGATGGCATGGAACCGGACCGTTGGCCGATGGTGGTGGATATCGATGAGCAGTTCTACCTCAAGGCCGATGCGGGCAAGCTGCTGATTTCACCTGCGGACGCCACGCCCTCGCCCCCTTGTGACGCCCAGCCCGAGGAATTGGATATCGCGATCTGTATCGACCGGATCGAAACCGCATTCGACCTTCACCGCCCCCGCATTGAAAGCCGGTGGGCAGGGCTGCGCAGTTTCCTGGCCGACGGTGACCCGGTGGCGGGCTATGATCCCGAGGGGGAGGGGTTCTTCTGGCTGGCGGGGCAAGGCGGTTATGGCATTCAAACCGCGCCCGCTCTGGCCCGCGCTGCCGCCGCTCTGGTGCGGGGAGAAGATATCCCCGGCGACATTGCCGCCGAGGGTGTCACTGCAAAGGCGCTTGCACGAAGGCGTCCGGGGCTGGCTTAGCCGCCCATCCCGGCGTCAGCTTCGATCTGCTTGCGCGACTTGCGTGCGCGTTCGGTGGCCGATTTCAACTGACCACAGGCCGCCATAATGTCTTCGCCACGGGGCTTGCGCACGGGCGAGGCATAGCCCGCGTTATAGACGATATCGGCAAAGGCGCGGATGCGATTGTTGGACGACCGCTCATAGGGCGAACCGGGCCATTCGTTGAAGGGAATGAGGTTGATTTTGGCCGGGATGCCCTTAATCAACTCGACCAAGCGATGCGCGTCTTCGTCGCTGTCGTTCACGCCCTTCAGCATCACATATTCAAACGTGATCCGCTCGGAGTTGCTGACCTTGGGATAGGCGCGTAGGGCGTCGAGCAGTTCTTCGATGTTCCAACGCTTGTTGATCGGCACCAGCTTGTTGCGCACCTCATCGGTGGTGGCGTGGAAAGACACGGCAAGTTGGCAGCCGATTTCGGCGGCGGTGCGGTGGATCTCGGGCACAACGCCGGAGGTCGAGAGCGTAATGCGGCGGCGCGAAAGCTGAATGCCCTCAGGGTCCATCGCGATCTTCATCGCGTCGCGCACGTTCTCAAAATTGTACAGCGGCTCGCCCATACCCATCAGCACGATATTGCTCAAAAGACGGGCCTCTTCGGTCCGAGTGCCAGTCTCGGGCCATTCATCCAGATCATCGCGCGCCACCATGACCTGACCGATAATCTCAGCAGCGGTAAGATTACGCACCAGTTTCTGCGTGCCCGTGTGGCAGAAGGAACAGGTCAGCGTGCAGCCCACTTGGCTGGACACACAAAGCGTGCCGCGGCCCTCTTCAGGGATATAGACCACCTCAACTTCATGACCGCCTGCGATCCGCACCAGATACTTTCGCGTGCCGTCTTCGCTTTCCTGCCGGGTCACAACCTCAGGCACTTCGATCACAAATTTCTCTGCCAGTTCAGCGCGGTAGCCTTTGGCGAGGTTGGTCATGGAGTCGAAATCACGCACACCCCACTGATAAATCCACTGCCAGATTTGCCCCACACGCATCTTTGCCTGTTTCTCAGGCGTGCCGTTTGCGATCAACACGTCACGCATGGCGTCACGGGTCAGACCGACAAGGTTAATCGGCCCCTCGGGCAACTTGCGGGGAAGGGTCATCACGTCTTGGGTGATGGGCGCGGAAGCGGACATTGCAAAGACTCACAGGCTAGGGATGGGTCTCTATATAGGGAATGACGCGATTTGCAAAAGGGTTTGGCTGCCCGCGCTTTTAAGGTCAACCTTAATAGGTCTTCTTGCTCATCCGCAATTCACCGGTCGCCAGAACCGGCGCGGCATCCAGACTGTCTACATTCAGCATCGCCGCCACACGCTCCAACGAAGACACCAACTGCGCCTGCTCCCAATCGGCGAGATCGGCAAAGGCGCGGACGTAGCGCTGTTGCAACGCATCGGGGGCTTCCTCCAACACATCCTCACCTTGGGTGGTCAGGGTGATGTTGGTTTGCCGACGGTCCTGCGCCGAGGGCTGCCGCGAGACCAAACTGCGCGCCACCAACTTATCGACCAACGCGGTTACGGTCGCTTGGCTCACGCCCATCTGATTGGCGAGGGTCTTGGCTGTGGGGTCTTTCTTCTCTCCGACGATCTGCAAAACCCGCAGTTGCGCCGGGGTTACCCCTGCGGCCTGCGCCAAATCGCGGGCATAGAGTTCGGTAGCGCGCAAAATGCGGCGTAAAGCGATCAGACTCTCGTCGACCCGGTCGGGATGTTTTTGCGTCATGGTGCATCATTGCACAATGGGGACGATTTCAGCAATCGCTCTCAACTGCCCTGAACGCTTAGTATAGCTAAGCGAAACGCCTCAATTTCGTTAGCCTTACGAAACAAATATGCACATGAGCATGGCGCTGAAACAACGCTATAAGCGTATTTTGAGGTATTTTGCTTTGAATGTTGAAGTATGACCGCACATGCCCTACTTAGCTTATCGAAACAATAAGGGAGCCCCGAACGGATGCAGAATGAACTCGACATGAAAAAAGCCCGCACACCCAAACTGCGCAAGCCCAATGCCGAGGACGGAGCTGCCATTTGGCAGTTGATTCGCGACTGCAAGCCGCTCGACGAGAACTCGCTTTACGCGAACCTGATCCAGGCCGACCACTTCCGCGACACTTGTGTTGTGGCTGAGATGGACGGTGACATCGTTGGATGGATCTCCGGCCATATGATCCCTGCACAAGACGCCTTCTTTGTCTGGCAGGTTGCCGTTAGCCCCAAGGCCCGTGGCCTTGGTCTGGGTAAGACCATGCTGATGGAACTCGTGAACCGCGATGAAACTGAGGACGCCAAAACCCTCAAGACTACGATCACCCGGGACAATGACGCCTCCTGGGGGCTGTTCCGCAGCTTTGCGAACCACGTCGGCGGCGACCTTTCGGATGCGCCCCACTTTACCAAAGACGCCCATTTCGATGGCGCGCACGACACCGAACATATGGTGACGATCACGCTGCCCGAGACTGCGCCGCTTAAACGCGCCGCGTAAACCGCAGCTGACAATTCACACGACAGATTCTCTTGAAGAGAAAGGATATTCCTATGCCCAAAGACATGGCACAGAACACAACGATCTTTACCCGCCGCGAGAGCGAAGCACGCTCCTATTGCCGTGGCATGAACGCCGTTTTCACCCGCGCCAGCGGGTCGGAGATGTTTGACGTAGACGGCAACCGCTATATCGACTTTCTGGCGGGTTGTTCCTCGCTGAACTACGGCCACAACGATCCTGATATGAAAGCCGCGCTGGTGGATCACATCACTGCGGACGGTATCGCTCATGGTCTCGACTTCCACAGCGACACCAAAGCCGCCTTCCTGACCGCTTATGAGGAGAACATCCTCAAGCCGCGCGGCATGGACTATAAAATCATGATGACCGGCCCGACAGGCACCAATGCTGTTGAGGCCGCCATCAAGCTTGCGCGCAAAGTGACAGGCCGCACGAATGTGATCTCCTTCACCAACGGTTTCCATGGCATGACCATGGGTGCGCTGGCACTGACCGGCAACAAAGGCAAGCGCGGCGGTGCAGGCGGTGGCTCACTGGCCGACGTGACGCATATGCCGTTCGAGGGATCGCTCGGTGAAGACGTTGATACGCTGGCGATGATAGATGCGATGTTGTCGAACCCGTCGTCGGGCATCGACGCGCCTGCGGCATTCATCTTTGAGCCGATCCAAGGCGAAGGCGGTCTGAACGCGGCCTCCGATGCATGGATGCAGGGCATCGAAAAGATTGCCCGCAAGCATGGCGCGCTGCTGATCATTGACGACATTCAGGCGGGCTGCGGCCGTTCGGGCAGCCTCTTTTCGTTTGAGGCGTCCGGCATCAAGCCCGACATGGTCACCCAAGCGAAATCGCTTTCCGGTTTCGGCCTGCCTTTCGCGGCCCTGCTGATCGCGCCTGAGCATGACATCTGGAAGCCAGCCGAGCACAACGGCACCTTCCGTGGCAACACCCACGCCTTTGTCACCGCCCGCGTCGCGATTGAGAAATTCTGGTCCGACGACAAATTCGAAAAGTCGTTGGCCGAGAAAGCTGTCGTGTTGACCACCGCGCTCAAGGATGTCGCTGATCTGGTCGAAGGTGCCACGCTGAAAGGCCGCGGCCTGATGCAGGGTGTCGATGTAGGCTCTGGCGAACTGGCCGGTGCAATTTGTGCGCGTGCCTATGAATTGGGCCTCGTGATCGAAACTTCGGGCGCGAACGATGAAATCGTTAAGTATCTTGCCCCGCTCACCACGTCGCAGGAGGTTATGCGCGAAGGGTTTGATATCCTTTTGCAGGCCACCCGTGACGTGACTGGAAACCTGAAAATGGCAGCGGAGTAACTGACATGATTGTACGCGATTTTAATAAACTTCAGAACACCGACCGCCACGTTGGTGATGCAAAATGGACCTCGACCCGGCTGCTGCTGGCCGATGATGGGATGGGCTTTTCCTTCCACATCACCGTGCTGGAAGCGGGCTCTGAGCATACGTTCCATTACAAGCATCACTTCGAAAGCGTCTATTGCATGAAGGGTAAGGGCTCGATCACCGATCTCGCTACTGGCGAGACTCATGAGATCACCCCCGGCGTGATGTATGCGCTGAACCTGAACGACAAACACATCCTGCGCGCAGAGGAAGAACTGCACATGGCGTGCTGCTTCAACCCGCCTGTCACGGGCAAGGAAGTACACCGTGAAGACGGCTCCTATGCGCCTGCCGAGGAGGTAGCGTAAGTTATATGACCCAACCGTCCCACACTGTCGAAAAAATCGGAGGGACATCCATGTCCCGCGTGAACCAGCTCAAGGATACGCTCTTTGTCGGTGACCGTAAGGGCGCGGACATCTACGGGCGCGTCTTCGTGGTCTCCGCCTTTGGCGGGATCACGAACCTGCTGCTGGAGCATAAAAAATCCGGCGAGCCGGGCGTCTATGCGCATCTTGCCAACGCCAGCAATGATCACGGCTGGCACGAAGCGCTGACCCGCGTGTCCGCAGAGATGCAGCGCGTGCACCGCGAAGTGCTGGAGCATCCCGGTGATATTGAGCAGGCCGACGCCTTTGTGTCCGAGCGCACCCATGGTGCCCGCAACTGTTTGATCGACCTGCAACGCCTCTGCGCCTATGGCCACTTCCGGCTATCGGAGCACATGTTGCAAATCCGCGAGTTGCTGTCCGGTCTGGGCGAGGCACATTCCGCTTTTGTCACCACGATCATGCTGCAGCGCGCTGGCGTGAACGCCCGCTTCGTCGACCTTTCCGGTTGGCGCGATGAGGGCAACGTCACGTTGGACGAGCGCATTGAGCAGGCGATGGACGGCATCGACCCGCATACCGAGATGCCCATCGTCACCGGCTATGCGCAATGCGCCGAAGGGCTGATGCGTGAGTTTGACCGTGGCTATTCAGAGGTGACCTTCTCCAAGCTCGCTGCCCTGACGGGTGCGCGTGAGGCGATCATTCACAAGGAATTCCACCTGTCGTCCTGCGATCCGAAACTGGTCGGCGAACATGCCGTCAAAAAGATCGGGCGCACGAACTATGACGTGGCGGATCAGCTGTCGAACATGGGGATGGAGGCGATCCACCCCAAGGCAGCCAAGACCCTGCGTCAGGCCGATGTGCCGCTGCGCGTGACCAACGCCTTTGAGCCCGAAGACCCCGGCACGCTGATCGACGACCGCAAAGCAGAAACGCCTGCGGTAGAGATCGTCACGGGTTTGGACATTGTCGCGTTTGAGCTGTTCGAACAGGACATGGTCGGCGTGAAAGGCTACGACACCGCGATTCTCGACGTGCTGACACGGCACAATGTACGAATCGTCTCGAAGGTGTCGAACGCCAATACGATCACGCACTACCTTGATGCGTCGCTCAAGACGATGCGCCGGGTGGAGAAGGATCTGGCACAGATCTATCCCGCTGCCGAGATCACGACGAAAACGCTGTCGATGGCCTCGGTCATCGGGCGTGACCTGAACGGGCTGTCGGTGTTGCAACGCGGTCTGGTGGCCATTGCCGAGGCCGGTCAGACGGCAATCGGTGCGAGCCAAGGGCCGCGCAACGTCGACGTGCAGTTCATCGTCGAGCGCGAGAGCCTGCAGCCGGTGATCAAAGCGCTGCACGGCGCGTTCATCGAAGAAGAGGCTGCGACACCGCTTTCGCGGGCGGCCTGACGCTGACATAGCTGATGCACTATGAGCCGCGGCTTCCGAAAGGAGGCCGCGGCTTTTTCATGTGAGGGCCATCGCCTGCCTGCGGGTCGGCGATCCAACATACTTTCGATACCACTTTGTAGCTCAACCATGATGTGCGCCCGCGAAGTCACACCCAGCCTCACTAAATCGCTACCCGGTCGCACCAGAGGTGTGCCCATCAAATTCTGGCACGCCTTTGGCGTGACGGGCGGGCAGGCGATGGCCCGGCGCCAGCGGCTATCCCAGGCCCGGGTGGCAACCTAGACCCGCAAACGAAAACGGCCCCGCAATTGCGAGGCCGTTCTTAAAAACATTCTGGCGGTTATCAACCGCCGCAGCGCTTCGCCGCATCTTCGACCGCCGCGGTAAAGCCCAGCAGCGAGAATGTGTCCTTGGTCTGCGTCCCGCGCGAGGACCGCGCTGTCAGCGTCGCATCCGCGCCGCGCTTCATTGCCGCGATGATCTTAGCATCATCCGCCGTGGTTGCCGGCCAGGCCCACTCGCCTTCGGTGAACAGCTCGAACTCATTGCCGGAAATGTTCATATTGACCGTCGATCCCGAGGCAAAAGGATACCCGCCGGTGAAGGCGACCTGACCCTTGGCCTCAGCCGAGGGGCGGTAGAATACCATCAGCAATGTCTGACCCCGGTTCACCGCCACCACACGCCCATCGCGCGTGTTGACGACTTCCTTGGGCGTTGAAACGCCCCAGCATTCTGTCGGGTTATCTTCTACAAAGACGCTCCAGTCGGTCTTGGCAGCCACCCGGTTGGTGCTCTGCTCCTGCGCCACAGCGCCGCTTGCCACAAGGGCGAGCGCCCCAAGTGCAAGACCACATGTCTTCATCATTCCCATCTGTCCAGCCTCCAGCCGTCCTTGACCTCAACACGTCCACAGACCCCGTCCGGGCAACCTTGGGCGGGTTGCTCTCTTGCGGGTGTCTGCTATCTGTTCGACA
The DNA here is from genome assembly GCF_025142275.1 of Sulfitobacter sp. W074. NCBI lineage: Bacteria > Pseudomonadati > Pseudomonadota > Alphaproteobacteria > Rhodobacterales > Roseobacteraceae > Sulfitobacter > Sulfitobacter sp. W074. The sequence continues at coordinate 3,453,137 of NZ_CP081130.1, forward strand.
CCAACCACAATAACGGCAAACGCGCGACCGACGAAACCCTGATTGGCAGGATTTCGCCCAGAAACAGGATGAACCTCATGACCAAAGCAGCCCCATTTGCGGAAATCTGGCGCGGACCCTTTCTGGAAAGCGTTCATTCCGGTCATGCCGTGATCTGCGATGCGAGCGGCCAGATCGTCGAAGCATGGGGCGATCCGGAAAAGGTGATCCTGCCGCGTTCGTCTTCCAAGATGATCCAAGCGCTGCCGCTGATCAATTCCGGCGCGGCCGACAAAGCGGGACTGAGCACCGAACAGCTGGCCCTCGCCTGTGCCTCGCACCAAGGTGCCGCCATCCACACCGACCGGGTGGGCGTATGGCTCGACACGCTGGGGCTGAGTGACGACGACTTCCGCTGCGGCGCGCAAGAACCCAATGACCGCGACGCGATGGAGGGGCTGATCCGCGCGCATGAGAAACCCTGCCAGATCCACAACAACTGCTCAGGCAAACACGCGGGATTCCTCACGCTGAACAAGCACCTCGGCGGGGGGGCGGATTACGAAAAGCCCGATCACGCGGTGCAAAAAGCCTGCCTTGAAGCGTTTGAAACGGTCACCCAAGAAACCTCGCCCGGCTATGGCATCGACGGCTGTTCGGCCCCCAACCCGGCCTGCACCCTGCACGGCATGGCCCGCGCGATGGCCCATTTCGCCGCCGCCCCCGAAGGCTCTGCCGAGGCGCGCCTGCACAAAGCCATGCGCCTGCACCCCGAACTGGTCGCCGGCGAAGGCCGCGCCTGCACCGAATTGATGCGGGCAATGGACGGTAAGGTCGCGCTGAAAACCGGGGCCGAAGGCTTCTTCATCGCGATCTGGCCCGAGCGCAAGCTGGGCATCGCGCTCAAAGCCGCCTGCGGCACCACTCGCGCCGCCGAATGCGCGATCACCGCGCTGCTGGTCAAACTGGGCGCGTTGGACGCCAACCACCCCGCCGCGCTGAAGCGGATGAATACGCCGATCACCAACTGGCGCGGGCTTGAGACCGGGATGCTGAAACCAGCGGCGGAACTGCTGTAAGACTATCGCACTGCCACTTTGCTCTGACGAAGCGGCAGTGCCACGCGGGCAGTCTCAGCCTGCGAATTCGGTGCGCGCATAGCCCTGTACGAACAGCAGCGCGGTCAAATCGCCAAAATTGATGCGGATGTCACATTCCGCAGCGACAGATGGCTTTGCGTGCAGCGCCACGCCCATGCCAGCCCGCCCCAACATGCCCAGATCATTGGCCCCGTCGCCCACGGCAATGACCTGATCCTCAGTAATCCCCAGCTTCGCGGTGATCTCTTCCAGCGCGGCGACTTTGGCCTCGCGCCCCAAGATCGGCAGGCCCACATCGCCGGTCAGCGCGGCCCCATCGACCAGCAGCGTATTGGCGCGGTTCTCATCAAAGCCCAGCATCTCGGCCACTTTGGCAGTAAAGGCAGTGAACCCGCCCGAAACCAACGCGGCATAGCCGCCGTTGGCCTTCATCGTGCCCACCAAGGCACCGCCGCCGGGCATCAGGGTGATCCGCTCGGCCAAAACCTTGTCGATGACAGCGGCCTCCAGCCCTTTCAACAGACCGACACGTTCGCGCAGCGCGCCGTCGAAGTCCAACTCACCGTTCATGGCGCGGGCGGTGATCTCTTTCACATGCGCGCCAACGCCTGCTTCTTCGGCCAATTCGTCGATGCATTCCTGCTGGATCATCGTGCTGTCCATATCGGCCAGCAGCATCTTCTTGCGGCGGCCTTCGCTGGGCACGATCACCAGATCGACGCCCATGGACTGGCAGCTTTCCCAAACATCCCAACGGTTTTCCGGCGTCTGGGCCAGCGAGAACTCCGCCGCCTCATCCGGGGCCAGCCAAAGCGCGTCGCCCCCGCCCCAAGCGTTGCGCAGGCTTTCAACCAGCGCCGCATCGAGGGAGGGGTTGGAGGGGGAGGTCAACAAGATTGCCGTGAACATAAGTTTCCGATCCGCATCATTCGCGCCGCGCAAAGCGACATGACCGGCGTCCTAGCGCCATTTTGCGACTTGCGCCAGTCCAGCCTCCCCGCGTATGCCGACAAGTGGGACACCCTTCCCCAACGAAGGGCGATTATCTGAGAGGGTAGCATAAATGGCTATTACACAACCGGCATCGCGCCCGGACACGAAACCTGTTGCCGTACCGGCAAATCCGCGTTTCTCTTCCGGCCCCTGCGCCAAAATCCCCACATTCGATCTGACCAAGCTGGCGGACGCACCATTGGGCCGCAGCCACCGTGCCGCACCCGGCAAGGCCAAACTGCTTGAGGCAATCGAGACCACCCGCGAGGTGCTGGGCGTGCCTGCGGATTACCGCATCGGCATCGTGCCCGCCTCTGACACCGGCGCATTCGAGATGGCCATGTGGTCGCTCTTGGGCGAACGCCCAGCTGAGATGGTCGCATGGGAATCCTTCGGCGCAGGCTGGGTCACCGATGTGGTCAAACAGCTGAAAATTGAAGCGCAGGTTCACACCGCCGAATACGGCGAGATCGTAGACATGGCCGCGCTGAACTATGACAACGACGTCTGCTTCACATGGAACGGCACCACCTCCGGCGTGCGCATGGCGAACGGCGACGCGATCCCTGCGGACCGCGCGGGTCTGACGCTCTGCGATGCCACCTCGGCGGCCTTCGCGATGGACCTGCCCTGGGACAAGCTGGATGTGACGACCTTCTCTTGGCAGAAGGTGCTGGGCGGCGAAGCGGCGCATGGCATGCTGATCCTCAGCCCTCGCGCAGTTGAGCGGCTGGAAAGCTACACCCCCGCATGGCCCCTGCCGAAAATCTTCCGCCTGACCAAAGGCGGCAAGCTGAACGAGGGCATCTTTAAGGGTGAGACGATCAACACGCCCTCCATGCTCTGCGTCGAAGATTACCTGCTGGCACTTGACTGGGCGAAATCCGTGGGCGGCCTCAAGGGGCTGATCGCACGGGCCGATGCCAATACGGCGGCCATCGCCGAATTCGTGGAGGCGCATGACTGGATCGACTTCCTCGCCACCGATCCGGCGACACGGTCCAACACCTCGGTCTGCCTCAAGTTCACTGATGACCGCATTCAGGACGGTGCAGCCTTTGCCAAAGCCGTGGCGAAACGGCTTGCGGACGAGGGTGCGGCGCTCGACATTGGCGCCTACCGCGATGCCCCTCCGGGCCTGCGCATCTGGTGCGGCGGCACGGTTGAAACGGCTGATATCGATGCGATGCTGCCGTGGCTCGAATGGGCCTTTGAAGCCGAAATCAACGCCTAAAGCATTCCGGCGGGCGCGTGATCCCACGCGCCGCCCCTGCCCCCATATTTTTGAAAAGGACCACAAAAATGGCTCCCAAAGTACTCATCTCCGACAGCCTGTCGGAAGCCGCCGTTCAAATCTTTCGCGACCGTGGCATCGACGTTGATTTCCAGCCCGATCTGGGCAAGGACAAAGACAAACTGGCCGAAGTTATCGGCAACTATGACGGCCTCGCGATCCGCTCCGCCACCAAGGTGACGGAAAAGATCCTCGCCAACGCGCCGAACCTCAAGGTGGTCGGCCGCGCGGGCATCGGCACCGACAATATCGACAAGGAAGCCGCGTCGAAACAGGGTGTGATCGTGATGAACACGCCCTTCGGCAACATGATCACCACTGCTGAACATGCCATCGCGATGATGTTCGCCGTGGCACGTCAAATCCCCGAAGCGTCGGCCTCCACCCACGCGGGCAAATGGGAAAAGTCTAAGTTTATGGGCGTCGAGCTCACCGGCAAGACGCTGGGCGTCATCGGCGCGGGCAACATCGGCGGCATCGTTTGCGACCGCGCGCGGGGCCTCAAGATGAAAGTCGTGGCCTATGACCCCTTCTTGGGCGAGGAAAAGGCCGAGAAGATGGGTGTCGAAAAGGTCGAGTTGGACGAGCTGCTGACTCGCGCCGATTTCATCACCCTCCATGTTCCCTTCACCGAGCAGACGGCGAATATCCTCAGCCGCGAGAACCTTGAAAAGACCAAGCCCGGCGTGCGTATCATCAACTGTGCCCGCGGCGGTCTGGTTGACGAAGAAGCACTCGCCGACCTGCTGAAATCCGGCCATGTGGCGGGCGCGGGTTTCGATGTCTTCGCCGAGGAACCAGCCAAGGAGAACCCGCTGTTCAACCTGCCCAACGTGGTCTGCACGCCGCACCTTGGTGCCGCGACCACCGAAGCGCAGGAAAACGTGGCGCTGCAAGTGGCCGAGCAGATGTCGGACTACCTGCTGACGGGCGCCGTGACCAACGCGCTGAACATGCCATCGGTCACCGCCGAAGAAGCCAAAGTCATGGGCCCATGGGTCAAGCTGGCTGGTCACCTCGGCGCGTTCATCGGCCAGATGACCGACGAGCCGATCAAAGCGATCAACATCCTTTATGACGGCTCCGTCGCACAGATGAACCTCAAGGCGCTGAACTGCGGCGTCGTGGCGGGCATCATGAAACGCGCCAACCCGGATGTGAACATGGTTTCCGCCCCCGTGGTCGCCCGCGAAAAGGGCATTCAGATCAGCACCACCAACCAAGACAAATCCGGCGTCTTCGACGGCTATGTCAAAGTGACCGTGGTGACCGAAAAGCGCGAGCGCTCCATCGCGGGCACCGTGTTCTCGGACGGCAAGCCGCGCTTTATCCAGATCAAAGGCATCACCATCGACGCCGAGATCGGGGAGCACATGCTCTACACAACCAACGAAGACGTGCCGGGCATCATCGGCACCTTGGGCCAGACCATGGGCGAAAACGGCGTGAACATCGCCAACTTCACCTTGGGCCGCCACACCGCCAAGGGCGAGGCGATTGCCCTGCTCTATGTCGACGATCAGGTGCCAGAAACCGTGATCGGCAAGCTGCGCGACACCGGCATGTTCCGGCAGATCAAGCCGCTGCAATTCGACGTGGCCTGAGACCTCCCCCTGCACAAACTTAAAGCGCCCCCTCGCGGGGCGCTTTTGCTTTCGGGCGCATCCTTTGACTGAGCCTTTCCTTCGCGGTGGCTTTGCGGCATCACGAGGGGGTGCAGAAGGATAGGAACGAATATGCCCAGCCCCATCTACGCCATCGGAGACATCCACGGTTACGCCGCCGAGCTTGAGCGCGTGTTAACCTTGATCGAAGAAGACGGCGGGCCGGACGCGCGCATCGTCTTCCTTGGCGATTACACCGACCGCGGCCCCGACAGCAAAGCGGTGATCGAACGGCTGGCACAGGGCAAGGCCGAGGGCCGCAACTGGACCTTCCTCATGGGCAATCATGACCGCATGTTCAGCTGGTTCATGGAGGATTTCCCCCGCCATGATCCGCTCTTGCTCGTTGAACTTAACTGGCTGAACCCGCGTTTGGGCGGCGACACGACGCTTGGCTCTTACGGTGTACCCGTCAGCGGCCGCGACCGGATGTCAGAGGTGCACGAGAAAGCCCGCGAAGCGGTGCCGCAGGCGCATGTGGACTTCCTGAAAACCCTCGCCCTGTCGCATCAGACACCCGACCTGTTCTTTGCCCATGCGGGCATCCGCCCCGAAGTGCCGCTGGACGCGCAGCGCGAGGATGATCTGCTGTGGATCCGCAAGGAGTTTCACGAATTCACCGCGCCCCATCCCAAGCTGGTCGTCCACGGCCACACGCCGGTGGACAGCGCCATGCATTACGGCAACCGGGTGAACCTCGACACCGGCGCGGGCTACGGCAAACCGCTTTGTGCGGCGGTGTTCGAGGGGGATGAGGTTTGGGTGCTGACCCAGCAGGGGCGCAATCGCCTGCGCCCCTGAGTGGCTTAGCTCCAGTCAAGCACGACCTTGCCCGACTGGCCCGATTTCATCGCGGCAAAGCCCTGCTCGAAATCATCGACCCCGAAGCGATGGGTGATGATGGCAGAGACATCGAGCCCGTTCTCCAGCATGGCGATCATCTTGTACCAGGTCTCGAAAATCTCGCGGCCATAGACGCCCTTGATGGTGATCGCCTTGAAAACGATACGGCTCCAATCCACCGGCGATTTGCCCGGCGGGATGCCCAGCATCGCGATGCGCCCGCCCATGGTCATGGCCTCAACCATCTGATCCAGCGCCTGCTGGTTGCCCGACATTTCAAGGCCCACGTCAAAGCCCTGTTTCATCTTCAGCCGGGGGATCACGTCGGCCAAATCCTCTTCGGCCACGTTCACTGTCACCACGTCGGCGACCTTTTCCGCCAGCGCCAGCCTGTCGGGGTTCACATCCGTGATCACCACATGCCGCGCGCCGACATGCCGCGCCACCGCCGCCGCCATGATGCCGATGGGCCCCGCGCCAGTGATCAACACATCCTCACCCACCAGATCAAAACTTAACGCTGTGTGCACCGCATTGCCCAAGGGATCGAGGATCGCGCCGATGTCGTCTGAAATCTCATCCGGCAGCGGCACCACGTTAAAGGCGGGCAGCCGCAGATATTGCGCAAAGGCCCCCTGTTCGTTTACCCCGATGCCCCGCGTCGCGGGATCAAGGTGGAACTTCCCCGCACGGCTTTGGCGTGACTGTTTGCCAATCAGATGCCCCTCGCCCGAGCAACGCTGCCCGATCTCAAGGCCTTCGACATTGCGGCCCAACTCGACGATCTCGCCCGCGAACTCATGGCCCGTGATCAGCCCCACCGGCACCGTCCCGGCAGCCCAATCGTCCCAGTTCCAGATGTGGATATCGGTGCCACAGATTCCGGTCTTGTTGATCTTGATCAGCACGTCCTCGGGGCCGATCTCGGGCACTGGCGCATGGGTCATCCACAGCCCCTCGCGGGGGTGCAGCTTGGCCAGCGCTTTCATTTCATTCGTGGTCATTCGATCACCCCACAGGCTTTGCCCGCGACTTCGAATGCCGTCAACGCGCGGTCAAGTTGCTCGCGGGTCAGTGCCGCGTTCATCTGCGTGCGGATGCGCGCCTGACCGCGCGGCACCACCGGGAAGAAGAAGCCCGAGACATAGACCCCCTCCTCGAAAAGCCGTGCGGCCATGTCCTGCGCCAACTGCGCCTCGCCCAGCATGACGGGCACGATGGGGTGTTCACCGGGCAGCAGGTCAAAGCCCAACTTCTCCAGCCCCGCGCGCCAGTATTTCGTATTCTCGAAAAGGCGTGCACGCAGATCATCGCCGTCTTCGACCAGTTCCAGCGCCCGGATGCCGGCGCGCACGATCGACGACGGCAGGGAGTTGGAAAACAGATAGGGCCGCGCGCGCTGGCGCAGTAGGTCGATCACCGGCTGCGGCCCTGCGATATAGCCGCCGATGGCCCCACCAAGCGCCTTGCCCAGCGTGCCGGTCACGATGTCGACCTTGACCCCGTGATGCGCGGGCGTGCCTGCACCCTTCGGCCCCATGAAGCCGGTGGAATGGCAGTCATCGACCATCACCAGCGCCTCATATTTCTCGGCCAGTGCGGTGATCTCGGGCAGGTTCGCCAGATAGCCGTCCATGGAGAAGACCCCGTCGGTCGCGATCATGATGAACCGCGCGCCATCCTCGCGGGCCTGCTTCAGCTTGGCCTCAAGATCCGCCATGTCGCTGTTGGCATAGCGGTAGCGTTTCGCCTTGCACAGACGAATGCCGTCGATGATCGAGGCATGGTTCAGTGCGTCTGAAATCACCGCGTCCTCCGGCCCCAGCAGCGGCTCGAACAGCCCGCCGTTGGCGTCGAAACAGGCGGCGAAGAGGATCGAATCGTCATGCCCGAGAAAGCCCGCCAGCTTCTGCTCCAACTCGCGGTGGATGTCCTGCGTGCCGCAGATAAAGCGGACCGAGGCCATGCCGAATCCTTTCTCGTCCATCGCCTCTTTGGCGGTGGCGATCAACTCGGGATGATCGGCGAGGCCGAGATAGTTGTTGGCGCAGAGGTTGATGACCTCGCGGTCACCCACCGCGATCTCACCGCCCTGCGGGGTGGTGATGAGCCGCTCGCGCTTCATCATGCCCTCGGCGTCGATCTCGGCTAGGGTGTCGGTGACATGGGATAGAAATGCTTGGGTCATGAGGCTCTCCTTTTCAGGGAGCATCTACCATAACGGAGGCCGTTCCGAAATAGAGGATTTCCGAAATGGCGGATTTATTCCGATATACCGGAGATCAGGCGTCTTGCACCACCAAAAAGGCACGCACCGGCCCAGCGGTCGCGCGGATCGCATGGGGCACGTCGGCGGCATAGCGGGCCGTGTCTCCGGCCTGCAACTGCTCTGTCCCCACACCGCTGGTCACTTCGACTGCCCCCTCGAAAACGCTCAGATGCTCGCGCGCGCCGCGGGTATGCGGCGCACTGTCGAGCATGCCACCTTCGGCGATGAGCAGTTCGTAAACCTCGTGATGCCCGGCCTCTTCGGGCGGGGACAAGATGCGGATCCGGCAGCCTGACCCAAGGTTGCTGATCGTCGGCACGGCGGCGCTGCGCAGCACTTCGATCTGAGCCTCTGTCGGCGCACCATCCAAAAGCCCGGCGAAATCCACCTGCAAGGCGCGCGTGAGGTTCCACAGCGTGGCGATCGTAGGGCTCGATTCGCCGCGCTCGATCTGGCTCACCATGGAGCGCGACACGCCCGAAAGCTTGGCCACCGCATCAAGCGAAAGCCCCTGCCCCTGTCGTGCCGCTTTCAAGCGGGCGGGCAGCTGTGTCAGGATCTTGTCTGTGTTGTCCGTCATGACGGATATGTCGCGCGGCGCCCCGCCCCTGTCAAGCCGCGCTTTGACGGGACGTTTCCACTGACTTTGCCCCGCCCCCGGCCCATAGTGCTGGCAACGACCAAAGGAGAGTTTCATGTCAGACGATATCGTCATCCTGAGCGGTGCGCGCAGCGCCATCGGCACTTTCGGCGGCAGCCTTGCCGGCACCCCACCCACCAAGCTTGGCAGCACCGTCGCGGCAGCGGCGATGGAGCGTGCGGGCGTCAGCCCTGACCAGATCGGCCATGTGGTGTTTGGCACCGTCATCAACACCGAGCCGCGCGACATGTACCTCAGCCGCGTCGCCGCGCGCGATGCGGGCGTGCCGGATGAAGTGCCCGCGATGAACGTGAACCGCCTGTGCGGTTCGGGCGTGCAGGCGCTGGTCTCGGCGGCCCAAAGCCTGATGCTGGGCGATGCGGATTTCGCCCTTGCTGGCGGAGCCGAGAGCATGTCGCGCGCGCCTTACATTCTGCCCGATGCCCGCTGGGGCCAGAAAATGGGCGATGTTCGCAGCCTCGACATGCTTTTGGGCACGCTGAACTGCCCCTTCGGCACCGGCCACATGGGGGTCACGGCCGAGAATGTCGCGGATGAACATACCATCACCCGCGAGGAGATGGACGCCTTTGCCCTGCAAAGCCAAGAACGCGCAGCGGCGGCCATCGCGGCGGGGCATTTCAAGGATCAAATCGTGCCGGTCGACGTAAAGGTCAAGCGCGACATGGTGCCCTTTGACACCGATGAACACCCCAAGGCCACCACGGCCGAGGCACTGGCCGGGCTGCGCCCCGTATTCCAGAAGGACGGGCGCGTCACAGCGGGCAATGCCAGCGGTATCAACGACGGTGCCGCGGCGCTGGTGCTGGCCCGCGCCGGGGCAGCCGAGGCCGCCGGGCTCACGCCCCGTGCGCGCATCCTTGGCTACGCCCATGCCGGTGTGCGCCCCGAAGTCATGGGCATCGGCCCGGTTCCCGCTGTCCGCCGCCTGCTGGAGCGCACCGGCCTGAAGGCCGATGATTTCGATGTGATCGAAAGCAACGAGGCCTTCGCCAGCCAAGCGCTGGCGGTGAGCAAGGAGTTGGGATTCGACCCGGCAAAAGTGAACCCCAACGGCGGGGCCATCGCCCTTGGCCACCCGGTCGGCGCGACCGGGGCGATCATCACCGTGAAAGCGCTTTATGAGTTGGAGCGGATTGGCGGCAAGCGCGCGTTGATCACCATGTGCATCGGCGGCGGGCAAGGCATCGCCATGGCCATCGAACGTATTGCCTGAATGGCGGGGGCCTCCGCGGCCCCCTGCCCTAAAGCAGCGCGCCGATCAGGGCGATTGTGGTGGCCCCGGCAATGCCGGACATCACCGCAGTCGCCGCGATGTAGCGCCAGAACCGCGGGCGGCGCTCTGGCTGCTCCTCGGCCTGACGGTTCAGCGCCTGTTCGACCAGCCCCGGCAAACGCGGACCAAAGCGGGCCATGACCATCGCCGTGTCGCGCAGATCAGAAACGATCGCGCGCGGCCCTAGCGACTTGGTGATGTAATCGGTCACAATCGGGCTCGCGACTTCCCAGATGTTGATATGCGGGTTGAGCGAGCGGGCCACGCCCTCGACCACGACCATCGTGCGTTGCAGCAAGATCAGCTCGGTCCGGGTTTCCATGCCGAAACGCTCAGTCACTTCAAAGAGGTAGGTCAGCAGCCGCGCCATGGAGATGCGGGTGGCATCCATGCCGAAAATCGGCTCGCCCACCGCGCGCAGGGCGCGGGCGAATTCATCGACATCCTTGTCGGCAGGCACATAACCCGCCTCAAAATGCACCTTGGCCACGCGCTCGTAATCGCGGCGGATAAAGCCATAGAGGATCTCGGCATAGACGCGGCGGGTATAGCTGTCGATATGACCCATGATGCCGAAGTCATAGGCGATGATATCGCCATTGGCCGCGACCTTGAGGTTGCCTTGGTGCATGTCGGCGTGAAAATAACCGTCGCGCAGGGCGTGTTGCAAAAAGAGTTGCAGCACCCGTTCCGACAGCCCTACCCGGTCGTGACCCGCCGCATCCAGCGCGGCGTTGTCGCCCAGCGGCAGACCATCGGCCCAGCCCAGCGTCATCACGCGGCGGCCCGAATAATTCCATTTGATCTCAGGCAGTTGAAATCCGGTGTCATCTTTGGTGTTGGCGGCAAACTCCGACGCGGCAGAGCTTTCCAGCCGCAGGTCCAACTCCCCCCGCACAACGCCGTCGAAATGCTCGATCACCTCCATCGGGCGCAAGCGGCGCGATCCGGGAGAGAAGATTTCGGCCATGCGGGCGGCAAGATAGAAAGCGTCGATGTCCTTGCGGAAGGCTTTTTCGATGCCGGGGCGCAGGACTTTGACGGCGACCTCTTCGCCGGTCTCGGCCAGTCGTGCATGGTGGACCTGCGCGATAGAGGCCGCGGCGACGGGTTCGCTGAACTCAGAGAAAATCGCGCTGACCGGCTCACCCAACTCCTGCTCGACCGCCCTGCGGGCCAGCGCCGTGTCAAAAGGCGGCAGCTTGTCTTGCAAGACACGCAGTTGCACAGCCAGATCATCCCCAACCACGTCGGGCCGGGTCGAAAGCACCTGACCGAATTTGATGTAGGCCGGGCCAAGCGCGGTCAGCGCGCGGGTGGCGGGCGGCATGGTCGGGTCGCCTTTGTAGCCCAGCCATTTGAACGGCAGGCCAAGCGCGCGGGCCACGAAACGCAGCGCCGGGGAAGCATCGAAAGCATCCAGCACCACATTCATCGCGCCCGCGCGTTCCAACGTCGCGCCGGTGCGGATCAGCCGCCAAATGTTGTGAGGTCCGCGCATCAGAGTTTCCAGCCCGAATGCAGCGCCGCGATGCCCATGCTCAGGTTGCGGTATTTGGCCTGCCCGAAACCGGCCGTGCGTACCATCGACAGAAACGTTTCCTGATCGGGGAAATTGCGGATCGATTCGACCAGATACTGATAGCTGTCGCGGTCGCCCGCGATGGCCTGCCCCATGCGCGGGATCACGTTGAAACTGTAAAGGTCATAGGCTTTTTGCATCGCCGGGTTGGGCAGCTGGCTGAACTCTAACACCATCAGACGGCCACCGGGGCGCAGCACGCGGTACGCTTCGTTCAGCGCCTCTTGGGGGCGGGTCACGTTCCGGATGCCAAAGCTGATTGTATAGACATCAAAGGTGTTGTCGGGAAACGGCAGTGACATGGCATCGCCCACCACCCAATCAAGGCTGCCGGTCAGGCTGTCGGCCTCGGCGCGTTTGCGGCCTTCGACCAACATCGGCTCGGTGAGGTCGAGCACCGTCGCATGACCGTGGCCCGCGCGGCCCAGAAACTTGAACGACACATCGCCCGTGCCACCCGCCACATCCAGCAACTTCTGACCGGGGCGCGGGGCGAGCCAATCCATCATCGCTTCTTTCCAGACGCGGTGGATGCCCATGCTCATCACATCGTTCATGATGTCGTATTTGCTGGCGACGGAGTTGAACACACCCTGCACCCGACCTGCTTTTTCATGCTCGGGTACGGTCTCGAACCCGAAATGGGTGGTTTTGTCGGCGTCCTGGGTCATCTGCTCTTGCGATCCTCTGGTTCAGTCCCTTGTTATAGGGTGCCGTAGGCTGGGGACAATGCGTGCCTTTTGTCACAGGCAAGCCAGAGGGGAAACCGAGATGCCGGAACTGCCAGAGGTCGAAACCGTCCGCCGGGGGCTGGCCCCCGCGATGGAGGGGCAAGTGATCGCCCGGGCCGAGGTCAACCGCCCCGATCTGCGCTGGCCCTTCCCCGAACGGATGGCAGAGCGGCTGACTGGGCAGCGGGTCGGGCTGCTGCGACGACGGTCGAAATACATCCTCGCCGATCTGGAGGGTGGGGAATCGCTGTTGGTGCATTTGGGCATGTCCGGGCGGATGCTCGTCTCGGGCGACCCGTTGGGACAGTTTCAGCACAACCACCCCGCCCCGGAGAAACATGACCACGTCGTGTTGCATATGGGTAACGGTGCGCGGATCACCTTTAACGACCCGCGCCGTTTTGGCGCGATGGATCTGATGCCCACGGCGGGGGCCGAAACGCATAAACTGCTGGCCTCGCTCGGGCCGGAACCCTTGGGCAATGACTTTCACGAAGCGCATCTGGTGGCCGCGCTGAAAGGGCGCAACACACCGATCAAATCCGCCTTGCTGGATCAGCGGGTCGTGGCGGGTTTGGGAAATATCTACGTCTGCGAAGCACTTTACCGCGCAGGGATTCACCCCGCCCGCAAGGCCGGGCGCATCTCGACCACGCGGATCGCCGGGCTGGTGCCGATCATCCGCGAGGTGCTGGCCGATGCCATCACGGCGGGGGGATCCTCGCTCAAGGACTTCCGGCAGGCGGACGGCGAATTGGGCTATTTCCAGCACAGCTTCGATGTCTACGGACGAGAGGGGCAACCCTGCCGCCGACCGGGCTGCGACGGCACCATTGGGCGCATCGTACAAAGCGGACGGTCTTCCTTCTATTGTCCGCGCTGCCAAAGATAACTTGAAACATGGGGGTGCCGTGGTATGCACATTCCCCTGAGCGCAACAACAAAGAGCATTCTTGATGGCTTACGAAACGATCACCGTGGACGTGGACAACCATGTGGCCCTGATCACCCTCAACCGCCCGGATGCGCTGAACGCGCTCAACGACGCGTTGCTGGGTGAATTGGCCAAAGCGCTGAAAGGCGCACAGGAAAACGACAAGGTGCGTTGCATCGTCATCACCGGGTCGGAAAAGGCATTCGCTGCCGGGGCCGACATCGCGATGATGCGCGATCAAAGCTTTGTTGACGTCTTCATGGGTGATCTCTTCACGCCCGAGACCGATCAAATCCTGCGCGTGCGCAAGCCGATCATCGCAGCCGTGTCGGGCTATGCCTTGGGCGGTGGCTGCGAATTGGCGATGATGTGCGATTTCATCATCTGTTCGGAAAGCGCCAAGTTCGGCCAGCCTGAGATCAACCTTGGTGTCGTGGCAGGCATCGGCGGCACCCAGCGTCTGACGCGCCTTGTGGGCAAGTCCAAAGCGATGGACATGAACCTGACGGGCCGTTTCATGGATGCCGAAGAAGCCGAACGCTCGGGCCTTGTGTCGCGCGTTGTGCCGGTCAAAAAGCTGATGGAAGAAGCCATGGCCGCCGCTGGCAAGATTGCCGAAAAATCCATGATCTCGGCCACCGTGGTCAAGGAATGCGTGAACCGCGCCTATGAGGTGCCGCTGAGCGAAGGCCTGTTGTTCGAGCGCCGCATGTTCCATTCGCTGTTCAACACCGAAGACCAGAAAGAAGGCATGTCGGCCTTTCTTGAAAAGCGCGAAGCGCAGTTCCGCGACAAATAAGCGATTCTATGGGCGCGGCTTGCATTGCCGCGCCTGCTGTCTTATAGGCAGCCCCAATACATGCGCGTGCAGCCCGCTCTGGCTAGAATCACCTGCCCTTTTGGGGCCCGGATTTCCGGTAGGGTTGGCGTCACGCATTGCTACGCAACAAAATGAACCCGAAGGCTGATACTCATGGCAAACACAACACAATCCGCAAAGCGCGCACGTCAAAACGAGAAACGTTTTGCGATCAATAAAGCCCGTCGTTCGCGCATCCGCACCTACCTGCGCAAAGTCGAAGAGGCGATCACCTCCGGTGATAAAGAAGCCGCAACCGCCGCTTTGAAAGTCGCCCAGCCCGAGCTGATGCGCGGCGTCACCAAAGGCGTTTTCCACAAAAACACCGCTTCGCGCAAAATGTCGCGTCTGTCCGCACGGGTCAAAGCACTGGGTTAATACGGCTCCACAGCCAACCCTTTGAAAGACAAGAGGCGCCGCATTGCGGCGCCTTTTTTCGTGCGGGTGCAGCGAAAAAAACACGCCAGAGATTCTTTTCAGGCAATCTCTGAGTCAAGATGGAAGATATGTTGAAGCGGACCGGAAACACTTGCTACCAAAGGTCCAGCGATTCATTTCGCTTGGGGGGACAGGCCCTGAACAAGGTGTCAGCCGACTGGCAGAATGCCAAGTTCAGGGGGGTGCAAGTGACCGTGTAAAAACGGCCCCGCGCACTGTCGTGAATGCTGCTGCCAGCACGTTTACCCTGTCGATGAGAACACGAACGGTTCGTTCAGCGCCTCTTGCGCCGGTTTACGGCGCATCAGGCTTATGGGCTTGCCATTCTTTTAAAGTCCGAAGGACACAGGTCGGTCATCCGCGTGGGACCGGGTGGATGACCTGTTGCCGGGTGAAACAATATTGAGGGCCGGGATCCACTCGGCCTCTGTGCGAAAAGCAAAGCGGGACGTAAGGCACG
>NZ_CP081131.1:0-193564 GCF_025142275.1 Sulfitobacter sp. W074
CCTTTCGACGAAGAGCCGCTGATCAATGAGATCGAACAACTCTACCTCGCCGGGATCAAATCGGCCCGCGACTATATTTATTTTGAATCGCAGTACCTCGCTGCGGACTCGGTCTGTGATGCGCTAAAGGCGCGTTTGGCCGAGGAGGACGGGCCGGAGATCGTCATCATCAACCCGCGCGATGCGGAATCGCAGTTGGAAGATGACGCCATGCATGTCCTGCGCGAACGGCTGGTCGAAGACTTAAAGGGGGCGGATCACCAAAACCGCTTCCGCATCTATTTTCCCGTCACCGACGAGGGAGAGCCGATCTATGTCCATGCGAAGATCATGATCATCGACGACCATCTTCTGCGTCTCGGCTCCAGCAACCTCAACAACCGCTCCATGGGGTTTGACACCGAATGCGACGTGGCGATTGAGCGCCCCGCGCAGGTGATCGAAGGGTTCAGGACCCGCCTCATCGCCGAGCACTTGGGCCTGCCGCCGCCCGTGTGGGCCGAGGTGATGGCCGAAAAGGGGTCGATGATCGGAGCAATTGAAACCCTGAACCGCAAGAAAGGTCGCGGCCTGCGTGCCGTGTTCCGGGGCAGCGAGACGGTTGTCGGCGGCTTTCTGGCAAACACCCGGCTGCTTGACCCGCGCTATCATCCCCGGAGAGGGCACCACGACCGGGCGCGGCATTCGCCCGCGTCACATGGCGTTGATCGCGGGGGGGCTGGGCCTTGCATGGCTGGCATGGCGCAAATGGGCCGCCGCGATTCCCGAGGTCTAAGGTCTGGGCTCGGCGGCAGGTGCCGCGAAACGCGCGCTATCTTGCACAGGGTTGCGCTCGGCCGGTGCCGCGGGCGCGGTGAGCACGCGCCGCGATGTTCGGCAGGTCCAAGCGATCCCATAAAGGGCCGCCGTTCCCACCGCAGGCAGCACCCATGGCACCCAAGCCGCCTCGGGCCGTGCCATCATCACCGCCTGACAGACCAGTGCCAACACCGTGCCGCTGGCAAAGATCAACAGCCCATGCCGACCAATCAGCCGGAAGGGGCTCGCATCTGATGTCCAGAGAGGCGGGTTCACGCTTGGCAATTGTGACAGAAAATATCCCAAAGCCAGAATATGGATAAACCGCGGGGCAGAGAGATAGGTCTTGTCATGGGAGGTGATGTTGAAGGGCACCCCAGCTTCGCGCAGGTGATGCATCTGTAGGTTCAGGAATTTGCCCAAGCCCGGCACATAGCGCCATGCCAGCAACCCCCAAGCAACACCGCGACGGACAGCCAAAACAGCGCTTTCGACGCAGGAAAAAACCGATAGCCCTGCCGCTGGCTGAGCCCAACCAGCAGGCCGCAGACAAAGATCGCCTGCCACGCAAAAGGGTTAAAGAACCAGCCGCCCGGATTGGGGTAGTTCGGCAGGTTCAGTCGGAAAACGCCGGTCAGCAGCCAAAGGGTCAGCGACAGTGCCAAAAGCAGCCGCGGCCAGCGCAGCCCCAGCATGATCGCCACAGGGGCACAGACCAGCAGAACCGAATAGGCAGGCAGGATGTTCACATAGCCAAACTGGTGCGTCAAAAGCGGTATCCCAATCACGGATTGGGTCGGGTTTTGAAAGACTTGCCGCATGTTGATCTTGGTCAGAAACTCGGCCTCTGTCGTGATCTGGAAAGCGGCGGCAAAGATGCCCAAAGTCACGGCCGAGAGCATGATCTGCACGAGATAAAGCGACCATGCCCGCTTCCACAGCGGCGCGACCGCGCGCCAGAGGCCATGCCGCAGGCGGTCTTTCTCAATGAACCGGGGCGTATAGGCCAAGCCCGCTGCGATGCCCGACATCAAAAAGAACGCCTCTGCAGCGTCGGCAAAGCCTAGGTTGCGGATGGTCAGAGCTTCATAGGGGTTGCCGGGGACGTGGTTGATGAAAATCATCACCAACGCCAAACCGCGAAACACATCGATGCGCGGGTCGCGGGCAGGTTTGGCCGTGGGGGCAGAGCCGAGCGATCTCGCCGCAGGCGACAGCCCGGTGCTAGGCTGGGGCATGGGTCAGGTCCGCCGCTTTGGGTTTCGCCATCAGATGTTCGTAATTCCACGTCAGCCGCCAGACATCGCAGATACTGTCGTATTCCGCGACGACATCCAGCGGTGCCGCATCCTCCGGCACGGCAAAGAGCGTGCGAGGCAGGGGGCGGGAGGTCCATGCGATAAGCAGCGGGGCCAACAGCATCGGAACCGCCACGGGCAGCAGCCAGATCGTCAGGTCAGGCGCAACCCATTGCACCGCCGCGATGATCGCCGCGCCAATGAAAACGATCCACCGGCCCGCCGCCCAGCCATCCGCCAAGCTCAACCGGCCTTCGTTGCGTTGGTTGGCAGGCCAGCCCCCGTCTTGGCCCGAGAGCACCTGCAACACCGCGCGGCTGTGATAGAGCAGCATCAAGGGGGCCAAAAGCGTGGTCAGCACGATCTCGGTCAGAACCGAGAGCGACATGCGCAGGCTACGGCCAAAGTCGCGTGCGCGCTTGGTCAGGATCGCGTGCAGCAAGATCAGCAGCTTCGGCACCACCAGCAGACCCAAAACGCCCAAGGCCAGCAGCGTGATCTCGCGCGTGCTGGTGTCGGGGAAGACGGGGAAAAGCTGATAGGGGCCGGGGAAATACTCAGGCGGCGGCGCGTAAAGCGTGCTGATGGCCGAGGTGATCAGAAACGCCGCCCAAAGAAGGGAGACGACATAGGCGGTGACGTTTCTGCAAAAAGACAAACCGGCTCCAGCCCGCAGCCCGGGGGCAAAGATCAGCCGCGCATGTTGCAGGTTGCCTTGGCACCAACGCCGCTCTCGCCGCGCAAAGGACAGGACATTCTCAGGGCCTTCTTCGAAAGAGCCGCCCCCAGGTTTCATCCACCTCGACCTTCCAACCGGGCGCGGGCAAGCAACGCCGCCTCGACATAGTCATGGCTGAGAATATGCCCGCCCAAGGGCGGCGGGCCGGAAAGCTCGGCAGCCCACAGCTTTCGGCGAAGGCGCGGACGCGGATGATTGCGTTATGGCCCCAGAAGGGCCCCGTCGGGCCCTGCATACGGGGCAAGGCCACGGGTGAAGATCGGGCCATGAAAACCACGAGGCGAATTGCAGTGCCCGGCCAAAGAAAGACCGCGCGCCGATGATCTTGGGCAGGGTCTGTAGCAACCCCAATTGCGGATCGGCTTGCATCCGCGCGATCATGGCGCGGATCGTCTCGCCCTCCATCAGACTGTCGGCGTCAAGGATCACCGCAAGGTCATAGGCCCCGCCGGAGCTGCGCATGAACTCTTCGATATTGCCCGCCTTGCGGCCCGCATTGTCGCGCCGTCTGCGGTAGAAAATACGCCCTTGGCCATCTGTCTCGCGCAGCAATCGGGCAAAGGCGAATTGCTCTTTCCCGGCGAGTGCGTCATCGCGCGTGTCCGACAGAACGACGAAATCCGCCGTCACACCGGCCCGGGTGACAGATCGGTCAATCGCGGCGATGCGGGCAAAAGTGGTCAGCGGGTCTTCGTTGCAGATGGGTACCGCGATCACGGTGCGCGGCTGCGGCGCGTCCAGCGCGGGGCGGGGAGGCGTTGATCTGCCGCCGAAAAGCCCGATCAGCGCCAATGACGCCCCCCAAGCCAGCCAAGCCGTGGTCGCGAAAAACGAGCAGGGCGCGGATGCCGTCCCACCCGCTGAACCCATCGCGCGCCGCCGCCTCGGCCAAAAGCATTGACGCAAGGGCCGCACAGCCGAGAGACAAAAAGACGGCGAACGCCCGTGCAAACCGGGTCGCCCCGTCCGCCGCAAGCTGCCTTTGCTGAAGTGTCATTGAACCTAGGCCTTGCGCCGCAGCAGGAACGCCCGCGCGACATCGGCCAGCCCGGCCAGATGGCCGCGCCGTTCCAAGGTCTGCCGTGGCATGGCAAGCGGGGCGGCGGGCGGCATCCAAGTCTCGGCCTCAACCGTCATTGCGGAATAGGGGGTCGTCGCGTCTTGAAGGTTCATGCGTTGATCCATTGGTACACCCATGTCTCTGTAAGATTGCGGTCATATCCCGATAGAACTGCCTTGATTTCGGACGATGGCGTCAGGCTCTGCACGCAGTTCCAGCAACCAGCCGCCATTCGTCTCTGCCATCTACCCGGCTCAGGATCGCCTCGACGATTTCGCCGTTCTGCGCGCTGGCGATCGGCTCCAACTCTGCGTCGCTTGGCATATCGCTCAGCTGTCCGCCGGCAAAGTCGATGACGAATTTGCGGGTTTGCGTATCTGCCTCTACCCCCGCAAACCCCGCCGTGGCCCGAACGCAGCCGCACCACGCGGCCAAGGGTCTGCGGGTCGCGCCCGGTGGGTTCATCCCCCAGTGCATGCGGTTAGTCATAGGCCAATTCATCCCCAGCACGGGTTTCGCCCTCGGGAATCCAATAAGCGACGATGTTGTCATTGCCCTCCAGATCGGAGGGAATTTCGACCAGTCGCACCGTGCCCTTGCCCCAGTCGCCCAAGGGTTCGATCATCAAAGAGGGGCGCCGTTCGTAATGGGCCTGCGCATCGAGGTAATGCTCAAAGTCCCGGTTGCGCTGTGCCAACCCGAAGGAGCGCGGGCTCTGCGCCCCGAAATAGGAACTCGCCAAACGCGGCGGATTGTTCAGCGGGCGGCAGAGGGTCGCATCCTTGCCCGCGTTCAGCACAAGACTTCGCTGTCGTGAACCGAGGGGCGGAAATCGTCAAAGCTGCCCTTGTCCGCGCCATTGTGCAGGAACATCGAGGTCAGCGGCGCGATGCCAAGCTGCTTGATGTCTTGCGCAGGAACAGCCGCATGGTGACCTCGACGGTGG
This sequence comes from Sulfitobacter sp. W074, assembly GCF_025142275.1. NCBI lineage: Bacteria > Pseudomonadati > Pseudomonadota > Alphaproteobacteria > Rhodobacterales > Roseobacteraceae > Sulfitobacter > Sulfitobacter sp. W074. The sequence goes on from NZ_CP081131.1 coordinate 4,842, forward strand.
TGTCGTTCGCCCGGTGTGATCACGAACCTATAGGCGCCGGTCACCGACGGGCTGTCGAGTGCGGCATAGATCGTGGCGCTGCTATCGCCCGGTTCGGGACGGCGCAGCCAGACCTCGCTGAAACGGGGGAACTCCTCGCCTTTCGGGCAGGCCGGTTGTTGACGGCAAGGCCGCGCGCGCTCAGCCCATAAAGCGTGTCTTTCCCAGAGCGCGGAAATAGCTCGCGCCTTGGAAGACGATCAATTCGTCGAAAATATCGGCGCGGTTGAGCGGGGTGTGCAGACGGAAACCGGCAACGCCCGGCATCTCGCATTGGGGGGGATCGACTTGGCAAGCGCCGCGTCGTCATATTCAAAATCCGCGGTGGTGAAGCCCATGGGCTCAACCGTCCTCGCCCCGGACCCTCGTTGATCTCCACCGCTTCTTTGAACAGCCAGCCGGGGTGGAAGGCGTGCAACCTAAAGGTAACGCCCTTTTCCTGCCAGCGCGCCTGTTCGGGTCGGGAATCGAATCCGTTGATAGGCGTCGTAATCAAGATCGGCGAGGAACCCTTTGACCGGCTTCGGAGCCGCATAGGACGACTGCGCCAAGTCCCGCATGTCATTGACCAGATTGTCGAATGTGAAGGAGGCGGCAGGCACCTCTTGCGCGCGACTGCGCAGCGGCATCAGCGCGGCAGCAAAGGACGCGGCGGAGAGGGTCAGAAACTGACGCCGCTCTAAGCTTTCGGTCCGCAATTTTTTCGATCGTGTAGTAGAAGAATTTGGCAAAACAATACCCCGAGAGACACGTTAAGAGTGTGCAATTTTTTCCCTATCTAATCCTTTCGGCGGCGCTGGAAACTTGATTCAGTAACTTTCAGCGGAATGCTGCAGAGCAGCGCGGAAAATCGCCTATCCGGGCTTTGCTTGCCGGGGTCTGCACAAAATTTTGCCCAGATTACCGTAGCATCGCCGCTTTTTTGACATTCGAATCCTGTGAAGCGGCGCCATTGGTGGGGCTTTGGGGGCATGCTACGGCTCTCAGCGCTCCAACCTCAGACGGGGCCGAAGCGCGGGAGGGGTCAAACCGCGTCGAGCCCGTCGGCCAGCAAGCGCTCTAGGCTTTGCACTTCGACCTCCGTCAGGGAATCCCCTTTGCGCGGGTTTCAGCGCGGGCCTTGAACCGGCGCTGCGAGGGCAGCCGCGCCCCTTGGGCCGTGATCGCGGCAAAGAGCGTTTCCGCCCGCGCAAAGGGATCACCGGGGCGGCCAGCGGCAAACTTTTCCGGGTCGAAGGCGATGATCAACTCACCATGGGCCGGCGCGAGGGTGAGAGAGCCCAAGGCGTCGCGCGCCTCTTGGCTGGTCAGGTCGCCGATCATCACCCCGGCGAGCAGTTCGATCATGGTGGAAATGGCGGATCCCTTATGGCCACCAAAGGGCAACATGGCCCCGGCAAGGGCGGCTTTGGGATCGGTCGTGGGCCTGCCGTCGGGCGCGATGGCCCAGCCTTCGGGCAGGGGCGTGCCCGCGCGGCGGTGCAATTCGATCTCCCCGCGCGGCGACGCTGGTGGCAAAATCAAAGACGTAAGGGTCGCCCTCTGCCCGTGGCCAGCCAAAGGCGAAAGGGTTGGTCCCCATCAAGGGGTCGGTGCCGCCCGACGGGGCCACGCTGGCATAGCTGGGGCACATCGCCATGGCGGCGAGGCCCATATCGGTCAACGTCTCAATCTCGGGCCAGAGGGCGGCGAAATGGGTGCAATCGTTGATCACCATGGCGGCGATCCCGGTCGTGCGGCAACGCTCTGCCAGCACCGGCGCGCCCGCGTCGAATGCAGCGTTGGAAAAGCCGCCTCCCGCGTTCACGCGCACAATGGCGCTGTCGTCTTGGTGCATCTGCGGCACCGCATCGGGCACCACTTTGCCCGCCTTGATCGTGCGCAGGCACCCTTCGATCCGGTAGATGCCGTGGGATTTGCAGGCATCGCCTTCGCCCGCCACGATCACCCGCGCGAGGGCGGCGGCATTCTGCGGCGACAGGCCCGCGCCTTGGAAATCTGCATGACAATTCCGTTTAGGGCGTCGTGGGACAGGGTCGTATCGGTCATCTGGATCCTCGCAGGGCTTGGGGTTGCAATCATGCATACATCATGTATGCAGTTGCGCAGAGACGCAAGCTGACACCGGGCCGCGGCCCGCATGAAAGGATAGACGATGGCCTTTACCCCCCATGGCAAACATCTGATCGCCGGCGAATGGATCGCCACCGACGACCGCTTTAGTTCCAGCCCCGCCCATGGAAACGCACATGAATTCTCGGTCGGCACGGTGGATTTGGTCGACCAAGCCTGCGAAGCTGCCGAAGCGGCGTTTTGGGACTTCGGCTATTCCAGCCGCGCCACCCGCGCTAAGTTTCTGAACGCCATCGCCGATGAGATCGACGCCCGCGGTGCCCAGATCACCGAGATCGGCAGCCAAGAAAGCGGCCTGCCCACAGCGCGTCTGGAAGGAGAGCGGGGCCGGACCGTCGGCCAGCTGCGCCTCTTTGCCGCGCATATCGAAAAGGGTGACTACCTCGACCGCCGCTTCGATGCCGCCATGCCGGAACGCCAGCCCGCCCCGCGCCCGGCGATCACCATGGTGCAACGCCCGATCGGCCCTGTCGCCGTCTTTGGCGCGTCGAACTTCCCGCTGGCTTTCTCAGTCGCAGGCGGTGACACGGCGGCGGCGCTGGCGGCAGGCTGCCCGGTCGTGGTCAAAGGCCACTCCGCCCATCCCGGCACGGGTGAGATTGTTGCAGAAGCGATCCATGCGGCGGTTGAAAGCTGCGGCATGCCGCGCGGGGTGTTTTCGCTGATCCAAGGTGGCAATCGCGCTGTTGGTCAGGCCGTGGTGCAGCATCCGCTGATCAAGGCCGTGGGTTTCACCGGCTCTCTCGCGGGGGGGCGGGCGCTGTTCGATCTCTGCGCCGCGCGGCCGGAGCCGATCCCCTTCTTTGGTGAATTGGGCTCGGTCAACCCTATGTTCATGCTCCCCGCCGCGATGGAGGCACGGGCCGAGGAACTGGGCAAAGGCTGGGCCGCGTCCCTGACCATGGGCGCGGGCCAGTTTTGCACCAATCCGGGCATTGCCGTGGTGATCGACGGGGCAGGGGCAGACGCCTTCGTGAAAAGTGCCGCCACCGCACTGCAAGACGTGGCCGAACAGGTCATGCTGACAGACGGTATCGCGCAGGCCTTCTGTGCGGGCCGCGACACGTTCAAGGCCGCGCAGAGCCTGCGCCAAGTGCATGTAGCCGACAGCACTGGCCGCAACGCCGCCCCGGCCCTGTTCGAGACCACGGGCGCAGAGTTCAAAGCCAACCCGGCGCTGCATGAAGAAGTCTTTGGCCCGCTGGGGCTGGTGGTGCGGGTTGCTTCGCTGGAAGAGATGCGCGCGCTGGCTCTCGATCTGGACGGGCAGTTGACCATCACCCTGCATATGGGTGACGCGGATGTTAAGGCCGCGCGGGTCTTGATGCCGGTGCTGGAACGCAAAGCCGGACGTCTGTTGGCAAACGGCTTCCCCACCGGCGTCGAGGTGGTGGATTCCATGGTGCACGGCGGGCCCTATCCGGCCAGCACCAACTTTGGCGCGACCAGTGTGGGCACCCTGTCGATCCGGCGTTTCCTGCGGCCGGTGTCCTATCAGAACCTGCCAGAGGCGCTGCTGCCCGAAGACGCGGCGGGGTGATCCCAGACGGGAAAGCCGGGCTGCACGCCCGGCTTTTTCATTTTAGCCGGAAAAGAGGGCGGCTGCGGCCCTATTCCCATCCCCAAACAATGACGACGGCGTCTCAATGTATCAAAAATATGTCGACACATCGGTAAAAGTTAAAAATACATATTGTATTTTTAATGAAGACATTGTTCCTTCATACCACCCCGTACCCCGCCCAGACAGAGTCGGGGCGACCAACCCAAGAGGGAGATATCTATGAAATTTACGCAACTCGCCGGGAGCCTCGTGGCTGCGACCGTGATCGGCACCACCGCACATGCCGACAAACTGGACGACATCATTTCTTCGGGCACGCTGCGCTGCGCCGTGGTGCTGGACTTCCCGCCCATGGGCTCGCGCGATGACACCAACACGCCCGTCGGCTTTGACGTGGATTATTGCAACGATCTGGCCGCAGCACTCGGTGTCGAAGCCGAAATCGTCGAGACGCCATTCCCCGACCGTATCCCCGCGCTCGTCTCAGGCCGCGCGGATGTGGGCGTTGCCTCCACCTCCGACACGCTGGAGCGGGCCAAGACGGTTGGCTTCTCGGTCCCGTATTTCGCCTTCACCAATGTCGTGCTGACCCGCGAAGACGCAGGTGTCGACAGCTTTGAAAGCCTCAAGGGCAAGACCGTCGGCTCCGTCGCGGGCACGTTTGAGGCCATCGCGTTGGAAGAGCAGGTCGACGCATGGGACGACGGCAGCTTCCGTTCTTATCAGAGCCAAGCTGACGTGTTCCTGTCCCTGTCCCAAGGTCAGATCGACGCGACCGTCGTGACTTCCACCGTGGCGTCTTCCATCGTCAACGGCGGCAAATTCGAAGGTCTGACCATCGCGGGCGATGCGCCCTTTGACGTGGACTACGTCGGCCTCATCGGACTGCGTCAGGAGTACGGTCTGCTGAACTATCTCGATCTCTTCGTGAACCAGCAGGTCCGCTCGGGCCGCTATCAGGAACTCTTTGACAAATGGGTCGGCGGCGACGCGCCTGACCTGACCATCGCCAAAGCCTATCGTTGATGGATGCGGGGGCCGCGCCTTGCGGCCCCCGTCTGCCGATAACCGCTGATCGGAGCAAATGATGGGCAACTACACCTTTCAATGGCGACAGGCCTTTCGCGCTTTCCCAGAAATGCTGGAAGGCGCGCTGGTTACGCTGCAGATATCGATCCTGTCGATGCTGATCGGCGTTGCCATCGCCGTGCTGCTGGCCGTGGGCCGCGATGCCAAATCGCGCTGGCTGCGGGCACCTGCGACCGCATGGGTCGAAGTGGCGCGCAACACGCCTGCACTTTTTCAGATTTACATGGCGCATTTCGGGCTTGGGTCTTTCGGGATCTACCTCAGCCCCTATGCCGCACTGCTGGCCGGGATCGCCTTCAACAACGCGGGCTACCTGTGCGAGACGTTCCGCGGCGCGATGCGGGCCATTCCGGACACGCAGCTGCGCGCCGGTCGGTCACTGGGCATGGGGCAAGCCAAGGCGTTTCGCCTGATCATCGTGCCGCAGATGTTCCGCATCTCGTTTCTGCCAACCACAAACCAGATGATCTGGGCGATTTTGATGACATCCCTGGGTGTCACGGTGGGCCTGAATTCGGACCTCGCGGGGGTCACACAAGACCTCAATGCGCGCAGCTTCCGGACCTTTGAATTCTTCGCATTGGCGGCGGTGATCTACTACGTGATCGCCAAGGCCGTGATGCTCGGCGCACGGCTCATGGCCGCCCGCCTGTTTCGCTACTGAAGGAAGAGAATAGATGTTTGATACGGCTCTGACCTTCAACGACTTAATGTTCATGCTCAAAGGCGCGGGTGTGACGCTTTCGGTCACCGCCTTTGCGGTGGTGGGCGGCACGCTGCTGGGGGTCTTCTTCGGGGTGCTGCGCAGCCAGATCAGCCCTTGGGCGGCCCTGCCGCTGACCTTTGTGCTGGATATCTTCCGCTCGGTTCCGCTGCTGATCCAGCTGATCCTCGCCAACGCTTTTCAGGCCATCGCGGGCTGGGGGATTTCCCCCTTCGTGACCTCCTGCATCGTGCTGGCGCTTTATACCTCGGCCTATTGCACCGAGATCGTGCGCGGCGCGATTGAGGCGGTGCCTTCGGTCACCCGCCGTGCGGCCCGTTCGCTCGGCATGACATGGGGCCAAGACCTCACGCAGATCGTCTTTCCCATGGCGCTGCGCGTGGGCCTGCCCAGTTGGATCGGCCTGACGCTTGGCGTGATGAAAGACAGCGCGTTGGTGATGTGGCTTGGCATCATCGAACTGCTGCGTGCCTCGCAAATTCTGGTGACACGCCTGCAAGAGCCGATGTTCATCCTGCTCGTGACGGGCGCGATCTATTTCGCGCTCAGTTTCCCCATTGCCCGGCTTGGCAGCCGCTTGGAAAAAAGGTGGCAAGAAAATGATTGAGATTGAAAACGTCCATAAATCCTTTGGCGCACTACAGGTGCTCAAGGGCATCGACCTGACCGTGCAAAAGGGCGAGGTCGTCTCGGTGATCGGCGGCTCTGGCTCGGGCAAATCGACGCTGCTGACCTGCATCAACGGGTTGGAGCCGATCGACAATGGCCGCATCGTGGTCGACGGCACCGAGGTCCACGCCCGCGACACCGACCTGAACAAGCTGCGCCGCAAAATCGGCATCGTGTTCCAGCAGTTCAACGCCTTCCCGCATCTGACGGTGCTGGAAAACGTCACGCTGGCTCCGCGCAAGGTCAAAGGTATGGGCCGCAAAGAAGCCGAAGAGATCGCGGTGCAGCAACTCTCGCATGTCGGTCTGGCCGACAAGCTGGGCGTCTATCCCGGCCGCCTGTCGGGCGGGCAGCAGCAGCGGATGGCGATTGCGCGTGCATTGGCGATGTCGCCCGATTACATTCTCTTTGATGAGGTGACCTCGGCGCTCGACCCGCAACTGGTGGGCGAGGTGCTCGACACGCTCAAATTGCTGGCAGATGAGGGGATGACGATGATCTGTGTCACCCATGAGATGAGTTTCGCACGCGATGTGTCGGACCGGGTGGCGTTCTTTCACAAGGGCGTCATGGCCGAGATCGGCGCGCCGGATCAGATCTTTGGCGATCCGCAGCAAGAAGAGACCCGTCAATTCCTATCGAGCGTCCGGTAATGAGCCAATCTCCGGTGACGGTTGTCGGCGCTGGCGTGGTGGGCCTGTCTACCGCGCTGGCGCTTCAGGCGCGCGGGTTGACCGTGCGGGTGATTGACCGCGAAGGCCCGGCAGCGGGCGCGTCGGCGGGCAACGCAGGCGCCTTTGCCTTTACCGAGATCCTGCCGCTCGCCTCACCCCGGATGATCCGGCAGGCGCCGAAATGGCTGCTGGATCCGCTGGGGCCGCTGACCGTGCCGCCGCGCTATGCCGGGCGGATCACACCGTGGATGTGGCGTTTCTGGAAGGCAAGTTGGCCTGCGCAGGTGCGGGCTTCGACCGTGGCGCAGACGGCGCTGATGAAGCTCTCGCAGGCCGCGCTCGACCCGCATCTGGAGTTGAGCGGCCTTGCCCATATGCTGCGGCACGACGGGCAATTGCAGGTCTATGAGAGCGAGGCCGAGTTCCGCGCGTCACTCCCCGGTTGGCAGGCCCGCGAAGAGGCGGGGATCGCCTTCACGCATCTAAAGGGCGATGAGATTGCGGCCTATCAACCCGGTCTTGCGCCCGGCTTCACCCATGCGACCTTCACCCCCGAGTGGCAGTCGATTTCGGACCCGCGTGACTATGTGCTGGCGATGGCAGAACGCTTCCGGGCAGGGGGTGGCGAGATCACGATCACTCGCGCCGAGCGTCTGGTTGCGGGCGGGGTCGAAACCTCCGATGGCATGATCCCCGGCTGCGTCGTGCTGGCCGCAGGTGCGCACTCGCATCACTTGGCCCTCACCGCCGGCGCGAAAATCCCGCTGGAGACCGAGCGAGGCTATAACACGACGCTGCCCGCCGGGGCCTTCGACCTGAAGCGTCAGATCACCTTCGGCGGCCATGGATTTGTCATCAGCAAGGTCGGCGACGGCCTGCGCGTTGGCGGGGCGGTGGAACTGGGCGGGCTCGACCTGCCGCCAAACTTTGCCCGCGCCGATGCGATGCTGAAAAAGGCCAAGCGCTTCCTGCCGGGGCTCGACACCTCGGGCGGCACGCAATGGATGGGTTTCCGCCCCTCGCTGCCAGATAGTCTGCCTGCCATCGGCGCGCTGCCGAACCGTCCGGATGTGTTCTGCGCCTTCGGCCACGGGCATCTTGGCCTCACGCAATCCGCGGGCACCGCCGCCATCATCGCGGACCTGATGACCGGCCAAGACCCCGGCATCGATCTGACCCCCTTCTCTCCCGCCCGTTTCTAGAGGCTGACATGACGCAACACACATTTCCTTGTATCGACGGCCACACCTGCGGCAATCCGGTGCGGCTCGTCACCGGCGGCGCGCCCCTGCTCAAAGGTGCGAACATGCTGGAAAAACGCGCGCATTTTCTGGCGGAATACGACTGGATCCGCACCGGTCTGATGTTCGAGCCGCGCGGCCATGACCAGATGTCGGGCGCGATCCTTTATCCGCCGACACGGGATGATTGCGACATCGCCGTGCTGTTCATCGAAACCTCGGGCTGCCTGCCGATGTGCGGCCACGGCACCATTGGCACCGTCACCATCGCGCTGGAAAACGGACTGGTCACGCCTGCTACCCCCGGACAGTTACGCCTTGAAACCCCCGCCGGGCGGGTCGATGTGACCTACCGCCAAGAGGGGCGTTTCGTCGAAGAAGTGCGGCTGACCAATGTGCCCGCCTTCCTCCATTCCGAAGGGCTGACGGCTGAGGTCGAAGGCTTGGGCGAAGTGGTCGTCGATGTGGCCTATGGCGGCAATTTCTATGCCATCGTCGAGCCGCAGAAAAACTTCCGCGATATGGCAGATTTCTCTGTTTCCGAACTGGTCGGTCTCAGCCCGAAACTCCGCACGGCGCTGAACGCGAAATACGAATTCATCCACCCCGAACACCCCGCCATCAACGGGCTAAGCCACATCCTCTGGACCGGCGCGGCCCAAGCCCCCGAGGCTCACGCCCGCAACGCGGTTTTCTACGGCGACAAGGCGATCGACCGCTCCCCCTGCGGCACCGGCACCTCTGCCCGGATGGCGCAACTCGCGGCCAAGGGGAAGCTGAAAGTTGGCGATGATTTCGTGCATGAATCCATCATCGGGTCGATGTTCAAAGGCCGCGTCGAAGCAGCGGCGGAGTTGGCGGGAAAGCCCGCGATCATCCCCTCCATCGCCGGTTGGGCCCGGGTCACCGGCTTTAACACCATCTTTATCGACGAGCGTGATCCCTTCGCGCATGGCTTTGTCGTCACCTGACTTGGAAAGGCTCCCCATGGCGCAAATCATCGTTCCCGCCGAGGCCCAAGGCGCGGTGCTCGTCTCGTCCGAGGGGTTGAGCTTCTGGGGCGGCGTCGATCCGGCCGATGGCAAGGTCATCGACGCGCATCACCCGCTCTGTGGACAATCGCTAGCAGGGAAGATCGTGTTGATGCCGACCAGCCGCGGCTCCTGCACCGGCAGTGGCGTCTTGTTGGAACTGGCGCTGAATGGCCATGCGCCCGCCGCCTTGGTTTTCCGCGAGGCCGAAGACATCCTGACCTTGGGGGCGCTGATCGCGGGCAAAATGTTCGACAAGCCGCTCGCGGTACTGCGCCTCGGCGCAAAGGACTACGACCTGCTCGCCAAAGCGCGCAGCGCGCGGATTACGCCGGAGATGCTGAGCACGGATGAGTGGGACTTGCCGCTGTCCGACAGGCCCGCCCGCGATCTGCATCTCACCGCTGAGGATCAAGCAATGCTGGGCGGAGCCCACGGCCCGGCAGTTCAACTGGCGATGGAGATCATCTGCACCATGGCGCGCGGGCAGGGGGCCGAGAGGCTGGTCGACGTGACCCGCGTGCATATCGACGGCTGCATCTACGCCAGCCCGGCCAATCTGCTTTTTGCCCAGACCATGGCCGATATGGGCTCGCAGGTGCGGGTGCCAACGACGATGAATGCCATCTCGGTCGACCACGGCAACTGGCGCGCGCAGGGCGTGCCGCCGAATTTCGGCCTGCCCGCCAGCCGTCTGGCCGATGCTTATGTCACCATGGGCGCGCGGCCCAGTTTCACCTGCGCGCCCTACCAACTGCCCGCCCCGCCCGAGCGCGGCGAGTTTATCGCATGGTCGGAATCCAACGCGGTGATCTATGCCAATAGCGTGCTTGGCGCGCGAACGGTGAAACATCCCGATTTCCTCGACCTGTGCATCGCGCTGACCGCACGCGCGCCGCTTTCGGGGGTCTATCTGGATGACCACCGCGCCCCACGCCGGGTGATCGATGTGGCATTGCCCGCGCAATATAACGAGGCGATCTGGCCGATGCTCGGCTGGCTGGCGGGGCAGGCGGCACCGGACCGGATCCCGCTGCTGCGCGGGCTGGAAACCGCTGCGCCGAACGAGGATGACCTCAAAGCGCTCTGCGCCGCCTTTGGCACCACCTCCGCCGCGCCGATGCTGCATGTGGCAGGCGTCACGCCCGAAGCCGATCTGCCCCCCGTGGCCGAGGCCGATACGCTGCGCATCACGCCCCAAGACCTGCGCCGTGTCTGGCGGCAATTCAACGCGGGGCCTGCGCAGGTCGATCTCGTGGCCTTCGGCAGCCCGCATTTCTCGCTCGCGGAATGCCGAGCTTTGGATGCGGCTCTGGCCGGGCGAAAACGTCACCCAGACACGGCGGTTATCGTTACCCTTGGGCATGACACGCTCACGGCGGCGCGCGACGACGGCACCGTGGCGCGGCTCGAAGCGGCAGGGGTGCAGGTCGTGCCCGACATCTGCTGGTGCTCGATTTCCGAGCCGGTCTTCCCGCCCTCGACCAAGGTGTTGATGACCAACTCGGGCAAATATGCCCATTACGCCCCGGGCCTTTCGGGCCGTGCGGTGCGCTTTGGCAGTATCGCCGATTGCGTTAAGGCCGCCGTGACCGGGCAGGCCGGGGAGGCGTTGCCGACATGGCTGGCCGCAAAGGAGACTAACAATGCGTAGCAGCAAGACCGTTCATGTGATCTCGGCCCATGCCGAGGGCGAAGTCGGCGATGTGATCGTCGGCGGTGTCACCCCGCCCCCCGGCGACACGCTTTGGGAGCAAAGCCGTTGGATCGCGCGGGACCAGACGCTGCGCAACTTCGTGCTGAACGAGCCGCGCGGCGGGGTGTTTCGCCATGTGAACCTGCTCGTCCCGCCGAAAGACCCGCGCGCCGATGCAGCCTTTATCATCATGGAGCCGGAGGACACGCCGCCGATGTCGGGCTCCAACTCGATCTGCGTGTCGACCGTCTTGCTCGACGGGGGGATCCTGCCGATGACCGAGCCGGTGACGGAGCTAACGCTCGAAGCGCCGGGCGGGCTGGTGAAGGTCCGCGCGGAATGTCGCAATGGCAAGGCGGAGCGTATTTTCGTGCAGAACCTGCCGAGCTTTGCAGCCCGGTTGGATGTGCCGCTTGAAGTCGAAGGGCTGGGCCGGCTCACCGTCGATACCGCCTATGGCGGGGATAGTTTCGTGGTCGTCGACGCCGCCGCGATGGGGTTTTCGCTAGAGGCGCATGAGGCCCATGACATCGCCCGCCTCGGCGTGCGGATCACCAATGCCGCGAATGCCGCGATGCGGTTTGAGCATCCCGAGAACCCCGATTGGCAGCACTTCTCTTTCTGCCTTTTTGCCGGGCCAGTCACCCGCGACGCGACCGGTCTGCGCGCCGGGGCGGCGGTGGCAATCCAGCCGGGCAAGGTCGATCGCTCCCCCACGGGCACGGCGCTCTGCGCGCGGATGGCGCTGCTGCATGCGCGGGGGGAAATGGGGGTGGAGGACAGCCTGACCACGGTCTCGCTGATCGGCTCGACCTTTACCGGGCGGATCTTGGGCGAGACGCGCGTGGGCGATCATCCGGCGATCCTTCCCGAACTCTCTGGGCGGGGCTGGGTCACAGGCATCCACCAGCACATGCTAGACCCCGATGACCCGTGGCCCGGCGGCTACCGACTGTCCGACACTTGGGGGGCACGCGGTTAGGCGCCCATCCCTTTCGCCAAATTGAACCCCGATCCCCCGGCCTGAGTGGGGGCGGGGCGCGGGGTGGATATTCGCCGCGCTACCGCCGCGCCGCCTCGGCGCGAAGCCGCCGTCCTTGGCTGACGCGAGGCAACGTCTTGCATGTGCACTTGGTTTTCGATTGATTACTTTTCAATCAGAACACGAACTTTCAAACAACGGAGAGTCACCATGAAGCTACGCACCACACTTGCATCCTCCGCATTGGCGCTCAGCCTTGCGTTTCAGGCCCAAGCCGCCGATGTCCCCGAGGGTGTGAACCTTGCCGAAGATCAAAGCTATACCTTCTGGCTGCTTGACGCGATCAAGTCGATGGACCCGCAGATCAACACCGATGTCGAAGGTTCGGACGTGCTGCGCAACCTCTTTGAAGGGCTTTATAACGAAGACGGCAATGGCGAACTGGTCCCCGGTGTGGCGCTGGATCATGAGGTCTCCGAAGACGGCAAGACCTATACGTTCAACCTGCGCAAAGACGCCAAATGGTCCAATGGTGATCCGGTCACGGCCAATGATTTCGTCTATTCTTGGCGCCGTTTGGCGGACCCGGCGACCGCGTCGGAATACGCATGGTATATGGAGTTGATGCAGGTCGAAAACGCGCCTGAGATCATCGCCGGGGACAAGTCGCCCGAGGAATTGGGCATCCAAGCCGTCGACGACCACACGCTTGAGGTCAAGATCACCACGCCGCTGCCCTATTTCCCGCAGATGCTGGTGCATGGGTCGACCTTCCCCGTGCTGCAAAGCGTGGTGGAAGAGCATGGCGACGATTGGACCGATGCGGGCACGCTCGTCGGCAACGGCGCTTATAAACTGGTCGAGCATCAGTTGGGCGAACGTGTCGTGATGGAGAAGAACGACACCTATTGGGATACCGACAACGTGGTGATGGAGAAGATCACCGCGCTCACGATCAATGACGTGAACCAAGCGCTGACCCGCTATCTGGCGGGTGAGTTGGACCGCGTGGATATCCCCGCCGGGCAGTACCCGCGTCTGAAGAAAGAATACCCCGAACAGGCGGTCTCAACCCCCTATAACTGCTCGTATATCTACATGCTGAACGTAGGGGAAAAGGGCCCCGAGGCGCTGAAAAACGTCAATGTACGCAAAGCCTTGGCCTATGCCATCGACCGCGACATCATTGTCGAGCGTATCCTGCAAGGCGGTCAGAAGCCGTCGTACAACTGGACCCACTGGGCGATCGCCGATTTCGAGCGTCCCGAGTTGGATTGGGCCGACAATATGGATCAGGCGCAGCGCGTGGAAAAGGCCAAGGAACTGTTGGCCGAGGCGGGCTATGGCCCCGACAACCCGCTGGACCTGACGCTGCAGTACAACACATCGGAAGATCACAAAAAGATCGCCATCGCGGCCTCGCAGATGCTCAAGCAGATCGGCGTGAACCTCACGCTGGATAACTATGAGTGGAAGGTCCACACCGACCGCATGCAGCGCCAAGACTACGACATGGCGCGCTATGCATGGTGCGGCGACTACAACGAGGCCTCGACCTACCTCGATCTGCTGACCTCATATTCGGGCCACAACAACGGCGAGTTCTACAATGACGCTTATGACAAGCTCATGAAGGACAGCAAAACCGCCGAAGACCCGCAGCCGCTTTACAAAGATGCGGAGCGTATCTTGGCCGAGGAAATGCCGATCATCCCGATCTACCACTACGCCAACGTCGACATGATCGCGGAAGACATCGAAGGTCTGCCCGAGAATAACGTCAACAACACGTGGTACGGCAAAGACCTCTATCGTACCGCGGAGTAACCTCTCGACATTCGGGCAGCCCGGCGGTTAAGGCACGGGCTGCCCGATTCCATTTTGCCCCCCCCTCAACCCCCCCGTATCCGGAGCGCGCGCCTCTTGCTCAGTTACATCCTCAAGCGCCTTGCCATCGCTGTTCCGACGCTGCTTGTGCTGATCGTCATCTCCTTTCTGCTGATGCATTCCGCCCCCGGTGGGCCCTTCACATCAGAGCGTGAATTGCCGCCGCAGGTGCTGGCGAACCTCAATGCGAAATACGGGCTGGATGATCCGCTTTGGAAGCAGATCGGCAGCTATGTTTGGGGCATCGTGACCGAGTTCGATTTCGGGCCGAGCTTTGTTTACAAAGACCGTTCGGTGAATGAGATCATCGCCCAAGGTTTCCCGATTACGCTGACCTATGGGCTGTTGTCCTTTGCTGTCGCAGTGATCGTCGGCGTTGGCCTTGGCGTGGCCGCAGCGGTGCGGCACAACTCGCTGCTCGATTATGTCGCGGTTGGGGTTTCCATCGGGGCGCAGGTGCTGCCGAATTTCGTCATGGCGCCGATCTTGGTGCTGGTCTTTACGCTCTGGCTTGGTTGGTTGCCCGGGGGCGGGTGGCAAGGGCCGGAGTATTGGATCATGCCGGTGATCGCGCTGTCGACATCCTTCATGGCCTCGATTGCGCGGATCACCCGCTCGTCGATGCTTGAGGTGCTGACCTCGAACCACATCCGCACCGCGCGCGCCAAGGGGCTGCCCGAACGCCGGGTGATCCTGCGCCATGCGCTGAAACCCGCGATGCTGCCAGTGATTTCCTATCTGGGCCCCGCTTTCGTGGCGATGATCACCGGCTCTGTGGTGGTCGATATCTATTTCTCCACCGGCGGCATCGGCAAGGCTTTCGTCGATTCAGCGCTCAACCGCGACTACGCGGTGATGATGGGGGTGACGATCCTCGTGGGCGCGCTGACCATCTTCTTTAACCTCGTGGTCGATATCCTCTACGGGTGGATCGACCCCAAGATCCGGTACTGACATGGTGATGACATCCGAACAACGGGTCGAAGCCAGCGAGATTGCGGGCAAGGGGCGTTCCCCTTGGGCCGATGCGCGGCGGCGGTTTTTCCGCAACAAGGCGGCGCTGATGGGTCTGGTAATCCTCGGCTTCGTCGTGGTCTTTGCGCTTTTCGGCAACAGCTTTGCGCAATGGTCGAACGAGGAATTGGACTACAACGTCATGGGCCAGATCGTCGAATTGGGTGGGCCGTCGATTGAAAGCGGCCATTACTTTGGCACCGACGATCTGGGGCGCGATTTGTTCGCCCGCACCGTGCAAGGCACGCAGATCAGCCTCGCGGTGGGCCTTGTCGGCGCGTTGATTGCCTGTGTGGTCGGCACGCTTTACGGCGCGGTGGCGGGCTACTTCGGCGGGCGCACCGACAGCATCATGATGCGGCTCGTCGATATCTTCATGGCCGTGCCTTACATGTTCGTGCTGATCCTGCTCTTGGTGATGTATGGCCGTTCGATCACCATTCTTTTTGCGGGCGTCGGGCTGATTTCATGGATGGAGATGGCCCGCATCGTGCGGGGCCAGACGCTGACCATCAAGGGCCGCGAGTTTGTTGAGGCTGCCCGCGCCACCGGCGTTTCGGCCCCGGTCATCATCCTGCGCCATATCGTGCCCAACCTCTTGGGCGTCATCGCGGTATATGCCACGCTGCTGGTCCCGCTGATGATCCTGACGGAAAGCTTCATCTCTTTCCTCGGGCTTGGCATTCAGGAGCCGCTGACCTCCCTCGGGGCGCTGATCTCCGAAGGGGCGGGGACCATCGCCTATGGCACCACTTGGCAGTTGGGTTTCCCGCTGCTGTTCTTCTGTCTCACGCTCTTTGGCCTGTTCTTTATCGGCGACGGATTGCGTGACGCCCTCGACCCCAAGGATCGCTGATGTCTCTGCTGGAAATCGACAAGCTCTCTGTCACCTTCGACGGCGAAGATGGCCCCGTGCATGCGGTCAATGACCTGTCGCTGTCGATCAGCCGGGGTGAGACCTTGGGCATCGTCGGCGAAAGCGGCTCGGGCAAATCGCAGACCGCCTTTTCGATCATGGGCCTGCTCGCGCCGAACGGGCGCACCGCTGGCTCGGTCCGGTTTGACGGGCAAGAGATTTTGGGCGCCAAACCCAAGGTGCTGAACAAACTCCGGGCTGAGCGGATTGCGATGATTTTTCAAGATCCGATGACCTCGCTCAATCCTTACATGCGCATCGCGGACCAGATGACCGAGGTGCTGACCCTGCACAAAGGCATGTCCAAACGCGACGCACTGGCGGAGTCGGTGCGGATGTTGGACGCAGTAAAGATCCCCGCAGCCAAGGAGCGCATCCGCCTCTTCCCGCACGAGTTCTCCGGCGGGATGCGCCAGCGGGTGATGATCGCCATGTCGCTGCTGTGCAAACCCGACCTGCTGATCGCGGATGAGCCGACCACCGCGCTCGACGTGACGGTGCAGGCGCAGATCATGGACCTGCTGGGTGATCTGCAAAAGGATTTCGGCATGGCCACGATCCTCATCACCCATGACCTTGGCGTCGTCGCGGGGTTCTGCGAGCGGGTGCTGGTGATGTACGGTGGCCGCGTGATGGAGCAGGGCCCGACCGAGCCGCTTTTCGCGCAACCGACGCACCCCTACACCCGTGGCCTTCTGGCTGCCGTGCCGCGGGTCGATGACCAAGACGCCACCATGAAGGCGATCCCCGGCAACCCGCCCAACATGGCCGCCCCGCCCGAGGGCTGCCCTTTCCGCCCGCGCTGCACCTACGCCGGTGAGGATTGCCGCGTGATGCCGCCACTTGCGCCTTTTGCCGAAGGCCGCGCCCGTGCCTGCCACCGTCCGATTGCGGAGGTCACCGCATGAGCCCGCTTCTCTCAGTGCGCGATCTCCACGTTCGTTTCCCCATCACCCGCGCTGGCGACATGCCTTGGACGAAACCGCGCTATCTGCACGCGGTGAACGGGGTGAGCTTTGATCTGGAGCCGGGCAAAACGCTTGGCGTGGTTGGCGAATCCGGCTGTGGTAAATCCACCCTCGCGCGGGGTTTGATCCAAATGGTCCCGGCGACGGGGCAGGTGAACTGGCGCGGAGAGACGGACCTGCTGTCACTCTCCCCCCGGCAGATGAAACCCTACCGTTCTGAGATCCAGATGGTGTTTCAAGACCCTCTGGCCTCGCTCAACCCCCGCATGACGCTGGGCCAGATTATCGCAGAGCCGCTGCGCACGCACCGGCCCGAGATCTCTGCCAAGGAACGCCGCGCCCGTGTCGCGCAGATGATGGAGCGCGTGGGTCTGCTGCCGCAGATGATCAACCGCTACCCGCATGAGTTCTCGGGCGGCCAGTGCCAACGCATCGGCATTGCCCGTGCCCTGATCGTGGAGCCGAAGTTGCTGATCTGCGATGAGCCGGTCTCGGCGCTTGATGTGTCGATCCAAGCGCAGGTGATTGAGTTGCTGAAGGAGCTGCAACGCGATCTGGGGCTGGCGATGATCTTTATCGCCCATGACCTCAGCGTGGTGAAAAACATCTCGGACGAGGTCATGGTGCTCTATCTGGGCCGCATCATGGAAAAGGCCCCCAAGGCGCAGCTCTACGACAACCCGCAGCACCCCTATACGCAGGCGTTGCTTTCGGCGGTGCCGATCCCCGACCCCGTGGCCGAACGCGCCAAGCAGATCGTGCCGATGACGGGCGATATGCCCTCCCCGATGAACCCGCCCTCGGGCTGTGTTTTCCGGGGCCGCTGCCCGCGCGTGCAGGCCGATTGCGCTGAGGTGGTGCCAGAACCGGGGCGGGGCGCGCATCAGGTGGCCTGCATTCACCCCGGCCCGATGCAGGAAAATGAAGTGGCCGTAGGGCGCTGACGCCCTGCTGTCGGTTTAAATCCCTTTATAATAACGCTTTACCTGCCGCCTTAGAACCCCGCGGCGGCTTTGCATTCTGCAAAAATGATATACGTCTATCAAAAATGATTGACGTATATCAAAATATCCTCATAGATAGGGTCAAGACGCGCCGCTTGGGAGGGTTGGTGCGATGGGGGAGGGATCATGACAAGTCCAACGCTGAGCGATGTCGCACGCGCTGCCGGGGTGAGCTATGCAACCGCGGACCGGGTGATCAACAACCGCGGCAATGTGGCCGACAAGTCCATCGCCAAGGTGCGCGAGGCGGTCACCTCTCTTGGCTATGTGCGCAATGTCGCGGCGGCCAACCTGTCGCGCGGTCGGATCTACCGGCTCGCGTTTTTGATCCCCCGCGGCTCCAACGCTTTCTTCAACCGTATCCGCCAGCACATCGACCACGCCGCCGCCCATCACGTCAGCGAGCGTGTGACCGCCGAGGTGATCGAGGTCGCAGCCTTCGCGGTGGAAGGGCTGCAAGACAGTATCTCGGCCCTGCTTGAGCGTGATTTTGACGGTGTCGCCATCGTCGGGCTGCAAAGCGCTGCGCTTGAGGCACCCTTGGCCGAATTGCGCGCCAAAGGGGTGGCTGTGGTGGGCCTTGTCTCCGACCTGCCCCGCGCCGCCCGCGCGGCCTATATCGGCATCGACAATATCGCCGCCGGGCGCACTGCCGGGCGGATGGTGGGCCTTGCCCATGGCGGGCAGGGCGGGCAGGTGCAGACCTTTGCAGGCTCGCTCGACGCGCGTGACCACGCGGAGCGCCTTACCGGATTTCGCGAAGTGCTCAACGCTGATTTTCCGCAGGTTACGGTGCTCGATCCGATCATGACCAAGGACGATGCGCAGGTGCTTCAGGCGCAGACGCAAGAGGTCCTGACCCAGCAAGGGCTGACGGCGCTTTACAACGTTGGCGCGGGCAACAGCGGCCTGATCGCCGCCCTTCGCGGCGGGCAGGGGACACGCCCCTTTTGCGTGGTGCATGAGCTTGTCGCCCATTCCCGCCAAGCACTGATGGAGCGGCAGATTGATCTGGTCATCGACCAGCGGCCTGACGTGGAAATCAACCGCGCGTTCACCGTGCTGCGCGCCCTGATTGACGCGAAAGACCTGCCGCCGATGCCGGAACTCGTGCCGACGATTTATGTGCGGGACAATCTGCCCGCCGACGCTTTGACCGATCAGATGAAGGCCCAAGATACATGAGTGATTTCTTTAAAGATATTAAGCCCCTGTCCTATGATCCAGAAGGGTCTGACCTGGCCTTTCGCCACTACAATCCTGACGAAGTGGTCATGGGCAAACGGATGGAAGACCACCTGCGCTTTGCTGTGGCCTATTGGCATTCCTTTGCGTGGCCCGGCGGCGATCCCTTCGGCGGCCAGACATTTGACCGCCCGTGGTTTGGCGAGACGATGGACATGGCACGGCTCAAGGCCGATGTGGCGTTTGAAATGTTCGACCTGCTGAACGCGCCCTACTTTTGCTGGCATGACGCCGATATCCGCCCCGAGGGCGATACCTTTGCCGAGAGCCTGCGCAATTTCGAAGAGATCATCGATTATCTCGGCACCAAGATGGAAAGCTCCAAGACCAAGCTGCTTTGGGGCACCGCGAACCTCTTCGGTCACCGCCGCTTTATGTCAGGCGCGGCCACCAACCCCGACCCGGAGATTTTTGCCTGGTCCGCGGCGACGGTCAAAGCCTGTATGGATGCGACCCACAAGTTGGACGGTCAGAACTATGTGCTTTGGGGCGGGCGCGAGGGCTATGAAACCCTGCTCAACACCGACCTGAAACGCGAGCGCCAGCAGGCCGGACGGTTCTTGCAGATGGCGGTGGAGTACAAACACAAGATCGGCTTCAAAGGTGCCATTCTGGTGGAGCCGAAGCCGCAGGAGCCCACCAAACACCAGTATGATTTCGATGTCGCGACCGTCTATGGTTTCCTTAAGGAGTTCGGGCTGGAGGGCGAGGTTCAGATGAACATCGAACAGGGCCACGCGATCCTTGCGGGCCATTCGTTCGAACATGAATTGGCGCTGGCGTCCTCTCTGGGGATCTTCGGCTCCATCGACATGAACCGCAACGACTATCAATCGGGCTGGGACACGGACCAGTTCCCCAACAACGTCCCCGAGGTCGCGCTGGCCTATTACGAGGTGCTCAAAGCGGGCGGGTTCACCACCGGCGGCACCAACTTCGACGCCAAGCTGCGGCGGCAATCGCTTGACCCGATCGATCTGGTCGCGGCCCATGCAGGCGCGATGGATGTCTGCGCGCGGGGCTTCAAAGCCGCCGTCGCGATGTTGGAGGATGGCACGCTCGAGGCCATGCGCGATGAACGCTACGCGGGGTGGGAGAGCCCCGACGCCAAGGCGATGCTGGAAAGCGATCTGGCCAGCATCGCGGCACAGGTTGCCAAAGACGGCATCAATCCGCAGCCCCGCTCGGGCCGGCAGGAAATTCTGGAGAATATCGTGAACCGGTTCGTTTAAGCCGGGGAAAGGGAGGACCACCATGAAAACGATCAAGGGACCAGCGCTGTTTCTGGCGCAGTTTGCAGGCGACGAAGCGCCGTTTAATTCTTGGGACAGCATCACCAAATGGGCTGCCGATTGTGGCTATAAGGGTGTGCAGGTGCCCAGTTGGGACGCACGGCTGATCGACTTGGCCAAAGCCGCGTCGAGCAAAGATTACTGCGACGAATTCAAGGGCAAGGCAATCGAGAACGGCGTAGAGGTCACCGAACTTTCGACCCACCTTCAGGGCCAGTTGGTCGCGGTGCACCCGGCCTATGACACCGCCTTTGACGGCTTCGCCGTAGAGGAAGTGCGCGGCAATCCCAAGGCGCGTCAGGAATGGGCCGTCGAGCAGGTAAAGATGGCGCTTTCGGCGTCCAAGAATATGGGGATTGGCGCACATGCGACCTTTTCGGGCGCGCTGGCGTGGCCTTACGTCTATCCTTGGCCGCAGCGCCCTGCGGGGCTGATCGAAACGGCCTTTGACGAGCTGGCCGCGCGTTGGCTGCCGATCCTGAACCACGCCGAAGACTGCGGTGTCGATGTCTGCTATGAGATCCATCCCGGCGAAGACCTGCATGACGGCATCACTTATGAGATGTTCTTGGAACGCACGGGCAATCACGCGCGGGCCAATATGCTCTACGATCCCAGCCACTACGTGCTGCAATGCCTCGATTATATTGATAACATCGACATCTACAAAGACCGGATCAAGATGTTCCACGTCAAGGATGCGGAGTTCAATCCGACGGGTCGGCAGGGGGTCTATTCAGGCTACCAAAGCTGGACGGACCGCGCCGGGCGGTTTCGGTCGCTGGGCGATGGTCAGGTTGATTTCGGCGCGGTCTTTTCCAAAATGGCCGCCAATGATTTCGATGGTTGGGCCGTGGTTGAATGGGAATGCTGCCTGAAACACCCCGAAGACGGCGCGCGCGAAGGGGCGCAGTTCGTCAAGGATCATATCATCCGCGTGACGGACAAGGCCTTTGACGATTTCGCCGATGGCGGCACTGATGAGGCGGCAAACCGCAAGATGCTGGGGATCGACTGATGGCACGTATTCGACTTGGCATGGTGGGCGGCGGCAATGACGCCTTTATCGGCGGGGTGCACCGCATCGCTTCGCGCATCGACGACCGGTTCGATCTGATAGCGGGCGCGCTGTCTTCGACCCCTGAGAAATCCGCCGCCAGTGCAGAGGCTTTGGGCATTCCGCGGTCCTACGGCAGTTTCGAAGAGATGGCGGAGGCCGAAGCCGCCCGCGAAGACGGGATCGAGGCGGTGTCGATCGTCACGCCCAACTACGTCCATGCGGCTGCCGCCAAGGCGTTTTTGGCCAAGGGCATTCACGTGATTTGCGACAAGCCGCTGACCTCCACGCTGGAGGATGCAGAGGCGTTGGAGTCGGCGGTGGCCGAGGCCGACGCGCTTTTCATTCTCACCCATAACTACACCGGCTACCCGATGATCCGCCAAGCGCGGGCAATGATCGAAGCGGGCGATCTGGGCGATATTCGCATCGTTCAGGCAGAGTACCCGCAGGATTGGCTAACCGCGCCGATGGAGAACGAAGGCGTCAAGCAAGCCGAATGGCGCACCGATCCCGCACGCTCTGGCGCTGGTGGCTCGGTGGGCGACATCGGCACTCATGCGCATAACCTTGCGTGCTTTGTAAGCGGCTTGCAGGTCGAAAGCATCGCCGCCGATCTGCAAAGCTGGGGCGCGGGGCGCAAGCTCGATGACAACGCGCATATGATGCTGCGTTTTGCTGGTGGCGCGCGGGGTATGCTGTGGTCAAGCCAAGTGGCCCCCGGTAACGAAAACGCGCTGAAGCTGCGGGTTTACGGTGAAAAGGGCGGTCTGGAATGGTCGCAAGAAGATCCCAACTACCTGTGGTTCACGCCGCTTGGCGAACCCAAACGTCTGATCACCCGCAACGGGGCCGGGGCATCGGAAGCCTCGCAGTCGGTGAGTCGCATTCCCGGTGGCCACCCCGAAGGCTACCTCGAAGGGTTCGCCACAATCTATAACGAAGCCGCCGATGCGATCCGCGCGGTGCAGGGCGGGGCGAGCCGCGAAAGCGCCATGGGCGTGCTGCCCGGCATCGCGGCGGGGATGGACGGAATGCGGTTCATCAATGCATGCGTGACGTCTTCGGCCAACGACGCGGCGTGGACCAAGCTATGACACCCAACCCCGTTCTTGCCCTGCGCAATGTGAGCAAAAGCTTCGGCTCGATCGAGGTGTTGCATGGTGTGACCCTCGCGCTGGAGCCGGGCACCGTTCACGCGCTGATTGGCGAGAATGGGGCGGGCAAATCCACCACGATGAAGATCATGGCGGGCTATCAACTGCCCACGCAAGGGGATGTACAATTGGACGGCGCGCCCGCCCGGTTCGACAGCCTGCACGATGGCGAGGTGGCCGGGATCGTGATGATCCACCAAGAGTTCAATTTGGCCGAACCGTTGACGGTTGAGCAGAATATCTTTCTGGGCCGAGAGCTAAAGCGTGGCCCATTGCTTGATAAAGCCGAGATGCGGCGCCGCACGCGAGAGTATCTAGACCGCGTGGCTTGCGACGTTTCCCCTGATGCGCGCGTATCCACTCTGTCGAACTCCGACAAACAGATGGTCGAGATCGCCAAAGCCCTGTCGCGCGATGCGCGGGTGTTGATCATGGACGAGCCGACGGCGGTGTTGACCAAACGTGAGACGGATATGTTGTTCAAACAGGTCGCGGCGCTGCGGGCAGCGGGTACGGCGGTTCTGTTTACGTCACATAAGCTTGATGAGGTCGCCGAGATCTCGGACCATGTCACCATCATGCGCGATGGCGAAGTGGTGCAATCCAGCCCCACGGCAGAGATCACCGAAGATGAGATGGCGACCGCCATGGTGGGCCGCGATGTGTCTGATCTTTACCCGCCAAAACCCGGCGTCCCCGCAGACGCGCCGGTGGTGCTTTCGGTCGAAAACCTCAGCGTGCCGGGTTGCGCCAACAACGTGTCCTTTTCGCTCCGGCAAGGCGAGATACTGGGGATTGGTGGGCTGATCGGTTCGGGCCGGACGGAACTGATGGAGGGTCTGGCGGGACTGCGGGCGGCGCGCGTCGATCGCGTGACACTCTTTGGCGAGCAGGTTTATTTCAAACAACCCAGTGACGCGCAGCGGGCCGGGCTTTGCTACCTCACCGAAGACCGCAAGCTGCGGGGGCTGCTGCTGGAACGCGGTATGCGCGAGAACCTGACGCTGCAAAACCTGCATAAATTCGGCGGTTTCTTGATCGATCGGGGTGCCGAGGAAACGGCGCTGACCCATGCGATCAAAGAATTCGACATTCGCGCAGGCAGCCGCGATGTGCGTGTCGGCAATATGTCAGGCGGCAACCAGCAAAAGCTTTTGCTGGCCAAAATCATGCTCTCTGAACCGCGCATCCTGATCGTAGATGAGCCGACCCGCGGCATCGACATTGGCACCAAACAACAAATCTATGCCTTCTTGCGCAACTTGGCTGATCAGGGTCATGCGATCATCGTGATCACCTCTGAAATGCCCGAACTCATCGGCCTTGCCGACCGTGTGATGGTCATGCGGTTGGGCGAGGTCAGCGGCACGCTGAACGCAGGCGAGATCACGGAAGACGCGATTGTGCGCCTCTCGATGGGGCTGCGCGCCGAACAAATGCCGATGACGGCCTAAGGAAACCGAAGATGACAGATGTAACCACACCTCACACCAAAAGCTTCCGGATGCCGTCGATGTCCGTCCTCGGGCCGATCATCGCCTTGGTCGTCTTGCTGTTGATCGGCGCGCTAATGAACTCTAACTTCCTGAGCGCGGCGAACATCACCAACGTCTTGGCACGGTCGGCCTTTATCGGGATCATCGCGGTGGGCATGACCTTTGTCATCACCGCTGGCGGCCTCGACCTTTCGGTTGGCTCAATGGCGGCCTTTATTGCGGGGCTAATGATTTTGGTGATGAATGCGGCGTTGCCCAGTCTAGGCATCGGCGTGCCTATTATTCTGCTGGGGATGCTCACCGCCATCGTCGCGGGGCTGCTGGCGGGGCTGTTGAATGGCTTTTTGATCACCACTCTCGGGATCGAAGCCTTTATCGTCACCCTGGGGTCGATGGGGATTTACCGGTCGCTGGTGACATGGCTTGCCGATGGGGGCACGCTGTCGCTCGACTTTGGTTTGCGGACCTTCTACCGGCCCGTCTACTTCGACGGCATTCTCGGGATCAGTTGGCCGATCATCGTCTTTGCGCTGGTTGTGATCATCGGTGAGATCATCATGTCGCGGTCTGTCTACGGGCGCCATTGTGCGGCCACCGGATCGAACGAGAATGTCGCGCATTATTCAAATGTGAACGTGAAACGCACGCGGCTAATCTCTTACGCGGCCTTGGGCATTTTGGTCGGCGTTGCGACGATCATGTATGTGCCACGGCTTGGGTCTGCTTCGGCCTCTACCGGGGTGCTGTGGGAGCTTGAGGCCATCGCCGCGGTGATCATCGGCGGCACGGTTTTGAAGGGTGGCTTTGGCCGGGTCTGGGGCACCGTCATCGGCGTGCTGATCCTAAGCCTAATCGGCAATATCCTGAACCTTACTGATTTCGTGTCGCCATATCTCAATGGGGCGATCCAAGGGATTATCATTATTCTCGCTGTGATCCTACAGCGCGAAAGGAAGACGGCGCTTTAAGCCGTAGTTGAACGCTTCATGGGAGGAGCAAAAATGACATTTACCAAAACATTCATTGCCACAGCGCTGGCCACGGCTGTCGGTACGGGCGCCTTTGCCCAAGAGACCAAGGTTATCGGCGTCTCGATCCCGGCGGCGACCCACGGCTGGGCGGGGGGCATGAACTTCCACGCCAAGGAAACCGTCGAGCGGCTGGAAGAGGTCTATCCCGATCTCGACTTCGTGCTCGCCACCGCGTCGGACCCCGGCAAACAGGTGAACGACATCGAAGACATGGTGGCCACACGCAACATTGACGCGCTGGTGGTGCTGCCGTTCGAATCCGATCCGCTGACCCCGCCGGTGCAAGCCGTGGCAGACAGCGGCGCATGGGTGACGGTTGTCGACCGTGGCCTGTCGGTCGAGGGTATTCAAGACCTCTATGTCGCGGGCGACAACAGCGGCTTTGGCAAGGTCTCGGGTGAGTTCATGGCCCAGCAGATGCCCGACGGCGGCGACATCGTCGTGCTGCGCGGCATCCCCACCACCATCGATAACGAGCGTGTCGAGGGCTTCAACACAGCCATCGAAGGCGCCGGGATCAACGTGCTCGATATGGAGCACGGCAACTGGAACCGCGACGACAGCTTTACCGTGATGCAGGATTTCCTGTCGAAATACCCCAACATCGACGCGGTCTGGGCCTCGGATGATGACATGGCGATTGGCGTTCTGGCCGCGATTGAGGCCGCAGGGCGCGATGACGTGAAATTTGTGCTCGGCGGTGCTGGCATGAAAGAGATGATCAAACGCACTGCCGATGGCGACGCGATGATCCCGGCCAATGTGACCTATCCGCCGTCGATGATCGCCACCGCGATTGAACTGACCGCCGTGGGCCTCACCTCCAACGCGCCGGTCTCGGGCACATTCGTGATCGGCTCGGTGCTGGTGACGCAAGAGAACGCGATGGATTTCTACTATCCTGACAGCCCGTTCTAATGAACATCGCCACCGGCAGATTGCCGGTGGCATTTTCCCACCTGTGAAGTAATGAGTACCGCATGACCTATCTCGGCTTGGACCTAGGCACCTCGGGCGTCAAAGCGCTTTTGATCGACGAAGGCCAAAGGGCCTTGGCCGAGGGTCATGCCCCGTTGGAGGTTCAGCGCCCGCACCCGATGTGGAGCGAGCAGGACCCCCATTCATGGATCACCGCCTGCGAGGCCGCGATTGCGCAGGTCCGCAGGGCGGCCCCTGTGCACTTCGCAGCGCTGCGCGGCATTGCCGTGTCGGGCCAGATGCACGGGGCCACGCTGCTTGACGTGAACGACCGGCCTCTGCGCCCGGCAATCCTGTGGAACGATGGCCGCGCCCACGCCGAATGCGCGGAGTTGGAAGCGCGCGCCGATTTTCGCGGGCTAGGCGGCAATATCGTCATGGCAGGTTTCACCGCGCCCAAGTTGCGGTGGGTGCAAAAGCATGAGCCTGAGGTTTTCGAACAGGTCCGCAAAGTTCTGTTGCCCAAGGACTATGTCGGCCTTTGGCTGACGGGTGAACACGTCTCGGAAATGTCCGACGCGGCGGGCACGCTTTGGCTGGATGTGGCAAAACGCGATTGGTCTGATGAATTGCTCGCCGCTACGGACCTTTCGCGCGATCACATGCCTCGCTTGGTCGAGGGCAGTGCGCGCGCGGGTGGGCTGCGGGCCGCGCTTGCCGCCGATTGGGGCGTCAGCAACGTTGCCGTTGCGGGGGGCGCGGGCGACAACGCGGCCACCGCCGTCGGGCTGGGGCTGGTGCAACCGGGGCAGGGGTTTTTGTCACTCGGCACGTCGGGCGTGCTTTTCACCGTGACCGACCGTTTCGCCAGCAACACCGAGAACGCGGTGCATAGTTTCTGCCACGCCGTGCCCGAGACATGGCATCAGATGGGCGTGATCTTATCGGCGACGGATGCTTTGGCGTGGCTGGGGCAGATCACGGGACAAAGTCCCGCAGCCTTGGCGGGCATGGTTAGGGATGCGACCGAACCCTCTCCCATCACTTTCCTGCCCTATCTTTCTGGCGAACGCACGCCGCATAACGCGCCCGACGCCACCGGTGCCTTCCACGGGCTGCGCCGGGGGCATGGGTTGCACGACATGGTGCAGGCCGTGATGGAGGGGGTCGGATTTGCCTTTGCAGACTGCTGTCGCGCACTGGAGCAATGTGGCTCCCTGCCAGAGCGTGTTTGCGTGGCGGGCGGGGGCAGCCATTCAGAGACATGGTTGCAGATGATCGCCGACATCACCGGCCTGACCCTCGACGTGCCGGAAAGCGGTGCGCAGGGGGCGGCGCTTGGCGCGGCGCGGCTGGCCATGCTGGGTGGCAGTGACGCGGCGCAGGCCGAGGTGATACACCCCCCAAAGATCCGCAAAAGCATCGCCCCGAACCCCGCGCTTGAAGGGGCCTATGCAAAAAGCTACGCGGCCTACAGACAGGCGTGGACGGGGGGTCAGACGCGCTGACCACCAGATCATAATGATAGACAGAGCAAGGGGCGACCAATGGGCCGCCCCGTCATCGATCACATCCCCGCAATCACCTTGTCCAAGGTGGCGGGATAGTCGCGCACCCGCACCCCGGTGGCGTTGTAGATCGCATTGGTGATCGCCGCGGCCGCGCCGCAGATGCCCAACTCACCGATCCCTTTCGCCTGCAGCGGGTTCGCCCAATCGTCACGTTCCTCCAGCAGATCGACGGTCAGCTGTGGCACGTCGGCGTTCACCGGAATGTGGTATTCGGCCAAGTTGTGGTTGGCCACATGCCCGTCGCGCGGGTCAAAGGCCAACTCCTCGGTCAGCGCGATGCCGATGCCAAAGGTCATCCCGCCCAGACATTGCGAGCGCGCCGTCTTGGCATTCAGGATCCGCCCTGCGGCGAAAGTGCCGTGCATCCGCCGCACCCGCGTCTCGCCCGAGGCGGCATGCACCGCGACTTCGGCGAAATAGGCACCGAATGTCGCCTGCCGCACCGCCTCGGAAGTGTCGCCGGGCAGCACATGGCCAAGCTTTGCGAGCTCATCGCCGTTCAGGATCTCGCTCAGGCTCCGGGTCTGATTGTCGAAAGTGGCCATGCCATCTTTCAGCGTCAGGTCATTTTCGTCCACCTCCAGCCGCTCGGCCAATTGTTTGCGGATCGCCTCACAGGCCAGATAGACGGAGGTGCCGCTCGACGACGCGCCCCACGACCCGCCAGAGCCAGAGGCCGGAGGCAGGGTGGTATCGCCCAAGACCACATCCACGGCATCGCGCGGCAGACCCATCATATCGCCCGCGATTTGCCCCAAGATCGCATAGGTGCCGGTGCCGATATCGGTCATATCCGTCTCGACCCGCAGGCGGCCATCGGGCATCAGCGTCACGCGGGCTTGGCTCTCCATCAGCACGTTGATCCGCGCCGCCGAGGCCATGCCGTATCCGATCAGCCATTCGCCCTCGCGCCGTTCCTTGATGCCGGGGCGGTCGGCCCAGCCAAAGGTCTCGGCCCCGCTGTCAAGCGCCTCACGGAAACGACGGGAAGAGAAGTCTTTGCCGCTTTCGGGGTCTTTTTCGGGGATGTTGCGGCGGCGCAGTTCGACCGGGTCCATGCCGATCTTGTCGGCCAGCTCATCCATCGCGCCCTCGAAAACGGTGACGCCCACCGCTTCGCCCGGCGCGCGGACAGAGCCTGCGCAGAGGCGGTGCACCCGTGCCAGATCCATCGACATCTTGCGGTTCGCCCCGGCATAGAGGAAATGCGAGGCTTGCAAAACCGGCTCGGCAAAGGTCTCTCCGGGCAGGTTGGACACGCGCGCGTCATGGCCCAGACCGGTCAACTTCCCCTCGGCATCGGCGGCAAGCCGTACACGCTGCGTGGTCTCTGACCTGCGCATCGTCGCCTCATAGACCTGCGGCCGTTGGAGGGCGACAGAGACCGGGCGGCCCACTTCTTTTGCCGCAATCGCCGCCGCGACCGCCTCGGGGGCGATCCCGAGTTTCGAGCCAAAGCCGCCACCGACATAGGGGGACAGAATGCGCAGCCGGTCGGGGTGAATACCAAGCGCGTCCGACAGCTCATTGCGGTTGTATTTCAGCATCTGATAGCTGCCGCGCAGGGTCAGGTCATCGCCGTCCCACGACGCGATAGAGGCATGCGGCTCCATCGGGGAGCTGGAATGCGACGGGGTGGTATAGGTCACATCGACCGAAAACGCGGCCTCCTGCATCGCCCCATCCAGATCGCCCTGATCCAGCGTTTTCGCCTCTTGCGGTTCAACCGCCGCCGTTGCGGGATCGACCGGCATGACCTCGCCGTTTTCAAGTTCCACCTTCAGCGATTGCGCCGCATGGCGGGCCTGTTCAAAGCCTTCGGCAACCACAACCGCGATCAACTGCCCAAGATAGGAGGCGTGATCCGGCCCCTGAATCGGGGCTTTGTTCGCGGTGCCTTGGGCGGGGTTACGCAGCAGGCGTTCGTCTTGGATCACGGCCAAGACGCCCGGCATCTTCGCCACGTCATCCCGGTTGGCCAAAACCACGCGGCCACTGTTGCCCGGGGCGCGGACCATCACGCCATGCACCATCCCCTCGACCTGCCATTCGTTGGCATAGGTCGCCGTGCCGGTGACTTTCAGCGGCCCCTCGGGGCGGTCAAGCGGCGCACCGACAAGACCCTGCGCCATTTCATCAAGCCTGCGTGCGGTGGCGGGCGCGTCCATCTTGAATTGCTCGGTCATTGCTGGGCCTCCTCAGTGAGTTCGCCTAGCACCGACACCAGCGTGCGGCGGGCGAGGGGGATTTTGAAATCATTCGCGCCGTAGCCTTTGGCCTCGGCCAGCAGCAGGTCGGCGGCTTTGTTGAACAGGTCTTCCGATGGCGTTTCACCGGTCAGCAGGTCCTCAACCTCAGCATTCCGCCAAGGTTTCGGTGCCAGCCCGCCAAAGGCCAGATCGGCGCGGGTGATCCGCCCGTCTTCGATATCAACGATCCCTGCGACCGAGACCAGCGCGAAGGCATAAGAGGCCCGATCCCGCACTTTGCGGTAGGTCTGTTTGCCCTCGACGGGCGCGGGCAAGACCACAGCGGTGATCAACTCGCCCGCTTCAAGAACGGTCTCTTGATCGGGGCGGTCTCCCGGCAGAAGATAGAGATCATCCAGCGTCAGGCGGCGCGTGCTTCCATCCTCTTTCAGCGTCTCCACCTCGGCCCCAAGGGCGCGCATGGCCACGGCCATGTCGCTGGGATGGGTGGCGATGCAATGCTCCGACGTGCCCAGCACGGCGAGGATGCGGTTAAACCCGTCTTTCGCCGAACAGCCCGTGCCCGGCTCACGTTTGTTGCAGGGCATGGCGCGGTCGTAGAAATACAGACACCGCGTGCGTTGCAGCAGATTGCCCCCCGTCGTCGCCTTGTTGCGCAGCTGCCCGCTGGCCCCGGCCAGCAGCGCGCGGCTCAGCACTGGCCAGCCTTCGCGCACGCGGGCGTCATTGGCCAGATCGCTGTTGGTCACCAAGGCCCCGACGCGCAGCCCGCCGTCGTCGGTCTCTTCGATCTCGGCAAGGTCCAGACGGTTGATGTCGATCAGCGCCTCGGGGGTCATGACCTCTAGTTTCATCAGGTCCAAAAGGTTGGTGCCCCCGGCGATGAAAGTGCCACCGCCCGCCGCTTGGCGCGCTGCGGCTTCTGTGTCTTCGGCGCGGGTATAGTCAAAAGGTCTCATGCGTTTTCTCCCGCGGCTTTGCGGATCGCCTCGACGATATTGGGATAGGCCGAACAGCGGCAGAGGTTGCCGCTCATCCGTTCCGAGATTTCTTCGGGCGTCAGGTCGGCCTTGCCGCTCAGATCATCGGTCACATGGCTGGGCCACCCGTTTGAGATTTCCTCAAGCATCGCGGTGGCCGAGCAGATCTGACCGGGGGTGCAATAGCCGCACTGAAACCCGTCTTCGCTGACAAAAGCCTCTTGCAGCGGGCTGAGGTTGCCGGGCTGGCCGATGCCTTCGATCGTCGTGACTTCATCACCGTCATGCATACAGGCCAATGTCAGGCAGGCGTTGATCCGGCGACCGTTCACCATGACCGTGCAGGCGCCGCATTGCCCGTGATCGCAGCCCTTCTTGCTGCCGGTCAGTCCAAGGTGGTGGCGCAGGGCATCCAAAAGCGTTGTGCGGGGATCAAGATCCAGCCGCTGCTCGGTGCCATTAATGGTCAATTTCGTTTCCACGGCAAATTCCTTTGGCTAAATGGGAGCGAAGGGGCAGAATCCTCCGGCTATCGGCTGCTGCGGGACGTAGGGCGGCGAAGTTGGGCGGCAAGCGGTTGAGGGCGGCGGAAGCGGAAGCCTTGGGGCGCGCGGCCTTCTATTACATAATGATGATTACAAGCGACACTTCTGCCGATAGCCGCGTTAAACCGTCCCGCCTCTGGCCGCTTGGGCCAAAGCCGATTAGAAGCGGAGGCGAAACCCGGGGGGAGCGAACCGTTGCAAAAGACCACATTGCCCGAAAGACCCGATTGGCGCGCCCATGCCGAAGAGGTCGGCTTTACCTTCGCCGATATGCATGGTGAGCCCTATTGGGACGAAACCTCGGCCTATGCGCTGTCGCTTGAGCAGATCGAGAACGACATCGAAGACCCCTCGACCGAGTTGCACGCCATGTGCCGCGAGGCCGTGGCAGAGATCATTGCCAGCGAAGAATTGATGGCGCAGCTTGCCATTCCAGAAGCGCATCGCGACCTCGTGGCCGAAAGCTGGCGGCGGGGCGACCCTGAGATCTACGGGCGTTTCGATCTGGCCTATGACGGCGCGCGCCCGGCCAAGCTGCTGGAGTATAACGCCGACACGCCAACCTCGCTCTACGAAAGCGCGGCCTTCCAGTGGCAGTGGCTTGAGGATCAGTTAAAGGCGGGCGTTTTGCCCGAAGGCACGGATCAGTTCAACGGCATCCATGAGGCATTGGTCGCCCGATTTGCCGAGGTTTTTGAGCCCGACAGCGACCTGCATTTCACCGCTGTCGCCGACAACCCCGAAGACTACGGCACCGTCGAAGCCATGGGGTGGGCCGCGCGTGAGGCGGGCCTTGGTGCGCATTACTGTGACCTCGACAAGATCGCGCTGAGCGAGGACGGTCAATTCCTAGACGATCAAGACCGCCGCATCGCTGTGTTGTTCAAGCTTTACCCGTGGGAAGACCTGTTGCGGGACGACTACGCGTCACATATCGCTGGGTCAGGCTGCCTGTTTCTGGAGCCTGCGTGGAAAGCGCTTCTGTCCAACAAAGGGCTGCTGCCCGTGCTTTGGCAGATGTTCGAAGGCCACCCCAATCTGCTGCCCGCGTTTTTTGAGGCGGATGTGGCAGACGCGCTCGCCGGGCGCGGCCCCGCCGCCCCCGCCTGCGCCGAGGCCTTTGACCGTGCCGCCGCGGATCTGGCAGCAGCGCATGTGCGCAAGCCAATCCTCTCGCGCGAAGGGGCGTCGGTCTCGATCCACCAATCCGGCAAGGTCATCGAACAGTCGAAAAACTTAGACTACGCCGAACATCCGCGCATCGTTCAAGCCTATGCCCCCCTGCCCGAATTTGACGGATTTCGCCCCGTTATCGGGTCTTGGATCGTGGGCGAAAGTTGCGCGGGCATCGGTATCCGCGAGGACCGCTCGCGCATCACGCAGGATTTGTCCCGCTTCAAACCGCACTATATTCTCGCATAACGCTATGCCCCGCCGCCCCTTGGCAGAAAGACGACCATCATGACCAAACGCTCGAAACGGGTTTCCATCGCCATCGTCGGTGCCGCCGCCTTTACCCTCGCCGGATGTGAGGAGGAAAAGGTCGATGCCGCTGCCTTTCCCGACCTGCAAAGCTGTCTGGCGGATGCCTCAAGCGGCGGAATGTACACCCAGCAACAATGCGAAACCGCCTTTGACGCGGCCCAGACCCTCCATGTGGAATCCGCACCGCGCTATGACAGCCTAGAGGTCTGCGAAGAGCAGCATGGCGCAGACGCCTGCGGCTCGGAACAGACGGCAACCCAAAGTGGATCGGGCGGGATTTTCATGCCCCTGCTGGCGGGCTACCTGATCGGCAATATGATGAGCAATCGCGCAGGTATGGCGGCGGCACAGCCGCTGTATAAAACGAAGGATGGCCGCTTTACCAATGCGGCACGCTCCAGCACCTATTCAACCAATCGCGGCGCGGCCAAGCTTGGCACGTCGCAATTCACCCGGCCCAGCACCACCATCGGCAAAACCCCGATGACCCGCGCCACTGCCGCATCGCGTGGCGGTTTTGGCCGTTCGGGTGGCTCGCGCGGTTTTGGTGGCTGACGGGCACTAGGGCAGTCCCACGCCTACCTGCGGCGCATCACCGCCGCCGCAAGGATCGCAACCGCCAGCGCCAGCACCGCCACGCCCCAAAAGGGATCGTGGCCATGGGGATGCACATGCACGCCCTCATGCGCCGCCAATGGGCCTGCGAAAGTGGTAAGGGCGAATGTCAGTCTCTTCATTTCAATATCCTTAATCTATTGCGTTGGCCCTTGTGGCCTCAACCCAGCCCCAAAATCTCACGCGCCTGCTGCGGCGTGGCGACAGGGCGACCCGCCTCGGCGCAGATCTCTGCCGCGCGGGTGACGAGGGCGGCATTGGAGGGCGCAAGGGTCTGTTTGTCCATCCGAATATTATCCTCCAGCCCGGTGCGCAGATGCCCCCCTGCTGCAGCACACCATGCGTTAAGTTCGGCCTGATGCCGCCCGATCCCGGCCGCGCACCACGGGATGTCGCCGAAAAGCCGTTTGACCGTTTGGATATAGAAATCAAAGACGTCTCGATCCGCAGGCATGGCGTTTTTCACCCCCATGACGAACTGAATATAGGGCCGCGCCGGGATCTTGCCCGCGTCGGCCATGGCCTTGGCCTGTAGGATGTGGCTCAGGTCGAAGACCTCGATCTCGGGCAGCACGCTGTAGGTCATCATCTCTTCCGCCAGCCAGTCGACAAGCTCAGGCGGGTTTTCATAAACGCGGTTGGGAAAGTTGTTCGACCCTACGGAAAGCGAGGCCATATCGGGCCGCAGCGGCAGCATCCCGCCCCGGTTTCGCCCCGCGCCCGAGCGCCCTCCGGTTGAGAATTGCACGATCATGCCGGGGCAATGCTGCCGCAGCCCCTCTTGCAGCCGCGCGAAACGGTCGGGGTCTGCCGTGGGGGTGCCATCGGCGGTGCGGACATGGGCATGGCAGATCGTCGCCCCCGCCTCAAACGCGGCTTGGGTGCTTTCGATCTGTTCGGTAATGTCGATCGGCACCGCCGGGTTGTCGGCCTTGGTGGGAAGCGATCCGGTGATGGCCACGCAGATGATGGCTGGATTATCGGTCATGGGTGTCCTCGGCTGTCTGAAAATCAGTTAATCGGCGCTGTCGCGGGCAAGGGCGATGACACGGCGCAGCGCCTCCTCCGCGGCCCTCGCATCCTCCCCCGCGGGCCAGTCGTAAAACCCCTTGCCGCTGCGTTTGCCCAGATGCCCCTGCCCCACCAGGTTGGCGAGGGTCGGCGACGGGTCGTGCCGGTCACACAGATCGGGATAGAGGTATTCGGCAATGCTTAGATGTGTGCCCAGCCCGTTCAAATCGCGCTGCCGGAACGGGCCGGAAAGCGCCATGCGGACACCGACGGACCACTGAACGATCTCATCGATCTCCGCCGGGCTGGCGACACCTTGATCCACCAGATGCAGGCATTCGCGCATGATGGCATGTTGGATGCGATTGGCCACGAAACCGGGCGGCGCGTGGTCCAAACGCACGGGCCGCCGCTCCAACCCGCGCAGCAGGGTCATGACCTCTTCACATAGCCCTTCGGGCGCATCCTTGGCCGCGACCACTTCGACGGCTGGGATCACATCGCCGGGGTTGAAGAAATGCGTGATGACGGCGCGCTCTGGCCGGGCCATGTCCGCCGACATTTCTTCGAGTGTCAGGCCAGAGGTGTTCGACAAGATCGGCGCCCCCTCTGGCACCACCCCCTCCAAGGCGGCCAGCACCTTCCGCTTGAGCGCAAGGTTCTCCGGCACGCATTCCAGCGCGACATCCACCTGCCCTGCGTCCTCCAACGCAGCAGTGGCGCTTGATCCCGGCACCGTCGCCAGAAACCCATCGCGCGCGGCCTCGGTCGGGTCGACCGCCTGTACCGTCCAGCCATGCTGGCCAAAGAGCCTGCCGATGGATTGCCCCATCGTGCCAGCCCCCACGATGATGATGCGTTTGGCCATGCTATCCCCCTCCCGGACATCAGTCATTTACTTATCACTAGATGATGGTGATAAGTAAACAGCGAATAGAGAAAAGGAGGCCCCCGTGGCCCAAAACCCTTCCCCGCGCCATGCGGTTGTCACTGGCGGCGCGCACAACATCGGCCTTGGTATTGCCCGCAGGTTAAGAGAGGACGGCTGGCGGGTCTTCGTGCTCGATATCGCGGAACCGGAGGATCCTGCCCTGCGCGCGGATGCGCAGCAGGTCGATCTGTCAGGCCCCGAGGCAACCACCGCCGCCTTGCAAAACATCCTCAAAGAGGGGCCGGTCACCTGTCTGGTCAATAACGTCGGCATCGTGAAACCCGCGCCCTTCGACGCGGTAGAGATTGATGACTTCGACCGCATCATGCACCTGAACCTCCGCCCCAGCATCTTGGCGGCGAAACTGCTGGTGCCGGGCATGCGCGCGGCAGGGGGAGGGCGGATCGTGATGAACACCAGCCGTGTGACAAAGGGCAAGATCGACCGGACGCTTTATTCCGCCAGCAAGGGCGCGATCCAGTCGATGGCGCGGACATGGGCGCTGGAACTGGCGCGCGACGGGATCACCGTGAACTGCGTCGCCCCCGGCCCCATCGCCACGACCGCCTTTTGGGAGAACAACCCCGAAGATGCGCCAGAAACCCGCGCCATCGTCGATGCGGTGCCGATGGGCCGCATGGGCACGTCCGAGGATGTGGCGCAGGCGGTGGCCTTTTTCGCCGATGCCCGCAGCGGTTTCATCACCGGGCAAACGGTCTTTGTCTGTGGTGGCACGGCGGTTGGGTAATCAGCCCTCGGCCTCCAATGCGTCGAGCAGCCTGCGCAGGACCGGATTGCTTGGGTCGCGCAGATAGGCCAGCCCGATCCGGCTTTGAACCTTTGCATCGCGGATTGGCAGAAAGGCCACGCCCGCATCCTTCATCCGCGCGGCAGAGGCGGGGACAAAGGCCACGCCCAGACCCGCCGAGACGAAATTCACGATCGCAGTAAACTGCGGCGCGCGGTGCGCGACGCGGGGCGCGAAACCAGCATCAGCACAGAGTTGATAGGCGCAGGCCGCGAAACCCATATCAGGGCCGAGATGGCTGAAAATGAAACTCTCCTCGCGCAGCGTTGCCATGGAAACCGAAGGCACCCCGGCAAGCCGGTGGTCGGGCGGCACGGCCAGCAGAATATCCTCGGTATGGACGGTGCGCGTGACCAAAGTCTCGGGCACGCCCGAGAGCGGCAGGCGCACGAACCCCGCATCGAGCCTGCCCGCCACGATCTCGGCGATTTGTAAGTCCATGTCCAACTCGCGCAGGATCAGGTCCACATCCGCAGCGCCCGCGCGCAACTCTCGCAAAAGCCGCCCCAGAATGCCCGCGTAAGAGGCCGAGCCGACATAGGCCAGTTCAATCCGCCCGCGCTGGCCGATCCGAGCGGCCTCGGCCACCGCCTCGACCCGCTGTGCTTGTTGCAACAGCGCGCGGGCTTCGGGCAACAGCGCCTTGCCGAAGTCGGTCAGCATCACTCGGCGGCGATTGCGGTCAAACAGCAGCGCGCCGCCAAAGACGGTCTCAAGGTGTTTCAGTTGCTGCGTCAGTGCGGGCTGCGCCACGCCAAGATTGGCCGCCGCTTGGCCAAAATGCAGCGTTTCGGCGATGGCGACAAAGACCTCATATTGGCGCAGCGTTGCGCTGAGTTGCTTTTCCATGCGGTCCTCTGAACTGGCATCAGAGGATTTTCACACGCGGCCCGGTGATAAGCAAGTTAGATCACCGGGCGGCGGCACCTAGCCTTCGGCAGAGCGGGCGCGTTTGCGACGGTCGTGCAGGGTCTCGGCATCGGCCAGATCATCGCTTTCGACCTTGGTGGTTTCCTGCCCACTTGGCCGCTGCGCACGCTTGCGCCGGAGCGGCTCACTGTCGTCACTCTCCCGCGGGAGGATCAAACGCTCCACCCGTGTCCGGCGCAGGCCGAGTGTTGAGGTCAGATCAAAGACCCGCGCCGCGATCCGGTCGGCAGCCTGCGGCTGCACCAACACCTCAAGGCGCGTCACCGGGCGGGATTTCTTGCCCTGCCCGTTCAGCATCAGCAAATCGACCACGCCGTCCATCGCCCGCAGACGGTCCACCGCCGCGCCGAGTTCTTCGCCCGTCATGTCGTCGATATCGCAGGCGAATTGCACCAGACTGTCTTGGGCGATACCGCCCGAGGCGGTGTCAAAAACGCTGACCCGCAGGATATTCGGCAGGCCCTTCATCACCCGCATTCCCGCGCCCGACCCGGTGCAGCGCAGCCGCCCCGCTGGGCGGCTGGCGGTAGGGCTGCCGCCAGTGACATGCGCAAGGATCGCCGCACCCGTGGGGGTAACCCTTTCGCCCAGAACGCCATCGTCATGCCAGTCGTAGCCCTGCAAGATCAGCGCGGTCGCCGGTGCGGGAACGGGCAGTTTGCCATGCGCCGTTTCAACCAGCCCGCCGCCCAGAGGCAGTGGGGCGAGCGAGACGGTCGCCCCCGACAGCGCGGCGCAGATGCTGCCCGCAGCGGTCACGTCCATCAGCGCGTCCCAATCCGCGATCTCGTGAAAATGCACCCGGTCGATGGGGATGTCGTGCACCTGCGCTTCGGCCTCGGCAATCCGGTGAAGGATCGCGCAGGCGGCCTGAGCCGTGCCCTCGGACAGCGGTGCGTTTTCCAAAAGTTCGCGCATCGCGCGGTAGGTCGTCTCGGCCCCGTGGCGCCTGCCTGCGTCGGGTGCGGCCAGCACCAATTCGAACCGCCGCGCGGTGATGCCCGAAGCCACATGTTCGCTTAGTTCCGCATGGCCCACCTCGGCCGGGAGCACGGCGGCGACATCGGTCAGTGCGCGTTCGGCCAGTTCGGGGAAAGCATGCAGCATCGCCGCGATGAACATATCACCCGCCGCCCCGCCTACGGGGTCGAGGTGCAGATGAAGCCCTTGCCCCTGCATCAATGCGCATCCGGCCATGGGTTGCGCAGCTGACCCGCGTCAAACTGCATCTGTTGCAGGTCACCGACCACCTCTAGCCCCGGACGGTCGCGCAGTTCCGGTAGCATCGCCTCAGAGGCATAGAGATACTCAAGCTTCAGCGTATTGGGGATGCGCAGCAGCCGGACCTTGGTGATATCCTCGGCCCCGCAGGTCTTGACCGCTGTCTGGATCGCCGTGCGGTCGCAGGGCATGACCATGGGGATCTTAGACTGCTTCAACACCTGCGACGTGATGGCATTGGCGTAAACCGCCTCTCGGTCGAAATCCTGCTCTAACCGCTCCGTGATCACATCTGCCCGCGCCGCGCCATTGCCGTTGCCGTTGCTAAGCGGCGACAACCCAAGCGCTACCAGCCGGGAGATATGCAGGTGGACCTGCATCTTTTCGCTTGAGAAACGATGCGTGATGTTCGGGTCCATCCCAGTGCCGGAAAATTCTTTGCCGATCTCATCGACCACCAGCACATCCAGATCGCCCGAAGCTGATGGTGCGTCCAGCGGCCCCAGCGGCAGGCGGGGCATGTTGCGCATCGCCTCTTGCAGATAGGGCGCTTCGGCCTCCAACATCCCATCACTGTCGAGTGCCACGACCTGCGAGAGCCCGTCATAGGCATTCTCAATCGTGCCGATGCCGAAAAGCACCTTGCAACGCTCCAGCTTCATCCGGGCCATTTTGGCGACGAATATGCCGACGTTGTCGATGCCCCGCGAATGGCAAGTCTCGGCCCCCGATTGTTTACCCAGACCGATCGAGAGCATCTTGGCCAGCCCGCTTTCGTTCGGCGCGCGGAAGGAGGTATGCGGCTTGATCCGGTTGAACAGGATGATCCCATCGGCGGCATTGGCGTGGCGGTCCATCCGCACCGACATGCCGTTGTCGAGCACGCCGATCTCGTCAGTCTCCATCGACGAGCGGATCTCGCAACCGAGGCTCTCTTCGGTCACGCCCAGTTTCGCCAGCAGCGCGGTTTGCCCCTCTGCCGTGGCGCCGCCGTGGCTGCCCATGGCGGGCACGACAAAGGGCTG
Source organism: Sulfitobacter sp. W074 (assembly GCF_025142275.1). Classification (NCBI taxonomy): domain Bacteria; kingdom Pseudomonadati; phylum Pseudomonadota; class Alphaproteobacteria; order Rhodobacterales; family Roseobacteraceae; genus Sulfitobacter; species Sulfitobacter sp. W074. The sequence continues at coordinate 44,001 of NZ_CP081131.1, forward strand.
CGCCCCGCGCGCGCGGACCTCGGCCACGATGGCGGCCAGCAGTTCCGGCAGGTTTGCCAGACCCCGGCTGCCTGCGGTGATGGCGATGGACATGCCGGGTTTGATCTTGCCCGCGCAACCGGCCTGCATCGCCTCCGCCACGGCAGCGCGCGGATCATCGACTTGCGTCGCGGCAAAGGTCTGACGGCAAAGCGCCATGCGCGGCAGCGGCGTATTCTCCACCAGTTTTACATAGTTCGGTTTCATCTGCGCTATCCCCTCTGACATCTGTTACCCCGTGACCCCAATCGGCCAAGGCGCGAATTCCTCTTCGCCCACGCCAAGCGCTTCGGATTTGCTCTGCTCCCCCGAAGCGATGGCGAGGATACGTTCAAAGATCGCTTGCCCCAATTCCTCAAGGCTCAATTCGCCGTCGATCACGGTCCCGCAGTTGATGTCCATATCGTCCTGCATCTTGGTGAACATCGGTGTGTTGGAGGCCAGTTTGATCGTTGGCGAGGGATAGGAGCCAAAGCAAGAGCCGCGCCCGGTGGTAAAGCAAATCAGGTTCGCACCCCCCGCGATCTGCCCGGTGGCAGAGACGGGGTCGAAGCCGGGCGTGTCCATAAAAACCAGCCCCTTTTGCGTCACCGCTTCGGCATAGCGGTAAACCTCCATCAACCCGGTGCTGCCGCTTTTCTTGGCCCCGCCGAGCGATTTTTCCAACACATTCGCCAGACCGCCCGCCTGATTGCCGGGGCTGACCACGCCGTTGATCTGAGTATCGCGGCCCTTGGTATGCTCCAGCCACCAGTCCATGCGTTCGACCAGTTTGCGGCCCACCTCTTCGCTGCGGGCGCGGCGGGTCAGCAGGTGTTCGACGCCGAAAATCTCGGGCGTCTCCGACAGGATCGCCGTGCCGCCGTTGCGCACGAGGATATCCGCCGCAGCCCCAAGCCCGGGGTTGGCCGACAGACCTGAAAGCCCGTCCGACCCGCCGCATTGCATTCCGATGGTGATATGCTCTGCCGAACAGGGTTCGCGCCGCACGGCATTGGCCTGATCCAACATCTCGCGCACGGCGTCCTTGCCATCGGCAATCGCGCGGGCCGTGCCGCCGACGTGCTGCATGGTGATGGTGCGCAGCATCTTGCCCTCGGCCAGTCCTTCCTCCTCAAAGAACTGCGCCAAATTGTTGCGCTCGCACCCCAGCGACAGGACCACGGCCCCGGCCAGATTGGGGTGGCGGATATAGCCCGAGAGCGTGCGCCGCAGCAGGTCCATCGGCTCGCCTGTCAGCTCCATCCCGCAGCCGGATTCGTGGATGAAGGGGATCACCCCGTCGACGTTATCCCATGCCTCCATCCGCTCTTCGTCGAAGTAGTTGGCGATCTTGCGCGCCACGGTGGCGGAGCAATTCACGGTTACAAAAAGCCCGATGTAGTTGCGCGTGCCCACGCGGCCATTCGCGCGGCGGATGCCCATGAACTGCGCGCGGTCTGAAGGCGGCAGCAGGTCGGTCGGGGTATAGTCGCGGGCAAAGGCATAGTCTTTGTCGACCGCGTCGAACTTGATGTTGTGGCTGTGCAGCCAATCGCCTGCGGCGATCTCCTCTGCCGCGTAGCCGATGACGGTGTCGAATTTCAGGATCGGCGCGCCCTGCTGGATCGGGCGGATCGCGATCTTGTGTCCTTGGGGCGTATCGTGGTTGGCACGCAGCCCGTCTTGCGGCAATACCGCGCCTTGGGGCACCGCCGAGGTCGCCACGACCACGTTATCCGTCGGTGACAGCAGCATCACCTTTACGCGTCTGTCCTCTTGCATGGTCTGGTTGTCCATCGGATGCTCCCCCCAGGGTGTCGAAAAAAACCGCTTCGGTAAGATGTCATTAACTGATATATTAGATTTAATAGCTATGGAAGAGCCCACATGACCTCATCGAACAGATCCGCCGCACAGAGCGCACAGACCCTCGCTAAAAGCATTTTGGGCGGCGGGACTGACTTGGGTCTGTTTGAGGGTGGGCCAACGGGGCGCGGGGTCTATGCCACGCTGCGCGATCAGATTGTCCGGCTCGACCTGCCGCCCGGCACCCCGCTTTTGCGTGCCGAATTGGCCGAAACCCATGGGGTGAGCCTGACGCCGCTGCGCGATGCACTGCAGCAGCTCGCCAAGGAGGGGCTGGTCAAGATCTACCCGCAATCGCGCACGTTGGTGACGCCAATCGACATGTCGGCGATCCGCGAAGCGCAGTTCATGCGCATCGCGCTTGAGACCGAAGTCGTGCGCCGTTTGGCCGCCGAGATCGCGCCCGAAGCCCTGACCCGCCTGCGCAGCATCGTCGCCCTGCAAAGCAGCATCTCGGACCAACCCGGCGACGTGCCGACTTTTCAGGAGTTGGACGAGGTGTTTCACCAGACCCTCTTTGTGGCAGCAGGCCACGTGCAAAGCCAGCGCATCATGCGCAGTCACGCGGGCCATCTGGAACGTCTGCGCCGCCTGCATTTGGATGACATTGATGAGGCGGGGCGCATCCTTAACAACAAGGACGTGATCGGGGGCCACAGCCGGATCCTTGATGGGATTGAAGCGGGCGATGCCCCTGCCGCGATGGAGGCGCTGCGCAAACACCTGCAACGCACCGTTGACCGCATGACCGAGAAACGGGCGGCTTTCCCGGAGTATTTCACCCCGGAAAAGCCTTGATTCAGCGGTTGTTGGCCTTGCGCCATTCCGCGAATTTATCGAGGTTTTCCTGCTTGGTGCCCGGATAAAGCCCGATGATCCCCGCGCCGCCTTTGACCTCCTCAACGACGAAATCCTCATAGGCCGTCATCTCTACCGCCTCATCCGCGACCTCTTCGGCGATATCTGCCGGGATGATGATCACGCAGTCGTCGTCGCCCACCACGATATCACCGGGAAAGACCGGTGCATCGCCGCAGCCGACGGGGCAGTTGATCTCTATCGCCTCATGGAGGGTCAGGTTCGTGGGGCTTGAGGGCCGCGCGTGGTAGGCGGGCATCTCGAGCGCGCCAATGGTCGCGGCATCACGCAGCCCGCCATCTGTCACCACCCCCGCCGCGCCGCGCATCATCAGACGGGTGATGAGGATATCCCCAGCACTCGCGGCACGCGCATCCTTACGGCTGTCCATCACCAGCACATGGCCCTCGGGGCATGTCTCAATCGCGACGCGCTGCGGGTGTTCGGGATTGCGAAACTCGACCAGCTGATTGCGGTCTTCGCGGGCGGGCATATAGCGCAGTGTGAACGCCGGGCCGACCATATTGCGCCCCTTTGCCGCGACCGGGCCGACCCCCTGCACTACCTGATTGCGCAGCCCGCGTTTATAAAGCGCCGTGGCCAGCGTCGCGACCGAGACCGCCTTGAGTTTCTCGCCTAGTTCGGGGGTCATGCTCTCTCTCCCTTTAGTCCGTTGTCTGTTATGAATTGGTCCAGCACCGCCTGCTGCCGCTCTGTCAGGGGCCAAGCGGAGGGCGGGCGCGTGGCCCCGCAATCCTGTCCGATGGCCATAAGGGCGGCTTTGACACCGGTGACATTGGTGCCATTATGCTCTTCCGCGCGGATGTCCTCAAAGGCGCGCATCCCTGCGATAAGGCGGTTCGCCTCGGCGTAGTTGCCTGCATCCAGTGCCGCGTGAATGGCGACCGACCGCTCGGGCCAGACGTTGATAAGGCCCGAGGTGAACCCCCGCGCCCCCACCGCATAGAGCGGCGGTGCCCAGACCTCGGCCAGCCCGCCGACCCAGACGATATCATCCGGCGCCGCCTCAATCGCGCGGGCAAGGTTCAAAGGGTTCGGCGTGGCCCATTTGACCCCCTTCACCCCCTCGACTTCGCACAGTCGCGCGATGCCCTCAGGCCCCATCGCATCATTGCGCAGGTACAGCATCACCGGCAGCCCGCCCGAAGCATCCCGAACCGCGCGCACATAATCGACCGTGCCACGGGGGGAGACGAAGGGATCGGGTGGTTGGTGGATCATCAGCGCATCCGCGCCCGCCTCGGCGCTCGCCTTGGCCAGCGCACAAGCATCGCGAATGCCGCGCCCGACGCCTGCCAGTAGCGGCGCGCGCCCGTCGACCATCTGCGCTACCTCGCGCACCATCGTGCAGGCTTCATCATTGGTCAGCGCGTAATATTCGCCGGTGTTGCCGTTCACGACCGGGATATGCACACCAGCGGCAAGCGCGCGGTCGATGATCGGGGCCAGCTTGCGCGGCGCGATCTCTCCGCTCGCGTCATACGGCGTTACAAGGATGCCCGAGATGCCGGTGAGCGCTTTTGATAGATCATGTGTCATAGACGTACCCCTCAGAAAATATCCGGCTCACCCGCCGTTTGGCCAAAGGCCGCGGTGAGATAGTCGAAGTCGCAGCCCTGATCGGCCTGCCCCACATGGCGCTGGAACATATAGCCCCAGCCCCGCTCGAACCGCGGCTCAGGGGCTTTCCAAGCGGCGCGGCGGGCGGCGAGTTCATCCTCGTCCACCAGCATGTCGAGGGTGCGCGCCTCTAGGTCCATCCGCACGATGTCGCCCGTTTTCAGGAGCGCCAGTGGCCCGCCCACGAAAGACTCCGGCGCGACATGCAGGATGCAAGCGCCGTAAGACGTGCCCGACATCCGCGCGTCTGAGATCCGCAGCATGTCGCGGTGGCCCCGTTTCAGCAGCGCCTTCGGCATCGGCAACATGCCCCATTCGGGCATCCCCGGCCCGCCCTGCGGCCCCGCGTTGCGCAGCACCAGCACATGGTCCGGCGTCACGTCGAGATTTTCGTCATCGATCGCGGCCTTCATCTCGGGGTAGCTGTCAAAGACCAGCGCCGGGCCTTCGTGGCGGTGGAACTTCGGGTCGCAAGCCGCCGGTTTGATCACCGCGCCATTGGGGCAAAGGTTGCCCTTAAGCACGGCGAGCGAGCCTTCCTTATAGACCGGGTTCGACAGGGGCCGGATCACGTCGTCATTATAGACAGGCGCGCCCGCGATCCCTTCCTCCAAGGGTTTGCCGGTGCAGGTGATCGCCGACCGGTCAAGCTTATCGCCCAACTGGTCCATCAGCGCCCGCAACCCGCCTGCGAAATAGAAATCCTCCATCAGGTATTCGCTGCTGCCCAAGGGTCGGATATTGGCAATAAGCGGTGTGGTGCGGCCCAGAGCGTCCAGATCGTTCAACTCCAGCGCCACACCTGCGCGGCGCGCCATTGCCAAGAGATGCACCACCGCATTGGTCGAACAGCCCGTCGCCATCGCCACCGTCGCCGCGTTCTGCACGGCGGCGGGGGTGATGATCTTGTCCGGCGTCAGGTCCTCCCAAACCATATCGACGATGCGCCGCCCGCAAGAGGCGCTCATCCGTTTGTGGCCCGCGTCCGCGGCGGGGATCGAGGTCGCCCCCGGCAGCGTCAGCCCCATCGCCTCGGCAATCGCGGTCATGGTGGAGGCCGTGCCCATGGTCATGCAATGCCCATAAGACCGCGCAATGCCGCCCTCGACGCCGACCCACTCCTCGGCCGAGATCGTGCCCGCGCGGCGCTCATCCCAGAACTTCCACGCATCCGAGCCGGAGCCAAGCGCCCTGCCTGCGTAATTGCCGCGCAGCATTGGCCCCGCAGGCAGGAAGATAAACGGCACGCCTGCGCTGATCGCGCCCATGGTCAGACCGGGGGTGGACTTATCACAGCCGCCCATCAGCACCACCCCGTCAAGCGGATGCGAGCGGATCGTCTCTTCGGTCTCCATCGCGATCATATTGCGATAGAGCATCGAGGTCGGCTTGGTGAAACTTTCGTCAATCGAGATCGTGGGGATCTCCAACCCCAGCCCGCCGGCCTGCGCGATTCCCTTTTTCACGTCCTCCGCGCGGTCGCGGAAATGGAGGTGGCAGGGGTTCATCTCGGACCAAGTGTTCAAGATACCGATCACCGGGCGGCCTTCCCAATCCTCGGGGCCCAGACCCATCTGCATCATGCGCGACCGATGCCCAAAACTGCGCAGATCGTCGGGGGCAAACCAGCGCGCGCTGCGCAGCTGATCGGCGGTTTTCTTGGTCTCGGTCATGGAATCCTCGCCAGCTAAAACATCATCGCAAAACGGGTGGAAAACACATCTTGCTCGAACTGATATATTACCGTATCACCCCAATTGTCGATACCATTTGAGGGGCGCGTCGCGAAAATGTCGGGAAAAACACTCAAGCAATCGCTTCGCCAAGGCAGCCGCCTGTCGGGTTTCTGGCTCTCGCTCTGCTCACCTACGGTGACGGAAATCGCCGCAGGCAGCGGGATCGATTGGTTGTTGCTAGACATGGAACATGCGCCGAATGACCTAAGCCAGATCACCGATCATCTGCGCGCCGCAGGCAGCGCCAATCCCAATGCGCAGATGGTGGTGCGGATGCCCTCATCCGACCAGACGATGACCAAGCGGCTGCTGGATATCGGCGTGCAAAATCTGATGTTCCCGATGGTCCAAAACGCCGAAGACGCCCGCCGCGCCGTGTCATGGACCCGCTACCCTCCCGAAGGGCTGCGCGGCATCTCGGCTACGATTCGCGCCAATAACTACGCGCGGCAGACGGATTACCTGACCACATATACAGACGCGCAATGCGTCATCGTGCAGGTCGAGACCCCCGAAGCGGTCGACCAAATTCCCGCCATCGCCGCCGTGGCCGGCGTGGACGCGATCTTTATCGGGCCGGGCGATTTGTCGTCGGCGATGGGCCATACCGGCAACCCCATGCACCCCGATGTCCAAGACAAGATCCGCGAAGCGGTCGACGCCATTCACGCCGCCGGGCTGCCTGCGGGCATCCTTGGCTACAGCGCCGATCTGGCGCGCCGCTACTTTGACAACGGTATCGAATTCGTCGCCATCGCGGGCGACGCTTGGCTGCTCACGCGGCAGATGGACGCGCTGGTGCAAACCATGGCGCAGCCCTCCCCCACTTTGACACAGCAAACCGACAAGGATTGATCATGAGCGCTGACAGCAAGACATTTCACCCCCACGGCAAGCACTTGATCGCAGGCGAATGGATCGGCGGCAGAGAAACCTTCGCCAATTCCCCCGCCACCGGCGAAAGCGACCAATTCCAAAGCGGCACCCCGGCCCATGTGGACCGCGCTTGCGAAGCCGCCGAGGACGCCTTTTGGTCCTACGCCTATTCAAGCCGCGAGAGCCGCGCCGATTTCCTTGACGCCATCGCAGACGAGATGGAGGCCCGCGCGGATATCATCACAGAAGTTGGCGCGCGCGAATCTGGCCTGCCGACTGCCCGCCTTCAGGGCGAGCGCGGACGGACCATGGGGCAGCTTCGCCTCTTTGCCGATCACATCCGCAAAGGCGCCCATCTGGACCGTCGTGTCGACGGTGCCCTGCCCGAGCGCCAACCCATGCCCCGCCCCGACATCCGCATGATCCAGCGCCCCATCGGCCCGGTTGCGGTATTCGGCGCGTCGAATTTTCCGCTGGCATTCTCCACCGCAGGCGGTGACACCGCCGCGGCGCTGGCGGCGGGCTGCCCGGTCGTCGTGAAAGGCCATTCCGCCCATCCCGGCACGGGGGAGATTGTGGCCGAAGCGATCCATGCCGCGATCAAGAAATGCGACATTCATCCCGGTGTCTTCTCCCTCATCCATGCCAACAGCCGTGAGGTGGGCCAGACGCTGGTGCAGCATCCGCTGATCAAAGCCGTTGGCTTCACCGGCTCCCTCGGTGGAGGCCGCGCGCTGTTTGACCTCTGCGCGCAACGGCCCGAGCCGATCCCGTTCTTTGGCGAGTTGGGCTCGGTCAATCCGATGTTCGTTCTGGCCGAGGCCACTCGAAACCGCGGCGCGGAAATCGGCGCTGGCTGGGCCGGGTCGCTGACCATGGGCGCGGGGCAGTTCTGCACCAACCCCGGCATCGCGGTCGTGGCCAAGGGGGCCGAGGGCGATGCCTTTGTCGCAGCCGCGAAAGAGGCGCTTGAGCAGGTCGGCCCGCAGGTCATGCTGACCGACGGCATCGCCAAAGCCTACCGCGAGGGCAAGGAACGTTTCACCGGGCGCAACGCCGTGCGCGCGCTGCTGAGCAATGACAGCGAAGGCCGCAGCGCCCAGCCGAACCTCTTTGAAACCGATGCCGATACCTACCTACAAGACCACGCGCTTGGGGAAGAGGTCTTCGGCCCCTTGGGTCTGGTGCTGCGGGTCTCGTCGGGCGATGAGATGCAAGAGCTTGCCAAAGGATTCGAAGGCCAGTTAACCGCGACACTCCAGATGGACGAGGGCGACACCGAAGCCGCCAAGGCGCTGATGCCGATCCTTGAACGGAAAGCGGGCCGGGTGCTGGTGAACGGCTTCCCCACCGGGGTCGAGGTTTGCGATGCCATGGTGCACGGCGGCCCCTACCCGGCCTCCACCAACTTCGGCGCGACCTCCGTCGGCACCATGGCGATCCGCCGCTTCCTGCGACCTGTCTCCTACCAGAACCTGCCCGAGGCCTTGCTGCCCGAAGAACTGCGCGGGGCATCGACATGAGCGGCGATCTGATCGGCCCCGTCGCCGTGCTCGACGCGATGCCGGAGGATATGCAGAATAAAGTGCGCGGCTATGCCGAAGGGCTCGACCTGCGCTTTGCGGCGTCCTATTCCGAAGAGGATTTCGCCAAGGCGGTGAAAGGTGCCGCCTATATCGTTCCGCGCGGGCGCGGCCTTCCGGCGCCGGTGCTGCGGGGGGCCGATAGCGTGCGCCTCGTGCATCAATGGGGCACCGGCTATGACAAGATCCCGGTGGATCTGGCGAAAGAAATGGGCGTGACCGTGGCGCGCAGCCCCGGCGTTAACGCCCCCACCATTGCGGATCTCACCATCGGCATGATGATCGCCGCCCTGCGCCGCATTCCGCTGCACTATAACAACACCCGCGCGGGCAAGTGGATCGTGCCAGAGATCGTCCCCGGCGCGCGGGACCTCAGCAGTCAAAAGGTCGGGCTGATCGGTTTTGGTGCCATCGGGCAACTCGTGGCGAAACGGCTGACGGGCTTTGACTGCGAGGTGCTCTACTACCGCCGCTCAGGGGAGGCTGAAGGCACCAGCGCGCGCTATGCCGAGCGGGACGAAATTTTAGAGACCTGCGATATCGTTAGCCTGCACATGCCGCTGACCGAGGCGTCGCACCACACCATCGGCGCGGCGGAACTGGCGCGGATGAAATCCGACGCCCTGCTGGTCAACACCGGACGCGGCGGGCTGATTGATGAGGCGGCTCTGATCGACACGCTCACCCATAAACGCATCGCGGGCGCGGCCTTGGATGTGTTTACCGAAGAGCCTGTCGAGCCGGACAACCCACTTCTGCGGCTCGATAACGTCCTGCCCCTGCCGCATATCGGTGGCCATAGCGAGGATAACCTCAAGCGCATGGTCGGCCATTGGGCAAGCAACATCCGCGCCTTTCACGAAGGGCGCGGGATCGATGAAAGCTGTATCGTCACCTAAACCATGCCTCCGGCCTGAACCCTCAAGCCGGAGGCGTACCGCTTAACCTTCGAGCGGTACGGGCATGAGGATCTTATTGGTCTGGCTCACGAGATATCCCGCCTCTGCGCTCTTCTTCAGATAAGCCTGCCACTCAGTATCCGCCGCCATCTGCGCGCGGCGCGCCGCCCGGTCGGCGGCATCCTGATAGGCCCAGATATGCACGAAGGAGTTCACATCCCCCGTCTCGACCTGAGCATAGATCACTGGCGCGCCGAGGATGCGTTTCTGCGCGGGAAAGCCGAACTCCGCATAGAGGGCGAGGTGTTTCTTGATCGTGCCGGGGCGGCAGCAATAGGTGCGGTGGTCGTAGATCATAAACGGGCCTTTCGGGGTGTTGGCGTCATGCGATACCGGCGTGGTCGGTGATCCGGGCCCGCGCCTGCAACAGGTGATAGGCCATCGATACGCCCGCGGCTTCGCTGTCGCCCGCACGGATCGCTTCAAGGATTTGGCGGTGCTCATTGATCACCACGTCGATCCGCGCTTGCGAGCCTTGGCGGGTCAGTTTTTGCGCCACGTCGATCCCCTGTTCGATCGACTCGCGCGCGCAGTCGAGCATCTGAAGGAAAACCTCATTGCCCGAGGCCGCCGCGATGGCGCGGTGGAATTGGTAATCGGCATCGAAGGAAGGGTTGCGCGCCTGCATCGACGCCTCAAGCGTCTGCAGCGCGGCCTCGATCCGGGCGATATCCTTGGGGCTGGCCCGTTGCGCGGCCATATGCGCGGTGGCTTTTTCAATCGTGATCCGCGCCTCCATCGCGCGCATCAGCCCGGCAACCGACCCCGCCGTGGCGTATTCGATCAGCTTTTCCGACGGCCGCCGCCGCACGAAGGTGCCCACGCCGCGCCGCGCCTCGACCAGCCCGTCCTCTTGCAATTTACGCAGCGCTTCGCGCACCACAGGGCGGGACACGCCAAAGGCTGTGGCGATCTGGTTTTCCGAAGGCAGCTTTTCGCCCTGCACCAGTTTGTTCGACACGATCTGCTCAAGCACCTGCCCGTAAAGCTGATCGGCCAGTGTCTGCCGTTTCTTGATCTTCAGTTTCGGTGTTGTCACCGGCTACCCTCCCGCCGCGGCGCGGCGCATCATATTGGCCAGCCGCAAGGCCGAAGTCGCAGCCCCATAGCCGTTGTCGATATTCACCACCGTCACCCCCGGCGCGCAGCTGGCAAGTATCGAATCGAGCGCGACCCTCCCGCCGCGGGCCACACCATAGCCCACGGAGGTCGGCACACCAATGACCACCCCCGGCACCAGCCCGGCCACGACCGACGGCAAGGCCGCGTCCATCCCGGCGAAGACGATCACCACATCCATCTCGCGCAACAGGTCTTCCCGCGCGAGCAGACGCCAAAGCCCGGCCACGCCCACGTCTGACACTTCGGTCGCGTCCATTCCACCGTAAGCCAACGTACGCTTCGCCTCTTCCATCGGGGCATAGTCTGACGTCCCCGCGCTGACCAAACCGATGCGTGGGGTGCTGGCCAACGGGCCAACCTCTCCGAGAATGGCGGTGCGAGAGGCGGCGCAGTAATCAACCAACTGACGCATATTTTCTGGCAGGTCGCCGAACTGCTCTGCCGTCAGCCTGGTCAAGAGAAGCCTGCGCCCCTCCGTCGCCGCGTCACCGATGATCGCGGCGATTTGCGGCACTGATTTATGCTCGCAAAGCACGGCTTCTTCGATGCCGATGCGCCCCCCGCGCCCCCGGTCAAAGGTCACGTCCGGATGCCCGTCGGGGCCTTTCTCACTGATGGACAAATGCACTTCCTCTTGAATAGGCCCGCAGATCCACCGCGCGCCCGTCGTCCGTGGCCCGCCGGACCTGCGTCAGAATCGCCGCGCGCTTTTGGGCGGAAAGACCTTCGTAAATAGGCGGATCAAGCTCAACCACCCACCCCCCGCGCAAGCGTCTGCAGCGCAGGGTGACATTGCCCAACGCCGCACGCAGCAGGGTTTCGACCCGGTCGATCACCGCCAGATCCGCAGGCTCCACCCGCAGGCCAGTCTCAATTCGGCTGGCCAAACAGGGGGCCGCGGGCAGTTCTGCCAGATCCCCCAGCCCAAGCGCCCGCGCCAAGGCGCGCACATCGGCTTTTGACATCTGCGCATCGACGAACGGGTGCAGCACGCCATGCTCCGCCGCAGCCTGCAAACCGGGGCGGTAGTCTGACAGATCGTCGGTATTGGTGCCCGCCGCCACCAACGGCCCCATCCGCGCCAATGTGCCATAGAGGTTCGACTTGCAAAAATAGCAGCGGTTCACCGGGTTGGCGCGGTAGGACGGATCGGCGAATTCGCCCGCATCCACCAGTTTCAGCGGCAGGCCCCAAGCGGCTGCAAAGTCTTTTACCCGCGCCGTCGCCGCCGAAGGGACCGCAGCCGAAACCGCGTGACAAAGCGTAACCCCCTCCGTCCCCCGCACCTTGGCCGCGGCAGCAGAGAGGGTGAGGCTATCGATCCCCCCGCTAAGCGCGATGGTCAATGATGCGGGCCGCGCGAGGGCGGCTTGGAGCGCGGCAGGAACCGTCACTCGCCCAACCCATCCTCTGTCTTGAGCTGCGCCAAGAGACGCCCGCTCGACATTTGAAGGTGGTCGCGCATCCGCTGGCGCGCCCGTTCGGCATCGCCCTGAGCAATAGAGGCCGCAATGTCATAGTGTTCCTGAATGGCGTCCCGGCTTTCGCCGCCGCGTTTCAATGCTTGCAAACGCCCGGCCAGCATCGTCTCGCGCAGGCTGGCGACAAGGTAGTTGAAAAGGCTGAGATAATAGCTGTTCCCGGTCGCCTCACAAACCGCGCGGTGAAAGGCGAGGTCGGCGCTGACCCCACTCGCAACCGCGGGGCCGCCGATTTTGTTGCTTTGGTCATAGGCGGCGGCGGCGCGCTGGATCTCCTGGCAGGCTTCGGGCGTTGCACGGGCGGCGGCGATGGCGGCGGCTTCGATCTCAAGCCCCATGCGCAACTCTAGGATCTGCTCAAGCTTACGCTGGCTTTCCATATCCCGCTCAGGAATCGCAAAGCCCTGCCGGGGCCGATCACTGGCCACAAATGCCCCACGGCCCTGGCGGCTGGAAAGCATGCCTTCCGCCTTGAGCCGCGAGACAGCCTCCCGGATCACGGTGCGGCTGACATCGAAATCGCTGGCCAAGGTGGTTTCCGACGGCAGCACATCCCCCACGCCCCAGATGCCGTTCACGACATTATGGCGCAGGACTTCCGTCACTTGATCGCTGAGCGTCGCGCCATCGACGAGGAGCGCAGTCGCCTGAAGATTTCCAGTCATGATAACAACATCCTTTCGCCGATTGGAGCACCTGTATGACAAGCTGTCAATAATCAGTAACTAGGGCCATTCGCTGCATTACAAGCAGAATACAACATTACAAGTAAGAGGAAATCCCCCTAAATTTGTATTTTTAATTGACAGGCTGACGATTCCCCCGCAGTCTGCGGTCCTACGGCAAGAGGATGTCAGGGGGGAGCCCGGAACCCATCCAGTTACTGCCGATACACAGTTAAAACTCGGGAGGAGTTTCTATGTCACCAATGTTGAAATCACTGCGCCGCACAGCCGCGGCCACCATCCTTTTCACCGTCGCCGGCGTCGCCGCACATGCGCAGAGCTTTGTCATGGCCACCGGCCAGCAGGGCGGGTCGTGGTATCCCGTGGGCGGCGCGATCAAGGCGATTGTTGAGCGTGAGAACCCCGATATGGACATCACCGTCACGCCAGGCGCGGGCGTGTCCAACGTGGTCGGCGTGGACGCGGGCCGCTTTGGCATCGCATTCGCGAACTCGATCTCGACCGTGGACAGCCTGTCGGGCAAAGAGCCATTCCGCAAGGCGACCACCAATGTCTGCAACCTTGGCATTCTCTATCCGCAGTATTTCCAGATCGTCGCGCTTGAGGATTCCGGCATCAAGACCATCGCCGACATGAAGGGCAAACGCCTGACCACGCAACAGCTTGGCAACACCGGCGAATTCCTGACGCGCGAGCTTTTGTCGACTGCTGACATGACGTTCGATGATCTCGATAGCGTGGCCAACACGTCCTATTCCGACTCTGCTTCGCAGATGAAAGACGGTCAGGCCGATTTCTTCACCCTTGGCTCGTCGCTGCCGACCGGTTCGGTGATGGATCTGGCGTCCTCGCGCAAAATCCGTCTGGTCGACGTGGACGAAGAGACCTTTGCCTATTTCAAGGACAAGAACGCCGCCTTCCAGCGTCGCGAAGTCAAAGCCGGTGCCTATCCCGGTTTCGATGAGACCGTGCACGCGATCAGCTACGACACCCATATGGTCGCGCCCTGCGACTATGACGGTGAGATCATCAAATCGGTGCTCAGCGCGATTGCCGACAATAACGACAGCTTTGCCGCGATCAGTAAATCCATGGCAGACCTGACGGTTGAGGAAATGGCCACAGACATCGGCGTGCCCTTCCACCCCGCCGCGAAAGAGTTCTACGCAGAGCGTGGCGTCTCGGGGATGTAATCCACCCCTGACGAGAAACGGGTCGGCCGGGGCCATGCTCCGTCCGACCTACCCCCCTAAAGGCCCTGCCCCGCGCATTCCGCGCGATGACGCATAAGGGCCGCCTTCCACTCTAGACGCGAGAACCCCCATGCAACTGTCGATCTTTCTGGACAAGATGCCCCTGATTACCCGTATAGCAAGGCTGATCCTGATCGGCATGGCTGCTTGGCATCTCTACGTCGCCTTCGTTGGCCCGCCTAACCCCTATATTATGCGCGGCGTGCACGTCGCTTTGGCGCTTTTGCTGATTTTCTTGACGGTGAACCGCAAGGGTCTGCGCAATGATGTGCCCAGTTGGTATGATGTGGTCATCGGGCTTATCGCGGCGGGGGCCGCACTCTATCCTTCCTTTAACCTTAATTACATCACGCAGCGGTTTCTCTACGTCGACCCTCTGATGCCGATGGATATCGTGGTGGGGATCACTCTTGTGGTTCTGCTGCTTGAGGCAACTCGACGGATGCTCGGGCCGATGCTGCCCATCACCGCCCTGCTGTTTCTCGGCTACGGTCTGGCTTTCACCTCCACCCTGCCTTCGGTGATCCTTGAGCAATTGTTCATGACACCCGAAGGCATCTTCGGCATCCCGATCGCGGTCTCGGCAACCTATATGGTGCTCTTCATCCTCTTCGGCTCGTTGGTCGAGCGGATGGGCGTCGGCCAGCTCTTTATGGATTTTGCGGTGGCGCTTACGGGGCGTCAGGTCGGCGGCCCGGCCAAGGTGGCCTGTGTGACCTCCGGCCTCTTCGGCTCGGTCTCTGGCTCTGCCGTGGCCAATGTGATGACGACCGGCACCTTCTCTATTCCGCTGATGAAACGCATGGGGTTCAAACCCGCCTTCGCGGGCGCGGTTGAGGCCGTGGCGTCGACGGGCGGGCAGATCATGCCCCCCGTGATGGGGGCTGCGGCCTTTGTCATGGCGGAATACCTCGGCGTGGGCTACCTGACGGTCGCGAAATATGCGCTGGCCCCCGCGGTTCTGTTCTATGTCGCGCTCTTCGCGGCGGTCCATTTTGAGGCCAAGCGCAAGGGCATCGGCTCAGTCCCGAAAGAGGATCAAGTGCCGCTGAAGATCGTGCTGCTTGAACGCGGCCACCTGTTCTTGCCGTTGGCGATTATCGTGGGCGTGCTGATGATGGGCTACTCTGCTCCCTATGCAGCACTTTGCGGTATCATCTCGGTCGTGCCGGTCGCGGCCCTGCGCAAGACGACACGGCATTACGTCACCATCGACAACATCCTCGAAGCGCTTGAGGGCGGCGCGCGCAACGTGCTGGCGATTGCCGCGGCCTGTGCCTGTGCGGGCATCGTGGTGGGCGTGATCGACATTACCGGCCTTGGCCTCACCTTCTCGAACTTCGTGATCGAAGCGGCCCAAGACACGCTGGTCATCGCGCTGTTCCTGTCGATGATCGCGGGCATCATCCTTGGTATGGGGATGCCGACAACACCCGCCTATATCGTGCAGGTCGCCCTGCTGGTTCCGGCGCTGGTGAAGCTGGGCGTACAGGTCGAAGCGGCGCACCTCTTTGTGTTCTACTTCGCCATCCTGTCGGCCATCACACCCCCCGTCGCCATGGCGGTCTATGCAGCCAACACCCTATCGCACGCCAAGATCGTCGAGGCGAGTTGGGCTGCGGTGAAACTCGGTGCCACCGGCTTTATCGTGCCCTTCATGTTCGTCTATGAACCGGCGATCCTGATGCAGGGTTCGGTCACCCAGATCACGCTGGTCCTGTTGCAGGCCACCATTGGCGTCATCCTGCTGGCCGCCGCCTTGCAGCGCTACTACTTCGGCAGACTGTCCAATGTGCTGTCGGTGGTGCTGTTCGGGGCGTCCTTGCTGCTGATCTACCCCGATCTGCGGCTCACCGCCTCGGGGTTGGTCATCGCGGGCGTTATCCTGGCCTTCCAAAAGTCCAGGAACCCCAACCCGAAAAGCCAAGCGGCCACACATACTTAAATCTTAGAACGAACGAAACGGAGCCTTCTCCATGCTGCAAAAAACTTCCCTCAAGGCGCGGACCGGCGGACAGGTCCTTGTGGATCAACTGCTGATCCACGGTGCCGACACCGCCTATTGCGTGCCCGGCGAAAGCTATCTTGAGGTGCTCGATGCGCTGCATGATGTGCAGGACAAGTTCAGCCTTATCAACGCAAGGCACGAGGCCGGGGCCGCCAATATGGCCGAGACCTATGGCAAGCTGACGGGCAAGCCCGGCATCTGCATGGTCACCCGTGGCCCCGGCGCCTGCCACGCGGCCATCGGTGTGCATATCGCGCAACAAGACAGCACGCCGATGATCCTACTGGTGGGTCAAATCGCCCGCGACACGACTGACCGTGAAGCGTTTCAAGAAGTCGACTACCGCGCCATGTTCGGCCCGATCGCCAAATGGGCCACCCAGATCGACGACCCGGCGCGCGTGCCGGAATACATGGCCCGCGCCTTCCGCGTGGCGACCTCGGGCCGCCCCGGCCCGGTGGTGATCTCCCTGCCCGAAGACATGCTGACCGAGGTGGTTTCCGTCGCCGACGCGCGGCCCTATACGGCGACCCATGCTGGGCTGTCGCCTGACAATCTCGACATGCTCAAGACCGAGATCGCGCAGGCCGAACGGCCCCTGCTGCTGCTCGGCGGCTCGGGCTGGTCGGATGAGAGTGCGGCGGCCATCACCCGCTTTGCCGAGGCCAACAAGATCCCCGTCACCACCTCTTTCCGGCGGCAAGACATCGTCAACAACCTCTCGCCCGTCTATGCAGGCGATTTCGGCACCTCTACCGCGCCCAGCCTCTATGCGCATCAACGCGATGCGGATCTGCTCGTGGTGATCGGCGCGCGTTTGGGGGAGATGACGACCAAGACCTACACCACCATGCAATCGCCCAACCCCGAGACGCGGCTGGTGCATCTCTACCCCGACGCGGATGAGATCGGGCGCGTCTATTCGCCAGATCTGGGCATCGCTGCAGCACCCGTTTCTGTCGCTGCCGCCTTGGACGGTGTCGATCTGGGCCGCGCTGAGGCGTGGGGCGGTTGGTGCGAGAAACTCCACGCCGATTACCTCACCGATACCGAAGCGCCCAATGGCGGCGACTGGGATCTCGACATGGGGGTGGCACTTGCGCAGCTGCGCGACGAGCTGCCCGATGATGTGGTGGTCACGCTCGACGCGGGCAACCACACCGGCTGGGCGCAACGGTTCCTGCGCTTTGGCCGTCCGGGCCGGATTGTCGGCTCGACCTGTGGTGCGATGGGCTATTCCGTGCCCGCCGCCGTCGCGGCCTCGATTGCCGAACCGGAGCGCCTGACGCTCTCCTTCGTCGGCGATGGCGGCTTTATGATGAGCGGCAATGAACTTGCCACCGCCGCGCAATATGGCGGGCGGCCCATCGTGCTGCTGTTCAACAACGGCATCTATGGCACGATCCGCATGCACCAAGAACGCGACCACCCCGAGCGCATCTCGGGCACCACTTTGCAGAACCAAGATTTCGTCAAGATGGCCGAGGGGCTGGGCGCTCATGCTGAACGGGTGACCAAGACCGAGGATTTCGCCGCCGCCTTCATCCGCGCCCGCGAAAGTGGCCGCCCGGCCCTGATCGAGCTTGTAACCGACCCCGAGCAGATCTCGACCCGCACCACCATCAGCAAGCTGCGCGCGGCGGCCCAGAAAAAAGTCGACGCCGACCAGCGCTAAAGGATGACCCAGATGACCACTCTGACCGCGCCACGCCGCGCGCCCGAAACGGACGGGCAAAACCATAGCGCTCTGCTCGATGATCTGCGCCAAGCCATCGGTGCCGCCCATGTCGTGACCGACGCCAAGGATTTCGACGCGCGGCTGATCGAAGATCGCGGGCTTCGGCGCGGCACGGCGCTGGCCCTCATCCGCCCCGGCTCCACCGAGGAGGTCGCCGCCTGCATGCGTCTGTGCCATGCCGCACAGGTGCCGGTGACCCCGCAGGGCGGCAACACCGGTCTGGCTGGGGGCGGCGTGCCGGACGGCGGGATCATCCTCACGACTGGCCGGCTGAACCGCGTTCGGGGGGTCGATCCGACCAACGCAACCATGACGGTTGAGGCGGGCTGTATCCTCGCCAATATCCAAGCGGCTGCGGATGAGGTTGATGCGCTCTTCCCGCTGTCGCTCGCCTCCGAAGGGTCCTGCCAGATCGGCGGCAATCTTTCGACCAACGCGGGCGGCACGGCGGTGCTGCGCTATGGCAATACCCGCGATCTGGTGCTGGGGATCGAAGCGGTTCTGCCCGATGGCCGGGTGCTGAATGATCTGGGCGGGCTGCGGAAAAACAACACTGGCTTTGACCTCAAACACCTCTTTATCGGGGCCGAAGGAACGCTTGGCATCATCACGGCAGCGGTGATCAAGCTTTTCCCCAAGCCCACCGCCCGCGCCACGGCGCTGGTGGCCTGCACCGGCCCCGACCCCGCGCTCGCGCTCTATGCCCGGATGCGTGGCCAAACGGCGGACACGCTCTCGACTTTTGAATATATCGACCGGCTTGGCCTGCAAATGGTGATCGACCACGCGCCCGG
Organism: Sulfitobacter sp. W074; assembly: GCF_025142275.1. NCBI lineage: Bacteria > Pseudomonadati > Pseudomonadota > Alphaproteobacteria > Rhodobacterales > Roseobacteraceae > Sulfitobacter > Sulfitobacter sp. W074. Next base: position 62,623 of record NZ_CP081131.1, read on the forward strand.
CTGTAGCGACCCGATGGCAGAGACCCATCCGGCCTATTGCCTGATCGAACTCACCGGCAATGGCGCGCAGGCCGACCTTGATGCCCGGCTGGAGGCGGCGTTGGAAGCAGCGTTTGAGGCGGAAGAAATCATCGACGCCGTGATCGGCGCATCGGAAGCGCAGAAGGACGCGCTTTGGGCGCTGCGGGAAAACCTCTCAGAAGCGCAAAAGCCTGAGGGCGCGTCGATTAAGCATGACGTATCCGTGCCGGTCTCGCGCGTGGCTGATTTCATCCGCGAGGCGACTCAAGCATGCATGGAACATATGCCCGGACTGCGCCCCTGCCCCTTTGGCCATTTCGGCGACGGCAACCTGCATTTCAACCTGTCGCGCCCCGTCGATATGGCCGATGCCGATTTCCTTGCAGAATACAGCACGTTCAACCGCATCGTGCATGATATCGTGCACCAGATGGGCGGCTCATTCTCGGCGGAACATGGCATTGGCACGTTCAAACGGGCCGAACTGCGCCGCTATAAAGACCCGGTCGCGCTGGAGTTGATGGAGCAGATCAAAGCCGTGCTCGACCCGGGCCAATTGATGAACCCGGGCAAGGTGCTTTGACGGCTTAGCCGCGCCCGACAAATGGCATCTTGGTGGCCATCACGGTGACAAACATGGCGTTGGAGTCGAGCGACAGCTTCGCCATGTATGACAGCGTTTCGGCCACGTCGTTCACATCCATGCGTGGCTCGGACATGCGGCTGCCGTTCGGTTGCAGGATGCCGTCTTTCATCCGCTCCGTCATCTCGCTGGCCGCATTGCCGATGTCGATCTGCCCGCAAGCGATGTCATGCGCGCGCCCATCGAGCGACAGCGCGCGGGTGAGCCCGGTGATCGCGTGTTTCGTCGCCGTATAGGGCACCGACAGAGGGCGCGGCACATGGGCGCTGATCGAGCCGTTGTTGATGATCCGCCCGCCCTTTGGGCTTTGGCGTTTCATCAAGGCGAAGGCCGCGCGGGCGCAGAGGAAAGAGCCGGTCAGATTGGTCGCGACGATGTCATTCCACTCCGCCACGCTGAGCGCATCCACCTCAACCGCCGGACCATTGCGCCCGGCATTGTTGAACAGCAGGTCCAGCCGCCCGAAGGTCGCCTCCACTCTGTCGAAAAGCGCGTCGACATCGGCCTCAACCCCCACGTCCGCAGCCACGGCGATATGCCCCTGCCCGTCAAGCGTAGCACAGGCAGCGTCGATCTTATCCTGCTGCCGCCCGGTGAGAACGAGAGTGAAACCGTCTTTCGCCAACCTTTGCGCGCAGGCGAGGCCGACGCCGCTCCCGGCCCCTGTGATCAGAGCAATCTTTTGGTTCATCCTACTATCCCATTCCTTATCGTTGCGCGTCGGGCCGTTACTGAGAATCTAATATATAAGATGTTACAGGGAAAGGTTTTTTCACCGCTTTCCAATCATCACGGGGTCCGCGCCTCACATTCACGCGAGCGCACTAGACGACCGGTCTATTATTTCATAGATGCCCCTCATGACGGACGCAAAGAAATCAGATCAGACGCGGCAACGCATCTTGGACACCGGACGTAGCCTCGTGCTGCGGCACGGGTTCTCTGGCGTTGGCCTGTCGCGGATCCTGAGCGAAAGCGGCGTGCCCAAAGGGTCGTTCTACTATTACTTCGCGTCGAAAGAGGCTTTTGGCACCGCGATGCTGGCCGATTACATCGAGGCCTATCTCGACCGCGTCGATGCGCTGATTGCAGCCCCGGGAACGGCGGGCGACAAGCTCGACAGTTTCTGGTCTGCATGGCTCAGCCAATCTAGCGCCCCGGGGATCGCCAATGCGTGTTTGGTGGTGAAACTCGGCTCCGAAGTAGCTGATCTGTCGGATTCCATGCGCGAAACACTTGATCAGGGTGTCGACGCATTGGTCGCCCGGATTGCCCAATTGCTGCGCCAAGGCGCAGAGGATGGGACCGTTCGTGCGTTGTCTGACCCCGAAACCACCGCCCGCATGCTCTATGCCAAATGGCTCGGCGCGGCGGTGCTGGCCAAACTGGCGCGCAGCGATGCAGCCCTGCGCATGGCCCGCGCTGAAACCTCTGCCCAACTCTCCCCCACTGGGGGCCAATTCCCAACCTGAAAGGAAACAGCATGTTCGCTGCCATCCACGACACATTCGGCGAGCCCGCCGAGGTTCTGACCACCCGCGAAACCGACAAACCCGCACCCGCCGCAGGCGAAGCGCTGGTCCGCATGGTGCTGTCGCCCATTCACAACCACGACCTTTGGACCGTGCGCGGCAACTATGGCTACAAGCCCGAACTGCCCGGTGCCATCGGCGGCTCTGAAGCGCTTGGCATCGTCGAGGCTGTGGGCGAAGGCGTTGACGAAGCGCTGATCGGCAAACGGGTCACGGCGGCCGGGTTCCACGGCGCATGGGCTGAGTATTTCACCGCCCCCGCTGCCGGCCTGCTGCCCCTGCCCGAGGCGATCTCGGACGAGGCCGGTGCGCAGTTGATCGCCATGCCGTTCAGCGCCCTGTCCCTGCTGGAGACCCTGAAGGTCGGCGAAGGCGAATGGTTGATCCAAACCGCCGCCAACGGCGCGGTGGGCAAGATCATGGTCGGTCTGGCCAAGGCACGCGGGATCAAGCTGCTGAACCTCGTCCGCCGCGAAGGTGCCGCCGAAGAAATGCGCGACACCGGCGCGGAGAACGTGCTTTCCACCGAAGATGCGGATTGGCAGAGCAAGGCGCGCGAGTTGATCGGCAAAGACGGCGCGGTTTCGGCCATCGACTCGGTCGGCGGTGAGTTGGGCGGTCAATTGGTCGAGCTTCTGGGCAAGGATGGGGAATTGATCGTTTTCGGCACGGCGACGGGCCAACCGCTTTCCATGTCCTCGGGCGAATTGATCATGAAGCACATCACCGTCAAAGGCTTCTGGGGTTCGCGCGTCAGTGGTGACATGGCGGCTGAGACGCGGGGCCGTCTGATTGGTGAGCTGGTGCAACTCGCCGCGAAGGGGCAGCTCCCCCTCGACACAGGCGGCACCTACCCGCTGGCCGATGTGACCGAGGCGATGAAGGCCGCACTGACCACGGGCCGTGGCGGCAAGGTCATGCTGCGCCCTTGATCGGGATTTGACGACAGCGGCGGCCCTCAACGCGGGGCCGCCGCGCCATTCTTGCACCGCCCAAGATTACGACACATCCGCGAATTTCCGCCCTTTATTTGGGCAAACGCAGCGCGCTGGCGACCCTGCACCGCCTCGGCGATGACTCTCCCCCGTCTCTATGGTGATTAAAAAATCATCATACCTTTCCGGGCGGAGCCATTCTCATTCTCGTCGACACCAGCATAAACAGCCCCCAAGCGACCCCCGTGCAGCCGCGCGCGATCGGTGCGGCGATGGTCTCGGCCAAGGCCGCGCGGGGTGGCTCGATGCTGGGGGATTTGCGGCAATCGGGCGCGATGAAGCTGCTCTTTCCGCGCCCCGACCCCGCGATGCTGCAAGCGATCATTATCAATTCCGCAGGTGGCATCACGGGCGGCGATGCCTTCACCCTGACCGCCCGTGCAGAGGCCAAGGCCGCGCTCAGCCTCACCACGCAGGCCGCCGAACGCGCCTATCGCGCGCAACCGGGGCAAGTGGCAAACCTGCGCAACACCCTCGCCGTAGACTCCGGCGCGACGCTGCATTGGCTGCCGCAAGAGACGATCCTTTATGACGGATGCGCGCTGCGGCGGCGGCTGTCGGTCGATCTGGCGCAAGATGCCTCCCTCCTGCTGGTTGAGCCGCTGGTCTTTGGCCGCGCCGCCATGGGCGAAACCCTTCGACAGGCCCATTTCCGCGACCGGATCGAGGTCAGCCGCGCGGGACGCCCGCTGTTCCACGACGCGATGACGCTTAGCGGCGATGTCACCGCCCATCTGGCGGCCCCTCATATCGCGGCGGGCGCGGGCGCCCTTGCCACGATTATCTATGTCGCGCCCGATGCCGAAGCGCGGCTTGCCCGGCTCCGCGGCCAATTGCCCGCCAGCGCCGGGGCCAGTCTGATCGGCCCTGACCTGCTGGTCGCGCGGATCCTCGCGGCAGACAGTTTCGACCTTCGCCAGTCGCTCGTCCCGATCTTGGGTGAACTGAGCGGTGACACCCTCCCCCGATCATGGATGACCTGACGTGCAACTGACCCCGCGAGAAAAAGACAAACTGCTGATCTCCATGGCCGCCGAGGTCGCCCGCAAGCGCCTTGCGCGGGGGGTCAAGCTGAACCATCCCGAAGCCATCGCGCTGATCACCGACACCGTGGTCGAAGGCGCGCGGGACGGGCGCAGCGTGGCCGATATGATGCAGGCCGGTGCCCATGTCATCACCCGAGACGACTGTATGGAGGGGGTGGCCGAGATGATCCCCGAAGTGCAAGTCGAAGCCACTTTCCCCGACGGAACCAAATTGGTCACCGTGCACAACCCCATCAGATAAGGACATTTCATGCCGCGTTTTGCCCCCCTTCTTGCCCTGCCGCTCATGTCGCTTGCCATGGCGGCCTTTGCCCATACAGCGCCTCTCCCCCATGGCCATGGCGCAGAGAGTGACGGATCGCTGGCGGTCTATATTGTCGCCGGGCTTGCCTTTGTGCTGTCGGGCCTGATCCTTGCCATGCGCCACCTGAAAACAGCAAAAGCATGATCCCCGGAGAGATCTTTCCGGCGGCGGGCCTGCTGACCCTGAATGCCGACAGCGAGGCGATCACGCTCATGGTGGCCAATACCGGTGACCGCCCGGTGCAGGTGGGCAGCCACTACCATTTCGCCGAGAGCAACCCCGCGCTTGAGTTTGACCGCGCGGCGGCACGGGGGCACCGGCTTGATATCGCGGCGGGGACCGCTGTGCGGTTCGAGCCCGGCCAACGGCGTGAGGTATCGCTGATCCCGATCCGCGGGGCGCGGCGGATCTTTGGCTTTAACAGCGCGGTGATGGGAGACCTCTGATGCCTGCACAGATCAAACGCGGTGACTATGCAGCCATGTTCGGCCCCACGGTCGGCGACCGGGTGCGGCTGGCTGACACGGACCTCATCATCGAAGTTGAGCGCGACCTGACCACCGAACACAGCGGTCAAAACGCCCCCGCCTATGGCGAAGAGGTCAAATTCGGCGGCGGCAAGGTGATCCGCGACGGCATGGGCCAGTCGCAGGTGACCCGAGCAGGCGGGGCCGTGGACACGGTCATCACCAATGCGCTGATCGTCGACCATACCGGCATCTACAAAGCCGATGTGGGGCTGAAAGACGGGCGCATCGCCAAGATCGGCAAGGCGGGCAACCCTGACACGCAACCGGGGGTCGATGTCATCATCGGACCGGGCACCGAGGTGATCGCGGGCGAAGGGCGCATCCTGACCGCAGGCGGGTTTGACAGCCACATCCATTTCATCTGCCCGCAACAGATCGAAGACGCGCTGCATTCGGGGCTGACCACCATGCTCGGCGGCGGTACCGGCCCCGCGCATGGCACATTGGCCACCACCTGCACGCCCGGCGGCTGGCATATTGGGCGCATGATGCAGGCGGCAGATGCCTTTCCGATGAACCTCGCCTTCGCGGGGAAAGGCAACGCCAGCCAGCCCGCCGCCCTTGAAGAACAAATCAACGCGGGCGCTTGTGCGCTGAAACTGCATGAGGATTGGGGCACCACCCCTGCCGCGATTGACTGCTGCCTGAGCGTCGCCGACGCCATGGATGTGCAGGTGATGATCCACACCGACACGCTGAATGAAAGCGGCTTTGTCGAACATACCGTAAAGGCCATGAAAGGCCGCACGATCCACGCATTCCACACCGAAGGCGCAGGCGGGGGCCATGCGCCGGATATCATCAAGATCTGCGGCGAAGAGCATGTGCTGCCCTCCTCGACCAACCCCACGCGGCCCTTCACGGTCAACACACTGGAAGAGCATCTCGACATGCTCATGGTCTGTCACCACCTTGATAAATCCATCCCCGAGGACGTGGCCTTTGCCGAAAGCCGCATCCGGAGAGAGACCATCGCCGCCGAAGATATCCTGCATGACATGGGGGCCTTTTCCATCATCGCCAGCGACAGTCAGGCCATGGGCCGGGTCGGAGAAGTCTTGATCCGCACATGGCAGACCGCCGACAAGATGAAAAAGCAGCGCGGGCGGCTGGCCGAAGAGACGGGCGAGAACGACAACTTCCGCGTCCGCCGCTACATTGCGAAATACACCATTAACCCCGCCATCGCGCATGGCATCTCGACCCATATCGGCAGCATCGAAGAGGGCAAGCGCGCCGATCTGGTGCTGTGGAACCCCGCCTTTTTCGGAGTGAAGCCCGAGATGGTGCTTTTGGGGGGCAGCATCGTCTGTGCGCAGATGGGCGACCCAAACGCCTCTATCCCGACCCCGCAGCCGGTCTATTCGCGGCCCATGTTCGGGGCCTATGGCCGCGCGGTGGAAAACTCTGCCGTGGTCTTTATCAGCGAAGCGGCAGAGGCGGCGGGCGTGGGCGGCAGGCTTGGCCTTGCCAAACAAACCCTCGCCGTGCGCAACACCCGCGAGATCGGCAAGCGCGATCTAAAGCTGAACGATGCGCTGCCCAAGGTCGAGGTGAACCCCGAAACCTATGAAGTCCGCGCCGACGGTGAGTTGCTGACCTGTGAACCTGCCTCTGTGCTGCCCATGGCGCAGCGCTATTTCCTGTTTTGACGAGATCGAAATGACCCCCATCCTATGCCAAGACATGCGCCGCGCCGAAGCGTGGTCCGATGCCAGTGACCGGGTAGAACTGACCTATGACGGGCGTTTTCTGCGCCGCAAGGTGCTGACCACAGCGGGCGGGCTGCCGTTTCTGGTCGATTTGGCGCAGACCACCTCGCTTGACCACGGCGACGCTTTTGTTCTGGCCGACGGGCGCGTGGTTGAGGTGGTGGCCGCCGACGAAGACCTGCTGGAAGTGACCGGCCCCGACCTGCCGCGCATCGCGTGGCACATCGGCAACCGACATACCCCCTGCCAGATCGACGCCGACCGGCTTGTGATCCAGCGCGACCATGTGATCGCCAAGATGCTTGGCCAGATTGGTGCCGCCACGCGAGAGATCACCGCCCCCTTCCGCCCCGAAGGCGGTGCCTATGGCCATGGGCGCACCCATGGGCATGACCACGGCCCTGTCCATCACGCCGTTCATGATCACGACCATGCGCATGATCACGACCCCGCCCAGCACCACGACCACGCGCATGGCTGAAACCCTGCAGGCCGACGCGCTTCTGACGCTGGTGCAGATGCTCTCCCCCTCCTATCCGGTGGGGGCATTTGCCTATAGCCACGGGCTGGAATGGGCGGTGCAGGACGGGGCGGTGACGGATCAAGATGCTTTGGCCGACTGGCTGTCCAGCGTGCTGCGGCACGGCGCGGGACAGGCCGATGCGCTTTTCCTCGCGGCGGCCTATCGCGCGGATGACCCGGCAGAGATCGACGCGCAGGCCCGCGTCTTTGCCGCCTCTGCCGAGCGGTTGAAAGAGACCGTGCTGCAAGGCGAAGCCTTTGCCCGCGCAAGTGCCGCGATCTGGCAGGTCGACCTGCCGCCGCTTTGCTATCCTGTTGCCGTAGGACACGCGGCGCGTCTGCAAGCGCTGCCGCTGCGCCAAACGCTAGAGATGTTCTTGCACGCCTTTGCCGCCAATCTTGCCACCGCAGGCATGCGCCTTATTCCCTTGGGGCAGACCGAGGGGCAGATCGTCATCCGCGCGCTCGCGCCAGTCTGTCTCGAAGTTGCCGGGGCGGCGGCGGGCACGCTCGACGATCTCTCCTCCACCGCCTTTTTAAGTGACATCGCCGCCATGAAACACGAAACCCAGTATTCGAGGATTTTCCGCACATGAAACGCAACAACGGCCCTTTGCGCGTCGGCATCGGCGGCCCCGTGGGCGCGGGCAAAACCACCCTGACGGCAGCGCTTTGCCGCGCCCTGCGTGACCGGCTGTCAATCGGCGTGATCACCAATGACATCTACACCCAAGAGGATGCCGAAGCGCTGATGCGGATGCAGGTGTTGCCCCAAGACCGGATCATCGGGGTCGAGACCGGCGGCTGCCCGCATACGGCAATCCGCGAAGATGCCTCGATCAACCTTGCCGCCGTGGCAGAGATGGTCGCGCGCCACCCTGAGGTGGACGTGGTCTTGATCGAAAGCGGCGGCGACAATCTGTCGGCCACTTTCAGCCCTGAATTGGCGGATGTGACGCTTTATGTGATCGACGTGGCAGCGGGTGAGGAAATCCCCCGCAAAGGCGGTCCGGCGATTACCAAGTCCGACATTCTGGTGATCAACAAGACCGATCTCGCGCCCCATGTCGGGGCCTCGCTTGAGGTCATGCAGCGTGACAGCGCGCGGATGCGGCCAGTCCTGCCGACGGTCTTTTGCGCATTGAAGTCCGGTCAAGGGGTCGACGCCCTGCTGGAGCATCTGGCGCAGGTGGGCGGGTTGGACCTTGCGCCTATGGCCCCGGCAACCGCGGATTAGGCGGTGGTGAGACCCGCCTTCCGGTCGCGGAAGGCGGGCAACGGCTGCTATCCTCGCCCCGCTGCGGCCCACCATTCCAAAGCGCGTTGAGGAGTGCCGCCCGTCCGTTAATCCGCGCCAAAAAGGTCGCGGGTAAAGACCTTGTCCGGGACATCCGCCAGATCGGGGTGATTGCGGTTTGCCACGATCACATCCGCGCGCGCCTTGAAGGCCTCCAGATCGCGGGTGACCTCCGAACCAAAGAACTGGTCCTCCTGCAACACAGGTTCATAGACGATCACTTCGATGCCCTTGGCCTTGAGCCGTTTCATGATCCCTTGGACCGAGCTTTGGCGGAAATTGTCCGACCCGGTCTTCATCACCAGCCGGTAGATGCCCACCCGCTGCGGGCCAAGTGCCATGATCTGCTCTGACACAAAATCCTTGCGGGTGCGGTTCGCCTCGACCACGGCGTTGATCAGGTTCTGCGGCACATCCAAATAGTTCGCCAGCAACTGCTTGGAATCCTTGGGCAAACAATAGCCGCCATAGCCGAAAGATGGGTTGTTGTAATGCCCGCCGACGCGCGGGTCGAGGCAGACACCGTCGATAATCTGGCGCGTGTCTAACCCATTGGTCAGCGCATAGCTGTCCAATTCATTGAAATACGCCACCCGCATGGCGAGGAAAGTATTGGCGAAGAGTTTGACCGCCTCTGCCTCGGAGGCACCGGTAAAGAGCATGGGAATATCATCGTCGATTGCCCCCTCGGCCAGCAGTTGCGCAAAGCGCCGCGCACGGGGGCTGTCTTCGCCGACGACGATCCGCGAGGGGTGCAGATTGTCATAAAGCGCGCGGCCTTCGCGCAGGAATTCCGGGCTGAAGATCACTTGATCGGTGTCCAACGCGGCAGACAGACCTGCGGTATAGCCCACCGGCACCGTGGATTTAATAACGATGGTGGCCGTTTTCGCAACCGCCAGAACATCCCGCACCACGGCCTCGACACTGGAGGTGTCGAAAACATTGGTGCGCGGGTCATAGTTCGTCGGCGTGGCGATCAGCACATAGTCGGCCTCACGGTATGCCGCCTCCGGCTCGGTGCTGGCCTTGAGGGTGAGCGGCTTTTGGGCGAGGTATTGCTCGATCTCGGGGTCGACGATCGGCGCGTGGCGCGCATTCACCTGCGCCACCCTGTCCGCGTTCAGATCCACCGCCGTCACGTCATTGTGCTGCGCCAAAAGCACCGCGTTCGACAGCCCGACATAGCCGATGCCAACAACGGCGATCTTGGTCATAGACATAAGCGTGGGCCTTTCCTGCGTGCCGGTGGCGGGATGTTAGACTGCGGCTTTCGGATTGAAAAGGTGCCGCCTGACAGGGAGTTAGGGCGGATTGGCGAATGTGAAAGCAGCCCGGTTCAGCAATTTGCGCGCGGGGCGCGGCCGGGCAAGCCCCCCGCGCCGTTGCGCCCCGCCCGAGCGGTGGGTTGTCAGGCTGGAAAGACTTCTTTCACACAGTCTCAGGCGACCCATAACCCGGAGAGCCCCGATGCCCGACACCTCAGAGCGCCTGTCCCTTCCCTATCTGATGCCGGCACAGGCGCAGAAACATGTGACCCACAACGAAGCGCTGCAACGGCTGGACCTTCTGGTGCAGCTTGCGGTCGAAGGTTTCGACGCCAACACGCCGCCCGCCCTGCCGCAGGCGGGGGAGGTTCATGCCCTCGGCACCGCCCCCACGGCGGCTTGGGCGGGTCATGTCGGCGAACTGGCCGTCTGGATTGGAGAGACCTGGCAGTTCAGCGCGCCACAGGACGGCTGGCTTGCCTTGGATAAATCCACCGGGATCCTGCACCGTTGGGTGGCGGGCGCATGGGCCGAGGTGTCGCCCCCCGATCTGGCGAACCTCTCTGGGGTGGGGATCAACACGGATCACGACAGCGGCAATCGCTTGTCGGTTTCTTCCCCGGCGAGCCTGTTCACCCACGAAGGCGCGGGGCATCAAGTGAAGCTCAACAAAGCCAGCGCCGCCGATACCGCGAGCCTGCTGTTCCAGACCGATTTTTCCGGACGGGCCGAAATGGGCACGGCGGGGCAGGATGATTTCGCCATCAAGGTCAGCGCCGATGGCAGCGGGTGGACCACCGCGCTGGCCTTTGACGCCGCCAGCGGCATGGCCTCGGGCGCGGCGCTGACGGAGAGCGTGGGTGACGCGACGGTGGGCCGGCTGCTGCGCGTGGGGGATTTCGGCATCGGTGCGGATGCGGGGCCGCTTGTGGCGGACCTTGACGCGCATGCGCTTTCGGGCAGTTTCTCAGCCTATGGCGGCGCCCATGCACAGGCACCCGCTGGGGCCAATCCGTTTTCGGCGCTGGATGGGGTCTTTGGCCTGCTGTGCGGCAACAGCACCTTGGGCGGGCAGAGCGCGAACTTGTGGCAGATCGCAGTGGGGATCGACACGCCGGGTCTGGCCTTTCGCGTGCGGGCAACCGGGGCGTGGGGCGCGTGGCAATCCCTGTGGACTGGGGCGAACACGACTGTGGATGCCAATGGGTTCATCAAGGAAGCGAGCCCGATTGTCCGGCTGTTCCACGACAGCAGCGAAGAGCCAGCGGTGCCCCTAGCGGCGCGGTTCGAACGGATTGGGCTTGGCCACTACAGATTGACGGATGTCCCGCCGCTTGCGTCCAAAGGGTGGCAGATCGAAGTGCCGCAGGATGCGAATGGCAACCGGTTGGTCTATGTCGATTGCAGCTATGACGCGGGAATGGCGGCGCTTGATGTCCGTACCCGCGAGGTGATCTGGCAGGATGGCTGGGCCGGGGGTGCGCCCTGTGACATCCCCGTGGGCCGTTGGGTTGATCTGCGGTTCGACATGCCCTGAGGCAAAGAGCCCCGGCCCGCTGACGCCACAGCGGGCCGGGCTGCAATCAGAGAATGCTGCGCAACTGCGCGACCTCATAGTTGCCCCCGCAAAGCAAAACGGCAGAGGTTTGGCCTGCGTATTTCTGCGGCTCCGCCAGATAGGCCGCCAACGCCAAGGCGGCGGCCCCTTCGACCAACATATTCTCTTCCCATGCCAGCACCTTTAGCGCGGCGGCGATTTGTTCTTCGTCGCAATATACGATCTTGTCGATCACCGCGCTCGCCATCGGCAGGGTGAGCGATCCTTCATCGACCCCGCCCGCCACGCCATCGGCCAAAGTGTCGAGATGGTCCGTCTCGACGATCTTGCCCGCCTTGATCGACGCCGCCAGAGCGCAGCTGTTGGCGGCACTCACGCCGATCACACGGGTTTGCGGCGAGAACTCTTTGATCACCGACCCCATGCCAGAGATCAGCCCGCCCCCGCCCATCGAGATAAAGACAGTGTCGATCCCTTCGATCTGGTCGAGCAGTTCCAGCGCGGCGGTGCCTTGGCCCGCGATCACCTCGGCGTCGTTGTAGGGGGAGATATAGGTGTAGCCTTCGGCTTCGGCCAAGGCTTGCGCATGCCGTTCCGAAAGCGACGCATCCGACCCATGGATCACGACCTTGGTGCCAAAACCTTCGATGGTTTTGCGTTTCTTGGCGACAACCGTCTCGGGCAGCACGACGATCAATTCATGCCCCGTGGTCTGGGCGGCACGTGAACAGGCGATGCCGTGGTTGCCGGAGGATGCGGTGATGACCGGTCGGTCCAGCGGCACCGTGGTCAGTTTGGCACTGGCCCCGCGCAGCTTGAACGACCCGGTGTGTTGAAAGTTCTCGGTTTTGTAGAAAAGCCGCGTGCCCTCTGCCATCGGCAGGCGCGAGGCGATCACCGGGGTGCGCGAAATCGCGCCTGCGATCTTGCGGTGAACCACGCAGGAACGCGCGGCGGATTGGGCGATCAGATCAGAGACTGGCGGCATGATAGGCTCCATCAGGTTGGCTGAGATGCGCCGCTGCGGCATGTGGGCCCGTCAGAACCGATGACCACAGCGGAGGGCGGTCATGGGTTAAGGCTGCGTGGCTGTCTGGGCCACGCTCTGCCGCGCGAGGAAGGTTGAGACACGTGCCAGCCCGTCCTGCAAGTCGGCGGTCGAATTGGCGAAACCGATGCGCAGCCAACCCTCCATATCCATGGCGCTGCCGGGGGTGAAAAGCACGCCCTCTTCCTCCAGCAACTGGGTGCAGAAATCGCGGCTGCGCAGTGGCAGGTCGTATTGCACCAACGCCGTGGTGCCCGACTGGGGTTTCACCCATGAGATCAGCGGCTCCGCCTCGACCCAATCTGCCAAGATTTCGAGGTTCCCCCGGGTGATCCGATGCGCGCGCTCAAGGATCTGCGCGCGGCTCTCAAGCGCGAGAGCCGAGAAATACTCGTCGATCCCCCCGACGGAAATCGTGTTGTAGTCACGGTGGATCATGATCTTCTCAAGCAGCGCCTGCGGCCCCGCCACCCAGCCCACGCGCAGCCCGGCCAGCGAATAGGCTTTGGACATGCCCGCCGTGCTGATGCCGCGGTCGTAGAGATCGCAGATCGAGGCGGTATAGCCATCACCCGTCTGATCGGTGCCGCGATAGACCTCATCGCAGAGCACCCAAGCCTCGCTGCCGCGCGCGATCTCGGCGATCTCTGCCAGCATCGCGCGGTCCATCAGCGCGCCGGTCGGGTTGTTGGGATTGTTGGTGGCGATCATCCGCGTGTCAGGGCGCATCATGGCGCGCAATTCGTTCAGATCGGGCAGAAACCCGTTCTCGGGGCGCAGGTGCAGCAGTTCGACCTCTGCGCCGATGCTCTCGGGGATGGAGTAGTGCTGCTGGTAGGTCGGCACGATGGCGATGACATGATCACCGCGCGAGATCAGCGTTTGGTGTACCAAGGCATTGGCCCCGATGGTGCCATGGGTGGTCAGGATGTTCTCGCGGCTCTGGGTCTCATAAAGCCCCGCCACTGCGTCGCGCAGACGGTCCGAGCCTTCGATCGCGCCGTAGCCCATGCGCATCCCGCGCAATTCGCCCAGCACCGAATTGTCGACGCCCGCCATGTCGATCAACTCTCCCAATGTGATCGAATCGACGCAGGTCTCGGCGAGGTTGTAGCGGCAGTGGTTTTCGAACTCGTTCATCCACATTTCGACGCCGAAGGTCGCGATCTTCATGGGGTTTTCCTTTCGTATCTCAGTGGTCTGCCAGCGCAGCGAAAAGCTGGCGCAGAAAGTGCGGCGTGGCGGTTGGGGCGAGCCAGCGCATCACCGCCACGATGTCATGCTTCGGCGCGATCCAGATCGTGTGCCCACCCGCGCCCTGCGCGCTAAAGGCGGTTTCGGGCAGCTTGGGGTCAGCCTCCGCCCCGCGGTTCAGCCACCACAGGAAGCCGTATTTATCCAGTGTCGGCGTGGGCGTCAGCGCTTGCTGCATCCAACCTTCGGGCAAGATCTGCGCGCCGTTCCACTGGCCGTTTTGGCAGATGAATTGGCCGAAGCGCGCGTGATCTTCGGCGCCGATGAACAGCCCGCCGCCCCAATGGCCACCACCGGTGACCGATTGAACGCGCCTGTCTGCCATCTCGATCCAAGAGGTGGAATAGCCCTCCCACCGCCAATCGTCTGAGGCGCCGATCGGGCCCATGATCCGCGCGCGCAGCACCTCTGGCAGCGGGCGGCCGAACCGCATCAGCAGCGCATAGGCCAGCGCGTTCACCCGCACGTCGTTGTATTCGTAATGGCTTCCCGGTGGGCGGACTTTGCGCAATTGTCCCTTGCGGCTGTTGTCTGCGCCCGGCCCGATCTGGCGGTAATGGTCGACCTGATCGTCCTTGCCGAAAATCTCGCCGCGCCATTCGCTGTTCATCTGCAACATATGCCGCCAAGTGATGCGCCCGTTGTGGTCGCCCGCAAAATGCGGCCCCGGCACGCTGTCGCCCACGGGCGCGTCGAGGTCGGTGATTAGCCCATCCTTCACCGCAAGCCCCGCCAGCACCGACAGGTAGCTCTTGGCGATGGAAAAGGTCATGTCGGTCCGCGTCGTATCGCCCCAATCGGCGACCCGCTGCCCCCGGTGCAGGATCACCCCTGCCGGGCCGCCGCGCGGCTTTACCGGGCCCACGATCTCGGTCCAAGGGCCGCTTTCGTTCCACTCGCGGTTGCCAACATAGGCCCCATCGGGGTGATACATCGAGCGGGGCCAGTCAGTCTCATGCGCCAGCGCGTGGTCGACGACGGCTTGCAGGGCGGGGGTGGCGGCGAATGTCATGGGGACTCCTCGGGGCTTGGGGCGAACCTTTCCCAAGGGGGGCGGAATTGTAAACCGGTTAAATGGTTTCGGCGTCCTCAATCGCGCCCGCTCAGCCCCCGATGTCAGGATAGACCTGAGAGCGTTTGACCACCCCGTAGACAAAACTGGTGTCGATTGACCCGATGCCGCCGATGGGGTGCAGCCGGGCGCGCACGAAACGCTCGTAGTCTTCCAGATCGCCCACCACCACGCGCAGCAGGTAGTCTGACAATCCGCTCATCACAAAACACTCCAGCACCTCCGGGATCGCGCGAATCTTATTTTCAAAACGTTTCACCGTGCCCTCGTCATGGCCATCGAGCGTCACCCGCACCATGACCGTAACCGGCAGGCCGTAGGCCTTGGCGTCGACCTCCACACTATAGCCACGGATCGCGCCGTTTTTCTCAAGCGCGCGCAGGCGGCGGAGACAGGGGGAAGGCGACAGGCCAACTTCCTCGGCCAGATCAAGGTTCGTCATCCGGCCATTGCGCTGTAGCGCGCGGATGATGCGGCGGTCAGTAGCGTCCAGTCGGGGTGTTTGGGGCATGATATGCCAAATCCTCTGCAATCGGCGCATACATTAGCAACCAAATGCCTCTTGCGCCATCGGATCATGCCCTCAAAATCAATCAGGGGGCCAGCCATGACCGAGAACCAGAAATCCTTCTCCACCCGCGCCATCCACCACGGGTATGACGCGCAAAGCGAACAGGGCGCGCTGAACCCGCCGATCTACATGAGCTCGACCTTCACCTTCGAGACCGCCGAGGCCGGCGGCGACATGTTCGCGGGCGAGCGCGCGGGGCATTTCTATACCCGCATTTCCAATCCGACGCTGGACCATCTGGAAAAACGCATTGCCAACCTTGAGGGGGCCGAAGCGGGCCTCGCCACCGCCTCGGGCATGGGGGCGATCACCTCCACGCTCTGGACATTCCTGCAGGCGGGCGATGAGATCATCATCGACAAGACGCTTTACGGCTGCACCTTTGCATTTATGACCCACGGCCTGCCGCGCTTTGGCGTCAAGGTGACGCTGGTCGACATGACCGAGCCTGAAAACCTTTCCGAGGTGATCAGCGCTCAGACCAAGATCGTCTATTTCGAAACCCCCGCGAACCCGAACAACCGTCTGGTGGACATCGCCGCGATCTCGGCCATTGCGCATCGCGCCGGGGCCAAGGTGGTGGTCGACAACACATATGCCACGCCGGTGATCACCCGTCCCATCGAACATGGCGCGGACATCGTGTTGCATTCGGCGACGAAATTCCTCTCAGGCCACGGTGATGTGGTCGCGGGTCTTGTCGTTGGCAGTGCCGAGGACATGACGCAGGTGCGGCTTGTCGGGCTCAAAGACATGACCGGTGCCGTGATGTCGCCGCTGACCGCCATGCTGCTCTTGCGCGGGATCAAAACGCTGGAACTGCGGATGGAGCGGCACTGCGCCACGGCCGCCAAGGTGGCCGAGGCGCTCGAAGCGCATCCGGCGGTGCTGCATGTCGCCTATCCGGGGCTGGAGAGCTTTCCGCAGGCCGAACTGGCGCGGCGGCAGATGGGCAATTTCGGCGGCATGATCCCCTTTGAGGTCAAGGGCGGCAAACCGGGCGGCATCGCCTTTATGAACCGTCTGCACCTCATTCAGCGCGCGGTGAGCCTTGGCGATGCGGAAAGCCTGATCCAGCATCCGGCGAGCATGACCCATTCCACCTATTCCCCCGAGGAACGCGCCGAGCATGGCATCGCCGAAGGGCTGGTGCGGCTCTCGGTTGGGCTGGAATCTGCGGAAGACATCATTGATGACCTTTACGCCGCGCTTGGCGCGCATAACATGCAAGCGGCCTGATCCGGCAAAGACCGGACCAGTCGCGGGCGGTGTCGAGGAGGGCACCGCCCGAGGGATCCTCAAGATGAAAGACCTGCCATGACCGCTCTCGCCCCTGCCCAGCTCAAAACCATCGAACAACGTCTGCTGTGGCTGTCGCATTGGATGATCCACAACGCCAACCACATCCGGCCCAAGGTGGACGGGATCAAGGTGGGCGGGCATCAGGCGTCTTCGGCCTCCATGGTGTCGATCATGACGGCGCTTTATTTCAGCGCCCTGCGGCCCGAGGACCGGGTGGCGGTCAAACCCCATGCCTCCCCGATCTTCCACGCGATGCAATATCTGATGGGCAATCAGACCCGCGAAAAGATGGAAAACTTCCGCGGATTTCAGGGCGTGCAGAGCTACCCCAGCCGGACCAAGGACATCGACGACGTGGATTTCTCCACCGGATCGGTGGGTCTTGGCGTGGCAGTGACTTCCTTCGCCTCATTGGTGCAGGACTACATCACCGCGAAGGTTTGGGGCGCGGATGTCGATCTGGGCCGCATGGTGGCGCTGGTGGGCGATGCGGAACTCGACGAGGGCAATATTTATGAGGCCCTGCAAGAGGGTTGGAAGAACGATCTGCGCAACACATGGTGGATCATCGACTACAACCGCCAATCGCTCGACGGGGTGGTGCGTGAAGGGCTGTTCAAACGGATCGAGCAGATTTTCGACGCCTTCGGCTGGGATGTGGTCAAGGTGAAATACGGCGCCCTGCAACGCGCCGCCTTTGACGAGCCGGGCGGCGACAAGCTGCGCGACTGGATCGACAATTGCCCCAACCAACTTTACTCGGCGCTGACCTATCAGGGCGGCGCGGTCTGGCGCGAGCGGCTGATGGAGGCGCTTGGCGATCAGGGCGATGTCACAGCACTGATCGACGCGCGCAGCGATGACGAACTGGCCGAACTGATGGAGAACCTCGGCGGCAACTGCGTTGAGACCATGGCCGAGACCTTTGCCGCCATCGACCACGACCGCCCGGTCTGTTTTCTGGCCTACACGATCAAGGGCTGGGGCACGCCGATCGCGGGGCACAAGGACAACCACGGCGGGCTGATGACCAAAAGTCAGATGGCCGATTGGCAGAAACACATGGGAGTGAATGAGGGCGCGGAATGGGAGAAATTCGCCACCGTCGACGACCCCGATGCCCTGCAAGCTGCGCTCGACCGCGTGCCGTTTTTTGCCAAGGGCCGCCGCCGCTACGGTGACGCGACCCTGCCGGTGCCGCAGATCGAACTTTCCAGCGACCGCGAGATTTCCACGCAAATGGCCTTTGGCAAGATCCTCGACGATCTGTCGAAAGGCGACAGCGATCTGGCCGCGCGTATCGTCACCATGTCCCCCGACGTGACCGGCACCACGAACCTCGGCCCGTGGGTGAACCGGCGCAAGCTGTTCGCGCGCAGCGAACAGGCCGACACTTTCATCAACGAGAAAATCCCCTCCACCGCGAAATGGGAGTTCACCCCCGAGGGCCAGCATATCGAGCTTGGCATCGCCGAGATGAACCTCTTTCTGCTCTTGGGTGTGGCGGGTCTGTCGCATTCGCTCTTTGGCAAGCGGGTCATTCCCATCGGCACGGTCTACGACCCCTTCGTCGCCCGCGGCTTGGATGCGTTGAACTATGCCTGCTATCAAGATGCGCGCTTTATGATTGTCGGCACGCCGTCGGGCGTGACGCTCGCCCCCGAAGGCGGCGCGCATCAGTCCATCGGCACGCCGCTGATCGGGATGAGCCAAGACGGGTTGGCGAGCTTCGAGCCCGCCTTTGCCGATGAGTTGGCCGTCATCATGCAGTGGGCCTTCGATTATCTGCAAAAGGACGGCGAAGGCGACCCTGACGAGCGCACGTGGCTGCGCGATGAGACCGGCGGCTCGGTCTATCTCCGGCTCACCACCAATCCCATCGAACAGCCCGGCAAGCGGGTCGACGAGGACTTCCGCCAAGGCGCCATCGACGGGGCCTATTGGCTGCGCAAGCCGGGGCCGAACTGCGACGTGGTGATCGCCTATCAAGGCGCGGTGGCGCCCGAAGCGATCAAAGCGGCGGGCAACATCGCCGAAGGCCGCCGCGATGTCGGCGTACTGGCGGTGACCTCTGCCGACCGTCTGAACGCGGGCTGGACAGCCGCGCAACGCGCCCGCGCGCGGGGCAATGCGGCGGCGGAAAGCCATATCGAGACGCTGCTGGGGCAGCTCCCGCGCGACTGCAAGCTGATCACGGTGATCGACGGGCATCCGGCAACGCTTTCGTGGCTGGGCTCGGTCGTTGGGCACCAGACCGTGCCGCTTGGGGTTGAGCACTTCGGCCAGACCGGCACCATTGCCGACCTTTATCGCCACTTCGGGATCGACGCGCGGTCGATCGTGGAAAAGGTGCAGGGGCTGACCCCGGGCCGCCAGATGCTGCACCGGGTTGCGGGCTAGACGCCCTCCCCCCGGATCGAAAGGACCGACATGACCTATTCCCTTGCCATTCACGGCGGTGCCGGAACCATCCTCAAGGAAAACATCACCCCCGAGCAGGAGGCCGCCTATCACGACGCCCTCGCCCGCGCGCTGGAGGCGGGCGAAGCCATCCTGCGCGAATGGGGCAGCGCGATGGACGCGGTCGAAGCGGCGGTCTGCGCGCTGGAGGATGAGCCCCTGTTCAACGCAGGGCGCGGCGCGGTCTATACCTCGGAAGGCGCGCAGGAGATGGACGCCGCCGTGATGGACGGGCGCGACCGCAGGGCGGGATCGGTCGCCGGTGTCTTTGGCCCGAAGAACCCGGTGAAACTGGCCCGCGCGGTGATGGAGCGGACCGAGCATGTCACGCTCATTGGCCCCAACGCACTCGAGATCGCGCGGCAAGCGGGGCTTGAATTCGGCGACCGCAACTACTTTTTCACCCAGTCCCGCTGGGACGCGTTGCAAGAGACGCTTGCGATGCGGGCGCGCGGCGAAGTCTCGGACGATCCGGCGCGGCGGCATGGCACCGTGGGGGCCGTGGCGCGCGATGTTGCAGGAAATATAGCCGCCGCCACCTCAACAGGGGGCATGACCGCCAAGGCCCCGGGCCGCGTCGGCGACACGCCGATGATCGGCGCGGGCACATTCGCCGATAACGCAACCTGCGCGGTCTCGGCCACCGGACATGGAGAGGTCTTTATCCGCTGGAACGCGGCGGGCGAAATCGCCGCACGCATGCGACACGCGGGCGAAGACCTTGCCACCGCCGCCGATCATGTGGTGATGCAGGATCTGGCCCCCAACGACGGGTCGGGCGGGGTCATCGCCGTGGACGGTGCGGGCAATATCGCCATACCGTTCAATTCCCAAGGGATGTACCGCGGCTCGGTGCGGCAAGGCAGCGCCCCCGAAACCAACATCTACTGAGCGGCCCCGCCCTTCGGTTGCCCTCCTGCCACTGCGGGCAGGACAAATGCGGCCCGTTGAGGGCCACCCGCCATCTAAATCTTGACATTTAGCCCCCTCCCTTTGATTGACGGTCAAACGAACTTGACGGGAGAGGGGACAAGGTGCGTTTTTTAGCAGCAATTGCCAGAGTTATCTGCGCGGTGAACTTATTCATCGGCAATCTCTTCTCATGGCTCGCACTCGGCATCGTGTTGGTCTGTTTCACCGTGGTCGTGCAGCGCTATCTTTTCGCGATCAGCTTCGTTTGGATGCAAGATCTCTATATTTGGCTAAACGGCGCGATGTTCACCGCCGTTGCGGGCTTTGCCCTGCTGCGCGACGACCATGTGCGGGTCGATATCTTTTACCGCCCCGCCACGATGGCACGCCGCGCGCTGATCGACCTGATCGGCGTGGTCGTTTTTCTGCTGCCCTTCTGCTGGATCGTTTACACCTATTCGATGCCCTTCGTGACACGCGCATGGGGTTATCAAGAAGGGTCCGCCAATGTGGGCGGCATGCCGGGGCTTTATATTCTCAAGGCCTTCATCATCGGCTTTGCATTTCTACTCGCAATTCAAGGGATTGCATGGATCATCCGCTCCATCCTCGTGCTCAGCGGCAATGCTGAGCTGGTGCCCAAATCCATGCAATACAGCCGGGACCAAATCCCCGCAGACCACCCGCAGGGAGCCGTTTGATGGATCCGATTTTGATCGGCGAAATGCTCGCCGCGCTAATGTTTTTTGGCGTTATCGGCTTTTTGCTCTTGGGCTTTCCGGTCGCCTTCACGCTTGCTGGTGTGTCGTTGCTCTTTGGATTGGTCGGCATCGGCTTTGGCGTCTTCGACCCATCGAACTTCGGCTCTCTGCCGAACCGTTACATCGGCTTCATGACCAACGAAGTCTTGGTCGCCGTGCCGCTATTTATCTTCATGGGGGTGATGCTGGAGCGCAGTCAGATCGCCGAGCAACTGCTGATGACCATGGGCAAACTCTTTGGCAATATGCGCGGCGGGCTTGGCTTTTCGGTCGTGATCGTGGGTGCGATGCTGGCCGCCTCAACCGGTGTGGTTGGCGCGACGGTTGTGACCATGGGGCTGATCTCTCTGCCTGCCATGTTGCGGGCAGGCTATGATCCAAAGCTTGCCACCGGCGTCATCTGCGCGAGCGGGACACTGGGCCAGATCATTCCACCGTCGACCGTTTTGATCTTCATGGGCGACATGCTCGCGGGCATCAACTCGCAAGTGCAGATGGCCAAGGGGAACTTTGCGCCATCGCCCGTGTCGGTCGGCGACCTTTTCGCCGGGGCGCTTTTGCCGGGCATCCTACTGGTGTCGCTTTACATGGGCTATGTCCTGTTCAAGGCCGTGACTGCGCCTGCCTCCTGCCCTGCGACACCCGTTCCTGCGGATGAAAAAGGCCAGCTTCTGCGGGACTTCTTTGTGGCGCTGGTGCCGCCGCTCTTGCTGATCCTTGCCGTTCTCGGTTCGATCCTCGGCGGTATTGCGACACCGACCGAGGCGGCTTCGGTCGGGGCCGTTGGCGCGATGGTCTTGGCAGCGTTGCGCTGGCGCCTGTCCTTCCGCATTCTGCGCGAGACGATGATCGCAACAGCGACAATCACCAGCATGGTCTTCATCATTCTGCTGGGGGCCTCGGTGTTCTCCATCGTGTTCCGCATGATGGGCGGCGACAATCTGGTGCATGAGTTCCTGAGCAACCTGCCCGGCGGCCCCTTGGCGGCGGTGGCGGTGGTGATGATCATCATGTTCTTCCTCGGGTTCATCCTTGATACCTTTGAGATCATCTTCATCGTGATCCCGATCACCGCGCCCGTGCTTTTGATGCTGGACATTGATCCGATCTGGCTGGGCGTGCTGGTGGGGGTGAACTTGCAGACCTCCTTCCTCACGCCGCCCTTCGGCTTTGCGCTGTTCTATTTGCGCGGGGTGGCTCCGGCGGATCTGCCGACCAGTGCGATCTACAAAGGCATTCTGCCGTTTGTGATGTTGCAGGTGGTGGCGATTGCGATCCTCTTCGCCTTCCCGCAGATCGTGACGTGGTTGCCGAAGTTGATCGCCGGGTAAGACGGCGTTTTTCTAGAGCAAAGGCCCGGTGGAAACGCTGGGCCTTTTGCGTTTAAGCGCTAAGGGCATCGCCCTCCCTGGTGGGCGATCTGGACGTGGGAAAGTAGCTGATGCCGTGCTTTCTCGCAAACCAATCCGGCTGGTGAAAGGTCGCAAAATCGCCCTCCGGGGGGAGGAAGGGCGATGCCCTCAAATAAAAAGGCCCGGCGTTTCCACCGGGCCTTTCCACATTCCTGAACGCGAAGCTTAGTACTTCAAGAACTTCTGACGCGCCTGAACGTAGGGGCTGTCGATGTTCTCGGTCCGGGTGCGGACGAGGTTCAGCGCTTCGACAAAGCTGTCGGCGGTCTTCTTGACCAGCGGATCGTCGCTGTTGCGCAGCTCTTCGACCACTTCGACCGACGCCTTGGCACCGGCTTCCATGATGTCGTCGGGGAAGTTGCGCACGGTCACGCCATGCTCTTCCTGCAGCGTCTTCAGCGCACGAGGATCGTTGGCGTAGAAGTCAGCGGCAACCTGATCGTATTCCGCCTGGCTCACGTCACGGATGATCGCCTGCAGGTTCTCGGGCAGTTCCTGATACTTCTTCTTGTCGACGACAAGCTCTGTCGCCAGACCCGATTCCACGAAGGACGGCATGTAGTAGTTCTTAGCAACCTGATGGAAGCCGAGCGCCAGATCGTTGTAGGGGCCAACGAATTCCGCGGCATCGAGTGTGCCCGACTGCAGCGCCTGGAAAATCTCGCCCGCGGCCATGTTGGTCACGGTTGCGCCAAGCTTCTCCCACACGCGGCCACCAAGGCCCGGCGTCCGGAAGCGTACACCTTTAACGTCGTCGAGACTCTTCAGCTCATCACGGAACCAACCACCCGTCTGCGTGCCGGTGTTGCCCGACAAGAAGCCCTGAACGCCGAACTGGTCATAGATCTCATCCCAGATTTCCTGACCGCCCATATAGCGCATCCAAGCTGTCAGCTCGGGCGTGGTCATGCCGTAAGGAACGCCGGTGAAGAACGACAGTGCCGGCGATTTGTTCTGCCAGTAATAGGCCGCGCCGTGGCTCATCTCGGCGGTACCGTCGATCACGGCATCGAGCGACTGCAGCGGCGGCACCATTTCACCGGCGGAGAAGACCTGAATGGTCAGCTCGCCACCCGAGGCGGCGGTGATCCGGTCGGCCAGACGCTGCGCGCCGACACCCAGACCGGGGAAGTTTTTGGGCCAAGTGGTGACCATGCGCCACGTGATGTTGCCCTGCGCAATAGCGGGCGCTGCAAGTGTCGTGGCGGCGGCACCTGCCCCCATCACACCAGCTTTGCGAATAAATGAACGACGATCCATGTTTTTCCTCCCAAACGGATATTTGCTAAGCCTCCCCCGACGTCGATGCGGAGGGCTCTGCGCAGCAGATAATCGTCGCTTTTCGAAAATGTCCATGGCTTAGGCAAATTGAAACCTCTCCTTCTGGACAAACTCTCCCCACGCCGCATACGTAGTGCTACTTAAAGCAGCATTATTATTGGTCTTTTGCCTTGTTTTTGGCAGAAAGGCCAATAATGTGCGAGCTGCCAGGGAGGGCTCAGATCTTGATAAAATTCATCGACCAGATGAACGAATTCGTCGGGCGTATCGTGTCGGTCGTCGCCGTCATTTTCGCCGCAATCATCATCTATGACGTTTTCATGCGCTATGCGCTGAATGACCCGACCCGCTGGGCTTTTGACGTTACGAAACAGTTATATGGCTTTTATTTCGTGATGCTGGGCGGCTATGCGCTGCGTCATCAAGCCCATGTGCGGGTCGATCTGATCACCGAAACCCTTGCCCCCACCCTGCGACGCTGGGTCGAAGCGGCGGGCTATGTGATCTTTTTCTTCCCCTTCGCGTGGATCTTCACCACCCGCTCTTATGAATTCGCCATGCGCTCTTATGCTCAGGGCGAGACGACCTATGGCTCGGTGCAGCTGCCGGTCTATCCGCTGAAAATGGCCATGGCGCTCGCCGCTGGTTTGCTGTTGCTGCAAGGTGTGGCGGAATTTTTGAAACTCGTACTTAACCGTCAGGAACTGCCCCGTGACGCCTGAACTCATTGCACTCACCATGTTTGGCCTGCTGTTGCTGGGCCTTTTCATGGGCCACCCGCTGGCCTTCGTTCTGGGCGGCACCGCCGTTTTGGGCGCTGTCATCGCTGGCAAGCCCATGGTGCTGGGCATCGTCATCAACCGGATTTTCGGCGATGTGCTCGACAACTTCACGCTGATCGCGATTCCGCTGTTCATCTTGATGGCGCGGTTCCTGTCCGATTCGGGCGTGACGGATAAGATGTTCGAATCGCTTCGGCTTTTGATGTCGAACATCCGCGGCGGTCTGGCGCTGGCGGTGGTCTTCATCTCGATCCTGCTGGCCGCCACCACCGGCATCATCGGCGCGTCGATCACCGTGATGGGCGTGATGGCCCTGCGCCCGATGCTGCAATATGGCTACAGCCCGACACTGACCACCGGCGTCATCGCGGCCTCCGGCTGTCTGGGCATTCTGATCCCGCCGTCGATCATGTTGATCCTTATGGCCTCCTATTCGCCCCTGTCGGTGGGCGAGCTTTTCGCCGGTGCGATGGTGCCGGGCGTGGTGCTGGGGCTGCTCTATGCGGTGTGGGTCTTTATCGTGGCCGTGGTGCGGCCGGATATGGCCCCGGCGGTTGAGCCGGATGAGAAGATCTCTAAACCCGCGCTTGTGCGTATGCTGCTGATCGAAGCCGTGCCGCCGCTGGTGCTGATCCTTGGCATCCTCGGCTCGCTTCTGGCGGGCATCGCCACGGCGACCGAAGCCTCGGCCATTGGCGCGGCGCTGGCGCTGGTCATCGTGATCATGCGGCGCAAGTTCACTTGGGCCAGCTTTTACGGCGCGATGCTGGAAACGGGCCGCACCTCGGCGATGATCTTGTTTATCGTTGTGGGCGCCACCGCTTTCACCGGCGTGTTCAACATCACCGGGGGTCTGCGCGCCACGCAAGAGATCATCCGCAACCTCGATATGGCCCCTTGGATGCTGATCGCGATGATGATGTTCATCGTCTTCATCCTCGGTGCATTCCTTGATTGGACCGGCATTGTGCTGCTGTCTTTCCCGATCTTCCTGCCCATCGTGCAGGAGATGGACGTGAGCCTGTTGTGGTTCGTCGTCCTGATGTCGGTGGTTTTGCAGACGTCCTTCCTCACCCCGCCCTTTGGATATGCGCTATTCTACCTGCGCGCCATTGCGCCGCGCGAGGTCAAGACGTCGCATATCATCGTCGGTGTGCTGCCGTTCATCGGGTTGATCCTGATGATGTGCGTGGCCATCGCCCTGTTCCCGCAGCTTGTCACTTGGCTGCCGGAAACGCTCTATACAAAATAAATCAACGGAGGAGAGAATATTATGAAATTGAAATCAACACTTGCCGGTCTGGCACTCTGCGCTGGCTTTGGCACGCAGGCCGCGGCCCAAGACAACTGGACCATGACCACCACATGGCCCACTTCGCTGGAACTGATCGAGATCGACAAACACTTCGTTGATCTGGCCAACAAGCTGACTGGCGAAGACCTGACCATCGAATTCTTCGAAGGCGGCTCCCTCGTGCCCGCAGGCGAAGTTTTCGGCGCGGTTGAATCGAACACCGTGCAGGCTGGCGCCGACTGGCCCGGTTACTGGGCTGGCCGCAACTCTGCCTTCTCGCCGCTGGCGACCACGGCGAGCCTGTTCAACGCGGTTGATTACGTCAACTGGATCGAACAATGGGGCGGCAAAGAACTCTATAACGAGATCTACGGCAAGTTCGGCATGGTCTATCTGCCCTACGGCGTGACCAACAACGAATCCGGTTTCCGCACCAACGAGCAGATCGTTACGCTGGAAGACCTCAAGGGCAAGCGTCTGCGTCTGTCGGGTCTTGAGCAAGGCCGTCTGTTGGAGAAACTGGGTGGCTCTCAGGTCTCCATGGCCGGTGGCGAAATCTACCAGTCGCTTGAGCGCGGCGTGATTGATGGTGCCGAATTCTCGACCCCCAACGTCGACTTCTCGGGCGGTTTCCAGCAGGTCACCAAATACTGGGCGACACCGGGCTGGCACCAGTCGGCGTCGATCTTCGGTGTGATGATCAACAAAGGCGCGTGGGACGCGCTGTCGGACGAAACCCGCGAAGCGCTTGAAATCGCGGCACAGGCTAACCTCGTCTGGTCGCTCTCCTTCACCGAGAAGCGCGCGACCGAAGCCTATCAGCAGTTCCTCGATGCGGGCATCGAGATCAACCGCTACGACGATGAAACGCTGGCCACCGTTCAGGAAATGGCCAACGAAACCATCGAAGAAACCGCCTGTGAGAACCCCGATTCCGCAAAGGTTTACCTGAGCCAGTTGGAGTATCTGAACGACTACGCCAAATGGCGTGACGCCTCGGCGCCGTTCAACTTGGGCCGCACGCCCAACGGTCCGGACATCGAAAAAATCCGCGCCTGCGCGGAGTGATCTGAGCCTATCGGTTCTAACGGAAAGGCCCGCCAAATGGCGGGCCTTTTTACGTTTTCGGGGGCTTAGTCTGTACCGAGACAGAATTAACCCCGCTCAGCCGGGACTACAGTTCAAGAATGCCTGCGACCTCTTGCGCTAGCGCGCGGACTTCATCCGCGGCAGGGCCGGACTTTTTCGCCTCGACCACACCCAGACCCCGGCCAAGGGCATCGGCGTAGATCACTCTGTTGGCCAGCGACGCGTCAAGCCGCCCGGCCCCAAGCTCGGCCACCGACTTGGCCACGTCATCGCCGACCCGCGTGCCGGCGCGGGTGCGGTTCATCACGATATGCGTCGGTTTCTGCGCCCGCTCGGCCAAATCCAATACGTCATGGGTTGCCCAGACATCGGCCTGACTGGCCGATACCGGCACCAGCACCAGATCCGAGTCGCGCAGGACCCAACGCACATCGCTATCCGCCTTTGGGGGCGTATCGATGAGAATGACATCAGCCTCGTTGCCGACCGTCCGGATGGCGCGGGATATCCCATAGGGGGTCGCCGTGGCGAACTTCAGTTTTGGATCAAGCCCAAGCATCTCTTCGCGAATGTCGAGCCACTTGCCAAGGCTGCCTTGAGGGTCCGTATCCAACAGGCCCACGCTTTTGCCCGCTGCCAAATAGGCAATCGCCAAGTTCGAAACGAGGGTGGTCTTGCCTGCCCCACCCTTTTGTTGGGCTACACAGATAATCCGGGCGCTCATTTGCCAAGCCTTCAATAGGTTCTCTGCACCGCAGCATAACGGGCCAAGCCGGTAAAAGCGACAAATACCTCGCGACAGGCGCGCGGCACCCGCCTAGCCCTCGACACGCTTGAGAAACTTTTGCAATCGCGCATCCTTGGGCGCGCTGAAAATCTCAGATGGCGGGCCGCTCTCAACAATCTTGCCGCCGTCCATAAAGATCACCCGATCCGCGATCTCGCGGGCGAACTGCATCTCATGGGTCACGATCAGCATGGTTTGCTTGCGCTCTGCCACCGCGCGCATCAGGTCCAGCACCTCACCGACCCATTCAGGATCAAGCGCGGATGTCGGCTCATCGAACAGCATCAGCTCGGCCCCAAGCGCCATCGCGCGACCGATGCCGACACGTTGCTGCTGCCCGCCGGACAGCGCCGCGGGGAAACTGTCGGCCTTGTCGGCCAATCCGGTCTCGGCCAAGACCGAAAGCGCGCGCTGCTCGGCCTCATCCTTGGGGCGCTTTTGCACGGTGACAAGCGCCTCCATGATGTTCTCTTTCGCCGTCTTGTTGGCGAACAAGGCGTAGTTCTGAAACACCATCGCAGTCCGACGGCGCAGCGCCAGAATGTCGGCCTTGCGCACCTTCGCGGCGTCAACCGTCACATCGCCGATGCGAATGGTCCCCGCCTGCGGCACGTCGAGGAAGTTGAGACAGCGCAGCAGGGTCGATTTGCCCGTGCCGGAGGGGCCGATGACAACCACGCGCTCGCCTTCCGCAATCTGCAAATCAATGCCATTGAGGACCGGCGCGCCGCCGAAATGTTTGGTCAGGCCAGTGATATCAATCATCGGACGAACGCCTTGTTTAGATAGGTTTCAAGCCGCTTTTGCATCTGGCTAAGCGCTTCGACAATGACCCAATAGATCATCGCCACAACGAGATAGGCCTCGAAGTAGAGAAAGCTGCCCGCCGCCTCTTTCTGGGCTGCGCCCATCATTTCGGTCACGCCAAGAGTAAATGCCAGCGAGGTGCCTTTGATCATGTCGATGAAATAATTGACCAATGTGGGCGCGGCGATCCGGGCGGCCTGTGGCAGGATGATGCGCCACATCATCTGGCCTTGGGTCATGCCGATGGATTGCGCGGCCTCCCATTGGCTGCGGTCGACCCCCATGATCGCGGCGCGGATGCTCTCGGCCATATAGGCCGAGAAATGCAAGGTCAGGCCCATGATGGCGGCGGTCACGCCGTTGATATCCGACAGGAATGACAGCACCTGCGGCAGGCCAAAGTAGAACAGAAACAACTGCACCAGCAGCGGCGTGCCGCGGAAAAAGCTGATGAAGACGATCACGAACCAGTCGAGAACAGGCACTTTGGCCACCCGTTCGACAGCCAAAAGCGAGGCGAGGATGAGTGCACAGACCATCCCCGCCACCGCCATGAACAAAGTTAACGGTACATAGCCCAATATGACGGGCACCAGCCCCAGCATGTAGTCAAGGTCTAGCGCCCGCATGGGTTACTCCGCTTTGGTGATGTCAGTGCCGAACCATTTGTCCGAGATTTCGGTCAGTGTACCGTCTTCGCGCAGGGACTCCAGTGCGGTGTCGACACGGTCCCGCAGGGCGCGGCCTTCGTCATTGTCTTGGAACGGCAGCGCGTTGCGGATTTCGGAGAACGGCTTGCCTGCCAGTTGCAGCGGCAGGGGGCTCTCCTGAATCAGCTGGGCAGAGGAAACCCGGTCCATCACGAATGCATCCACCCGGCCAAGCGCGGTGTCTTGGGCGATGTTGGACTCATAGGTCTTGATCTCGATCTCATCTGCAAAGTCGAGTTCGTTCAAAAGCTGCTCGAAGTTCGAGCCGAGGTTGACCGC
The DNA here is from genome assembly GCF_025142275.1 of Sulfitobacter sp. W074. Classification (NCBI taxonomy): domain Bacteria; kingdom Pseudomonadati; phylum Pseudomonadota; class Alphaproteobacteria; order Rhodobacterales; family Roseobacteraceae; genus Sulfitobacter; species Sulfitobacter sp. W074. The sequence goes on from NZ_CP081131.1 coordinate 91,872, forward strand.
AACGGTTTTACCGCGCAGGTCTTCGACGCCACCGATCTCTTCGTTGCCCTCTTTGGTCACGACCTGCGCGCCATCAAATACGTAAGGCGCGGTAAAGGCGAACTTTTCCTCACGCTCTGGCGTGATGGTGATCTGGTTGGCGATCGTGTCGATGCGGCCTGCGTCCAGCGCGCCGATCAGGCCGGAAAAGGCCATGGTTTCGAATTCAACCTCAAAGCCCGCCTCTTCGCCGACAGCATTCATCACGTCGACTTCGAAACCCTGAAGCACGTCCTGCTTAACGAAGGTGAAGGGGAAATAGCCGCCCGACATGCCCACGCGGAGCGTTTCATTGTCTTGGGCGAAGGCTGCGGTGCCAGAAACCGCGGCGAGCACGGTGGCGGTAACGATCTGTTTCAGCATTGAATTTACTCCTGTAACGCTTGAGCATCAGATGTCACCGGGCGCCGCCCGCTTCAACACCATTGCTGAAACAGGAACGTTTGACGGGCGGGATGGGTTAAGATGGAATGGGAGCTTTGGCCATCGGGTATGCGCGGGTCGAATTTCCTACTGTGGCCCCAGAGGCAGAACAGAATTCCCAAAAGGCAGGATTGATTCCTCAGCTGCGGGACGGATATGCGCAATTTACATAGCTTTGCGCCCCTCAAAGCGCGTCGATATCCAGCCCCTCAGCGGCCCAAGCGGCAAGCTTGCGGTCGACAGTTTTGCGAGAGACACCCAAACGCCGCGCGGCCTCGGCCCGGTTGCCGCCCGAAAGATCAAGAATGTGCAGCATGTGGCGCTGTGTGACCAGTTCAAGATCCTCGATTGCCCTTGGCCCATCGACGGTGCCATGGCCCGCAAAGGCTTCGGGCAGGCTGCCGAGGATGACCGAGCGTTCGATCAAATTTCGCAATTCTCGTACATTGCCCGGCCAATCGTAGCGCCGCAGTTTCAGCAATGTCTCGGCATCCAACCGCAGCGCGGGCATGCCAAGCGCGGTCGAGAATTGCTGCATGAACATCGCCGCCAGTTCGACGATATCATCCGAGCGGTCCTTGAGCGGCGGCATCGCGACTTCGACAACATTCATCCGGTGATAAAGGTCTGCGCGGAAACGCCCCTCCTCCACCGCTTTGGGCAAATCGGCATTTGTGGCGAAAAGGAACCGCAGGCTCAGCGGAATTTCCCGCTCGGCCCCTTCGGGCCGGATGCGTTGATCTTCCAGTACTCGCAACAAAGCCGCCTGCAACTGCTCCGGCATCTGCGCCACTTCATCAAGGAACAGCGTGCCGCCATCGGCCAAAAGGAACAGCCCCGGCTGTAGGGTTTCGTTCCCCTCCACCGCACCGAAGAGTTCAGGCACGATCCGATCCGGCGTAATGGCGGCGCAGTTGACCGCAACGAAAGGATGGTCGGCGCGGTCAGACATCTGGTGCAGTTGCCGCGCGGCCAACTCCTTGCCGGTGCCGCTGGCCCCAGTGAAAAGCACCGGCGTCGGGACCGGGGCAAGCCGGTTCAGCATCCCGCGCACCTTCGACAGGGCCTCGGACTTGCCAAGCATCTGCACCGCTGCCCCGCCCTGCAATTCACGCCGCAACAGCGTGTTGTCGCGGCGCAGGTTCTTGCGGTCGAGCGTGCGGGAAACGGCGCCGAGGATTTGGTTCGCCCGGAAGGGTTTCAGCACGAAATCACTGACGCCCGCGCGCAGCGCGGCGATGGCGGTTTCCAGATCGGCATAGGCGGTGATCAGAACCGTGTCGGCGTAAAACCCTTTGCGGCGCTGCTCGACCACCCATTCCAGCCCGGTTTTGCCGGGCATGACATTGTCCAGAACGACCACATCGAAATGCGCCTCGTCCAAGAGTTTGGTGGCCTCTGCAGGCGACGCGGCCTGTGCCACGCGCTTGACACGCGGCTCCAAAATCTTGGTCAGGAAATGGCGCATTCCCGGTTCGTCGTCGATCACAAGGATCGACGCGCCCTCGAGCGTGCCGCCGTATTCATCGCCTGCCGCCATGATATGCCTCTTCGGTGTCAGTCCAACCGGACGTTTTCACCTGAATAGACCTCAGCCGAGGAAAAGCCTATCTCATGCAGTCCGAAATAGGCCACAACGCCGATCACCGCGACGCCCAGAAACCCTGCCAGCATGGCTTTCATTGCGCGTATCCTTTTACCTGAACGCCGCCCATCATTCTGCGGGGGTCCGCTTGTCATCTTTGACCTCATCAAGCCAGAGCGAATGGTGCTGCTCGGCCCAACGTTCATCAACCTCGCCGTTGCCCATGGCGTCAAAGGCGCCTTCCATACCGAGTGTCCCGATATAGATGTGCCCCAAGATCACCGCCATCATCAGAAAGCCGATGATCGCGTGCCAAAGCTGGGCATATTGCATTTCCGCATGGGGCGTCAGATCGCCCTGAAGCGGGCCAAGGCCTGCGGCCTCGGCCATGCCGATGTCATTGATAAGGTTGAACGTATGCCCGAAAAGCTGGATCTCGAAGGGAAACAGCAGCGACAGCCCCGAGAGCGAGACCGAGAAGCCCAGCAGGATCACGGCCCAAAAGACGATCTTTTGCCCGAAGTTAAACTTTTTCGCGGGCGGGTGTTTGTCGCCGATGAAACCGCCGCCTTGCTTGATCCAAACCCAATCGGTCTTGTTCGGGATATTGTGCCAAATCCACATCACAAAGACCATGACGAGCGCAATCATAAAGGCCCATGACACGTTGTTGTGGATGAACTTGGACCCGGTCAGCAGCACCGAGTTGAATTCATGCCCCAAGAGCGGAATGACCACCTTGCGGCCAAAGAGCGTGGCCAACCCCGTCAGGGCAAGCAGGATGAAAGACCCGGCCAGCATCCAATGGGCAAACCGTTCGATCGCTTTGAAACGGGTTATGGTACGCCCGACCTTGCCGCCTTCGATGCGGATCCGCCCCCGCAGGAGATAGAATAGCAAGAGCACGGCCAGCGTCCCGGCAAGAAGCCAAGCGCCGTAGGTTGCCAGCGGCCCTTCGCGGAATTGCTGCCACCACATGCCGTTGTCTTGCACCAAGACGCGGCCGGTCTTGTTCATCGTGCTGACGCGCACGGGCAATTCGTTATAGCGGATGCCGCGCCACAGGTCCGGGTCCGAGCGCCCGCCAAGCGGGCCAAGGCCCGGCACCGTTGCGGCGTCGCCGCCCAGATTGTTGCGCCGGAACCCGTCGTCAATCTCGGCCCCGTTTTGGCGGCGTTCGATGTCGGCCAGGTTCTGCGCGCCGCCGGTGTTGGCGCGGTCAATGGCCGAGGGGGTCGCGTTCTCGGGCAGGCGCACGTCCTGCGCCGTGGCGCTGACCGGCAGCGCGGCCAAGGCGAGAATGAAAAGAGCCATCAGGTGGCGCAGCATGGGAAATCCCCCGGCTAGACAGATATGGAGAAAAGGGGCGACCCGGTCAGGCCGCCCCGAAAGCCGTTACTGGCCTTTTTGCTCGTAAGCCGTGCCCCAGCCCCAAGCGCCGGAGCCAAAGCCGCGCGCGACAACACGCTCGCGGTAGATGTCGGAGACCATGTCCCCGTCACCGGCCAGAAGCGCCTTGGTCGAACACATCTCGGCGCAGATTGGCAGTTTGCCTTCCGCGATCCGGTTGCGGCCGTACTTCTGGAACTCCGCCTGAGAGTGGTTTTCCTCGGGGCCACCGGCGCAGAAGGTACATTTGTCCATCTTGCCGCGGCTGCCGAAGTTGCCAGCCTGCGGATACTGCGGCGCGCCGAAGGGGCAGGCGTAGAAGCAGTAACCGCAACCAATGCAGAGGTCCTTGGAGTGCAGGACGATGCCATCGTCGGTCTGGTAGAAACAATCCACCGGGCAGACCGCCATACAGGGCGCGTCCGAGCAGTGCATACAGGCGACCGAGATCGAGCGTTCGCCCGGTTGGCCGTCTTGAATGGTTACCACGCGGCGGCGGTTGATGCCCCAAGGGACTTCGTGTTCGTTCTTACAAGCCGTTACACATGCGTTGCATTCAATGCAGCGCTCGGCATCGCAGAGAAACTTTGCTCTTGCCATTCTCTTGTCTCCTTACGCTGGCATAATCTTGCAGAGAGTCGCTTTGGTCTCCTGCATTTGCGTCACTGAATCGTAGCCGTAGGTCTGAACCGTGTTGGTGCTTTCGCCCAGAACGATCGGATCGGCCCCATCGGGGTATTTGTCCCGCAGGCTGACACCTTCCATGTGCCCGCCGAAGTGGAAGGGCATGAAGGCCACGCCCTCGCCCACCCGTTCGGTGACCATGGCCATCACCTTGATCTTGCCGCCCTCGGGCCCTTCGACCCAGACATCGGACCCGTCGCGCACGCCGAGGTTGTTGGCGTCACGGGTGTTGATCTCGATGAACATGTTCTGTTGCAGCTCGGCAAGCCATGGGTTCGACCGGGTCTCGTCCCCGCCGCCCTCATATTCGACCAGACGGCCAGATGTGAGGATGAGCGGGAATTCCTTCGAGAAGTCGTTCTTTTGGATCGAGGCATAAAGCGTCGGCACCCGCCAGAAGGTCTTGTCTTCGTAGGTCGGATAATCCGCCACCAGATCGCGCCGGTTGGAATAAAGCGGCTCGCGGTGTTTTGGCACCGGGTCGGGGAAGGTCCAGACCACACAGCGGGCCTTGGCGTTGCCGAAGGGGGCGCAGCCATGTTCAATCGCGACCCGCTGGATGCCGCCCGAAAGGTCGGTCTTCCAGTTGATGCCACCGACTTGGGCCACGTAATCGGATTCCATCTCGCCTTGCTGCGAGGTTTCACCGACCTCTTCTTGGCCATCGTCCGCATTCTCAGGCTTCTCGTAACCTGCGACCGCTTCGATGATGGCGCGTTCCTCCGCTGTGAGATCGCCGTCCCAGCCCAAATCCGTCAGCATCTGCATCGTGAACTCAGGATAGCCGTCTTTGATCTCGGAGCCTTTGGAATAGACACCTTCAGCCAGCAGGTTTTCACCGTCACGTTCCACACCAAAACGGGCGCGGAAGGTCAGGCCGCCTTCGGCCACTGGCAGCGACAGATCGTAAAGGTTCGCCGTGCCGGGGTGGTTCATCTCGGGCGTGCCCCAGCAGGGCCATGGCATGCCGTAGTAATCGCCATCCGCCGGGCCGCCGTTGGCACGCAGAGTGGTTTTGTCGAAGGTGTGCTGGTTCTGCATGTGCATTTTCATCCGCTCGGGCGACTGCCCGGTATAGCCGATGGTCCACATGCCTTTGTTGAACTCGCGCGTCAGGTCTTCGATGAGCGGCTCTTCACCGTTCACTTCGATGTTGCGGAACATGCGATCATCAAAGCCGAACTTCTTGGCGAACTTATAGAGGATCGTATGGTCCGGCAGGCTTTCAAACAGCGGCTCGACGACCTTTTCGCGCCACTGGAGCGAGCGGTTCGATGCGGTCACGGAACCGGAGGTTTCGAACTGCGTACAGGCCGGGAGCAGATAGGTGTTGTCGGTCCGATCGTGGAGAACGGCAGAGACGGTTGGGTATGGGTCGACCACAACCAGCAGGTCGAGCTTTTCCATCGCCGTTTTCATCTCACCCTGACGGGTCTGCGAGTTCGGCGCGTGGCCCCAGAGCACCATGGCTTTGGTGTTGTCGGGCTGCTCAAGGTTCTCACGGTCCTCAAGCACACCATCGATCCAACGCGACACCGGGATGCCGGTGAGGTTGATCATCTTTTGCTCTTCGCCCGCGCCATCGGTCCACGAGGCGAAGCGGCTCTGGATCCATTCCAGATCCTCACCCCAGACCCGCGCCCAATGCGCCCAAGAGCCATCGGACAGGCCGTAGTAGCCCGGCAGCGTATCGGCCAGAACGCCAAGGTCGGTCGCGCCCTGCACGTTGTCGTGGCCGCGGAAGATGTTGGTGCCGCCACCGGCGGTGCCCATGTTGCCCAAGGCCAGCTGCAGAATGCAGTAAGCGCGGGTGTTGTTGTTGCCGTTGGTGTGCTGCGTGCCACCCATGCACCAGATCACTGTGCCGGGGCGGTGGTTGGCCAGTGTCCGCGCGACGCGCTGAAGCTGTTCGCCGGGCACGCCGGTGACGCGCTCAACCTCATCGGGGGTCCAGTTGGCGACTTCCTGACGGATTTCATCCATGCCCCAGACGCGGGTGCGGATGAATTCCTCATCCTCCCAACCGTTCTCGAAGATATGGTAGAGGATACCCCAGACCAGCGCCACGTCAGAGCCGGGACGCATCCGCACATATTCGTCGGCATGGGCCGCGGTGCGGGTGAACCGCGGATCGCAGACGATCAGCGGCGCGTTGTTCTCTTCTTTGGCTTTCAGCACGTGCTGCAGCGACACCGGGTGCGCCTCGGCGGGGTTGCCGCCGATGATGAAGATCGCGCGCGACTTGTGGATGTCGTTGTAGCTGTTGGTCATGGCGCCGTAGCCCCATGTGTTCGCCACGCCTGCCACGGTGGTAGAGTGACAGATCCGCGCCTGGTGGTCGACGTTGTTGGTGCCCCAGTAGGCGGCGAATTTGCGGAACAGATAGGCCTGTTCGTTGGAGTGTTTCGCCGAGCCGAGCCAGTAGACCGAATCCGGGCCGGAGGTATCACGGATCGACAGCATCTGATCGCCGATCTCGTTGATCGCCTGCTCCCAAGAAATCCGCTGCCATTCGCCGCCGACTTTCTTCATCGGGTATTTCAGGCGGCGCTCACCATGGGCGTGCTCACGGACCGAGGCGCCCTTGGCGCAATGCGCGCCGAGGTTGAAGGGGCTGTCCCAACCGGGTTCTTGACCGAGCCAAACACCGTCCGACACTTCGGCGATGACGGTACAGCCGACCGAGCAATGGGTGCAGACGGATTTCTTGACTTCCATCTTTCCGCTGACGGCTGCGGTGGCGGCTGATGCCTGTTGCACGCTGCCCGCGGTGCCTGCGATTGCGGCAAGCCCGCCGATGGCAAGGCCCGAACCGCGCAGGAACGCGCGCCGGTCAATACCGCTGCGCGCCACATCGGACATGATGCCTGTCCGCTGCGCAGACCGCGCGACCCCATTGGTCTTTTTCCTCAACATATCTTCACTCCCTATGCGCGGGCTGGTCCCCGCCTGAGGTGGCTATTGAACGGCGGGTGTTATCGCCTTGCCAAGTTTTCGGGGCCTCGCCCCGGTTATCTGATCAGAACCGCGCGGCGGCGTAATAGGCCCGCGTGTGTTCGGTGTCTTGGATGCGGTCCGACGACAGGTCGGGGGCTTGGGCCGCTTCGGCCTCGGTCCCTGTGGTGGCCACGGCAACGGCGGCCAAGGGGGCGGCGGAGCCCGCGAATTTCAGGAAGTCGCGCCGGTCCTTGCGAACGGGTGCGTCGGTGGTACCCTCTGGCTTGCGTGTCATCTTCTCTCTCCTGTTACGTCTCTTGTTCAGGGGCGCGTGGCCCCGCCTGTCTCATCGCGGTGGGTCTAGTCGTCTTTGCTGAGCCGGAAGGCTTCGGCTTCAATCTGCATGAAGGCACGGCCAATTTTGCCCACGGGGGCATAGAAGACCGAGTTTTTCGCGCCTTCGAGGTCGGCAAAGAAGTGCCCAGCCCAAGGGGCGATATGCCGGTTAAAGAATGTCTTTTGCTGCGCCAGCGTCGCGGGGGACGCAAAACGGCCTGCGATCATCGCGCCCATCATCTCCATGAGCGAAGCGATGTTGTCTTCGGGCTCAAACACATTCGCTGCCCGTTCCAACCCGCGCGCCACCATGTCTTGCCGCAGCGCGGCCAGCGGTTTTTCGTTGAGAAAGCCGGTCAGATAGAAGCTGGCATAGGGCAGAAGTTCCCCCCGACCCAGCCCGATGAAAAGCCGATTGAACTCACTCTCGGCGCCCGACGGTTTGGTTTTGGCGGCGAGTTTGGACAGCGTCTTGAAGCCCTGCCCCAACTCGCTGTCATCCCCCGACAGACCCGCGCATTGATCCAACAAGATCTGATCCGGCGGCCCGGAAAGGATTAGCCCCATGAAGTTGTAAAGGTCCGCGCGCAGGCGGTCTTCTTCGGGCAGGGGCGTCGCGGCCAATTGGGTCATGCGCTGCTACCTTCCATGTCCTGTGCCAGATCGCTGGCAAATTGAAACCGCATCCGGCGGTGGGTCGGCGCGGGCTGCGCTTCGGCTTCTTCTTCCGGGGCGGCATGATGCACCTCAAGAGGCGCATCTGGGGCCAGCGCCGTTTCGGTCCGGCGGGGGCCGGGCACGACGACATCATGGGTCGAGGCCAGAACGGGCGCGTCATTGTTGGCGCTCTCAACCGTCTCTTCGGGTGCGTCGGCCTCAGCGGTCAGCACCTCCTCGACCTTCGAGACCATGCCGCGGCCCACTTGATAGATCGTGTTAACCGGTTTCCCAGCTGTCGCCGCCGCTGTGTAATCGTCGTCGTAATCGTTCAACCCGTCAAGGCAGGCCAGCACCGGGTTGGTTTTCCAAAAGCTGCGCAGCGCGCGGGTCTTGAGCCGTTGGGGCAGTTGCGCCTTGAGAAAGGCACGCAGTTGTTCGCCGCTCACCAGATCCTCGGGCGCGGGCAGATCGAACTCGGCCAGCAGGTCATCATCGCTGCGCTCGGCCAGCGCGGCTTCTTCAGCCTCTGCCACCTGCGCTGCGTGAACGCGCACTTCGGCTTCTGCCTCAGCCGCGACGGCGGCGCGGCGTTTCTGCCAAAAACCGCTCATGCCAGACGCTTTCGTTTCAGCGCGGGCGATGCATAGATGTCCGCAGGCTTTTCAATGCGCGGATCCCCGATCCCGTCTTGTTTAAGATCAGTGCGCAGACGATCCCGGCGGCGTTTGACGAAGGCTTCCTCTTGGTGGAACTCTTCGACGAACTCTTGCACCCATGCCAACAGACCCGGCGTCATCGCGACCTTTTCAACCACCTCTTCGGCGCTGTCGCAATAATCCTGCGCCTCATAGGGCGATGCTGTGACCAGCGCGAGTTTGAAGGGGCGGTCGGTTGCACCCGGAATGGGGCGCATCACAACATAGACACATGGCACATCCGCGCCGAGCCCGTGGACATAGGCTTCGGTCTCGGCTCCGTGGAGGTCCAGCTTGAGCGTGGCGGCGTGGTACTCGACGATCTCGCCGTCGCGGCGCAGCTCGCGCCAATCGGCCTCCCCGGCACCGGGCAGCACGGCGGTCGCTTTCCAGCTCCACTTGGCCCAACGGGTCACCCCCGGCGCGCGCCGCAGTACAATGCCCAAGGGCATCGTCCGATACATTGTCGGGTTGTGAATCAAATTGCTCCTCCGTTTCAACGACCTTCGCCTCTAAGGCTGGTCCGGGGAAGCGCAAATCCGCGCCAAAGCCCGAAAAACCCGGCTTTCGAGACAAGATGGCCCATCGGCTTGGCCCGCCAATGGCGCCTCGGCCTAATTGTCTAACTTGAGTATTTCGCTCGGAAAATGAGTGAATCGCAAAATTCGAATCACTGCCCCGGCTGACCGCTGTTTCTGCCTGCTTCACCGCCTAGGAGCAGCACCGCCGCGCCGCGAATTTCGGTTGTAGGGGGTGGCAAATCCCGTCTAGCTTGGGGCCTCTGCCCTGCCCAGATGGGCTGCGGAATGTCGTGCGAAATAAGGGAAAATTCATGGCCAAGACATTGATAACATGCGATTGCGCAGGGTCGCAGCGTATCGATTCCGATGCATTGGCCGAGCGCAGCGGTTTGGCGGTCGCGCCCCCCTGTTCGGCCCTCTGCACCACCCAGATCGACCGGGCGGCCAAGGCCCTGACTGCCGGGGACGCAATTTTATGCTGCACCCAAGAAGAGCGGGTCTTTACCGAATTGGCCGAGGAACTAGGCCAGCCCCCTGCCCCCTTCTTGGACCTGCGCGACCGGGCCGGATGGTCGGATGACCCCCGTGACAAACTACCCAAAATGTCCGCCCTTGCAGCCGAGGCGCTTTTGGACGCCCCGGCAGAGAAAACCATCGATGTCGGCTCCGAAGGGCTTTGCCTGATCGTGGGGCGCGGCCCGGCGGCGCTGGAGGCGGCGGCACAGCTCAAGGACCACCTGAGTGTCACGCTGTTGATGGACGACGCGGTGACACAGGCCGAGGACAATCTGCCCGAGGTGCGCGATTTTGACCTCATTTCCGGCAAGCTGCGCCGTGCCAAGGGCGCGCTTGGACAGTTCGAAGTGGTGATCGACGCGCTGCGGCAGGTCGACCCGCGTGGCCGGGGACCGCTCAACTGGACCGCGCCGCGCGACGGTGCGCGCAGCCAATGTGACATCATCATCGACCTGCGCGGCGAGACGCCGCTGTTCCCGGCGCATGAAAAACGCGAAGGCTACCTGCGCGCCGATCCCGGCCACCCGCCTGCCGTGGCCGCCGCCGTGTTGGCTGCCTCGCATCTCACCGGCACATTTGAGCAGCCGCTCTATGTGCGGACCGAGCCGCTGCTCTGCGCCCATTCCCGCGCGGGGCAAACCGGCTGTACCAATTGTCTGGACCTTTGCCCCACTGGCGCAATCACGCCCGACGGCGATCATGTTGCGATCGACCCGATGATCTGCGCGGGCTGCGGTGCCTGTTCCTCGGCCTGCCCCTCGGGTGCGATCAGCTATGACGCGCCGCCCGTCGATTTCACCATGCGCCGGGTGCAGACACTGGCGCGTGCCTATCTCGAAGCGGGCGGCGAAGCGCCGCGCCTGATGGTGCATGACGCCCATGGCGCCGAGATGATCCGCCTTGCCGCACGCCACGGGCGCGGGCTGCCTGCCGATGTGGTGCCGATGGCGCTCGATGCGCTCGCCGCCTTTGGCCATGCTGAGGCGCTGGCCGCGCTCGCCGCCGGGTTCGCCCATGTCTCGCTTCTGCTTGGCCCCAAGGCCGACCGCGACGCGATTGAGACGCAGACCGCGCTGGCCCGCGCCATTGCGGGGGACGCGCGGATGTCACTGATTGACACCCCCGACCCCGAGGCGCTGACCGACATCCTCTATGACAGCGAGGCCCCTGCCCCCGTCGCCCAGCCGGTGCGCCCCATGGGCAGCCGCCGCCAGATCGCCCGGCAGGCAGCGCGGGCGCTCAACCCCGAGGCCGAGGTGTTGGACCTGCCCGAGGGTGCGCCCTACGGCGCCGTTCTGGTCGACAAAGATGCCTGCACGCTGTGTCTGTCCTGCGTGTCGCTCTGCCCTTCGGGCGCGCTCGGCGACAACCCGGACCTGCCGCAACTGCGCTTTCAGGAAGACGCCTGCCTGCAATGCGGGCTCTGCGCCAATGTCTGCCCCGAGGATGCCATCACCCTCGCGCCGCGCCTCGACCTGACCGAAGCCGCGCTGAGCCAGCGCGTGCTGAACGAGGAAGAGCCCTTTGCCTGCGTCGAATGCGGAAGCCTCTTTGGTGTGAAATCCACCGTGGAGAAAATCACCGACAAGCTGCGCAGCCATTCGATGTTTGCCGACGAGGCAAAACTGCGGATGATCCAGATGTGCGATGACTGCCGGATCAATGCGCAGTATCACAGCACCAACAACCCGATGACCGGCAACGAACGCCCGCGCCCTCGGACCACCGACGATTATCTCTCCAAACGGCGCGACCACTAGGCCGCCCACAGCACAGGAGCCACCCATGAGCGAAGACTTCAACATGTCGATGCGCAAGTTTCTCAAACAGGTCGGCGTGACCTCGCAGCAGGCCATCGAAAAGGCCATGCGCGACCATGACACCAGCGGCAAAGAGTTTGCGGTCAAGGCCGTGATCACCATCCCCGAACTGGGCCTTGAGCATGAGATCGACGGCACCATCGCCGGCGCGGACAAGGGCGAGGCATAAGCGACGTGACAGCCAGCAGGGAAGCGGTCTTGACCGCCTTGAAGACCGTGACCGATCCGGCCACGGGGACAGACATCGTGGCCAGCGGCGTGATGCGCGCGCTGAATGTGGATGACGCGGGCGCGGTGCGTTTCGTGATGGAAATCCCGCCCGCCCAAGCCAAAGCCTATGAGGAGGCCAAGGCGCTGGCCGAAGCGGCGCTGGCGCAGGTCGAGGGGGTCTCGAAAGTCTCCATCGTGCTGACCGGCCACAGCGAGAAAGCCCCGCCGCCTGACCTCAAGCCTCAGCGCAAAGCGGAGCCAACCGGCCCGCAAAAAATCCCCGGCGTCGACCGGATCATCGCCGTCGCCTCGGGGAAGGGCGGCGTCGGCAAATCCACCGTTTCCGCGAACCTCGCCTGTGCGCTGGCCGCCCAAGGCCGCCGGGTCGGGCTGCTGGATGCCGATGTCTACGGCCCCAGCCAGCCGCGCATGCTCGGCGTCTCTGGCCGCCCCGCCTCGCCCGATGGCAAGACCATCCTGCCGATGCGCAACCACGGCGTTACCATGATGTCGATTGGCCTGATGACCAACGAAGACCAAGCCGTGGTCTGGCGCGGGCCGATGCTGATGGGCGCGCTGCAGCAGATGATGACGCAGGTGCAATGGGGCGCGCTTGACGTGCTGATCGTGGACCTGCCGCCCGGCACCGGCGACGTGCAGATGACGCTGGCGCAAAAGGCCCATGTGGATGGGGCGGTTATCGTCTCTACACCGCAGGATGTGGCTCTGATCGACGCGCGCAAGGGCATCGATATGTTCAACCAGCTGAAGGTGCCGATCCTCGGCATGATCGAAAACATGTCGACGCATATCTGCACCAATTGCGGCCACGAAGAGCATGTTTTCGGCCACGGCGGCGTCGCGACTGAAGCCGAGAAATGGGGCGTGCCCCTGCTGGCCGAAGTGCCGCTCGATCTGCAGATCCGTCTCGCCTCCGACGGCGGCGCGCCGATCACCGTCAGCCAGCCGGATAGCAAGCAGGCCGCGGCCTTTCACGCCATCGCCAAGCAACTCGTGGACGCTGGCGCCGCATGAGCGAACCGCTGTCCTTCCCCCCGCTGATGTCGGGCGAGGCGGTCGTGGGCGATGCCCTTGCCGCCGCCTGCGCCCGCGCGGCCGAGGGCTGCGATGCGGGTCTGATCACCTACCGGCTTGACGGGGCCGAGATGCAGGCGGCCTTGGTCTTTGCCCCCGAGGTGCCGCTGGCCCGCGCGGTGGCGATGCTGCCGCTCTGCGGGGTGGGCTTTCAAAACGCCCTCGGCGCGCTCTCGCCGCCCGAAGTCGCGGTGCAACTGGAATGGAACGGCGGCATCCGCGTGAACGGTGCGGCCTGCGGCGCGCTCCGGATGATGGCCTCGACAACCGATCCGACGGCGGTGCCCGATTGGCTCGTCGTCGGTTTCACCCTGCCGCTCTACCCTGCGAACGACCCTGACATGGCGCAAACGGGTCTAAACCCGGATCAAACCGCGCTCTATGCCGAAGGCTGCGCCGAGGTGCAGCCCCCTGCCCTTGTCGAATCCTGGGCGCGGCACACGCTGCATTGGATCAACCGCTGGGAAGACCTCGGCCCTGCCAGCCTGCATGGCGAATGGCGCGGCTTGGCCTACGGGATCGACGAAGAGGTGACCGCGCAGGGCGCAAGCGGTACATTCATCGGTGTCGACGAGGACTTCGGCATGTTACTGCGCGCGGGAGAGACGACCCGCCTGATCCCGCTCACCACCTTATTGGAGCCCGCACCATGACCCTCAAACTTGCCCGCGCGATCCATTTCGATGAGAGCGACCGCAACGTCTTCGCCTCACCCGCCCGCACCGGGGAATGGTGCATCTCTGGCGGATTCGAGTTTTCCGATTGGACCGAGGGCGACCTGACTGGCAAAGCCCGCCAAGCCTTCGCCAACGGCTGGCTCGGGCTCGAAACCTTTGGCCGCGTGACCTTTGTCGCCGTGACCCAGATCGAAGAAGCCGAGGTAGAGGCCCTCGCCGCGCTCCTGGCGCAGCATTTCGTTACCTACTACGGTGCACCTTCGGTCGATGCCGCGCGTCCCGTGGCGAAAGAGGAGTTGGCGCAGATGATCGACCTCTGCGCCGATCACGCGCCCAACTGTCTGCTCACCGTGGCGCGCGAGTTGACCGACGCGGGCGTCCGTGAAAGCTTTCGCATGATCCAGCCGCAGGATGCAGGACTAGAGCAATTCGCGATCCACGGCGACCTGCCCGAGTGAACCATCCGCGCCGGTTTGTGCGCGGATGGTCTCTAACTCAGGTTATTCGGCACCTTCCGCGTTGAACACGAATAGTGTCTCACCATTGATCTTATAGTCGTTGATCAGCGCTTTCGCCCGGTCCGATGTCAGCCAGTCTTCGAGCTTCAGAGCCAGATCATTTTTGACATGGCCGTGACGCTCGGGGTTCACCGGCAGATAGGCATATTGGTTAAACAGAACCGGATCGCCCGCATAGAGCAACGCCAGATCCCCCTTATTGCCGAAGTTCAGCCAGCTTGCCCGGTCCGACATCACATAGGCAGGCATCCCCGAGGCGGTGTTGAGCGCCGCCCCCATGCCTGCCCCGACGGCGCTATACCAATCGCCGAACTCTGCCGGATCGACCCCCGCTTCAGCCCAAAGCGACAGTTCTTTCTTATGGGTGCCGCTGTCATCCCCTCGGCTCACGAAATCAGACTCTTTGCCGGCGATTGCGCTCAATGCTTCGGTGGCCGCACCCGAGGATGCGATGCCCGCCGGATCGCTTTTTGGACCGATGAAGACGAAATCGTTGTACATGATTTCCGTTCGGTGGCTGCCGAACCCCGCGTCGACGAAAGCCTCCTCGGCTTTGCGCGAATGGACCAGGATCGCGTCCACGTCCCCGGATTCGCCTAGCTTGATCGCCTGGCCGGTCCCGACGACCAACAATTGCACATCGAGATCAAGATCCGCTGCGATCTGAGGCAAGAGAACATCCGCGAGACCGGAGTTGTTGAACGATGTCGTCACCGCCATTTTCATCACGTCCGCGGCCTGCGCCGCACCGCTCATCGCCAGCGCGGAAATTGCGCCTACAATCCAATGTTTCATTCTACGATATCTCCTCTTAAAAATGCCTGCGCCTCTGGGGTCTCAGGTCGGTTGAAAAACATAGTCGCGGGACCGGCCTCATGCAGACGGCCCCCCAGAAGGAACAAGACATCGTCGGCCAAACGGCGGGCTTGACCGTGGTCATGTGTCGAAAGGATCAGCCGCGTGCCGGCAGATTTCGCCGATTGCAAAATCGCCTCGATCTCGCGGGTCGCACGGCCATCCAATGCGGCACAGGGCTCATCGAGAAACAGCAGCTTGGGCTTGCAGATCAGGGCGCGGGCGAGGGCCAGTTTCTGCTGCTCGCCACCCGATAGCACAGGGGCTGCGCGGCCCAAAAGCGGCTCTAACCCGACGCGTGCGGCCCATTCCTCCGCAGCCTGACGGGCCTCTGCCTTTGCGACACCACGCAGGCGCAACGGATAGACAAGGTTCTCCAAAACCGTGCGCCGGAGCATGACGGGCCGCTGGAAAACGAATGCCTGATGATGCCGCGCCTCTTCGGTCGTGCAGGCCCAGTCGATCCGCCCCGCAGAGAGCCGCGCGGTGCCATGCAGCAATTGCAACAGCGTGGTTTTGCCCGCGCCGTTCGGGCCGATAACGACCGTGGCGCCCTGCCCGTCTAGCGTCAGATCAATCGGTCCCACCAGCCGTTGCCCGCGTCTTCGGCTTTCGACCGCGCTGGCCTGCATCGGGAAAAGCTGCATCACCACCGGCCCTCCCGTTCGGTGCGGCCCAGCCAATGGATCGCGAGGTTCACCGCCACGGCCAGCCCGATCAGTACGAAACCGAGGGCGAGCGCCAAGGCAAACTCACCCTTTCCGGTCTCAAGCGCGATCGCGGTGGTCAACACCCGCGTCGCATGGTCGATATTGCCCCCGACGATCATGATCGCCCCCACCTCCCCAATCGCGCGGCCAAAACCTGCGAGCGCGGCAGTGAGGAGCGCACGGCGGGAATCCCAAAGCAGGGTCCGTATCTTTTGGCCCTGCGTGACATTCATCGAAATCAACAGATCATGATATTCCTGCCAAAGTTCGCGGATCGACTGATGCGCGATCGAGGCAATGAGCGGCACGATAATGATCACCTGCGCTATGATCATCGCCGTGGGGGTAAAAAGCAGCCCCAACACGCCAAGGGGCCCGGAGCGGGAAAGGACCACATAAACGATGAGCCCCACCACGACCGGCGGCAGCCCCATGAGCGCATTTAAAACCGCGATCACCAAGCGCCGTGCGCGAAACCGTTTTACGGCGACCAATGCCGCGAGGGGGAGGGCAATCAGGCAGGCAACGACCAAGGCGGAGACGGTCACCTGCAATGACCGACCGGCGATCTCAACCAACTCGGGATCAAGCGTGAAGACAAGCCAAAAGGCCTGCGTCAGTCCGCTCCAAATATCGACCATCCCGCAGTGGCCTCCCCCGACTTGGGGCCCAAAGCCCCCTTTTCCCGCACAGTGTCAGGACTGACCTGCCGACGCCAGAGCCACCGGGACCGAAATTGCCGGAAGAGACAGACTGGCTTGAAACTCACCGTGATCTCGGCCGCGCAAGGTCAGGATGACCCATCCCATGATTCTCGCAAATCGGGTATGTGGCTCTAACTACGGCAAAACCGCGAAATGCTGGCCATCCGGCTCATGATGAGCTCATTCTCATTTCCAAGGATAGTTTTAACAAATAAATACAGACCCTTAGACGTAAAAGCCCGGACTATCTTTGATCGTAGCTCCGACTATCGATGCCGTCTTTCCCTCTCCTCGCGCAAGAATCTATTGCACGCATCGCTTTAATGGCATTAAGTAACGGAAACAAAAGCGCTACCGAATAATAGCGTTACTGAGAGCGAGGGCAGATGTGACGGACACTGTACACATCAATACACGGATCCGCCGTAATGCGGAAACGCTTTCCGAGGCGTTGGAAAGTCACATGTTGAAGGTCTTTGCGCCCGACGCGCGCAAGGAGCTACGCCGCTTTTCAGCCGGAGAAGCGGCTGAATTGCTTGGAATTTCAACCAGCTTCCTTCGCAAACTCCATTTCGACAATAAGGTCGTTGACGTTCAGACAAGCCCGGGCGGGCGGCGGCATTACAGTGCTGAAGATCTGCTCTCAATCCGGCGCACGCTTGAATCAACGGCCAAATCGCGCGGTGCCTACCAGCGTGGCCGTCGTGACGGGGACAAACTGCAAGTATTGTCTTTTTTGAACTTCAAAGGCGGCAGCGGAAAGACGACGAGCGCAATCCATGCGGCGCAACGACTGGCCTTGAAGGGCTACCGTGTGCTCTGCGTCGATATTGACCCGCAAGCGTCTCTAACAACGCTTTTTGGCTATCGGCCAGAGTATGATTTCCTGAACTCGGGGACCATCTACGATGCCATCCAATATGACGATCCGGTCCCTTTGGCCGATGTCATTCAGAAAACATTCTTTACTGGCATTGATCTTGCTCCCGGCGGGTTGATGCTTCAGGAGTTTGAGCATGAAACCCCCCAAGCTCTGCTGAACAACACCCAGCCAGCATTTTTCGCCCGGTTGGCGACCTCTCTGCAGGACGTAGAGCAAGATTACGACGTGGTTATCTTCGATTGCCCGCCGCAACTGGGGTACCTCACGATGTCGGCGCTTTGCGCCTCGACGGGCGTGCTAATCACTGTCGTCCCGAACATGCTCGACGTCGCATCGATGTCGCAGTTCCTGCAGATGAGCGCGGACCTGCTTGATGTAGTCTCTAATGCAGGAGCAAGCATGGAATTTGATTTCCTGCGTTTCCTGATAAATCGGTACGAGCCGAATGATGGGCCGCAACAGCAGGTTCTATCCTTCTTGCGCCAGCTCTTTGACGAGGAAGTCATGGTCGCACCAATGCTGAAATCCACCGCGATTTCGGATGCCGGGCTGACGCATCAGACGATTTATGAGGTCGACCGGTCCCAATTTCACCGCTCGACCTATGACCGGGCGGTGGATTCACTCAATCTTGTGAATGATGAGATCGAAAGCATGATCCAGAAAGCATGGGGGCGGTAATGGCACGTAAAGGCATTTTATCTTCTGCACCGGCGAATGTTGAGAAGCCGGAGAAGCCTAAATCCCCCTCGATAGAGCCTAATAAGAGCCGGGGTAAGGCCAGTTTAATGCCGCGCGGCGCGGTGGGGGCGCTTCAGTCTTCGTTGAACCGGATGCAAGAAAACGCGGTTCAGGAAATGGACGGTAATCTGATCGACATGGCAGGTGTCGAAGACCGTTTAGGCACTGATACGCAGGCTCAGAAGCAGCTGCATGACAGCCTCAAGACTTACGGGCAGCAGGTTCCTGTGCTCGTTCGGCCCCATCCCAAAACCCCCGGACGGTTCGAAATTGTCTACGGGCGGCGGCGGCTTCAGGCACTGAAAGCGCTTGCGATGCCCGTCAAGGCGATGGTCCGCCAGTTGGACGACCATGCTTTGGTGATGGCGCAGGGGCAGGAGAATACCGCGCGACAGGACCTGTCGTTTATCGAAAAGGCGAGCTTTGCTGCTCAGCTAGACGTGGGCGGGCATGACCGGCAGACAATCGCAGACGCGCTGTCGATCGATCTGCCTATGGTCAGTCGCATGCTCAAAGTTGGTCATGCGTTCGAGCTACCTTTCTTGCGCCAGATCGGTTCTGCCCCGTCCATCGGGCGGGATCGCTGGATGGCTTTGGTCAAACTCTTTGAGCAACCCGCAGCAAAAGCGCGGGCGGACAAACGGATGTCGCGGGCCGACTGGGAAGGGTTCAATTCAGATGAACGGTTCGAGGCGATCTTTTCCGAAGCCTCAGCCCAGCCCGAGAAAGCTGCCGCCTCCCCTGCCCCATCGGCCAAGCCCCGCACCCTGCGGAGCCGTGATGGCAAGGCTTTGGCGGACATTCGCAGCGGCAAGCGTGGGGTGACGGTGACCGTCCCTGCCCGTGCAGCCGAGGGATTTGATACATGGCTCGATGCGCATGCAGAAGAGCTTTTGCAAGAGATTCACGACCGCTGGCAAAAGACCCGCGCGTGAGAAATTGAGGAAGTAGCAACAGGAGGCACATCCAAGACCACAAAAAAAGCCCCCCAGGATAAATCCCGGAAGGCCCTTCTCAAACTTTGCACCTTCGAGATAGCCCCAAAGATTTATCGATGTCAACTCTACCCGATGGGATAGGGCCGGTATTTTGTTGTCTTTCGTGATTTTAAATGGAAAACACGTTCCGAACTGGGTTCGGGCGGCCGAAATCGGCTACCCAAGTGTCATGCGAGGGGCCGGACAAATGGGCATTGCTCGACCGGCTGACAACTGCGGCTGATTGTTTTGAATTGTCGCACCGCACCCTCACCGTATTGAAGGCGTTGCTCAGCTTTCTGCCGAGCCGTCATATTCCAGATGGCGCGGCAGGGATCGTATTTGCCTCGAACGCCCGGCTGTCTGAGCGGTTGCACGGGATGCCTGAAAGCACGCTTCGACGGCATCTTGCCCAGCTTGTCCGTGTCGGGCTTATTGCCCGGCACGATAGCCCCAATCGCAAACGCTTTGCACGAAACCGGGGCGGCGCGATTGCGCTGGCCTTTGGCTTTGACCTCTCCCCCCTTGTCGTTCAGTCAGATATGATAGAGACAGCCGCTCAGGCAGCCGAAGCGCACAGTGAGCGCCTGCAAGCGCTGAGGGACCGGGTGCTTGTTCTGAGGCACGCGCTGATCCGTCAGGGTGGCGCTGAGGGGGTGGCAAATGAGGCGGGGCGTGTCCTTCGGCGCAAGCCGGATGAAGCGGCATTGACCCTTCTTGAGAATGCATTACGTGAGGCGCTTGAGAGCACGGCCACCATTGTTGATGAAGCCGAAGCAGAACCGGTTTCCCCTGCCCCATCTACAGAACAAATGAGCGCCAGCGACGGCGAAAATGAGCGGCACATACAGGATTCAATTAAATCCTATTTTGACTCTGAACAGCAGAGCGGTCCGAAAGACGCCCTCCCTCACTCGGCTGACAACATTGACAGTGAAGACAACGAGCCAAAAAAAGGGGTCACTTTTGCTGAGGTGGTCGCTGCTTGCAAAGAAGTTCAAAGCTTCTTCCCAGAAGCGATGCGCAATTGGAGTGACATTGTACGGATCGGAGATCAGATTGCCCCAATGCTGGGGATTGACCTGCCGGTCTTAAATGAGGCAAAACGGGACATGGGTGCGGAGAGCGCAGCGGTGACAGTCCTTTGTCTGCTTGAGAAAGCCGCGACCATCCGAAGCCCGGGCGCATATCTTCGCCGTTTGACCCAAATGGCCCGTAATGGCGCTTTTTCCCTTAATCCTATGGTGGCAGCACTGGTAAATCAGCGCAATTGTCAGCTGACAACTTGAAAACCTATGGTTTTACAGTGGGTTAGGCATATGTATGCCTGGCAATCGGGGCCAAAATACTGAATTGGTGGGATTTGTCGGGCAAAATACGCCCCCACACTTCACCCTTGAAGGCGCAGCGGCTAAATTGGCCTCACTTTTTCGGGAAAGCCCATGACCTCCGTTCGCCTACGCCTGCTGATCCTCGCGCTAACACCGCTTATCGTGTTGATGCCGCTGCTGCTGGTCTTGGGCATGTCGCGTTGGACGGCGGACTATGACGAAGTGCTCATCGCGAATGTCGAGAGCGAGTTGAGGATCGCCAACCAGTATCTCGCGCGGTTGTTGGCGCAGACCGGCAATGAACTGGATGCCGTCGCAGGCTCGGTCGAATTTGCCCGCTTGCTTGAGATGCCGACCGCAGATCGGGTGGCCTCCTTTGCCGAGATACAAGATCGGCTGGGCTTGGATTTTCTGCGCTTCCTCCCCCTCGAAACAGCGGTCGATGAAGGCGAGGATTGGCCGGTGATCGCCCGCGCGGCGCGGGGAGCACGCGGGGCGGAGATCGACGTATTTAGCAATGCACGGCTGACAACTTTGAACGACGCGCTCGCGGTACGCGCGCAGGTGCCGGTGATCGACACGCCCGCCGCCGTGCCCACCAACCGGAAAGTCGAAGACCGCGGGATGGTGGTCCATGCGGCAAGCCCGGTGGCGCTGAACGGCAGGCAGGGCGTTTTGGTTGGCGGAATGCTTTTGAACCGAAACCTCGACTTCATCGATACGATCAACGATCTGGTCTATTTGAACGCGGTAACCGGCGGCGACCGGCAGGGGACTGCGACGCTGTTCCTTGATGATCTGCGCATCTCGACCAATGTGCGCCTGTTCGAGGATGTGCGCGCCCTTGGCACGCGCGTCTCGGCCGAAGTGCGGGAGGCCGTGTTGATCGAAGGGCGCACTTGGCTCGACCGGGCGTTTGTGGTGAATGATTGGTATATCTCAGGCTACCAGCCCATCACCGACAGTTTCGGGGAGCGGGTAGGGATGCTCTATGTCGGCTTTCTTGAGGCGCCTTTTGCGCAGGCGAAGCGCGAGGCGTTCTGGTGGATGCTGGCGGCCTTCTTTGCCGTGCTGGCCCTCTCGGCGCCGGTGTTCCTGTGGCTGGCGCGGGGAATCTTCTCGCCGCTTGAACGGATGACAAAGGTCATGCACCGCGTCGGCAAGGGAGAGCTTTCGGCGCGGATCGGGCCAGTGCCCGCGCGGGATGAGATCGGCGCCGTGGCGCATCACCTCGATTGGTTGCTGGAGCAGGTTCAAGAACGCGACCGGCAGTTGCGCAGTTGGAATGATGAGCTGAACCAGCGCGTGGATCAGCGTACCGGTGAATTGCGCGAGGCGAATGAGAAGTTGGAGCAGACCTTCCGCCAGTTGGTGATGAGCGAAAAGCTCGCCTCCATCGGGGAAATCACCGCCGGGGTCGCCCATGAGATCAACAACCCGGTCGCGGTCATCATGGGCAATGTCGATGTCATCCGTGAGACTCTAGGCGAGGATGCCGCGCCCGTGGCCACGGAACTGGGGCTGATCGACAGACAACTGTCGCGGATCGAGGTGATCGTCGGCAAATTGCTGAAGTTCGCCGCGCCGTCTGAGTTTTCCGACTGTGAACATAATATCGCGCTACGGCCCTTGGTGCAGGATTGCCTCGTGCTCGTTGACCATCTGATCAGCCGGGGCGGGATTGAGGTGGATTGCGATTTTGAAGAGGTCCCGCCCGTGCGCGCGGACTCGGGCGAGATTCAGCAAGTCGTGGTGAACCTTGTGGTCAATGCCGTGCAGGCGATGCGGGGGGCAGGGCGGTTGGATCTGTATCTAAGGTCTGAGGAGCGCGACGCTTTGCCCGGTGTCGCGCTTTCTGTCCATGACAGTGGGCCGGGGGTGCCAGAGGCGTTGCTCGGCTCGCTGTTCGATCCCTTCTTTACCACGAAACCCGGAGAGGGGACGGGGCTGGGCCTGTCGATCTCTCAGACGCTGATCCAGCGCGCCGGGGGGATCATCACGGTGCGCAACCGGGACGAGGGAGGCGCGGCCTTTACCGTCTGGCTGCCGCAAGCGCCCGATGATGGAGGCCCCCCCTGAACGCGCGCGGCGCGTTTAGGGGGGGCAGGGGGCTCTAGGCGGCCTTGCTGTCGAAGCCTTCCAGATAGGCCACGAGGATATCCAGCGCCGCCTGTAGGTCACTCTTGGAGACCATCTCCGTCACCGTGTGGATGTAGCGGGTGCCAACCACGATCCCCACGGCCCGCGCGCCAGCGGCGGCCTGCTGCGCCGCTGCGCCGTCTTGGCCGCCGGCGGCGAGCATGGTGCGTTGGAAGGGGATTTTGCGGGCCTCGGCCAGCTTTTCGATGTCGCGCACCAAATCCACATCGGCGATGAAGCTGCTGTCACGCACGTGCAGGCCAAAGCCCTTGCCGAGGCGTGTGGTGGACAGATGCTCGGGCACGCCGGGCGTGTCGCAGGCCAGCGTCGTGTCGATGCCAAGACCGATGTCGGGCTGAACCTTATAGGCCGCGGTGCGCGCGCCGCGCAGGCCGACTTCCTCCTGACAAGTGAAGGCCACGTGAATTTCCGCCCCGCGTCCCTTGTCGGCCAGCTTGCGGATCGCTTCGATCCCCAGCCAGCAGGCGACGCGGTTGTCGAGCGCCTTAGACACAAATTGATCGCCCATTTCGAGGAAAGGTTCATCCATCACCACGAAGTCACCGACCTTGACGATGTCCTTGGCTTTCTCACCCAGCCCAAGATCAATGAAGAATTCCGAGACTTCGGGAATCTTCTTGCGGTCCTCGGGGGAGGAGATGTGAATGGGCTTGCCGCCGGGGTTCATCACGCCCTTCAGATCGCCCTGATCGGTGCAGACCAACACTCGGCGCGAGAAGAGGTTGCGCGGATCAAAACCCCCCACGGGTTGAAGGTACAGAAACCCGTCTTTCGAGATATGGCTGACCAGAAACCCGATCTCATCCATGTGGCACAACAGCATGATCTTGGGCGCTGTGCCGTCGCCTGCCGTCGCATCACGGCGGCAGAGGAGGGATCCCATGGCGTCGGTCTCCACATGGTCGAACAGGCCCTCGATCTGCTGGGTGATCAGGTCACGCACGCGGTGCTCGCGCCCCGGCACGCCGGGGGTTTCGCAAAGGTCTTTGAGTAGGTCGATGTTCATGCTGGCCTCATCCTTGGTGATTTGGCCGCACTATCGCGCCGCGCTGGTCGAAGTGCAAACAGACGCGGCGCGATGAGGCTGAGAGGGCAGGGGGCTTACATCTGCCCCGGTAGGAAAAGCACCAGCGCGGGGAAGATCAGCAGCAGGATCAGCCGCAGGATATCGACCAGCCAGAAGGGCGTGACCCCGCGAAAGATCGTCCCGGTAGAGACATCGCCGACCACGCCCTTAAGCACAAAGACGTTCAGACCCACGGGAGGGGTAATCAGGCTGATCTCTGTCACTACGACGACGATGATACCGAACCACACCGGATCAAACCCAAGGCTGGTGACCAGTGGAAAGAAGATCGGCACCGTCAGCAGCAGCATCGACATGCTCTCGAAAATGCAACCAAGCGCGATGTAAATCAAAAGGATCAGCCCCATGACCACCCATGGGCCGAGGTCCAGCGCCGTGACGGTCGCCAGCAGCCCTTCGGGCAGGCCCGCGAGGTTCACGAAGTTTGAGAAAATCCATGCGCCAATCAGCACCGAGAAAAGCGAGGCGGACGTGAGCGTGGTTTCCTCCAGCACCTCTCGCAGTCCGGCCCAGCTGAGCCCGCCACGCGCCCAAGCGATCAGGAACGCACCTGCAGCGCCCATACCCGCCGCCTCTGTCGGGGAGAAGGCGAGGTGGATGGGCCAGAAATCAAGCACACCGTAGAGCCCGCCGATCACCAGCGCAAAGAGCGCTAGCACCGACCAAACGTGGTTCAGTGCGCGCAGCCGCTCACCCCATGTGGCGCGGGGGCCAGCGGGGCCTGCCTCGGGGTTCATGGCGACGGAAAAGCGCACCGCGCAGAGGTAAAGAAGGATGCCAAGCGCGCCGGGCACGATGCCCGCGATAAACAGCGCGCCGATCGAGGTCTCGGTCAGCAGCCCATAGATCACAAGGATCACCGACGGCGGGATCAGGATGCCGAGCGTGCCGCCAGCGGCAATGGACGCGGTCGAAAGACTGTCAGCATAGCCGTATTTGCGCATCTCTGGCATGGCGACTTTGGACATGGTCGCCGCCGTGGCCAAGGACGAGCCACAGATCGCCGCAAAGCCCCCGCAAGCCACGATGGTGGCCATCGCCAAGCCGCCGCGGAAGTGCCCCAGAAAGGCGTTGGAGACTTGGTAAAGCTCACGGCTGATGCCGCCTTTGTTGACGAAGAGCCCCATGAGGATGAAAAGCGGGATCACCGACAGCCCGTAGTCTTGGCTGGTGTCGATAATCAGCCGCGACACCATAGAGATTGAGGCGCGGTAGCTGGTTTCATAGACCAGCCCGACCATCCCAACGAGGCCCATGGCAAAGGCAATCGGCAAGCGCAGCAAGACGAGGGCGAAAACGGCGGCAAAGCCGATGGCAGATGCGATCATGTGGCAGGGTCCAGAAGTTGCGGCGCAAAGAGGCGCAAAAGCCCGCGCAGGATCAGCACAACGGCGGTGAGATAGGTCATCACCGCGATGAACATGCCGATGTAAAAGGTCGGAATTTCAAGGTATTCTGTCACGTCGCCATAGCTCAGCGCGCGGTAGGCAAGGTCCACGACCCGCCCGGCCGGAAACCACAGCATCACCCCGCACCCCAGCGTCACCAACCCGTCGCGCCAGCGTTGCAGCCCCCAATTTTCAAAGGGGCGGTCCAGCAGATCAGCAGCGATATGCCCCTCGCGACCAGACAGAACGGGGAGGGCAGAGAAAACGATCAAGGCGATGCCGATGCGGATCAGCTCGGTCGCGGCTTCGATCGGGGCGTTGAAGACCGAGCGCATGATGACATCGGCAAAGGTCAGCACCATCAGCGCGAAAAGCGCGACAGAGGCCATCGTCATCGGCAGGGCCGAGAGGGCGGCGGTGAGGCGGATCAAAGAGCGCATGGCGGTTCCCTGGCTGGGGGCCGACCGCTGCTGCGACCGGCCCCTTTGGCGGTGGGGGTTACTGGCTGGCGTTTGCCATTTCCTCACGCATCATCTCATAGGCGGCCTGCCCATCGACACCGGCCTCGTCCAACTCGGCGATCACCTTGTCGCGCACCTTGGCGGCCATTTCGGCAAAGCGGGCCTGATCTTCTTCAGAGGCGGTGACGATCTTGTTGTCGCCTGCGGCTTCGGTCGCCTCACGCGCGTCCACGTCGCTCTGATCCCAGACGGCACCCATCATGCGGCTCGCCGTCTCGCCAAAAACTTCGCTGTCGAGCTTTTGCTGCACGTCTTCGGGCAGGCTGTCAAAGGTCTCTTGGCTCATGATGACCGAGAAGGAACCACGGTAAAACCCGCCGGGCATTTCATAGACGTTCTTGGCGACTTCGTTCAGTTTAAAGCTGATCCGCTCGCCCATGTTCATCGCCACCGCGTCAGCGGCACCGGAATCGAGGGTTTCGTAAACCTTGGGCGCGGGCACCTGAATGCCGACGAGGCCAAGCTCCGCCCCCACATCCGCCGAAACACCGCCACCGAGACGGGTTTTAAGCCCTTGGAGGTCTTCCAGCGAGGCGACTTCTTTGTTGGAGTGAATCTGCCCCGGACCGTGGGTCGTCAGCGCAATAACCTTCACGCCGCGGTGCTCGTCCAACTCGGCCAGCATCGCTTCATGCACGCGCCAATGGGCGACCGAAGCCGCCTCGGCATTGCCCTCGTATCCGGGGATTTCCACCAGCTTGGTGCCGACGAAACGACCGGGCGTGTAGCCATGAAACAGGATCGCGATATCTGCGGCACCGTCCAGCAACAGGTCCATCTGCGCGGGCGGCGGGGCAAGGCCGTTTTTCAGCTCGGTCTCGATCAGCCCATCACTGGCTTCCGACATCATGTCGGTCAGTTGCGTGAACATGCCGGTGTTGACCGGGTGGCTTGGTGGCAGCCAAGTGGAAATGGTCAGCGTCTCGGCGGCAAACGCGCCGGTCGCGGTGCAGAGCGCAAGCGCACTCGTCGTGAGAAACTTGGTGAATTTGGTCATTTTGGGCTCCTCCCCATACCGTTCGATATGCCTTGGCGGGGTTCTCCCAAACCCGTGCCGCCAAGTATATGCTTTTTCATGTATTCACATTTACAGCACGATTGGAACCATTTTTTGCGCGCAGGGCAAGGGCTGCGATCAGCCGCGTTGATCCGCAGTGTCGTCCAAGGCGGCCAGCAAGGATTTCAGCGCCGGTTTCAATTGCGCGCCCTCATTGCCCTTGAGCATTTCGATCAAAGCGGCCTCATGACGGCGCGCTTGCGGCACCAGTTCGGCGGCCAGCGCCCGGCCCGCATCGGTCAGATAGACCCGCACGCGGCGGCCATCGGCGGGGTCACTGCGGCGGATCAGCAGGCCGCGTTCCTCCATTTGGGCGATGATCCGGGTGAGTCGTGATTGCTCGGCCAGCGCCTGCCGAGCCAGTTGCGTGATCATCGCGCCATCGGTGTCCGACAGACAGGCCAGCACGCGCCATTCCGGCACGCGCAGCCCCGCCTTGCGCACCTGCGCGTGGAACTGTGCGCTCGCCACATCGCTGGCCGCCGCCAACAAATAGAGCAGGTAATCGGAGACGAATCCCCCCTCCTGACCCGTGTCTTTGTCAGAGGTTGCGTCGGTCTTTTGTTGCGTCACACCTGTTAAGCCTTTGATGAAAAGAGGGCTCCTTGCGCCTCGGCACCCCTAAATGGCGGTCAAATTCGCGCTTGGCAAGAAAACCCTTGACCGAAACTATATGAAAAATCATATTGTTTACCACGGGAGGACATCACATGACGAAGATCAACGCTATTGTGCGGGAGGTCACAGCGCTGACCGATCGCATCAGTGAGTTCCAGATCGCAGCCGCAGATGGCAGCGCGCTGCCGCGGTGGGAGGCGGGCGCCCATGTGCTTTTCGATCTGCCCGACGGCGACACCCGCGCCTATTCTCTGATCTCCTTCGATCCGATTCCCGAGGCCCCCGAGAGCTACCGCATCGCCGTCCAACGCGAACCTGAGGGCAAGGGCGGCTCAACCCATATGCACGGGCTGAAACCGGGGGCAGAAATCACCTGCGCCGCGCCGAAGAACGACTTCCCCCTGACCCAAGACGCGCCTGCGGTGCTGCTGGCGGGGGGGATTGGCATCACGCCGATGATCTCAATGGCGGCGACGCTCAAGGCCGCTGGTCAGGCGTTTGCATTTCACTACTCAGGCCGCAGCTCATCCCTGATGGCCTATCGCGATACCCTGCGCGCGACCTTTGGCGATGCCTTGCATCTGCATTGTGACGATGACGACAGCGCGCTGAACCTTGATGCGGTGATTGCCTCTGCGGGGGGCGACGCGCATTTCTATGTCTGTGGCCCCAAAGGGCTGATCGACGCGGTCAAGGCGAAGGCCGAAGCCGCTGGTATCGCGCCTGACCACATCCACTTCGAACTCTTCGACGCACCCCAAGAGCAGCAGGGCGACAGCGCCTTCGAGGTCGAAGTAGCCTCAAGCGGGGAGGTTTTCACCATCCCGCCCGGCCAATCCATCATCGACGTGCTGGAGGCGGGGGGCGTCGATGTCATGTACGACTGCCAGCGCGGCGACTGTGGCATCTGCCAATGCGACGTGATCAGCGGCACGCCCGATCACCGCGACGTGGTGCTGTCTGAGGCGGAACGCGCGGCAGGCAATGTCATGCAAATCTGCGTCAGCCGCGCCAAATCACCGCGCCTTGTACTCGACATCTGAGGGAGGAACTCATGGGACGTTACGACAGCCCGGCGGCACTGGCCGCCCTCGTGCAGCCACATCAGGTGCACCGCGATATCTACACCGACGCGGAGGTGTTCCAACAAGAGATGAAGCATCTTTTCGCCAATGCGTGGGTCTTTGTCGGCCATGAAAGTCAGACGCCGAACAAGGGCGATTATTTCAGCACCCACATCGGCACCCAGCCGGTCATTCAGGTGCGTCATTCCACCGGCGACATCCATGTGCTGCTGAACCGTTGCCCGCATAAGGGCACGAAAATCGTCATCGACCGGCAGGGCAACACCGGCAAGTTCTTCCGCTGCCCCTATCATGCATGGAGCTTCAAAACCGACGGCTGCCTTCTGGCGATCCCGCTCAAAAAAGGCTACCAAAATACCGGGCTGGAAGAGACCGACAGCGGCAAGGGCATGCGCAGCGTTGGCGATGTGAAGAACTACCGCGGCTTCATCTTTGCCCGGCTCGCGGAAGAGGGCATCAGCTTCGAAGAGTTCTTTGGCGCGAGCCTGACCTCGCTCGACAATATGGTGGACCGTTCCCCCGCCGGACGGCTCGAAGTCGTCGGCCCGCCGCTGCGTTACATGCATCATTGCAACTGGAAGATGCTGGTCGAAAACCAGACCGACACCTGCCACCCGATGGTAGCCCACGAAAGCTCTGCCGGGACGGCGGTGAAACTCTACGAGGAAATGGACCTCCCCGAAGGTGCCCCCAAGCCCCCCGCGATGGAGATCATCGCCCCCTTCATGTCGCCTTACGAATTCTTCGAAGGCATGGGCATCCGCACTTGGCCCAATGGCCACGGGCATACGGGCGTAAACCATTCAATCCACTCGGATTACGCCGCCATCCCCGGCTATTTCGAAGCGCTCTGCGACAGCTATGGAGAGGAGAAAGCCAAGGCGATCTTGGACGAAAACCGCCACAACACGGTCTATTTCCCGAACATCATGATCAAGGGCCCGATCCAGCAGCTGCGCGTATTCATCCCCATCGCGGCGGACCGCACGGTGGTGGAAAGCTACATCTACCGCCTTGTCGACGCCCCGGAAGAGCTGACCGCCCGCACCGCGATGTACAACCGCATGATCAACGCGCCGACCTCCATCGTCGGCCATGACGACTTGGAAATGTACGAGCGCGCCCAAGAGGGTCTGATGGTCGACGGTTTGGAATGGGTGAACATCCAACGCCTGATCGAAGACGACGAAGATTTTGAAGTGGAAGCGGTCGAAAACGGCACCACCGAACGCCAGATGCGCAACCAATTCCACGCTTGGGTCAAGTTCATGACCATGAGCCAAACAGCGGAGGCAGCGGAATGAGCGTGACGCGCGAGTGCCTGATCGACTTCATCTATGACGAAGCGCGCATGTTGGACGAGGGGCGCTATACCGAATGGCTGAACCTCTGGCTGGCGGACGGGCATTACTGGATGCCGCTGGACTATCAGCAGACCGATCCGATCAACGAAACGTCGTTGATGTATGAGGATATGTTCATGCTAAAATTGCGCGTCGAACGGCTCAACGGCGCACGGACCTTCAGCCAAAAGCCAAAAAGCCGCTGCCATCATGTGATCCAGCGGCCTTTCGTGGATGAGATGGACATGGAGGCGGGGCGTTTCGTCACGACCACCTTCATGCACTACGTTGAGACGCGGCTTGATGAGCAGCAACTGCTCGCCATCACCGCGCGGCATGAGTTGGCCATGGTCGATGGCGCGCTTCGGATTGCCAACAAACGGGTCGATATCGTCAATTGCGATGCAGCCTTTCGCAACATTCAGTTGCTGCCATGATCGCGCCAGAGATCGCAACGGTTTACGCGGCCTTTCAGGACACCGCCGCGCGGCATCCTAACCGCGCCTTTCTCAATGTCTTGCCAGAAACGGCGGAAACCTACGGCATCGCGGCGGGCGAGGTGAGCTATGCCGCAGCCGCGCGCGAGGTTGCGGCTTTGCGTGAGAACATCGCGGCGGCGGGCTACCTTCCCGGCCAGCGGGTCATGCTGCTGGTGGAGAACCGCCCGGCCTTTTTCCTCTGGTGGCTGGCGCTGAACGGTTTGGGCCTGTCGGTCGTGCCGGTGAACCCCGATCTGCGCGCGGCGGAACTGAGCTATATGATCGACCACGCCGAGCCTGTTTTGGCCGTGGCGATCCCTTCGCGGGGCGATGACCTGCGCGCGGCGGCGCGGCAGGCGGGGCGCGACATGCCGGTGATTGCACCGGGCGATCCACTCCCATCGCCGGTCACGTTCACGGCCATCGCGGCGCATAATGGCGGCGCGGAGAACGCGGAAGCCGCACTTCTCTACACTTCCGGCACCACGGGCCAGCCCAAAGGCTGCATCCTCACCAATACCTATTTCCTCGACGCCGGGCGGTGGTACGCCGACACGGGTGGGCTCTGCGCCCTGTCGCAAGACCGCGAGCGCATGATTACGCCCCTGCCGATCTTCCACATGAACGCGATGGCCTATTCCTTTATGGCGATGATCGCCGTTGGCGGCTGCCTGACCGCGCTTGATCGGTTCCATCCGCGCACCTGGTGGGCCTCGGTTCGGGCCTCGGGGGCGACCTGCCTGCACTACCTTGGTGTCATGCCATCCATGCTGATGGGGGCCGAAGAAAGCGAAGCCGACCGCGATCACGCCCTGCGCTTCGGCTTTGGCGCAGGGGTCGACCCAAAACTCCACGCCGCGTTTGAGGCGCGCTTCGGCTTTCCGTTGGTGGAGGCTTGGGCCATGACCGAAACGGGCGCGGGCGCCGTGATCTGCGCCAACCGCGAACCCCGGAGGGTGGGCGAAAGCTGTCTTGGTGCCCCCGAGGGTGGGCTGGATGTGCGGCTGGTCGATGATGCCGGGCAAGAGGCCAATCAAGGCGAGCTGCTGGTGCGCCGCGCCGGTCCCGACCCTCGGCGCGGGTTCTTCGCGGGCTACTTCAAAAATGCCGAAGCCACGAATGAGGCATGGTCGGACGGTTGGTTTCACACCGGCGACATCGTGCGCCGTGCTCCGGATGGCGCGATGTATTTCGTTGACCGCAAGAAAAACGTGATCCGCCGCTCGGGCGAAAACATCGCAGCGGTTGAGGTAGAATCGACCCTGATGCGCCACCCCGCCGTGGCCAGCGCCGCCGTCGCCGCCGTGCCCGACGCGGTGCGCGGGGATGAGGTCTTTGCCTGTATCGTTGCCAAAGACAGCGCCGCCGATCCCGCCGCGCTGGCGCAAGAGATCACCCAATGGTGCCTCACCCAACTTGCCTACTACAAGGCCCCCGGCTTCATCGCCTTTGTCGAGGCGCTGCCCCTGACCGCGACCCAAAAACTCCAACGAGGGGTGCTGAAAACGCTGGCCGCCGACCTGCTCGCCGACCCTGCCACGCAAGACCTGCGCAGGCTGAAGAAACGGACAGCGGCATGAGGCGTCAGGGCTATGACGGTGTGGTGCTTGCGGCACCCATCTCGGTTCCCTACGCGCGCTACAGCACCGAGACCGCGCATTGGTGGATCGCCCGCGCCCTGCGCGAGATGTTGGGTGAAGCGGGAATCGCGCCGACGGAGTTGGACGGTTTTTCGGTCTCCAGCTTCTCGCTCGCCCCCGACACGCCGGTCGGGCTGACCCAACATTTGGGACTTTCCCCGCGCTGGCTTGATACCGTGCCCACGGGTGGGGCCAGCGGGGTGATCGCGCTGCGCCGTGCGGCGCGGGCGGTGCAATCGGGGGACGTGGATGTGGTCGCCTGCGTGGCGGGGGACGCAAACCGGATCGACAGTTTTCGCACCCTGCTCAGCGGGTTTTCGCGCTTTTCGATGGATGCCACCTTTCCCTATGGGTTCGGCGGCCCCAACGCCAGTTTCGCGCTGCTGATGGACCGCTACATGCAAGAATTCAGCGCCACGCGCGAGGATTTTGGCCGCATCGCTGTGGCCCAACGCGCCAATGCCTTGCACTACCCCAATGCGCTGATGAAGACCCCACTCACCCTCGATCAATACCTCAATGCACGGATGATCTCGGACCCCATTGCGCTTTTCGATTGCGTCATGCCCTGCGCGGGGGCCGAAGCCTTTTTGGTCATGCGCGAGGAGGAGGCCGCGCGCCGCAATCTGCCCTTCGCCCGGATCAGCGGCACGATCGAGCGGCACAACGCCTACCCCGAAGACCCGATGCAACTGCGCGGCGGTTGGGGTGTGGATATTGACGAACTCTATGACATGGCGGGCCATGGGCCGGAGGGCGTCGACCTGCTGCAAACCTACGACGACTACCCGGTGATCTCGATGATGCAGTTCGAAGACCTCGGCTTTTGCGCCAAGGGGGAGGGGGCCGCGTTCGTCCGCCAGCGTGATCTGACGATCTCGGGCGACTTTCCGCATAACACCTCTGGCGGGCAACTATCGGTCGGCCAAGCCGGGGCCGCGGGTGGTTATCTGGGTCTGGTCGAGGCGATCCGGCAGGTGACGGGACAGGCCGAAGGCACGCAGGTTGCAAGTGCCCGGCGGGCGCTGGTCTCGGGCTTTGGCATGATCAATTATGACCGGGGCGTCTGTTCGGCGGCGGCGATCATCGAAGGGGGCGGGGCATGACCGAACCATTGATGCCGCCCCAAACGAAGAACCCGCAAAAGCGCAGCACGGTGCCGACCCTGCCGCCTGCCCAACGCTCGCGCGCGGCGCTTGGGCTGGCGATTGCCGCAGGGCGCGGGCAGTTCGCCCTGCAGCACTGCGCGGATTGCGGCGCGGTGCAATATCCACCGCGTGATGCCTGCGGCAAATGCCTGTCGGTGGCGCTTGATTGGCGCGAAACTGAACCGGCGGGCGAGGTGCTGGCCGAAACGACGATCCGGGTCTCGCCCGATCCTTACTTTCGCGAACGTCTGCCGTGGCGCATTGGCACGGTGCAACTCGCCGCGGGGCCGGTGGCGGTGTGCCATCTGCACGGCGATGTCGGGCGCGGCGATCACGTCCGTCTGGCGCTCAAATTGGACCGGGCTGGGCAGGGGGTCATGGTGGCCCTGCCGCGAGAGGAAAGCGAATTTATGCAAGACGATCCAATGCTGCGCGCAATGTCGAGCGACCCGAAACACCGGCGGGTGCTGATCACCGATGCCCGCTCCCCCTTGGCTCTGCCGCTGGCCCAAGCGGTTTTGAAAGCTGGTGCGGCGCAGGTCTTTCTGGGCGAGCCGGAACATTGGCGGCGGTGGAAAGGACGCGCGGTTTTTGAGGCGATGGAAAACGTCAGCCTCATGCCGCTTGATGTGACCGACACCGCCTCGGTCTCGCGCCTTGCGGCAGAGATCGGCGGCAAGGTCGATATCCTCATCAACACGGCACAGTTCATCCGCCCCGGCGGGGTGCTGGGCAATGATACGATCTTTGCCCGCGAGGGGATGGAGACCAATGTGCTGGGCCTGATGCGACTGGCGCAGGGCTTTGGCCCGGCGATGGCGTCGCGCACGGCGGATGGTGTGAATTCGGCAGTGGCGTGGGTGAACATCCTGTCGGCGGGAGCCTTGGCGCCCGAGGCAGGGTTTGGCGGCTTCGATGCCTCGCAGGCAGCGGCGCGGTCGCTCAGCCAGACGCTGCGGGCGGAATTTGCCGGGTCCGGGCTGCGGGTGATGAATGTCTACACCGGCCCGGTAGACGATGAATGGCACCAACCCCTGCCACCGCCCAAAGTCACCCCCCGCGCGCTGGCGCGGACGGTGGTGACTGGCCTGATTGATGGCCTCGAAGAACTCGCCTGCGGGGATGTGGCCAAGGATGCTCTGGCCCGTTGGCTGGATGATCCGGCACTGATGGAACGTGAGATGCGGGGGAGCGGCGCATGAGCGATGCAATCACAGCACTGGCCGATGCGCTGGCAAGCGGCGCGGCCCGGGTCGTCGATCTGACCCACCGGCTTGATCCCGATTTCCCCGTGATCGTGCTGCCACCCGAGTTCGGCCAATGCGCGCGGTTCCGGATGGAGGAGGTCTCGGCCTATGACCATCGTGGCCCGGCGTGGAAGTGGCATAACCTCACCCTCAATGAGCACACTGGCACCCATTTCGACGCGCCGATTCACTGGGTCTCGGGCAAGGACGTGGCAAATGGCGCGGTGGATGAAATCCCGCCCGAGGCCTTCATCGGTCCGGTTGTTGTGATCGATTGCTCCGAGGGGGCAGGGCAAGACGATGACTTTGAACTGACCCCCGAAATCATCCGCGATTGGGAAAACAAACACGGCACGATCCCGGCAGACGTCTGGGTGCTGATGCGCACCGATTGGTCAAAGCGCAGCGGCGCGGATTACCTCAACATGCGCGAGGACGGCGCCCATTCGCCCGGTCCCACACCCGCCGCAATCTCCCTTCTGTTGGAGCGCGGCATTCGTGGCTTTGGCACCGAAACCGTCGGCACCGATGCGGGGCAGGGGATGCATTACGACCCGCCCTTTCCGGCGCATTACCTGCTGCATGGGGCCGGCAAATACGGGCTGCAATGTCTGTGCAACCTCGACCAACTGCCGCCCACCGGGGCCATGCTGATCGCACCGCCGCTCAAGATTAAAGGCGGGACCGGCAGCCCCTTGCGGGTGCTGGCGCTGATACCGGGAGCGAGACCATGAGCAATTACACCGCCGTCATCACCGGGGGCAGCAAGGGCATCGGCGCCGATCTGGCGCAGCGGCTGCTGGAGCGCGGTTATCGGGTGATCTCAATCGCGCGGGGTAAGCCGGAATGGGAGGCGGAAGGCGCCCAGCATGTCGAAGCCGATCTGCTCGATCCCGCCTCCGTCGCCGCCGTGGCCGCCGATATCGCGGCGCGTTATGACGTGACCCATCTGGTGCATAACGCCGGGTTGATCTGGCCCAATCTGATTGAAGAGGCCAAGCCCGAAGACATCTCCGGACTGGCGCAACTGCACCTCGGCTCGGCCCTGACGCTTCTACAAGCCTTCCTGCCCAACATGAAAAAACGCGGCTTTGGCCGGGTGATGTTCAACGCCTCGCGCGCGGCCTTGGGCGCCCCGACGCGCACCGCCTATTCGGCGTCGAAAGCCGGGATGATCGGCATGGCGCGCACATGGGCGCTGGAGCTTGCACCGCATGGGATCACCGTCAACGTCGTGGCCCCCGGCCCAGTGCAGACCGACAATTTCTGGGGCATCATCCCGAAAGAAAGCGAACGCGAAGCAGAGCTTGCCAAACGCATCCCGGTGGGCCGGTTGGGGCAAGTCGAGGACGTGACCAACGCATTTCTCTTCTTCTGCGATCCAGCCAATAGTTTCGTCACCGGCCAGACGCTTTTCGTCTGTGGCGGGTCGAGCATCGGGACGCTGACGCTCTGACCCTAGGGCTTAACCCTTGCGGAAATGCTGCACCAATTCAGGGACATAGGCATCGCCCGCGCCCATCTCGACGACCTTGGACAAGGCACCATAGACCCCATCGGCAATCTCAACCTGCGCGCCGGCTTGGGCGGACATCTGCCGATAATAGTCGAAATCCTTCAACGCGTTGCTGATCGCAAAGGGCAGCGCCTCGCGGTCGCCGTTTACGATGAAGGGCGACAGCCGATCAAGCGCGACACTGGCGCCGCCGCCACCCGCCAAGACATCGACAAAGCTCTGCGGATCAATGCCGGCATCTGCCGATTGCGCGGCGGCTTCGGCGAGCAGCGACATAAAGCCAACAGAGACGTAGTTGTGCAGCAATTTCAAACGGTGGCCTGCGCTGACCTCGCCCACATGTTTGACCTCGTCGGTGAAGGAGGCGAGGACGGGAGAGACCTTTTCAACAACCGCCGCGTCCCCCCCGACCAGCAGGTTCAACTTCCCCTCATGGGCGAATTGCGCGGTGCGGGTCATTGGCGCGTCAACGAATTCGCCCCCCGCCGCTTTGACTGCCTCGGCCATCTTTACCGTCGAGGCGGGCAGAGAGGTAGAGCAATCGACCACAACCGCACCGGGCTTCAGTCCGGCAATCACGCCGCCTTCGCCGGTCAGGATCGCTTCGACCTGCGGAGAGCCGGTGACGCAGAGGATGATCACATCGGATGCGGCGGCAAGATCGCCCAGACTGTCAAAGGCCGTGGCCCCCAGCCCGTCCAGCTCATCGGTCGGCTGGTTGCCGGGGTGGCCAAAATAGCCAAGCGCAAAACCCCCGCGCCGCATCACGTTGCGGGCAATTCCGTGGCCCATTAGGCCAACACCAATCATACCGATTTTCATGGATTTTTCTCCCCTTGCCACCGCCACCCCTGCGCGCGGTTCCCTTGGGGAAAGGTCTACCGCGCGGTCTGCCATGGCGCAACGCGGCTGTAGCGGATTTTCTCGGCCAAACAGGGCTTTGTATATTTGAAACCGACACATCGGTTGATAGGAATGACCCATTGATTGAAAGAGGCTGATATGACCCTGACCTTCGACCCCCACCAGATCGCCGAGACCCTCTACCACGGGCAGTTCTGCCCGATGTTCATCGACGGCAAGGATGTGCCCGCGCGCTCGGGTGAGGTGCTGAATGTGGTCGATCCCGCTTCGGGCCGGGCGCTGGCGACGGTGCCGCGTGGCGGGGCCGAAGATGTCGATGCCGCCGTCGCCGCCGCGCGCCGGGCCTTTGAAGGGGCGTGGTCGAAATTCACGCCCTATGACCGGCAAGAGGTGCTCTTGCGCATTGCCGATGTGATGGAGCGCGATTGGGAAAAGCTCTGTGTGTCGGACACCGCCGATATGGGTCTGCCGCTGGCGCGGACTATGGGCAACAAACGCCGGGTGATCGGGATGCTGCGGTTCTATGCGGGGCAGGCGGTCGCGTTGCACGGCGATGTGATCGAGAACTCGGTCTCGCAATCGATGTTCTCTTTTACAACGCGCGAGCCGGTCGGCGTGGTGGGGGCGATTATCCCTTGGAACGCCCCGACCGCTGCCTCGATCTGGAAAATCGCGCCTGCCTTGGCGACGGGCTGCACCGTGGTATTGAAGCCCTCCGAAGACGCGCCGCTGACGCCCTTGATGATCGCGAAGTTGATGCAAGAGGCAGGCGTGCCCGATGGGGTGGTCAACGTGGTGACCGGCACGGGCCGCGAAGCAGGCGCGCGTTTGGCCGAACATGAGGACGTGAACAAAGTGGTCTTCACCGGTTCGACCGCCACGGGCAAGACCATCGCCCGCGCTGGCGTTGAGAACCTCAAGCGGATCACGTTGGAGTTGGGCGGGAAATCTCCGCTGATCATCTGCAAGGATGCTGACATCGACAAGGCGGTGCCTGTCGCGGCGATGGCGGTCTACGCGCATTCGGGGCAAATCTGCATCGCAGGCTCGCGGCTGTTCGTGGCGCGCGAAATTCAGGATGAGTTCATCGAGAAACTGGCCGCTTTCGCGCGGGGGCTGAAGATCGGGCATGGCTTGGATGAGGGCACGGACCTCGGCCCGCTGATCAACCGTGTGCAGGCCGAAAAGGTCGAGGGCTATATCGCTGCGGGCAAAGCCGAAGGCGCGCGGCTGGTCACCGGCGGGGCGCGGCCCGAGGGCGCGGACTATGAAGGCGGCAACTTTCTTGAGCCGGTGATCTTTGCCGATGTGACCGACGACATGACCATCGCGCGGGAAGAGATTTTCGGCCCCGTGATCTCTGTCCTGCCCTTCGACACGATGGAAGAGGTGATCGCGCGCGCCAATGCCACGCCCTATGGGCTGGCGGCGGGCATCTTTACCCGCGATCTAAGCACGGCGCACCGCACGGTGAAACGGCTGAAAGCGGGCTCGGTTTGGGTAAACATGTACCACGCAATCGACCCGGCGGTGCCGTTCGGCGGGCTCAAGATGTCGGGCTATGGCAAGGAAGGCGGCGTGGAGCACCTGCAGGCGTATTTGGATACCAAGGCGGTTTGGATTCAGACCGAGTAGGGAAACGCGACCGGCAACGCCGCCCGGTCTGATGCCGGGCGGTAAACTGTTAAAAACCGCTGACCTTCGGCAGCCATGTCGAAATCGCCGGCACAAAGGTCAGCAGCATCAACACGACAAAATTCGCCAGAAAGAACGGCGGCATCTCACGGATCAGCGCCGCAGGGCGCAGGTTCACCGCCGAAGACACCACGAAAATCAGGCTCCCCACCGGCGGCGTCGTCAGGCCGAGCGTCAGGTTCACGATCACCACAATCGCAAAATGGTCCGGCGCGATGCCAAGCGCATGGCTGATCGGCGCCAAGATCGGCACCAAGATCATCACGCCCGGCAGCGGGTCCATAAACAGGCCAAAGAGCAGCAGCAACACGTTGACCGCCAAGAGAAACAGGATCGGCGACAACTCCCATGAAATGATCGTCTCGGCCAGAAACTGCGGCACGCCTTCGATCACCAGAACCCATGCGAAAGCCCGCGCAGCGCCAAGGATCAACAAAACGGCGGACGAAATCAACGCGGCGCGCAGGATCAGCCCCGGCAGGTCACGCAAGCGCAGCGCGCGGTAGACGAAAAAACCGCAGAAGAGGGCATAGAACACCGCGATGACCGAGGCTTCTGTGGGCGTGAAAATACCGCCCCGGATGCCGCCGACGATCAGCACAATCAGCCCAAGTGCTGGCAGCGCCATGAATGTATTGCGCCACATCTGCGCCCGCTCGGGGCGCGCATCTGCGCTGCGATAGTCGCGTTTCCAACTGACCCACCCGTTGGCGGCAAGACTGCCACAGGCCAGCAAAAGCCCCGGAATGACACCGGCCATAAACAGCGACCCGACCGAGACTTCCTGATCCTGCAGCGCATAGATGATCATCACGATCGACGGTGGAATGATCGGCCCTACCACCGCCGAGGAAATCGTCAGCGCCCCGGCGTAGGAGCGGTCATAGCCGCCTTTTTCCATCATGCGGATCATCATCGCCCCCGGCCCCGCCGCATCGGCCAAGGCCGAGCCGGAAATGCCCGCGAACATGGTGGAGGAGATCACATTGGCATAGCCCAAGCCGCCCCGCAGGTGGCCCACGAATTGTGCCGCAAAGCGCAAAAGTGTGTGCGTGATCGCGCCGCCGGTCATGATCTCGGCGGCGAGGATGAAGAAGGGCACAGCCAAAAGCGGGAAGCTGTCGAGGCCGGAAAACATCTCTTTGACAACGACGATCTGCGGATAGGAACTGCCCAAGCCAATTGCCGCAAAAACCGAAATGGCCATGGCAAAGGCAACGGGCAGGCCCAGCACCATCAGCACGAAAAGCGAGATAAAGAGGATCTCAGCCATTGGCGGCTCCCGGCATGTTTTCGGTTTGGCCATCGGGCTGATGGTAGTGGCCAGCCATGATAAAGGGCCGCGCGATCAGCAGCAGATGCACGATCAGCAAGGTGAACCCGACCGGCATAGCTGCATAGACATAGCGAAACGACAGGCGCATTGCCGGGGTCATCTGGTACTGCGCCCGCTGCATATAATCCCAGCCGACTTTAACCATAAAGGCGAAAAAGAACAACAGGATCAATACGATGACCGCGCGCAGGATACGCTGCATCCGGGTGTTCATCACGTCGTGCAGATTGGTGATGGCCACATGGCCACCCTGCCGCAGGGCAAGGCCAGCCCCCAGAAAGGCCATCCAGATCATCAGGTAACGGGCGGATTCATCGGACCATGACAGCGAATGGTTGGTGCTGAACCGCAAAGCGACATTGGCCCCCACGACCAAGACCATCCCCGTCAGGCAGGCGATCACCACCGCGGCGTTCACCCTGACGAATAGCTGTTCCAATCTGCGCATGGTTTCCCCTCCCGTGCAAAACGGCCGGAAGCGCTGCTCCCGGCCGTCTGATTTTACATCGCGGCGCTTACTCGGTCGCGGCGATCTGGTCGATCAACTCTTTGCCGTAGGTCTCATAGTAGCCTTCATAGGCGCTCTCAATCGAGGTGCGGAAGGTCGCCTTTTGCTCTTCGGTCAGCTCGTTCACTTCCATGCCGCGCTCTTTCAGCGTTTCGACGCCGCTTTGCTCGACATCATCGACGAAGCCGCGCATGGCAGCCACAGCCTCGGTCGCGCCCTTCTCAAAAGCGGCCTTGTCTTCGTCCGACAGACCTTCCCAGAAAGGTTTGCTGACCAGCAACATCGCGGGCGAATACACATGGCCCGACAGCGTGAGATACTTTTGCACTTCGTCGAGTTTCACCGACACGATCACCGACAGCGGGTTTTCCTGCCCGTCGATGGTGCCCTGCTGGAGCGAGCTGATCACCTCGGGCCATGCCATCGGGGTGGGGGCAGCACCGGCGGCGTTGAAGGCATCAAGGTGCACCGGGTTTTCCATGGTGCGCAGCTTCATGCCCGCGATGTCTTCTGGGGTCTCGATCGCGTTGCGGTTGTTGGTGATGTGGCGGAAACCCTGCTCACCCCAAGCCAAGGCCACCATGCCCGCGCCGTCAAACTCGGCCAGAATGTCTTGGCCGATGGGGCCATCAAGCACGCGGCGGGCGTGATCAAGGCTGCGGAACAGGAAGGGGATGTCGGTCACACCGGTGGCGGGGACGAAGTTGCTCAGCGTGCCGGTGGAGACGATGGTCGCCTCGACGGTGCCAAGCTGCAGACCTTCGACCACTTCACGCTCACCGCCCAAGCCGGAAGAGGGGAAATGGCGGAAGCTGAACTTGCCGTCGGTTTCGGCTTCGACGACTTCCTGCCACTTCTGCGCCGCGACGCCGTAGTGGCTGTCGGGGGCGAGGGCGTAGCCGATCTTGACTTCGGTCTGGGCGCTCAGTGCTCCTCCGGTGAGCGCGGCCAAAGTGGCGATAATTGCCGTGGGCTTGGTGATTTTGAACATTTTGTATCCTCCAGCGATCTTATTAACAAGGTCAGGAAAACTGCTAGCGCTGGACGCTCCAAATGGCAATGGGGTTGAGGGCGCTTTGTGGACAATGAATCCACAGCGTTTTGAGGGTGGTTCCCTTGGTGATATGATCCGACGCGATGCTACAACCTTTGACCACTCCAACAGTGCTCAGGACTGACCCAGCTAGAGATTGAGCTCGATCTTGCGCACCCGGTCACGGAGCAGGGTTTTGGATACGGTCAGCAAATGCTGTTCCATCGCTGCGGCCGCACCGAGCGTATCGCGCCGGGCGATGGCGTCGTTCAGGGTCATGTGTTGTTCGCCAAGTATCTGTAACGTCTCTGGCGCGTGAGAGCTGCGGCGGCGCGAGGTCCAAGCCACTTCGCGGCGCACCGCGCGGATGGATTCGTAGACCGTGAGGAACAGCGGGTTCCGGGCCATTTCGGCGATCTTGTAGTGGAACATGTCATCCGCTGCCTCATAGGCGTCGGGATCACTGAGGTTCAGCGTGGCGCGCATCAACTGGTCCAGCCGCTCGATCTCTTGCGGGCGGGCGCGGTCGGCGGCGAGGGCGGCCAGCGCGGGCTCGACCTCAAGCCGGACTTCCATGACATCGCTTGGCGTGACCTGCCGGGCGAGGTGGCGCAGGCTGTCGGCATTGGTGGCGGGCGGCGGCGTGGCAAAGGTGCCTTGGCCGTGGCGGCGGTAGATCGTGCCATCCTCTTGCAGCAGGCCAAGCGCCAGCCGCAGCCGCGCGCGGCTCACGCCGAAATGCTCGGCCAATGCCCGTTCGGGCGGCATCCGCCCATCGTTCAGAATATCCCCTTGCCGGATCGCTCCGCGCAGCCGCTCGGCCAATTCATCTTCACTTGGGGCGGTCTGGGGGGGCTGAGTCATGAGTTGGAAAACGCTTCAAATAAATCAATGAACATACGCAATGACGTTACCATCAGGAAAATTCCAAAGGCAAACCGAAGCGCCCTTCGGGGGATGCTATGGGCCAATTTTACTCCGACATGGGCAAAGCTGCTGGTCAGCGGAATGATGATGGCCGCAGCGGCAAGGTTCACATAGCCAAGCGAGAAGGGCGGCAGCCCTTCGGCGCCGAGGCCCGTCAGCGCATAGACCACCGCGCCGGGCAGCCCGATGATAAAGCCGATTGCGGCAGAGGTGCCGACCGCGCGGCGGATGTCGTAGCCGAGAAAATTCAACAGCGGCACGCCAATGGTCCCGCCCCCGATGCCCATCATCGCCGACAGCCCGCCGGTGACAACACCCAGCACCGCCCAGATGGACTTGGCAAAGCCGCGCGGCGTGGGGTCGTCTTTGGTCTTGCGAAAGATCATGTCGAGCGCGACGAGCGCGGCTACGGTGGCAAAAACGCCGACAAGGATCAGCCCCGAGACATAGCCCCCCAAAAGCGCGCCGATGACAACGCCAACCAAAAGCGACGGCGCCCAGAGTTTCAGCAGGTCCATATCAATCGCGCCGCGTTTGAAGTGACCATAGCCAGAGGACAAAGAGGTAAAGACGATAGTCGCCAGCGAGGTGCCAACGGCTACCTGCATGGTAATCGCCGGGTCCATCCCCGCCGTCGACAGGGCAAGATAGAGCGCAGGCACAATCACAATACCGCCGCCAACACCCAGCAGACCCGCAAGGATACCGCCAAAAATACCGGCGGTCACCGCAATGGCGAGGAGGGGCAAAAGCTGGCCAAAATCGAGCGCGTTCATCGGGTTAATCTTTCTTTGTCTCTACATCTGTCGCCAGTGACCGGCTGGCTTTGCCCGCTGCTTTGCGCGCCTCTTCGGCCCGCGCAATCGCGGCATCAATTGGTCCGCGGTCCGAGGTGCCCGAGAAATTGTCGAGGCTCGGCATCGCTTCGGCCACATGGAGATAGCGCTCTCCTGCGACCTCAAGCAGCCGGTCAAGTTCGCCAAGCGGATCGCCGTGATCGTCGACCCGCAAGTCGAGATAGGCGTGGTCCTGCCCGCGGTGGATCACCAGCCCCGCCGCCTGACGCCCGCGTTTGTCGCCGCCCGCCTCTTCGCCCGCACGCATCGCGGCAAGCAGCCGTTCGGCCATCGGCAGATCGCTGCGGGCGGCATAGGTGTCGAACGTGGCCTCTACGACCTCTGGCCCGGTCAGCATATTGCCCGCAACCGAATGAGTGCTGCCAACGCGGTGCCCGGCCCAATCGACACAGCCCGCACCGGTATGCGCGGCGAAATTCCCCTCGGCGTCGAGCATATGGCACTGGCGGATATCGCGGCCTGCGTCGCGCGCGGCGAATTCCTTCAGCAGTGCTTCGGCGGGGTCACCGCTTTCCAGCATGCGCCGGCCTTCGGTCCCCCAAAGCGGATTGACGAAAGCCTGCGTCGCCACGGCGACACGGCGCCCGATGTAGGGCACGGCAGCCCCGCAGGCGAAAAAGCGGCTGGCCACGGCGATGCCGATTTCTTGGCTGTCGGGATCACGGGCGATGATGGAATAGGTCATGGGTCAACGTCCTACGGCATAGGCCTGCATCAGGCGGGGGGTCGCGGCGGCCTGAAGGCTGCCATCGGGATTGCGCAGCGCGGCGGTCATCCGCCCCACTGACCACGGCTCGGCCACGGTGACAATATGCCCCCGCGCGCGCAGCACGTCGATCACCGCAGCGCCGACATTGGGTTCGATCATCATCTCGCCGGGCAGGGCTTGGCGGGGAAAGAAGCTGCTTTGAAAATGCATGGTATGGAACAGCGGCGCGTCCATGCCTTCTTGGAGGTCGATCCCGTGATGCACGAAACGCAGGAACCAGATCAGCTGCCATTGATCCTGCTGGTCGCCACCCGGCGTGCCAAAGACCAGTTGCCGCCCATCTGCATGCTCGGCGAAAGAAGGGGTCAGCGTGGTGCGTGGCCGACGCCCGGGGGCAAGCGACGTGGGCAGGCCCCGCTCAAGCCAGAACATCTGTGCGCGCGAGTTCAGCGGAAAGCCCAAGCCTGGCACGACCGGATTGCT
Source organism: Sulfitobacter sp. W074 (assembly GCF_025142275.1). NCBI lineage: Bacteria > Pseudomonadati > Pseudomonadota > Alphaproteobacteria > Rhodobacterales > Roseobacteraceae > Sulfitobacter > Sulfitobacter sp. W074. The sequence continues at coordinate 135,879 of NZ_CP081131.1, forward strand.
CTGCAACCATCCGCCCGAGGGCGTGGCCGAGACCATATTGCCCCAGCGGTCGATCACATCAAGGTGCACGGTATCGCCGCGTTTTTCGGTCAGATGCGCCATCGTCGGTTCTTGCGGCGCGGCATTCTGAACGCCGAAATCACGGGCAGCGCGTTCGATATAACGCTCGGCCAAATGCTCCAACCCGGCGATCACGCCGGGGCGCTGCTCAAGGGACGCTTTGCCGTTCACCAGTTTCGCGCGCTCAGCGTTATAGGCGTCAGAGAGCAGTTCTTCCATCGGGATGATGCTCTGTTCGGGGTCGCCGTAATAGGCTTCGCGGTCGGCATAGGCGAGTTTCATCGCCTCGATCACCGTATGGGTAAAGGAGGCGCCCATCGGGTCCATCGCGGCCAGATCAAAATGCTTGAGAATGGCGAGGGCCTGCAAAAACACCGGCCCCTGCGACCAGGCGTGGGTCTTGTGCACCGTCCAGCCGTGATACTCATACGTGAGCGTGTCTTCGTAGCTGGCCTGCCATTTGGCCATGTCCTCGCGCGCCAAGAGGGCGCTGTTCTTTTGCTCTGACACGTCATGAACGCAGGCGTCTTCTAGATAGTCGAAAATTGCATCGGCCACGAACCCTTCGGACCAGATTTTCCGCGCGGCCTCGATCTGCGCGCTGCGGTCCTCTCCTGCGGCTTCGGCCTCGCGCAGAATCCGTTCATAGGTGGCGGCTAGATCGGGGTTTTTGAAGTTGGCATTGGGCTCTGGCGCTTCGCCGCCCGGCGTCCAGACGGCGGCGGAGCTGGGCCATTCGGCGGCGAAATATTCGGCCAACCCCTTGATGGTGTTCGACACGCGCGGCAGCACCGGATGGCCATCGCGGGCATAGTCGATCGCGGGCTGCATCACCTCGCGAAGGCCCATGGTGCCATGATCGCGCAGCATCAGCATCCAGCCGTCAAAGGCACCGGGCACCACTGTCGACAAAAGCCCCGAGCCGGGGATCAGTTTCAGCCCGAGTTCCTCGAAATGCTCGAGCTTGGCGGCGGCGGGGCTGACCCCCTGGGCGCAGACGACCTTGGTCGCCTGTTTCTCCGCGTCGTGAAAGATGATCGGCAGATCGCCTGCCGGGCCGTTCAAATGCGGCTCGACAACCTGCAAGACAAAGCCCGCAGCCACGGCGGCGTCAAAGGCATTGCCGCCTTTTTCGAGGATGCCAAAACCCACGGTCGAAGCGATCCAATGGGTCGAGGTGGTGACACCGAAGGAGCCGCGGATTTCAGGACGGGTGGTAAAGGGGGTCATGTCGTCTCCGGTTAGTGTTCGCGCGGGTCCAGCGCATCGCGCAGACCATCGCCGAGAAGGTTGAAGCCAAGCACGACCATGAAGATCGCAATGCCGGGCCAAAGCGCCATCCATGGCGCTTGATTGAGGAAGTTCTTCGCCGTGTTCAGCATCGACCCCCAAGAGGGCGCGGGCGGCTGCTGGCCGAGGCCGAGGAACGACAGCGAGGCTTCGGCGATGATCGCGGTCGCGACGGTCAGCGTGGCCTGCACCAGCACGGGCGGCAGAACGTTGGGAAAGATGTAGCGGCGCAGGATGCGCGGGGTCGACAGGCCAATGGCGCGCGCGCTTTCGACGTAATCTTCGGCAGCGACACTTAGCACCTGACCGCGGGTGAGGCGGATGAAGATCGGCGTGGCCGAGATGCCGATGGCGATCATCGCGTTGGTCAGGCTTGGCCCGAGGAAAGCCGCCAGCGCAATGGCGAGGATTAGGAAGGGCGCAGCCAGCAGGGCTTCGGTGCAGCGCGAGATGATCGCATCGGTCCAGCCGCCGAAATACCCGGCAATGATGCCCAGAGGGACGCCAAGCCCAAGCGCGATGGCGACTGAAACGACCCCCGCCAGCAAGGACGCCTGCGCCCCCCAGATCAGCCGGGACAGCACATCGCGGCCCAGCTCATCGGTGCCGAACCAATGCGCGGCGGACGGACCTTTGCGCACGGCGCCCCAATCGGTGGCGGCAGGGTCGGGGATGGGCAGCAACGGGGCCAGCAAAGCGATGGCGCAGAAGAACACCACCAGCACGCCGCCAAGCATGGCGCTGCGGTGGTGGCGGAATTTCTTCCAGACCCGGTTTTCCGGACGGGCAGAGAGGACCGGATCAGCGGCGCTTTCGGCGTCGATGGTGATGGGGGTGGCAGGTTGGGCCATTATTGCTTCCTCAGGCGGGGGTTCAGCAGCACATAGGCGACATCGGCCAGCAGGTTCATAAAGATAAAGCCAACGGCGGTGACCAGCACGATCCCCTGCACCACGGCGTAATCGCGGTTGAACACCGCATCGACCACAAGCTTGCCAAAGCCGGGGATGGTGAAAATCTGTTCGGTCAGCACCGCGCCCGCGATAAGTTCACCAAACAAGAGCGCAGTCAGGGTAACGATGGGCGTCAGCGCATTGCGGAAGGCGTGTTTGAGGATAACCTTCCGCTCGACCAGACCCTTGGCGCGGGCGGTGCGGACGTAGTCACTGCTCAGCACGCTCAGCATGGCCGACCGCGTGTGGCGCATCAGCGTGGCGGCGAGCGCTGTGCCCAGCACGAAGGCGGGCATGATCATCACGGTGATGGAGCGGATGGGGTCTTCGCTCAGGGGCACATAGCCCGAGGCGGGCAGCAGTTTCCATTTCACCGAGACCAGCAGGATCAGCATGATCCCCAGCCAGAAGTTCGGGATCGACAGGCCCGAGAGCGCCACCACATTGGCCACATAATCGGTCACGGTGCCCTTCTTAACGGCCGAGAAGATGCCCGCAGGCACGCCGATCAGTAGGGCAAAGATCATCGCCATCGTCGCCAGTTGGATCGTGACGGGCAGCTTTTCCCCGATCAGCTCAAGCACCGGCTGGTTGGTGCGCAGCGAAATGCCCAAGTCCCCCGTCAGCGCGTTGCCGATCCAAGTGAAATATTGCACCGGGATTGGGTCATTCAGGCGGTATTTCTCGCGCAGGAATTCCAGCACCTGCGGGTCGCGTTCTTCGCCGGCCATGGCCAGCACCGGATCGCCCGGCAGCAGCTTTTGCAAGGTGAAGACAAAGACCGAGATCAAGATGATCGTCGGGATCGCGATCACCAGACGGCGCAGGATGAAGGACAGCATTTTGAAACGTCTCGCTCAGGGGAGGGGCACCGCCGGGACCGGCCCGGCGGTGCATATGGAGAAGGTTTTACCCTTCTTCTTTTTTCATACCTTCAAGGCGGATCATGCCATCAGGATAGGGGGTGAAGCCGGAGATGTCGGAGTCCAGCGCCCAGATCCATGTCTGGTGATAGAGGTACACGATCGGCAGCTCTTCGTTCAGGATCGCACGGGCCGCGGTGTAGCTTTCGCGACGCACGTCTTGATCGTTGGATTTGCGCGCCTTGTTCAGCAGCTCATCCACTTCCGGGTTCGAGAACTTGGAATCGTTGATGCCGCCATCGGAGGTCATGAACTGGTGGATGTTGCCATCGGGGTCCACACGGCCCGACCAGCCGATCTGGCTTGCTTGATAGTCACCCGCCGATTGGTCGGCCAGCAGCGTTGCGAATTCCTTGGAGGTGATCGAGATGTTGATCCCCGCCTCTGCCGCCATGGACTGCACGACCTGCATCAGTTGCAGCGGGATCGTGGTGTTGGGCACCTGCACCTCAAGATCGATCCCATCGGCAAAGCCTGCTTCGGCCAGCAGTTCCTTGGCCTTTTCTACGTCACGCTCAGGCACGGGGAAGTCGGTGCTGTACCAAGGCGAGTTCGGCGGGAAGGGCTGGTTGCCCGCGGCGAAGGCACCGTTGAAGACGACCTGATTGATCGCTTCGCGGTCGATGGCATAGCTCAGCGCCTGACGCAGACGTTTGTCGTTGCCCCAAGGGTTGTCGCCCTTTTCGCCATTGGCCACATTAATCGTGATGCCCTGATAGCCCAGCGATACGGCGCTTTCGACACTGATGCTGTTGTCGCCCTCGGCCTGCGCCAGATCGGTTGCGGCGAGGCGTTCAAGCATGTCGATGTCGCCCGATTGCAGGTTCGCCAGACGCACGGTGGTGTCAGGGATCGGCAGGTAGGTCACGCTGTCAAAGTGGTATTCGTCGGCGTTGTAATAGTCGGCGAATTTCTCCAGCACGATCCGGTCTTGGGCCACACGCTCTTTGAACTGGTAGGGGCCCGAACAGACCGGGTTCAGGCCAAAGTCATCGCCCGCCGCTTCGGCAGCGGTGGGGGAAACCATCATCCCCGCGCGGTCGGCGAACTGCGCCATCAGCGTGGCGTCCGCATCGGCCAGATCAAAGCGGATTTCATGGCTACCCAGCACTTCGACGCCGGTGATGGAGGAAAGCTCGGACTTGCGGCGCGAGGTCTCAAGGTTCTGGCTGCGGTCGATGTTGGCGGCCACGGCCTCGGCGTCAAACGGTGTGCCGTCATGGAAAACCGCATCATCGCGCAGCATCATGGTCAGTTGCTTGCCATCCTCAGAAAAGGACCATTCTGTCGCCAGTTGGGGGATGATTTCCAGATCAGGCGTGATGTCCACCAGCTTGTCGCAAAGCGATGTATAGACGATCCGCCCCACAAAGGTGCGCGACTGGTCGGGGTCCAGCACATCTGCGTCAGATTGCAGCGCGATGCGCAGGTCTGCCGCCTGCGCGCCGAGGGTCGTGGCCCCCAGCAGCGCGGCGGCGAGGGTCATTTTGGTCAGTGTCATATCGAACTCTCCTGTCGTTTCATTAAGTCTGTTTTAGCCTGTTATTCTTGGTCTTGGCGGGGGCGGAGCGTTGTCCGATCCCGCATGGCGTCTTGGTAAAGCGCAAAGCGTGCCGCCGCGCCGGGGGCACGTTCTGGCGCATCGACAAGGCCGAGGTCCGGCGTGGCGGCGGCGATCTCTTCGAAAAAGTGGCAGGCCGCGACATGACCCTCGCCCGCGCGGGTCTCGCGTAAGGCAGGCGGCTCACTCGCGCAGCGTTCTTTGGCATAGGGGCAACGGGTGTGGAAACGGCAGCCCGAGGGCGGGTTGGCCGGGCTCGGCATCTCGCCCTCAAGCGCGGTTTGCGGTGTGCGTGCACCATGGGCGGCGACCGGAATGGCCGAGAGCAGAGCCCGGGTGTAGGGGTGACGCGGGTGGTTGTAGACCGTATCGACATCGCCCTGTTCGACGATCTGGCCCAGATACATCACCGCCACACGGTCGCTCATATGGCGGATCACAGCGAGGTCATGGGCGATGATCACCAGCGTGAGCCCCAACTCATCCCGCAGATCGCCCAGCAAGTTAATCACCTGCGCCTGCACCGACACATCAAGGGCCGAGACAGGCTCATCCCCGATCACCAGCTTCGGAGCGGAGGCCAGCGCGCGGGCAATCCCGATCCGTTGGCGCTGACCGCCCGAAAACTCATGCGGGTAGCGTTCGGCGTGCTCGGGGCGCAGGCCGACTTTAGCCAGCAGTTCCGCCACTTTGCCGCGCCGCTTAGAGGCGGACATTTTTGGGAAATGCGTCTCTAGGGGTTCGCCGACCAGCTTGCCGACGCTCATGCGCGGGTTCAGCGACGAAAAGGGATCCTGAAAGATGAACTGCATGTCCCGGCGCAGCGCGGTCAGGTCGCGCCCGGCAAGGCTGCGCACATCGCTGCCGTCAAACTGCACATCGCCCTCGGTCGGGGTCAGCAGCCGCATGAGCAGCCGCGCGAGGGTGGATTTGCCACAGCCGGATTCGCCGACGATGGCAAAGGTCTCTCCGCGGCGCACGTCGAAGGAGACGCCGTCGAGCGCCTTGACCGTGGCCCCTTTCGCCAAGCCGCCGCCCGAGGTTTTGAAATGTTTCTTTAGCCCGCGCGCGGTCAGGATCGTGTCGGTCATGCGCTCTGCTCCAGATGGGTCTCTAGCGGGGCGAAATGGCACGCGACGGCGTGGCCACCTTCCAGCGGCGCAAGCGGCGGTTCCTTGGCGCAGATGGGCTGGGCGAAAGGGCAGCGCGTGGCAAAACGGCAGCCTTCAGGCATGTTCTGCGTCGTGGGCACCATGCCCGGCACGGTGGCCAAACGCCCGCGCGGACCGCTCAACTGCGGGATCGAGGACATGAGGCCAATCGTGTAGGGGTGCTGCGGGTCGTTGAATATGCGCTCCGCCGGGCCGGTCTCAACAATCGTGCCCGCGTACATGACGGCCACGGTATCGGCGATTTCGGCCACGACGCCGAGGTCGTGGGTGATCATGATCGTGCCCATGTCGGTCTCGGCCTGAAGGTCGCGGATCAACTCAAGGATTTGCGCCTGAATGGTCACGTCGAGCGCGGTCGTCGGCTCATCCGCGATCAGCAGCGCGGGGTCGTTCACCAGCGCCATGGCGATCATCACCCGTTGGCGCATCCCGCCCGAGAGTTGATGCGGATAGTCACGCATCCGCTTTTCCGCCGCCGGAATGCCGACCCGCTTGAGGATCGCCAGCGCCTTATCCTCGGCCTCGGACTTGCTGGCGTTGCTATGGGCAAGCACGGCTTCGGTGATCTGGTCGCCAATGCGGAACGCGGGGTTGAGCGAGGTCATCGGCTCTTGGAAGATCATGGTCATCCGACTGCCGCGCAATTTGCGCATGGCGGTGTGATCGGCAAGGTCGAGCTTTTGCCCCTCGAAAACCATCTCGCCCGATCTGATCGTCGCAGCGCCTTCGGGCAGCAGCCCCATCATCGCCAAAGAGGTCACGCTTTTGCCGCATCCACTTTCCCCGACAACGCAGAGCGTCTTGCCCGGTTGGACCGCGAAGTTCACATGGTTGATCTGGTCGCTCGGCGCACCGCGAAAGCGCAGGCTGAAGTCGCGCACTTCGAGCAAAACCTTGTCTGGGTCGGTGTTGAGGCCGATGTCAGGGCTGGGCAATGGACCGCTTTCTTGAACCAATATCAGATTGGTCGAGTATGCGGTTGCAAGTTTCTTGCTGTCAATCCGGCGATTTTAATTTTTGGGAAAGCCTTTTTCGGTCAATCTGTTGCGACAGAAATTGCCTGCCGTATCAACGGCGATGCTTGATTTTTGAGCGATTTGTGAAGGTCTGTTGGGGGCTTGATTGGCAAGGATGGCGTGTGGGGGAGATTGCGGACGGTATTTAAGAAAGGATGAATTGAAGGGGGCGGGCGCGCATTCGGTGGGGCTGTGCTATTGTAGGGGGGGCGATTTGTTGCTTTATCGAGGGGGAGCCAAGAATTTCGAAAGGGCGGCATCCCCGCATGACCAGCAAACCTAAAACGGCGGAACGCAAGCGCGGGTCCGGGGCGCAATTTGTCTATTCTATCCTGCGGGATGAGATCCTTGATTTAACCCTGCTGCCCGGCAGCCCGATCGACGAGATTCGCCTATCCGAGCGTCTTTCGATGTCGCGCACGCCGATCCGTGAGGCATTGGTGCGGCTGGCGAGCGAGGGATTGGTGACCACGCTGCCCAACCGTTCGACCGTGGTGGCGAATATCGACTTCATGAATCTGCACACCTTCTTTGACGCGATGACGTTGATGTACCGTGTCACCACGCGGCTGGCGGCGCAGTTTCATACCCCGGCCGATATGGCCAAGATCCGCGCGCGGCAGGCAGAGTTTGCCAAAGCTGTGTCGGCGCAGGACGCGCTGTCGATGATCGCCACGAACCGCGAGTTTCATGCCGAGATCGCGCGGGCGGGGCGCAACCCTTATTACGAATCGCTTTGTTTGCGCTTGTTGGACGAGGGGCGCCGTTTGCTGCGGATGTATTACCAATCCTTCGACGATCAGCTTCCCAGTGAGTATGTCCAAGAGCATGAGGATTTAATCGCGGCCATCGAGGTGCGCGATATCGGGCGCGCGGATTCTTTGGCGGAGACCCATGCGGATCAGATTGTAGGGCAGATTCAGGCGCTGATTTCGCGGGATCGACGGCAGCATATCGAACTATAACTAGAGTAAATGCGGGGTTTTTTCGCGCGCAGAAAGCTTTTGTCGATTTTCTGTCGACAAATAAAATACAATAGCTAAGATGCAGCCAACCCCGGCAATATCACAGCCGGATTCTATGAATGGAGAGACAAATGACCCCTTCGATTTTTTCCGGCTGCATCCCGGCCCTGATGACCCCCTGCACGGCAGACCGGAAACCCGATTTCGATGCGCTGGTGCGCATGGGCAAAAAGCTGATCGCCGATGGTATGAGCGCGGTCGTCTACTGCGGCTCCATGGGCGATTGGCCTTTGCTGACAGATGCAGAGCGGATGGAGGGCGTTGAGCGTTTGGTTGATGCGGGTGTGCCTGTCGTCGTTGGCACGGGTGCTGTGAACACCAAGCTGGCCGCCGAACATGCGGCCCATGCGCAAAGGGTCGGCGCGAAGGGGTTGATGTTGATCCCCCGCATCCTGTCGCGCGGCACGTCGGTTGCGGCGCAGAAGGATCACTTCAAAACCGTTTTGTCGGCCGCGCCAGAACTTCCTGCCGTGATTTACAACAGCCCCTATTACGGCTTCGCCACCCGCGCCGATCTGTTCTTTGCCCTGCGGGCCGAGCATTCGAACCTCGTGGGTTTCAAAGAGTTCGGCGGTGCGGATGATCTGCGTTATGCAGCAGAGAACATCACCAGCCGCGATGATGAAGTCACGCTGATGATCGGGGTCGATACCACCGTGTTCCATGGTTTCGTCAATTGCGGTGCCACGGGCGCTATCACCGGGATCGGCAATGTGCTGCCGCGCGAAGTGCTGCATCTTGTGGCCCTCAGCCAAGCCGCCGCGGCGGGCGATGCCGAAGCGCGCCAGCGGGCGCAGGAGCTCGACGCGGCGCTTGGTGTTCTATCCTCCTTTGATGAGGGGCCGGACCTCGTGCTTTATTATAAGCACCTGATGGTGCTTGAGGGCCATGGGGAATATGCGTTGCATTTTAACGAGACCGACGCTCTGACCGACAGCCAGCGCGGCTATGCCGAGGCGCAGTACCGGCTGTTCCGGACATGGTATGCCGATTGGAGCAAGCAGGGCGGCGCGGTCGCGAAATACGCCGCCTAATCCCCCTCCCAACTCTCCCCGGCTGGGCAGGCCCGTCGCACTTGCGGCGGGCCTTTTGCGTTGTTTTGCGCCCTTTCGAAGAAGATAATTGCAAACGCATATAAATTTGACTAGCATCTTTTCAGGGGCCAACGCATCGGGAGTGGGTGCGCCATTTGAGGGAGAATGTTTGAAATGAGTGCTACAGATTTAATGCGTGATTTTGGGGCGATGCTCGTCTCTGGCGGGGTCGAAGTGGTGGATTGTTCGGGCGTTCTGGGGCCGGATACGCCGATCCTGCAACTGCCAGCCGACTTTGCCAAGCCGACACCGAAGGTCGAGATTCACAAGATCAGCGAATATGACGAGGATGGCCCGTTCTTTGCATGGAACTGGATGGTGCTGGGAGAGCATTCCGGCACGCACTTCGATGCGCCGCACCATTGGATCACCGGCAAGGATTACGACGACGGGTTCACCGATACGCTCGACGTGCAGCGCCTCGTTGCGCCGGTGAATGTGATCGACTGTTCGCAGCAATCTCAAGAAGACCCGGACTTTCTGCTCGACGCCAAGGGCATCAAGGAATGGGAAGCGGAATATGGTGAGATCGGTAAGGGCGAATGGGTCGTCATGCGCACCGATTGGGACGCCCGCGTCGATGACGAAGCGCGTTTTCTCAATGCGGATGAGGCGGGCCCCCACAGCCCCGGGCCGACCCCGGATGCGATTGAATATTTGATGGACAAAAAGATCGTCGGCTGGGGCACCCAGTGCATCGGCACCGATGCGGGCCAAGCCGGTGGAATGGAGCCGCCGTATCCTGCGCATAACCTGCTGCATAAGAACAATTGTTTCGGTCTTGCCAGCCTTGCCAACCTCGACAAGCTGCCGCCCAAGGGCGCGATCCTGATTGCGGCACCGCTTAAGATCAAGAACGGTACCGGCAGCCCCATTCGGGCGCTGGCGCTGGTGCCGAAGGGCTGACCGGTGGCAGATACATCACCTTCCGAGGCGGGGAATGCGCCGCTGGATCAGATGGGCCTCGATAATTTCGCGCCCTATTTGATGAACCGGATCATGGGGCGGTATAACGCCGCCCTGTCGGCGGAGATGGCCGCGCTTGGGCTGACCACGCCGCAAATGCGCTCTCTCGCCGTGCTGTCGGTGACCGATGGCATCCTGATCCGCGAATTGGCCGTTTATGCTGTGGTGCAGCAATCCACGCTAAGCCGCGCGCTCGACGCGCTGGTGCGCGACGGGTTGGTGCGGCGCGAGACCGATGCGGCCGACAGCCGTGCCACGCGCGTTTATCTGACCGACAAGGGACAAGAGGCCTATGCAAGGCTTTGGCCGCATATGGCAGAGGCCTATGACGCGATGTTCAAAGGCATCGGCGCGGCCGAGAAAGAGGCCTTTGTGGCCACGCTGCGCACCATGCTGCGCAATATCCGAAAACACGATTTTTAAGAGGGTCCAATGGCCGAACGTTCGTTCAAGGCAGAGGTGGAGCACCTGCGCAAAGGGGACGGCGACGTCTTCACAGGTGAGGGTATCCTCGCGATTACCAAGGCGCTGTTGGAAAACGGGGTCGGCTATGTGGGCGGTTATCAGGGCGCGCCGATCTCGCATCTGATGGACGTGTTGGCCGATGCCGAAGAGCTTATGGGTGAGCTTGGCGTGCGGTTTGAGGCGAACGCATCGGAGGCCGCAGCGGCGGCGATGCTGGCAGCTTCGGTGCACTACCCCATTCGCGGGGCGGTGACCTTTAAGGGGCCGGTGGGGGTGAATGTGGCTTCGGACGCGCTGGCGAACCTCAGTTCCTCCGGCGTGACCGGCGGCGCGCTGGTGATCGTGGGCGAAGACTATGGCGAGGGCTCTTCGATCATGCAGGAGCGCAGCCATGGTTTCGCGATGAAATCACAGTTCTGGATGCTCGATCCGCGCCCCAACCTGCCCTGTATCACCAAGGCGGTCAAAGACGGGTTTGAACTGTCGGAGGCGAGCAACACGCCCGTCATGCTGATGGTCCGCATCCGGTCTTGCCATGTGACGGGCAGTTTCGAGACGCGCGACAACCAGCGCCCACCGCTGACCGTGGCCGAAGCCGCCGCCAACCCGCGCTCGGACTTCAACCGCGTGGTGCTGCCGCCGATGTCTTATCTGCATGAGCAGGACAAGATCGAAAACCGCTGGCCTGCCGCGGAAAAGTTCATCTGCGACAATGGGTTGAATGAGTTCTTTGGCCCCGAGAAAGCGCCCTTGGGCATCGTGGTGCAGGGCGGCATGTACAATTCGGTCATCCGGGCGCTGCAACGGCTGGGGCTGGCCGATATCCACGGCCAGACCGAAGTGCCGCTTTATGTGCTGAACGTCACCTATCCGCTTTTGCGGGACGAGTTCGACGAATTCTGCGCGGGCAAAGAGCATGTTCTGGTGGTCGAGGAAGGCCAGCCCGATCACATCGAACAGCAACTCGGCTCCTACCTCTACAGGCTCGAACGCAAGGTGAAACTGCACGGTAAGGACGTGCTGCCGATGGCGGGTGAATATACCGGGCAGGTGCTGCTCGATGGGATGACCGCTTTCCTTAAGATCGCCGCGCCCGAAATGCTCCCCGGCAAGGTCCGCGCGCCCAATGCCGAAGCGCCCGCGATCCCCGATCTGTCAGACACCGTGCCGATCCGCCCGCCGGGTTTTTGCACTGGCTGCCCCGAACGCCCGATTTTTGCTGCGATGAAACTGACTGAGCAAGAGCTGGGCAAGCACCAGATCACCGGCGATATCGGCTGCCACCTTTTCGGGTGCCTGCCGCCCTTTGAGATCGGCGGCTCGACCATGGGCTATGGCCTTGGCCCCGCTTCTAACGCGGCCTTCGACGGGGGCGGCGACAAACGGGTGATCTCGATTCTTGGGGATGGCGGATTCTGGCACAACGGGCTCTCGACCTCGATCGGGAACATGGTGTTCAACAAGTCCGACAGCGTCGCGGTGATCGTCGACAACTACTATTCCGCCGCCACGGGCGGTCAGGACGTGATGTCCTCGCGGGCGCATAACGACACGAAATCAACCAACAATCCGATCTCCAAGGCGCTTAAGGGCGTGGGCGTCGAATGGGTGCGCCAGATCGACCGGACCTATGACGTGGGCAAGCTGCGCGAGGTGCTGCGCGAGGCGCTGACTACCGATTATAAGGGGCCGAAGGTCATCGTGGCCTCTTCGGAATGTATGCTCAACAAGCAGCGCCGCGAAAAGCCCCTGCGCAACAAGGCGATCAAGGAAGGCCGCCGCATGGAGGTGCCGCGCTTTGGCGTCGATGCCGATGTTTGCACCGGGGATCATGCCTGCATCCGGCTCTCGGGCTGCCCGTCGCTGTCGCTCAAACGGCTCGACGATCCGCTGCGCGACGATCCGGTAGCGCATATCGATCAGACCTGTGTGGGCTGCGGCAATTGCGGCGAGGTCGCCGATACGGCGGTGCTGTGCCCGTCGTTTTACCAAGCGGATGTGGTGCACAATCCGACGCGGTTTGAGCGGTGGCGTGCCGATAAGTCCAGCCAGATCATCGCTTGGCTGCAAAGACGGCGCGATGCCAAGCGGCTGCGCAGCGAAGGAGTGACGACGTGAATTTGGTTCTGCCGCAAAAGACACCCGACGCGCGTGTCGGCGAAATCATCAAGCTCGCGGTCATGGCCGTGGGCGGGCAGGGCGGCGGCGTTTTGACCGGGTGGATCGAATCCATGGCCCGGGCCGAAGGCTATGTCTGTCAGGCGACCTCGGTCGCGGGGGTGGCGCAGCGCACTGGGGCCACGATCTATTACATTGAAATGGCACCGAAAACCGCGTTTGAGCCGGTCTTTGCCCTCGCCCCTGCGGCGGGCGATGTCGACGTGTTGATCGCGGCTGAGATGATGGAAGTTGGCCGCGCCGTGATGCGCGGTTTCGTGACACCCGACCGCACCACGCTGATCGGCTCAACCCACCGCGCGCTTGCGGTGAGCGAGAAGATGGCCCCCGGCGATGGCATTGCCAATGCCGATGAAGTGCGCGCGGCGGCTGAGATCGCGGCGCAGAAACTGGTGCTCGAAGATATGGAGGGGCTGGCCGTGGGCGCGGGCTCTGTCATCTCGGCCTCGCTCTTTGGCGCTTTGGCCGGGTCTGGCGCGCTGCCGTTCCGCCGGGAGGCCTATGAGGATGCGATCCGCGCCGGGGGCAAGGGGGTGGAGCCTTCGTTGCGTGCCTTTGCCGTGGGCTATGACGCGGCACAGGGCCGTCTGCCCAACGCCGCCCCGGACCCTGTGGAAGACCCCGAAACCGCATTCCGCCTTGCCGGGCCGGACGCGCTGCAAAGCCAGTGGGACGCGCTGGTCACCCGCGCCGATGCGCTGCCCGAAGCGGTGCATGATCTGGCTTTTGCGGGGCTTGCCAAGGTCGTAAACTACCAAGACTGCGCCTATGGCACGCTCTATCTGGATCGGCTCGATACCGTCCTGGCCCGCGACAGCGCTGCGCAGGACTGGCGGCTTTCGGCGGCTGCGGCGAAATATATTGCCAACGCCATGGCCTATGATGACGTTATTCGGGTGGCAGACCTGAAAACCCGCGCGCCGCGCTTTGCGCATATCCGGCAAGAGATGCGGGCGGGCGATGCCAACCTCATGCAGCTGACCGAATATTTTCACCCCCGCGCCGACGAAATCGCGGGCCTGATGCCTGCCCGTCTTGGCGCAAAGGTAGAGGCGAGCGAGAAGTGGATGGCGCGTCTGAACCGCTGGTTCGACAAGGGCCGCCGCCTGCGCACCGACAGGCTGCCTGCGTTTCTCATGCTGCATGTTCTCGGCGGACTCAAAGGGTATCGTCTGAAAACCCATCGCCATGCCATCGAAGTCGCCCATCTCGACAGTTGGCTGTCGCGCTGTCTGGCGGAGGTCGAAGCCGACTACGACTCGGCGGTTGAACTGGTGAAATGCCGACGGCTCATTAAAGGCTATTCCGACACCCATGCGCGGGGGCTGGGCAAGTTCGACAAGGTGATGGATGCCGCCGCGCTGCTGCGCGGGCGAAAGGACGCGGCGCAGTGGATTGCACGTCTGCGCGAGGCGGCGCTGCAAGATGCCGAAGGAAAGGCGCTCGACGGGGCCATCGCGACGGTGCGGTCTTTCGTCTAGGGGCCGTGCCCGTTTTTTGGGCAGATGTGGGGCGGATCAACCTCCCGACGGTGCGGGGTCACCCAATCTCAGTTGACCGGGTGCCTCAGCCCCGCATAGCTGGGGGCGCACAAAGGGGGGCCGCTGCCATGGAACTGTCGCATCTCATCGCCTTTAACATCGCGCTCATCGCGTCGATCCTCAGCCCCGGCCCGGCCTTTCTGATCGCGCTAAAGACCACGCTAAGTTCGGGGCGGCAGGCGGGTGTTGCGGTGGGGCTTGGGCTTGGCCTCGTGGCATCGTTCTGGACCCTCGCCGCGCTCTTGGGGTTGGAGGCGGTGTTCCTCGCTTTCCCATGGGCCTACGCAGTCGTGAAAACACTGGGCGCGGTCTATTTGCTTTATGTGGCCTTTGGCATGTGGCGCGGGGCGCGGACGCCCGTGACAAGTACGGTGACCCCCGCCCGCCATGCCTTTCGGCAGGGGCTGATGATCAACATTCTGAACCCCAAATCGGTGCTTTTCGCCGCGGCGGTTCTGGTGGTCATCTTCCCCGAGGGGATGCGCCTGAGCGAGAACCTTTTGATCGTCGCCAACCACCTGATCATCGAAGTCGCCTTTTACACCACTTTGGCCTTCGGCATGAGCCGCCCGGCAGTGAGCCAAGGCTACCTGCGCGCGAAGGTTTACTTTGACCGGGTGGCCTCAGCGGTGCTGGGGCTTTTGGGAGTGCGCCTGCTGTTCGCGCGTTAAAGCTCGGCTTCCCACCGCCGCGACAGGCGCATCGCGCCATTGATGATGCCGACCATGGAATAGGTCTGCGGGAAGTTGCCCCAGCCCTCGCCGGTGGCAAAGGCGGTGTCTTCGGACATCAGGCCAAGGTGGTTGCGGGCTTCCAACAGTTCTTCGAACAGCTTGCGGGCTTCCTCTTCGCGGCCAATCCGCGCCAGCGCATCGATCCGCCAGAAGGCGCAGACGTTAAAGCCGACCTCGGGCACGCCGAAATCATCCGCCTCTTCGTAGCGCAGCATGAAGGGGCCGCGGCCCAGCACTTCGGAAAGACGCTCGACCGTGGCGATGAACCGCGGGTCTTTCGGTGGCAGGAAACCGACCTCTCCCATCAGCAAGACACTGGCGTCCAAGGTGCTGCCGCCAAAGCTTTCGACAAAGGCGCCGCGTTCTTCTGACCAAGCGTTGTCGAGGATCTTGTCGCGGATCACCTCGGCGCGCTCGGCCCAGAGGGCGGCGCGGTCGTCCAACTTCAAATGGCGCGCAATCTTGCCCAAACGGTCGCAGGCAGCCCAGCACATCAGCGACGAAGACGTGTGAATGCGGGCACGGCTGCGCAGCTCCCAAATCCCGGCATCAGGTTCGTCGTGCAGCTCCCACGCCTGCTCGCCCAAGGGCTCAAGCTGTTCAAAGGCCGTGCGCCCGGTGTTCATCGGCAGGCGGTGATCAAAAAACGCGGGCGCTGCGCCAAGGATGATATTGCCATAGGTGTCGTGCTGGAAATGCTCATGCGCCTGATTGCCGATCCGCACCGGCCCCATCCCGCGGAAGCCTTGCAAGCTGGGTGAGATACGTTCGGTTAACGCCGTCTCAAGCCCGAGCCCTAGCACGGGCTGGATATGCCCGCCTTCGGCATCCGCCACGGCATTCATCAGCCATTGGAAATAATGCTCCAAGGTGCGGGTCGCGGCGAGACTGTTGAGCGCGCGCACGGTGAAAAACGCATCGCGGACCCAGCAATAGCGGTAATCCCAGTTGCGCCCCGAATCCGGCGCTTCGGGCAGAGAGGTGGTGATCGCGGCGATGACACCGCCCGTGGCCTCATAGCTGCAGAGTTTCAGCGTGATCGCGGCGCGAATGACGGCCTCTTGCCACTCGAAAGGGATCGCCAACCGCTGCGTCCAGCGCTGCCAATAGCGCGTGGTTTTGGTTCGAAAGGTGGTGCCAATCTGCTCAGGACTGTCCGACAGTGTCTCGTCCGGGCCAAGGATGAAGGTCATTTCCCCTTCGAGGTTGATCATGCGCCCGTCCAACACATGGTCGATCGGCGCGTCGGTGGTCAGGCGCATGTTCTGCTCAGGCCCGACAAAGCGCACATGGTTCGACCCGCGGGTAAGCGTGGGGGCCACCTCTCCCCATTGAAAGCGCGGTTTTAGATGCATCCGCACGCGGGGCGAGCCTTCGATCCGGCGGATTTGCCGGACCAACATCTGGGGGCGAAAGCTACGGCCATAGGCGGTGAAACGGGGGCAGAAATCAACAATCTCAACCGCGCCCTTGGCGCTGCGCAGGACCGTGCGCAGGATCGCGGTATTGGGCAGATAGCTCTGTTCGCTTTCTGTCATGTCTTCGAGTTCGACGGCAAACTCCCCGTCGCCCTCTTCGCCCGCGCCGTGGCCCATCAGACTGTGAAAGACCGGATCGCCGTCAAACCGTGGCAGGCAAAACCAGTTGATCGCCCCTTCGCGGCTGACCAGCGCCGCAACCGCGCAATTCCCGATGACACCCAGATCCATAAGTTCCTCTTTTCTATTCTCGATGCGTCTGCCGGGCGGGCCGGATCAGCGCAGAATTTCTTTCAGCCAATCGGCAAAGCCGGCCACATCTGCGATGCGATGTTGTGCGTCGGTTGGCCCTTGGCCGATCTTGATGCCAAAGCCACCCATGGCCTGCGCCGCGCGAAAGCCATCTTCGTCCGTTACGTCGTCGCCTACCATTACCGGCAGTCGCTCGGCAAAGGCGGGGGAGGCCGTGAATCGCGTCACCGCGCCGCCCTTGTCGACACCTTTTAGGGCAACTTCGCTGACCATCTTGCCATGCAGGCCGCGCAGGCTGGCGTCTTCGCCAACCAGCGTATCGACAAAAGCGCGGCAGGCCTCGCCCTGATCGGGGGCCTTGCGGTAATGCAGCGCAATCGCGCCGGGTTTGCGTTCTGACGTCACCCCATGCAGCACGGCGAATTCTTCCACCCGGTCGATCACGGGGGCGGGGATCCCTGCGCTCTGCTTTGGGGCGTGATCCGCCGCGGTGCTCAGCCGCAACTCTAACCCATGCGAGCCAGAGACCGGCAGCCGCAGCGCGCCCAAGATGCGGTCCACATCCGCCAGCGCCCGGCCCGAGATCACCGCCACCGCCCCATTGGTCTGCGCAACGAGTTGCGTCAGCAGGTGGCGCGTCGCCTCCGGCAGGCAGGCGTCTTCGGGGTTGTCGACGATGGGGGCCAGCGTGCCGTCGAGATCAAGGAAAAACGCATGGCGCTCAAGCGGGATCACGGGCGGCAGATTGCTGTGCGACAGGGTGGTGCTATCCATAGGGTCTGGTCTATCCGTTTCAGGGCACTGGGATTTTCAGTGCGCGGGCGTTCTCACGAAACCTATGCGCCGGCGCAGCGAAATCAAAGGATTTATGCCGCAACTGCGCAAAGATGCGCGTCCTGCGGGGCGGGAACCCAGCCAATGCAGCGGCGTTTGCCTAGACGAAGGGCAATCTGCGCGCCCCCGCAAGACCCCGCATCACACATTCGGAACCCCAGATGACCGCACCGTCCACGCTTAGGTACTACCCCGACAGCAAACCCGGCATTGCGCGACGGCGCTGCGGCCGGGGGTTTTCCTATCACGCGCCCGATGGCCGCTGCATCAAGGACAAGGCCGAACGCGAACGTCTGGTAAAACTGGCGGTGCCCCCGGCCTATGAGCAGGTCTGGATCAGCCCTCATGTCAACGGTCACTTACAGGCGACGGGGTTCGATGCGCGGGGGCGCAAACAGTACCGCTATCATCCGCTCTGGTCCGAGGCGCAGGCGCAGGAGAAATACGCAAGCCTGCCCGAATTTGCCGAGACCCTGCCGCGCATCCGCCGCCGCGTGCGCCGGGACCTCAAGGAAGAGTTGGGCGAACGTGACTTTGCACTGGCCGCCGCTGTGGCGATGATCGACCGCCTGTCGCTGCGCGTGGGCAATCAAGTCTACGCCAAGACCAACCGCACCTATGGCACGCTGACCTTGAAACGGCGGCATCTGGTCTTGAAAGATGGGAAATTGCAGGCCTCCTTCATGGCGAAGGGCGGCAAGCGGGTCCGCCGCCAGATCGCTAACCGCACCCTGATGCGCGCCTTGGAGAAAA
Source organism: Sulfitobacter sp. W074 (assembly GCF_025142275.1). NCBI lineage: Bacteria > Pseudomonadati > Pseudomonadota > Alphaproteobacteria > Rhodobacterales > Roseobacteraceae > Sulfitobacter > Sulfitobacter sp. W074. The sequence goes on from NZ_CP081131.1 coordinate 154,174, forward strand.
TCCGCGATCTGCCGGGCGCGGACCTGCTGACATGGCTCGACGAAGAGGGGGAGCCGCGCAGGCTGACTTCTTCGGCCCTGAATGACTATATCGCCGAGGCCGCTGGCACCGAAGGGTTCTCCGCCAAGACTTTTCGCACTTGGGCCGGGTCTGTCGCGGCCTTTGACGTGGCATTAAAGGACGACAAACCGACCATCAAAGCCATGGCCGAAGCGGCGGCCCAACGGCTGCACAACACGCCCACCATTGCGCGCAACAGCTATATCCATCCGCAGGTCATCGACCTTTGCCAAAACCCCCAAGACCTGCCGGACCCACCTGATATTGACGATCTGACCCAAGCCGAACGGGGGCTTCTGGCCTTTTTGCGCAGCACCGCGTGACCCTGAATTGGCGGGACGGGCGAACTTTAACCGCGCTCAGGCATTGTAAACATGAATGGTGGTATCGCCCGGCTGCAGAAGGACTGAAATTTCATGAACGAGACAGGTGGGCCAACCCTCAGCGGTGTCCTTGACCAGATGGAGCATCTGTCCGGCGGCGCGGATCGGCAGATTACCGTGGAAGAGATCATCGATTGTCTGGGCAAACATTCATTTGCTTCGACGATCCTGACCTTCAGCCTGATCTCTACCTCTCCGGCCAGCGGCATCCCCGGCTTTACGGCGTTTATCGGGTTGGTGGTCTTGTTTTTAGTGGTGCAGATGATCTTTGGCCGCGAGAGCCTGTGGCTGCCGGGCTTTATCATGCGCCGCGACATCGCTGCGAAGAAGCTGCGTGCGGGGGTGCGCTGGCTGCGCCGCCCGGTGGATTTCGTGGATCAATATTTGCATCAGCGGTCGACCTTCATCCTGCACCGCCCGTGGATTTACTTGCCGCTGTTGATGGTGATGGCCCTGTCGATGTTCATGCCGTTCATGGAAATCGTGCCCACTTCCGGCTCTATCGCCTCGGCCATGATCGCCATTTTCGCGGCGGGCTATCTGATGCGCGACGGCAGGGTCGTGATTTTTTCGATGGTCTTGATGTCCCTGCTTCCCGTGGGGGTTGCATGGTTCTTTCTTGGGCGCTGAAAAAATAATCGCAGCGGTTTGCCATGCTGCGCCTGCAAAAGAATTGACCAAAGCCGACCAAGCTGGGAACCTTTACCAACCTAAACCATTAAACCGTTAGTGGTGGTCGGCGTTCCGCCTTAGCAGGCTCGGCGGCCAAAAATTGATTGTTCCCGAGGCATAAAATGGCTGGCAGATTAATTGTAATCTCAAATCGCATCCCGTCAGAGGCCGCCCCCTCCGGTGGGTTGGTCTATGCGCTTCATGAAACCCTGCGCAAGATCGGCGGCATCTGGATCGGGTCGCACCCGGAAACCACCGAAACCCCGTCAGAGAGCCTGAGCGAATATGGCGATCAGGGCAAATACACCCGGCTGAGCTTCAGCCTCAGCCCCGAAGACTACAAGAATTTCTACCTCGGTTTTTCGAACTCGGTGCTTTGGCCGGTCTGTCACCGTCGCGGCGATCTGGTGGAGTTGGACCGGGGGTTCGAGCGGGGCTACAGCGCCGTTAACGCGCGCCTTGCGCGGCAGGTGATGAAGGTGGCCCGGCCGGACGATATGATCTGGGTGCACGACTACCACTTCTTTCCCCTCGCGACAGAACTGCGCAAGCTGGGTTTTGCAGGTAAGATCGGGTTTTTCCTGCATATTCCTTTCCCCGCATTGGGCGATATGGGCGCCCTCCCGCGGGAGGCCAATCTGGCGCATTGGCTGGCGGACTATGACCTTGTGGGCCTGCAAACCCGCGCTGACGTGGCGCGTTGCCTTGAAATGTTCCGCGCCGAAACGGACTCCGAATTCTTGATGAACGGCACGATCAAATGCGGCTCTCGGGCAGTGGCGTTGAGATCATTCCCCATCGGGATCGATGTGGAGACCTTTGTGCAGGCCGCCCAAGGCGGCAGCGCGCAGGACCGGCTTGCCGATGATATGGCGGGGGACATCGTGATCGGGGTGGACCGGCTGGACTACTCCAAAGGTCTGCCCAACCGCTTCCGCGCCTTTGGCCGCTATCTGGAAACCCGCGATGAGCGTGAGCGGCGGGTAAGTATGGTCCAGATCGCCCCGCCAAGCCGCGAAGAGGTCGCCGCTTACCGCGAGTTGCGCTACGAATTGGAAGAACTTGTCGGCCGGGTGAACGGCGAACATGGAGAGATCGATTGGACCCCGCTGCGCTATATTCACCGCAACCTTGATCGCGATCTCTTGGCGCGGCTCTACCGCCGTGCGCGGGTGGGGATCGTCACCCCCTTTGCCGATGGGATGAACCTTGTCGCCAAGGAATATGTCGCGGCGCAAGACCCCGAAGACCCCGGCGTGCTGATCCTGTCGCATATGGCCGGGGCCGCCGAAGACCTGACAGATGCTATTCAGGTCAACCCGTACGACATCGAGGACATGAGCGAGGCGCTCAAAACCGCGCTTGCCCTGCCGCTGGAGGAACGCAAACGCCGTCATGCCAGTTGCATGGCGCAGGTGCGGGCGACGGATGTAAACCGCTGGAGCCAGAACTTTGTCGAAGCGTTGCAAGCCTGCCTGCCGACGCTGGTGACCAAACCCGCCGCGCGGGAATGGACGGACGCCTAGCGGCGCGCGTCAGGCATCCGGGGCAAAGACCACTTCGGTCTCCCAACCCTTGCATTTCTCTGCAAGCCCGGCGGGCAGGGGCAGATCGGTAAAGAACATATCCACCTCCCGCGCCGAAGCGATGCGCGCCGGGGCGGAGCGTTTGAATTTGGAATGATCCGTTACCAAAAAGGTCTTGCGCGACTGCGCGATGATACATTGGCTGACCCCCACTTCTTCGATATCGAAGTCGAGCAGATCACCATCCGCGTCCATGGCCGAACAGCCGATCACCGCGATATCGAACTTGAACTGGCGGATCGTTTCGATTGTCAGATTGCCGACCAGCCCACCGTCCATGCGGCGCAGCGCCCCGCCCGTGAGCACAATGCGGCATTCGGGATTGTCGACCAGAATATTGGCGACATTCATGTTGTTCGTCACCACCATCAGATCGCGGTGATGCAGCAGAGCGCGGGCCACCGCCTCGGTGCTGGTGCCGATATTCAGAAAGACCGAACAACCGTCGGGAATATGTTCGGCACAGGCGCGGGCGATGCGATTCTTGGCCTCTTCGTGCAGGTTGCGCCGCTCGGCATAGCCGATGTTGCTGGCCCCCGAAGGCAGCACCGCGCCGCCATGCACCCGCTCAAGCTTACCGCTATCGGCCAGTTCCGTAAGGTCACGGCGGATGGTCTGATGGGTCACGCCAAAATGCTCGGCCAGCCCGTCGACGGTGACTTTGCCTTCGCGCCGGGCGATTTCAAGGATGTCGGGATGGCGGAATGTCTGTGAAATGGGTGTCGCTCCTGCCTGCTGTTGGCGCATTATCTCCAGTGTTTTGTCTAACGCAAGCAATCGCGCAGCAGGTTGTGGTTAGCATGTTCGATATACTGGTGAAACGAACATAAACGAAAATAAAACTTGTGCAGATGAGAGTCGTTTCGTAACACTGCCCCTAATTGGACAGTCTGAGCTGGGGGAGGGCCGGATTTTGAACCAACAGCCCGATAGCCATGTGCCCGCTGCCCCGGTCGATCTTTTCGTCATCGGTGGGGGCATCAACGGCGCCGGGATCGCGCGCGACGCCGCAGGACGGGGGCTGAGCGTGACCTTGGCCGAGATGAATGATCTGGCCTCGGCGACCTCTTCGGCCTCGACCAAACTGTTCCACGGCGGGCTGCGCTACCTTGAGTATTTTGAGATCGGCCTCGTGCGCCACGCGCTGACCGAGCGCGAAGTGCTGCTGAAAGCGATGCCGCATATCTCTTGGCCGATGCGTTTCGTGCTGCCCTATCACCGCGACATGCGGTTTGAGGGGGACACGCCGACCTCCAAATTGCTACGGCTGTTCATGCCTTGGATGCGGGGCCGCCGCCCGGCGTGGCTGATCCGCTTGGGCCTGTTTCTCTATGACAACCTCGGCGGTCGCGAGATCCTGCCCGCCACCCGCAGCCTGTCGCTGCGCGGCACGCCCGAAGGGGCACCGCTGGAGGATCGCTTCGAGAAAGCCTTTGAGTATTCCGACTGCTGGATCGAAGACTCCCGTCTGGTGGTGTTGAACGCCCGCGATGCGGAACTGCGCGGCGCGCGTATCATGACCCGGACTAAAGTCGTCTCTGCCGACCGCAGCGCCGATGGCTGGGCGGTCACCGTAGAGCATGGCGCGGATGGTCAGCGCGAGGTGATCCAAGCGAAGATGCTGGTCAACGCGGGCGGCCCGTGGGTGGGCGAGATCATCCACAACACTGCGCGGCTGAACTCCTCCGAAGGGGTGCGGCTGGTGCGCGGCAGCCATATCGTGACCAAACGGCTTTACGATCACGACAAATGCTATTTCTTTCAAGGCACCGATGGGCGGATCATTTTTACGATCCCCTATGAGCAGGATTTCACCCTGATCGGCACCACCGATGCAGATCACCCCGATCCTTCCGTCACCCCGGAATGCACCCCCGAAGAGCAGGATTACCTGATCAACTTCGTGAACGGCTATCTCAAGCAGGACATCACCCGCAAAGACATCGTCTGGACCTATTCCGGCGTCCGCCCGCTTTATGACGATGGGGCCAGCAGTGCCACGGCGGCCACGCGGGACTATACGCTCAAGGTGGACGAAACCGGCGGCGCGCCGATTCTCAATGTCTTTGGCGGCAAGATCACCACATACCGCAAACTGGCCGAAGACGCGCTGGATCTGATCGCCCCGCATTTCGGCGGGCTGTCGGATCATTGGACCGCTGGCGTGGCGCTGCCCGGCGGTGATTTCCCGGTGGACGGTGTCGCGCAGTTGATCGCGCGGTTGAAAGCGGATTATGACTTTCTTGATGAAAGCTGGGCAGCACGGCTGATCCGCGCCTATGGTACCGATGCATGGGCGATGATGGGCGCGGCGAAAACGCTCGCGGATATGGGCGAGCATTTCGGTGCGACCCTCACGGCGGGTGAGGTCGCGTGGCTGATGAACAAAGAATATGCCCTCAGCGCAGAGGACGTCGTTTGGCGCCGCAGCAAGTTGGGCCTGCGAATGGATGAGGCGCAGATCGCGCGTCTTGATGAATGGATGCAGATGCGCGCGGCGAAACAAGCCGCCTCTGCGGCGGAATGAGGGGAGGACGAACGTGAGTTTGATCCTAAAAAACGTGTCGAAAACGGTGGGCGGTCAAACGCATATCCACCCGACCGACCTGACCTTGGAAAAGGGCACGATGAACGTGCTTTTGGGGCCTACGTCTGCGGGCAAGACCTCGCTGATGCGGCTGATGGCCGGGCTTGATGTGCCAAACACGGGCCAAGTGATCTGGAACGGTGAGGATGTCACCGGGATGCGCGTCCAAGACCGCAAGGTGGCGATGGTCTACCAGCAGTTCATCAATTACCCCTCGATGACCGTTTACGACAACATCGCATCGCCGATGAAGCTGGTGGGCAAGTCGAAGGATGAGATCGACCGCGCCGTGCGCGAGACGGCTGAACTCATGCAACTGACCCCGATGCTTGACCGTAAACCGCTGGAGCTTTCGGGCGGCCAGCAACAGCGCTGCGCCTTGGCGCGGGCGCTGGTGAAAAACGCAGGTCTCGTGCTGCTGGATGAGCCGCTGGCGAACCTCGACTACAAACTGCGCGAAGAACTCCGCGCCGAGATTCCGCGCATCTTTGAACGCGCCGGGTCGATCTTTGTCTACGCCACGACAGAGCCGGAAGAGGCGCTGCTTTTGGGCGGCAACACCGCGACGCTTTGGGAGGGCCGCGTCACGCAATTCGGCCTGACGCCAAGCGTCTACCGCCGGCCCGAGAATGCCACGACGGCGCGGGTCTTCTCCGACCCGCCGATGAACTTCCTGAGCATGACCAAATCGGGCAACACGCTGCGGTTCGACGGCGGTGAGATGCCCGCTCCTGCCACGATGGCGAGCTTGAAGGACGGCGAATATACCGCTGGTTTCCGCCCCAACCACCTGACACTCGCAGCGCAGACCCCCGGCGCGATCGGCTTTGACGCGGTGCTGAACGTGACCGAGATCACCGGCTCGGAGACGTTTATCCACCTCGACTATCACGGCGCGAAATGGGTCGGGCTGGTGCATGGCATCCAGCATCTGCAACCCGGCCAGCCGCTGCCGGTCTATCTGGATCCGGCGCACATTTACTTGTTTGACGCGAACGGGGCGCTCGTCTCTGCCGCGCCCTATGCGGAGGCGGCATAATGGCCAAGATCACGCTTGATAACCTTGCGCATTCCTATTTGCCGAACCCCGGCCATGAGGATGATTTTGCCCTCAAGGAATTGAACCACGACTGGATCGACGGCGAAGCCTATGCGCTTCTGGGTGCGTCCGGTTGCGGTAAATCCACCCTCCTCAACATCATCTCGGGGCTGTTGCAGCCCTCTCAGGGTCGTATTCTGTTTAACGATGTCGATGTAACCCACGCCCCCACCGCCGAGCGCAACATCGCGCAGGTGTTCCAGTTCCCGGTGGTCTACGACACGATGACCGTGCGCGACAATCTCGCCTTCCCGCTGCGCAACCGGGGTGCGGATGCCTCTTATGTTGCAGATCGCGTGCAGCAGATCGCGCAGATGATCGGCATGGAAGACGAGTTGAATCGCAAGGCGCGCGGCCTCACGGCGGATGCCAAGCAGAAGATTTCGCTGGGTCGGGGCATGGTGCGTGAAGACGTCAACGCGCTGTTGTTCGATGAGCCGCTGACCGTGATCGACCCGCATATGAAATGGGAATTGCGCACGCAGCTCAAATCGCTGCACCACGAATTTGGCCACACGATGATATATGTGACCCACGACCAGACCGAGGCGCTGACCTTCGCCGATAAGGTCGTCGTGATGTATGATGGCCGGGTGGTGCAGATCGGCACGCCGCAAGAGTTGTTCGAGCGGCCCGCGCACACCTTCGTGGGCTATTTCATCGGCTCGCCGGGGATGAACCTGTTTGATGCGCAAATCTCTGGCAATGCCGCGCAGGTCGCGGGCACACACATTGACCTGACCAAAAGCTACGCCCCCAAAGGTGGCAAAACCCAGCTGGGCGTCCGGCCCGAGTTTATCCGTCTTAACGGCGAAGGGCTGGGCCTGCCTGCCAAGGTGACGCGCGTCGAAGACGTGGGCCGCCACAAAATCATCCGCCTTGATGTGGCCGGCCAGCCGGTCAGCGCCATCGCCGAGGAAGGCGCGTCCGTGCCGAGTGAAAACACCGCGATCAGTTTCGATCCGGCGGGCATCAATGTCTATGCCGACGATTGGCGCATCAGCGCAGAGGGAGAAGCCGCATGAACAAGACCGTCAACCAAAAGGCATGGTTCCTTGTCCTGCCAGTTCTGATCCTCGTGGCCTTCTCGGCTGTGATCCCGCTGATGACCGTGGTGAACTATTCGGTGCAAGACACCTTTGGCCGGAATGAATTTTTCTGGGCCGGGCTTGAGTGGTTTTCCGACATGCTGGACAGCGACCGGATGTGGGATGCGCTTGGCCGACAGTTGATCTTCTCGGGTGTCATTCTGGCGATCGAAATTCCGCTGGGCATCTTTGTTGCGCTGAACATGCCGAAAAACGGGTTCTGGGCCAGCTTTTGTCTGGTGCTCATGTCGCTGCCGCTGCTGATCCCGTGGAACGTGGTCGGCACCATCTGGCAAATCTTTGGCCGCGTCGACATTGGCCTTTTGGGCTACACGCTCGACAAGCTCGGGATCACCTATAACTACACCCAAGACATCACCGCCGCTTGGATCACTGTTGTGATCATGGATGTCTGGCACTGGACCTCGTTGGTGGCGCTCTTGGCCTACGCCGGGCTGCAATCCATCCCGGACGCCTATTATCAGGCCGCGAAGATCGACCAAGCCAGCCGTTGGGCCGTGTTCCGCTACATCGAACTGCCCAAGATGGCAGGCGTGCTGATGATCGCGATTCTGCTGCGCTTTATGGACAGTTTCATGATCTATACAGAGCCGTTCGTCGTGACGGGGGGCGGGCCGGGCAATGCCACGACCTTCCTGTCCATCGACTTGGTGAAAATGGCCATCGGCCAGTTTGACCTCGGCCCCGCAGCGGCGTTCAGCCTGATGTATTTCCTCGTTATCCTGTTGATTTCATGGGTGTTCTACACCGTGATGGTTAACCTCGACAAAAGGGATGGTGTGTGATGACCGACACAACCGTGCAAGCCCCCGGTGCCGCGCCCATTCCGGGTGACGTGACCACTGCCAAACGCGCCCGGCGCAGCCGCTTTCGGCCCAAAGGGTCTGTGGTGGTGATGACCCTCTACCTGCTTTTCCTGCTACTGCCGATCTACTGGCTGATCAACATGAGCCTGAAGACCAACGCAGAGATCCTGGGGAGCTTCTCGCTCTATCCGCGTGATTTGACGCTGGCGAACTATGCCAAGATCCTCACCGATCCGAGCTGGTATATGGGCTATGTCAACAGCCTGATCTATGTTGTGCTGAACACCGTGATCTCGCTCGCTGTGGCGCTGCCTGCGGCCTATGCTTTCTCGCGCTACAGCTTTATGGGCGACAAGCATCTGTTCTTCTGGCTGCTGACCAACCGCATGGCCCCTCCGGCGGTCTTCGCGCTGCCGTTCTTCCAGCTTTATTCCTCCGTCGGGCTGTTCGACACGCATATCGCCGTGGCGCTGGCGCATTGCCTGTTCAACGTGCCGCTGGCGGTCTGGATCTTGGAAGGGTTCATGCGTGGCGTGCCGAAGGAGATTGACGAGACGGCCTACCTTGATGGTTACTCTTTCCCGCGCTTCTTCATCCGTATCTTCACCCCGCTGATCGCCAGCGGCATCGGGGTCGCCGCCTTCTTCTGCTTCATGTTCTCATGGGTGGAACTGCTGCTGTCGCGGACGCTTACTTCGGTCGACGCGAAACCCATCGCCGCCACTATGACCCGTACTGTTTCGGCCTCGGGCCTCGACTGGGGCGTGCTGGCTGCGGCGGGTGTGCTTACAATCGTGCCGGGCGCTTTGGTAATTTATTTCGTCCGCAACTACATTGCCAAGGGCTTTGCTTTGGGGAGGGTGTAATGAAACTGTCCGAATTTGTAGAAGAAACGCTATCGGAAATCGAAGCCGGGATCAAAAACGCTCGCAAAGAAAGCAATTCCCCATGGATCGCTCTCGGTTCAATTGGAGTGGAGCCAGTTTGGAAGCAGCAAACCGTAGACTTCGAGATAGCGGTTACAACTAGCAAAGAAGGCGGGGGCGGCTTGAAGGTATTCAGTGCAGGTGAGTTGAGGGCCGGAGCGTCAAAAGAAGAGATCAATCGGATTTCATTTTCCGTGCCGGTGTTCTTTAACTCAATCAGTCTGGAGGATGCATAATGTCTTGGATGGCTTGGACCATGCCCACCGCGATCTTCTTCGGTGTCATCGCGCTGTTACTCGTGACCTTCACGATCCTCGCGATCAAATTCCCCGAGACGCCACGCACCGGCATTCTCAGGATCGAAACAACCCGTGGTGACCGTCTGTTCATCACGCTTCTCGGCTCGGCCTTTATCAATTTGATCTGGCTGGGTTTCGAGGCGGGGCCGCAGCCCTATGCGCTGCTGGTCTGCCTTGCCTATGCCGCAGCCGTATTTCGCTGGGTCTAGGCGCTATCACGGCTGATCCCGGTTAATCGGGGCAGCCATACGACACGACCAAATGTCTAGGGAGGACATAATGAAACGATCTGTCATGAAATCGAGTACCGCACTTGCGGTCACGCTCGGTCTGCTCGCCGGACCAGTATTTGCGGATATGGATGCCGCGAAGAAATTCCTCGACGAGGAAATCGAACGCTCCGCGCTGAGCCGCGAAGAGCAAGAGGCGGAGATGCAATTCTTCATCGACGCTGCTGAGCCGTTCAAGGGCATGGACATCAAAGTGGTGTCCGAGACAATCACCACCCATGAATACGAGGCCAACGTGCTGGCCCCGGCCTTCACCGCGATCACGGGCATCAACATCACCCACGACCTGATCGGCGAAGGTGACGTGGTCGAGAAACTGCAAACGCAGATGCAGTCGGGCGAGAACATCTATGACGCCTATATCAACGACTCTGACCTGATCGGCACGCACTGGCGCTACAAGCAGGCGCGCAGCCTGACTGACTGGATGGCGAACGAAGGCAAAGACGTGACCAACCCCGGTCTCGATCTGGACGATTATATCGGCCTTGATTTCACCACGTCGCCTGACGGTGAGCTGTACCAGCTGCCCGACCAGCAGTTCGCGAACCTCTATTGGTTCCGCCAGGACTGGTTCACCGATCCTGAGTTGATGGCTGAGTTCAAAGAAAAATACGGCTATGAGTTGGGCGTGCCGGTCAACTGGTCTGCCTATGAGGACATCGCTGAGTTCTTCACCGGCCGCACCATCGACGGCGTCGAAGTCTTTGGCAACATGGACTACGGCAAAAAAGACCCGTCGCTTGGCTGGCGCTATACCGATGCGTGGATGTCCATGGCTGGCATGGGCGATGTCGGTGAACCCAACGGCCTGCCGGTCGACGAATGGGGCATCCGGGTCAACGAAAACTCGCAGCCCGTCGGTTCTTGTGTGACCCGTGGTGGTGCGACCAACGATGCGGCGGCGGTCTATGCGATCTCCAAATCCATCGAATGGCTTGAAAAGTACACGCCGCCCGCAGCCGCTGGCATGACCTTTGGCGAAGCCGGCCCGGTACCTGCGCAGGGTGCCATCGCCCAGCAGATGTTCTGGTACACCGCCTTCACCGCGGACATGGTGAACGATGCCGCCAAAGCCGTGCTGAACGAAGACGGCACACCCAAGTGGCGCATGGCACCCAGTCCACACGGTGCCTATTGGAAAGACGGCCAGAAGGTCGGCTATCAGGACGTGGGCAGCTGGACGCTGATGGAAAGCACCCCCGTGGATCGCGCCAAAGCCGCATGGCTCTATGCGCAGTTCGTGACGTCGAAAACCGTTGATGTTGAAAAGGCCCACGCCGGTCTGACCTTCATCCGCGAGTCGACCATCCAGCACGAAAGCTTCACCGAACGCGCGCCGAAACTTGGCGGTCTGGTGGAATTCTACCGCTCCCCCGCACGCACCGCATGGTCGCCCACCGGGACGAACGTGCCGGATTACCCCAAGCTGGCGCAGCTGTGGTGGCAGAACATCGGCGACGCAATGTCCGGTGCGAAAACCCCGCAAGAAGCACTCGACAGCCTCTGCGCCGAGCAGGAAAAGGTCATGGAACGTCTTGAGCGCGCAGGCGTCCAAGGCGATCTGGGTCCGAAGATGAACGAAGAGCAGGAAGCCTCCTACTGGCTGCAGCAAGAGGGTTCGCCCGTTGCCAAGCTCGACAACGAAGACCCAGAGCCTGAGACCATCAGCTACGAAGAGTTGATCAAGTCCTGGCAGTAAGCCAAACTTTGGGGGCCGGGGCGTATTAGCGTCCCGGCCCCTTTTTCATGTCCAAACCATTATCCGGGGGCTGCGCCATGACCCATATCCTCGCCATTGATCAAGGAACCACATCCTCGCGGGCGATCCTTTTTGACGGCAACATGGCCGTGACGGCCACCGCCCAAGAAGAGTTTCCGCAGCATTTCCCCCGTTCCGGCTGGGTTGAGCATGATCCCGGCGATCTGTGGTCCACCACTGCGGGCACCTGCCGCGCGGTGATCGAAAAAGCAGGCCTGCGCCCCGATGACATCACCGCCATCGGCATCACCAACCAACGTGAGACGACGCTGGTCTGGGACGCCAAGACCGGCCAGCCAGTCTATAACGCCATCGTTTGGCAAGACCGCCGCACTGCCGATTTCTGCCGCGCGCTGCGCGAGAGTGGTGACGACAAGATCATCACCGAACGCACGGGCCTGCTGGCCGATCCTTATTTCTCCGGCACCAAGCTGAAGTGGATTTTGGATAACGTCGACGGGGCGCGCGACCGCGCACAGGCGGGCGAGTTGCTTTTCGGCACGGTCGACAGCTACCTGATCTGGAAGCTCACAGGCGGCGCGCGCCATGTGACTGATGCCACCAACGCCGCGCGCACCATGCTTTATGACATTCACAAGGGCCGATGGAGCACGACGATCTGCAAGATGTTCGACATTCCCGTCGAGATGCTGCCCGAGGTCAAAGACTGCGCCGCCGATTTCGGCATGACCCGTCCCGATCTGTTTGGCCGCGAGATTCCGATCCTTGGTGTGGCAGGCGACCAGCAGGCGGCGACCATCGGGCAGGCTTGCTTCCAACCGGGCATGATGAAGTCGACCTATGGCACGGGCTGTTTTGCGCTGCTAAATACGGGCGAAACGGCGGTGACTTCAACCAATCGCCTGCTGACCACCATCGCCTATCAACTCGACGGCAAGCCAACCTATGCGCTCGAAGGGTCGATTTTCGTCGCTGGTGCCGTGGTGCAATGGCTGCGCGACGGGCTTAAGATGATCCGTGAGGCGAGCGAGACTCAAGCACTGGCCGAACAGGCCGATCCGCATCAGAATGTGGTGCTGGTGCCCGCCTTCGTCGGCCTCGGTGCGCCTTACTGGAACGCGGAGTGTCGCGGCGCGATCTATGGGCTGACGCGCAACTCCGGCCCCGCGGAACTGGCCCGCGCGGCGCTGGAAAGCGTCGGCTACCAGACCCGCGATTTGCTGGAGGCGATGCAGGCGGATTGGGCCGCGCAGGGGCAGGCGGGCGAGATCGCCACCCTGCGTGTCGACGGTGGGATGAGCGCTAGTGACTGGGCGATGCAGTTCCTGTCCGACGTGATCGGCGCCTCGGTCGACCGTCCTGATGTGCTGGAAACCACGGCGCTTGGAGCGGCATGGTTGGCGGGGCAGCGGGCGGGCATCTATCCGGACATGGAAGGCTTTGCCCGCGAATGGGCGCTTGATCGGCGGTTTGAAATGGAGATGGATGCGGCGACGCGTGATGAGAAATACGGCGCATGGAAGCGCGCTGTGAACGCCACGTTGCAATTCTGATGGAGGGGATCGCAGCCTTTGGTTTCGCCACCGCTGGGCGCATCCGCTTTGGCCGTGGGACCGCTTCAGAAGCCGTCGACGCCGCGCTCAGCTTTGGCCGCCGGGTGCTGATTTTACGCGGTGGATCCGTCGCTTGGGTCGATGAACTCAGCCGTGACCTGACGGCGGCTGGATGTGACGTGACCGAGGTCCGCAGCAGCGGCGAACCCTCGGTCGAGGATGTCCGCTCTGCCGCTCTGGCAGGGCGCGGAGCGCAGGTGGTGCTGGGCGTCGGCGGAGGGGCGGTCATCGACCTTGCCAAAGCCGCAGCGGCGCTGATCCCGTCGGATTGCGACGTGATGGAACATCTCGAAGTCGTGGGCGCGGGCAAGCCGCTGCAAGCCGACCCGCTGCCGATGATCGCGATCCCGACCACCGCGGGCACCGGGGCCGAGGTCACCAAAAACGCCGTTATCGCCGTGACGCAAGCCGCGCGAAAAGTCAGCCTGCGCGACGACCGAATGCTGCCGCGTTTGGCCTTGGTCGATCCTGCGCTGACGGATGGCGCGCCGCGCGGCGTCACGTTGGGGTCGGGCCTTGATGCGTTGGTGCAGGTGATCGAGCCCTATCTTTCAAGCAAAGCCAACCCGCTCAGCGATGCGCTCTGCCGTGCCGCGATTCCGCAGGGGATTGCCGCGCTCAAACGTCTGGCGGCGGGCGAAGACCCTGCCGCGCGGGACGCGATGGCCTATGTCAGCCTGTCGGGCGGTTTGGCGCTGGCGAATGCGGGCCTCGGCGCGGTGCATGGGCTGGCCGGTGTGATCGGCGGGCAGTTTGGCGCGCCGCATGGGTTGATTTGTGGGCGTCTGCTGGGGCCGGTGCTGGCCGCCAATAGTGATGTGCTCGGTGCCTCCCGGCGGTTTTCAGAAGTGCAGACATGGCTGGCAGAGGGTTTTGATCTGCCCGAGACCGGCACATTCACCGCCCTCTCGGCCCTGCTTGACGATTGGGGGCTGGAGCGTCTGAACCGCTGGATCCCCGAAGGGACCGACCTTGGAGAGACTGCGCAGGAAGCGGCGGCGTCTTCCTCCATGCGGGCAAACCCCTGCGCCCTCAGCCAAGATGCGCTGGAAAATTGCATCCGGGCTGCGCTGTAAGTCGGGCAGGGGCCGGTTGCCCCCGCCCGTTTGTTCTCACGCGGCACGCGGCGGTGTATTGCCGTCGCCCAGGTCCCAGAACACGCCCGCCATCACCTGCAGCGCATCGCGGCAGACGGGTTTCAGCACATGTTCATCCGGCGCGTGCTGCGAACAGCTGCGATAGGAATGCGGCACCCAGACCGTCGGCAGACCCAGAATATCGCTGAAACTGTCGTTGGGCAGGGAGCCTGCAAGGTTCGGCAGGATATGTGGCGCTTTTCCGGCGCTTTTCGTGAGGGAGGCCGCCACGAACTTCACCCAAGGGTGATCCGCATCCAGCCGCGTCGCGCGGAAGAAGCCACGGTCATGCGGCTCGATCCGCACCTCCTCAAACCCGTGTTTATCAAGGTGGCGGCGCAGCGCGGGCAAGATGTCTTCGGGATCGGTACCGACCACATAACGCAATTGGCAGGTGGCGGTGGCATAGGCCGAGATCGCGTTGACCGGCGCTTCGGGGACGCCGCTTTTCATCGCGAGAATGGCAAAGCTGTTCCAGCCATAGGCGCGCTCGACCGGGGACAGGTCTTCTTCGCCCCAGTCGGTGTCGATGGCGGGGCCATCATCGCTTTCGATCGGCAGGTCTTTCAGCGCGTCGCGGACCGAAGGTGTCAGACTGTCAGGGCGCCATTCAGCGATCTGGATTTGCCCGCGTTTGTCGGTGATGGTCGCCAGCGCTTGGGCCAAGATCATCGCCGGATCGGCAAGCAAGCCACCCCAATTGCCCGAGTGATGCGCCCCGTCGCGTTTGTCGATGATCAGATCGAAAGAGACCCCGCCGCGCGAGCCCATGAACATGGTCGGCACATCGGGTTGCAGGCGCGGCCCGTCCGAGGCGATCAACACATCCGCCGTCAGCTTCTCGCGATGTTCGGTAAAGAACTCTGGCAAGCCCGCGCTGCCGGTCTCTTCGCTCATCTCGATCACGATGCGGCAGTTGAACCCCAGCTTGCCGCGGGTCTTCAGCACGGCTTCCAGCGCCGCGATATTGATCAGGTGTTGGCCTTTGTTGTCGGCGGTGCCACGACCATACAGCTTGTCGCCTTCCTCAACCAGTTTGAAGGGATGCAGCCCCTCGCGCCACTGGTCGGTTTGGGCGCGGATCACGTCGCCATGGCCATAGGTCAGCACGGTCGGCAGATCGTCGCCCTCGCGGCGCTCACCGACCAAAAGCGGCCCGCCGCGTGGGTCGGGGTTGTCGTGCAGCGAACAGGTAAAGCCCATCGCGGTCAGGCGCGGCTTCATCGTCTCGGTCAGGTAGCGCATGAGTTCAGGCGCTTGGTCGGGGTTCTGGCTTTCGGTCTCGTAAGAGACGAGGGTGCCCAATTCGGATTGGAATGTGCCGTCGTCGAAATAGGTCGTGATCGCTTGGATCGCGCTGTCGCGGGTCATGCTTAAAGGTCCTTTGTCATATCTTCGGAAACGGCGTCGCCCCAGGGCGACATGATCTCGGTGCAGCCGGAATTGCGCCCCGCGTCGCGCATTACACCTGCCGGGCAGGCAAAGGCGTAGGGAAAGATCGTGCGCTTTGTTTCGGCGACGGTGCTGTCTTCGCGCAGACGGTCCAGCACATCGCGCGGCAGGTCTTCGTCGGCAATGAGTTGGTTCGCGTCCGAAGCGTCGATCCGGGGCGCGTGGAAGCTTTCCTCCAACGACATGTCGAAATCGGTGACGAAGGACGACAATTGCGCCACCGCGCCGAGGATCTTGCGCCCGCCGGAGGCCCCAAAGGCAAAGCGTTTTTCACCCTGTTCGCCGACCACCGGGCAGACGTTCATCAAGCAGCGTTTGTCCGGGCCGAGCGAGTTTGGGCGGCCCTGAACGGGATCGAACCACATGATGCCGTTGTTCATCAAAAACCCGGTCGACGGCGAGACGACCCGCGAGCCGAAGATCGACAGCAGTGTCTGGGTCTGCGCCACCATATTGCCGTGACGGTCGACGACCGAGAAATGCGTGGTGCAGCCCGGGGCCTCGGGGCTTTCGCCGGTGTCGCCCATCGATCCGAGCCGCCGCGCATAAGCGCCCTTTAGCGCCGCAGCCATCGCGGCATAGCTGTCGGGGCCGGGAGCGCTGCCGAGGTCTTCGGTTTCCAGCGAGGCAAAGGTATCGCGGAAGGTCGGGCCAGCGGTCAGCCCCGGCACCACATGGAACCGCGCGTCGCGGTAGGCGAAATCGAGCGGGGCGTGGAACTCGGCCCGGTAGGCTTGCAGGTCTTCGCGCGAGAGGCTGCCGCCCTTGTCCTGGACATCCTTCGCCATGGCCGCGCCAAGGTCACCGTCATAGAGCGTCCGCGCCCCATGGCGCGCGATCTGATCAAGGCTGTCGGCCATGCGCGATTGATCCAGCCGCTTTTCGGCCAGCGCGGTCCAACCGCTGATCGTTGGCCATTGCCCATCTTCGAGGAAAACAGCCGCAGCATCCGCATCTTTGGCCAATTCGCGCGTGCACGAGGCGATGACGAGTGCGGCATACCAATCCACCGTCAGCCCCTTGCGGGCGTGGTCAATCGCGGGCGACAGCAGTTCGCCCCAAGGCATCTTGCCAAAGCGCGCGTGCGCTTGGCCCAGCCCATCGACCACACCCGGCACGGCAATTGCCGTAGCACCCTGCACGTTACGGTCGCCTTCGACATGCTCCCACGGGAACAGATCGCCCGCCTTGCCGCGCCCGCTGAGCGGATAATTCGCCGGGTCAAGCGCGCCGGGGCTGCGCATGCCGTGGTTCAATGCGTGGGCCTGACCTTCGTCAGCGCGCCAAAGCATCATTGCCCCGCCGCCTGCCGGGCCGCTCATCCAAGGCTCCAATACCCCGATGACGAAGGAGGTGGCCACGGCGGCATCTACCGCATCGCCCCCTGCCGCCAGCACCTCGGCCCCCGCGATTGCTGCCAGACGGTGCTGTGCGGCGACGACGCCATGTTCGGTTTCGATGACGGTTTTGCGGGTTTGACTGCTGTGCGACAGGTTCGATGACATGGGATTACTCTTGCTCGTACATGGGGGTTTCCGGATCGTGCAGATGGCAGGCAACATGGCCCTCTGGGATCGGAATGTGGTGCGGCGCCTTTTGCGTGCAGAAATCCGTCGCGCGCGGGCAGCGCGGGTGGAAATGGCATCCCGGCGGCGGCGCGATCGGGTTGGGATAGGCCATGCCAAGTTGCGTGTCCGGCACGCCCAAGCCCGGCTCGGGCGTCAGCACGGATTTCAACAGCGCCTGCGTGTAGGGATGACGCGGCGCGTCAAAAAGCCCGGCGACCGAGTTCTGCTCAACGATCTCGCCCAGATACATCACCGCCACGCGGGTCGCGAGGTGTTCGACCACGGCGAGGTCGTGGCTGATGAAAAGGTAGGTCAGGCCAAACTCTTCGCGCAGCTCGCCCAATAGGTTGAGGATCTGGCTTTGTACCGACACATCCAGCGCCGAGGTCGGTTCGTCGCAGATCACCACTTCGGGCTTCATGATGAGCGCGCGCGCAATAGCGACGCGCTGGCGCTGGCCGCCTGACATTTGGCTGGGGTAGGTGTTCATCACCCGCTGTGGCAGGCCGACAACGTCGAGAATTTCCTTAACCTTTTTCTTGCGGCTGGCCTCATCCCCGATGCCATGCACCCGCAACGGCAGAGAGATCACGTCATAGATGCTCTTGCGCGGGTTGAGCGAGGAATAGGGATCCTGAAAGATCGGTTGGATGCGTCGCGCCAGCGCCAGACGGCCCTGCTGCGTGATCTCTTCGCCGTCGATCTTGACGTGACCGGCGGTGGGTTGTTCCAGACCCAGCAGGATCTTGGCGAGGGTGGATTTACCGCAACCGCTTTCGCCCACCAGACCCAGCACTTCGCCGCGTCCCAGTTGCAGCGATACGTCGTTCACGGCTGTCAGCGGTTTGACCTTGCCGAACATGCCCTGTTTCACTCGGTAGGTCTTGCTGACGCCCGAAAGCTCCAGCACCGGGGGGGTGTTTACGCTGTCCTTCATACGGTCAGCTCCTTCTCGGAATGGCGTTTGCCATCGGGGAAAATGCAGCGGAAGGCGTGGCTGCCCTCCTCTCTTTTCGGGATCTCGCCCCGGCATTCGGCAACCGCATGCGGGCAACGGGTGCGGAAGACGCAGCCTTCGACTTCGCCCACCAGCGAGGGCACGATGCCCGGAATGGTCCCCAGTTTCGCGCCGCGGTCGGTCTTGCCGGGCAGGGGGATGCAGCGCAGCAATCCGCGGGTATAGGGATGCGAAGGCGCGTTGAAGATGTCGCCCACCGGCCCGGTCTCGACCAACTCGCCCGCGTACATCACCGCGACCTTGTCGGCCACGCGCGCCACAACGCCGAGGTCATGGGTGATCAGGATCACGGCCATGTTCATCTCGCGGCCCAGATCGTGCAGCAGCCGCAGGATCTGCGCTTGGATCGTCACATCAAGCGCGGTTGTCGGCTCATCCGCGATGATCAGTTCCGGCTCGCACATCAGCGCCATCGCGATCATCACGCGCTGGCGCAACCCGCCTGAGAGCTGGTGCGGATACTGCGACAGACGGCTCTCGGCGGCGGTGATGCCGACTTTTTCCAGCAGTTCAATCGCCCGGTCCCGTGCCTGTTGGCGGCTGACCTTGCGGTGCAAGAGCAGCGCCTCGGCCAATTGGTCGCCGATCGTATAGGCGGGGTTCAGCGAGGTCATCGGCTCTTGAAAGATCATCGCCATCCGCGCGCCGCGCAGCTTGCGCATCTGGCCTTGGCTGGCGGTGGTCAACTCGGTGCCATCAAAGGTCATCCGATCCGCGTTTCGCTTGATGGATTTGCCCAAGAGCCCCATCAGCGCGAGCGAGGTGAGCGATTTGCCCGACCCGCTTTCGCCAACGATACACAGGGTCTCGCCACGGTTAAGGTCAAAGTCGATCCCACGTACCGCATGCAGGGTGCCGCTGCCCGTGGGAATGTCGAGCCGCAGGTTGCGGACGCTCAAAAGAGGTTCTGTCATGGGTCAGCTCCGGTTTTCGGGGGCGGTCACGTCGCGCAGACCATCGCCCATCAGATTGATCGCCAGCACCAGCACAAAGAGGACGGCACCGGGGATCAGCACAAGCCACGGCTCGAACAGCATCATGTTCTTACCTTCAGAGACCATAAGTCCCCAGCTTGGCGTCGGCGGTTGCACCCCAAGGCCAAGGAACGACAGTGCCGCTTCCAGCAGGATCGCGTGGGCCATTTCCAGCGTCACGACAACGATCAGATTGTTGGCGATATTGGGCATGATCTCAGACAAAAGGATGCGCGGGGTGGAGGCACCGATGACCTGAGCCGCCGCCACGTATTCGCGCCGCCGCACCTGCATGGTCGAGGCGCGCATCACCACGGCGAAACGATCCCAGAGCAGCAGACCCAGAACGCCGATCACGACCTGTAGCGAACCGCCAAGGATCGCCACAACCGCGAGGGCCACCAGCACCACCGGCATCGCCAGACGTACGTTGATCAGGAAGGTCACGACCGCATCGACTTTGCCACCGAAGTAGCCCGCAGCCACGCCCATGGCCGTGCCAATCACGCCCGAGATCAGCGCCGCCACGGCCCCGATCAACAGGGAAATCCGCGCACCATAGATCAGGCGCGACAGATAATCGCGGCCAAGGTGGTCGGTGCCCAAGGGATGCTCCCAATCGCCGCCAAGGAACACAGGCGGCTCCATCCGGGTCATCAGGCTTTGCGCATAGGGGTCATGGGGTGCGATCCATGGGGCGAGGATCGCGATGATCGTGAGGATGATCAGAACGATCGCCCCGATCAGCAGACCTTGGTGCCCAAAGACGCGCTTGCGCAGCATCTGGCCGGGGGTCGGGCCGGTGATTTCGTCCAAAAGGCTGTCATGTGTACCAGCGGTGATCATGTCAGCTGCTCCTCATGCGGGGGTCGAGCCATGCATTCAGCACGTCTGCGAGGAAGGTGAAAACGATGTAGAACATCGAGAAAATCAGGATCAGTGCCTGTACGGTGGGCAGGTCATTCCGCGCGATGCTTTCCCACGCCAGATAGCCTGCGCCATGCAGCGCAAAGATCGATTCAACCACGATGGAGCCGCCCAGCATGAAGCCCATCTGCACGGCGGCAAGGCTCACCACCGGGATGATCGCGTTGCGCAGCGCATGGCGGAACAGCACGCGGCGTTCATTGGCCCCCTTGGCCCGCGCGGTGCGGATATAGTCGGAGTTCAGAACATCCAGCATCCCGGCGCGCGTCAGGCGCATGATGGCGGGCATCGCGTAATAGCCCAGCACGATGGTCGGTAGAATGAAATGACGCCAAGTCTCGGTGCCCGATGGCGGTAGCCAGCCCAGTTGGATCGCAAAGACAACAATCAGGATCAAACCGAACCAAAAGCTGGGCATCGCTTGCCCGGCGACCGAGATGAACAGCGCTACACGGTCAATGATCGAATTGGGACGGATCGCGGCGACCACGCCAAGCGGCACGGCAGTCAGCAGCGCGAAGGTGATGCCGCAGACGCCCAGTATCATGGTAACACTGAGACGGTCGGCAATGAGCGAGGCAACCGGCAGGCGGAAATAGTAGCTCTCGCCAAAATCGCCCTGAATGGCCGAGAACAGCCATTCGCTATATTGCACCAACATGGGCCGGTCGAACCCGTAGAGACGGCGCAGCGCCTCGATGTCTTCGCCACTGGCGGTTTCGCCCGCAAGTGCTGCGGCGGGGTCGCCCGACAGGAACAGCAGGCTAAAGCTGATAAACGACACGGTAAAGGCCACGAGAAGGGCCAGTCCCAAGCGTTTGAGAATGAATTGAAGCACGGGTGCAACTACCTTGAGGCTGCGCCGCAGGCGGATGGCCTGCCGCGTGGGTCTGGGTGGGGTGCGGAAAAAAGCAGGGCAGGGGCACCGAGCACGGCGCCCCTGCGGATCGGTTTACTTCCAGCTGGCCGTGGTGAAGCGCAGAACTTCGTCGGCTGTGGGCGTGTAGTCCACCTCGTTGGTGGTCACGTAGTTGGTGTTGTAGGAGAACATCGGCGCCCAATAGGCTTCCTCGGTGATGCGTTCGATCGCTTTGGAGTAGTTCTCTTTGCGGACCTCTGGGTCGGTCGAGCTGTCGGCTGTGTTGAGGTATTCCAGCGTCTCATCGTCCATCGCATAGTCGAGCGAGCCATGTTTGAAGAACTGGCTGACCATGGCAGAGGCATCGTTGATCGAATAGCTGCCCCATGTCTGGAACGACACGGCGGTTTCGCCTTTCATGTTCTGCTCACGCAGGGCGGAATACTGCAACATCTTGAAGTTGGTATCGATGCCCACAGCGTTCAGGTAGCTTGAGATCGCTTCGGCATATTCGCGGTCGCGGTAGGCATAGAAGTCGATAGTCAGACCGTCTTCATAGCCCGCTTCGGCCAGCAGTTCCTTGGCCTTCTCGGGGTTGTACTCATACTCGACCG
Organism: Sulfitobacter sp. W074; assembly: GCF_025142275.1. Taxonomy (NCBI): domain Bacteria; kingdom Pseudomonadati; phylum Pseudomonadota; class Alphaproteobacteria; order Rhodobacterales; family Roseobacteraceae; genus Sulfitobacter; species Sulfitobacter sp. W074. The sequence goes on from NZ_CP081131.1 coordinate 175,875, forward strand.
CCGCCTCTTCGTCGCAGCCAAACTGGCTGGGGAAGCAGGGGGTGTAGACGACTTTGGACTTACCCTTGAGCAGCGCGTCGACCAGTTCCTGACGGTTGATCGCGTGGTTCACCGCTTTGCGCACGCGGATGTCGGTGAAGGGGCTGTCTTCGGAACGGCCCGCCGCATCCAACGTCAGATAACCCACACGCATGGTGGATTCGTTGGAGACCTGAAACTCATCCCGCTCGGCCAGTTTCTCGGCTTGGTCCGAAGGCACCTGCCAGATCAGGTCGAGCGACCCGCTGAACAGTTCCGCCATCTGGGTGTTCACATCCGGGATGGTGCGGATGTCGACGTTTTTGATGCTGGGCTTGCCTTTGGGGCTGTCATGGTAGCCTTCGTAGGCTTCCAGTTTGAAGTGCTGGCCGGGGACGACTTCGGTCACTTTGTAAGGGCCGGTTCCGACGGGTTTGAGGCCCATGCCTTCGGGGCCAGCTTCTTCGTAGTAGTCGCTGGGGTACATCGACACGGGGCCGGACAGGAATTCGATGGCCGCTGGGAATTTCTCTTTCAGCATGATCCGCACGGTGTAATCGTCGATCTTCTCGGCCGATTTCATCCAGTTCACGTTGCGCTGTGTTTTCACGCCGTTGGCCTCATCGGCCACGTAGTTGACGGTGAACACCACGTCATCGGCGGTGAAGTCCGACCCGTCGTGGAATTTCACACCTTCGCGCAGTTTGAATTCGATGGTCGTGTCGTCGATCCATTCCCATTCGGTGGCGAGGTTGCCCATGTATTCGTTGCTGACCGGATCGCGGTAGATCAACCCGTCCCAGACGGCGCGCTGCAGCACAACGCCTTCGCGCGATGAGTTGAAGTAGCTGTCGACGTTCTCAAGTTCTTTGGTGAAGGCGACGTTCAGCGTGTCGTCTGCCTTGTCCGCCCAAGCCGCACCCGTGGCGGCGGCAAGGATAAGGCCGGTGATGGTAGATTTCAGGACCGTGGATTTCATGGTCAACTCCCCTGTTGGTTTACGAATTCGGTTTCGTATCGTTTTTGACTTGCGAAGCGTATCATATAATAATACTTGATATCGCTATACGATTAGTAAACGCAATGAGCTTGGCATACGTCAAGCCCCGGTTTGAACAATTGGGCCGGTTTCAGGGGTAGGTGATTGGAAAAGAAGCAAAATACGCTCTATGTGGGATCACTTGCCAAGGGGCTGCGACTGCTCCGCGCTTTTGATGAATCGCATACGGAATTGTCACTGGTAGAGCTGGCCGCGCGCAGCGGGCTGGACAAAAGTGCCGTGCAACGCCTTGCGAATACGCTGCATATCGAAGGCATGTTGGAGAAGGATCCGGCCACCCGACGCTATCGCCCCTCCCATGCATGGCTCGAACTGGCCTATGCTTATTACTGGTCAGATCAACTGGTCGGGCAGGCGATTCCCAAGCTGATCGACCTCAGCCAAGAGATCGGTGAGACGGTGAATCTGGCCGAGCTTTCCAAGGACCATATCATCTACGTCAGCCGCTTGCCCTGCCAACGGACCTACTTCGCGGCGACGGTGATCGGGCGGCGGCTGCCTGCGCTTTCGACATCGGCGGGGCGGGCGATCATCTCGACCTTCTCGCCCGAAGACCGGGAAGAGGCGATTGAGACTTGGCCGCTCAAGCCCTTTACCGCGCGCACCACGATGGACCGCGCCACGATCCGCAACAGCATCAATGAGGCCGTCCAACATGGCCATGCGATTTCAAGCGATCAGATGATTCTGTCAGAGATCGGTGTGGCTTGCCCGATCACCGGCCCAGACGGGCGCGCCTTTGCGGCGGTGCAATGTTCGGTCTCGGCTCACACCTGGACGCGCGAGCGGATCAGGGCCGAAATTCTGCCGCGGTTGCAGGACACGGCGAACGCGATTTCACCATCCTCACAGGTGCATCGGCGCTAGAAAAAGGCCGGAGCATTTCGCCCCGGCCTTTGATTTCTTATTCCCAGTTCAGCTTTTCTTCTCGCTGCCAGAACCGCAGCTTGCGGCAGGACTGAAGGAAGTCACCCGCATTCTCGGCAGAGACTTCCACCGTGCCCTCGTCCTTCTCAACGCCGGCGGCATTGAGCAGCGGATCGGCGGCTTTGGTCCACGCGATGAATTTGTTATGCGCAAAGGCGTCCGAGACGAAATCCTGCGAGGGTTTGTTCTTGGCGATCTTGTCAGCCTTTTCGTCGCCAAAGACCAAGGCCACCGCGTCAAAGACCACCGACGGCCCGCCGTCGATCTTTTCATCCGCCGCGCGGGTGCTGCCATCTGACAGGGTGACCCCTTGGATATGCGGCGTCACGATCGCGACCATCGCGCCCTCGTCGGCGAACGTTTTCTCCAAGGCTTCCACGATCGACGCATCGGCGCCCTCCGTCAGGAACAGACCCAGCTTGCGGCCCGCGAAAGTGTTCGGCGGGTTTTTCAGAATGCTGAGCGCATCTGATGGCGGCAGATCGGTGATCGGGGTCCGGGCGGGTGTGGCCGGTTCCGGCATCTCGGTCACGCCAAGACCTTCGGCCACTTGTTTGGCCAGATCGTCATGCACGTTCATCAGATGCGACAGCATCCGCAGGCGAATGCGCTCTTCCTGACATTTCGACAGTTCGAACGTATAGGCCGCCGCGATATGCTGCTGTTCGATCTCTGTCTGGCTGATGTAGAACTGCCGCGCTTGGCTGTAGTGGTCGGCGAATGTCTCAGAGCGCACGCGCTGTTTGGTGCCGCTGACCTCTTCCGCGTAGCTCTTGAACCCAATCTCCGGGTTTTCCCGGGGGCCGCCATCTTCGCCCCAGCTGTTGGGCTCATAGTTCACCCGGCCTTTGGGGTTGTGCATCGCCATATGGCCGTCTTGTTGGAAGTGATGAAACGGGCATTTCGGCGCGTTGATCGGAATATGGGTAAAGTTCGGCCCCCCGAGGCGTTTGATCTGCGTGTCGAGATACGAGAAGTTCCGCCCTTGCAGCAGCGGGTCATTCGTGTGGTCGATCCCGCGCACGATGTTCTGGGTGCAAAAGGCCACCTGCTCGGTCTCGGCAAAAAAGTTGTCGACGTTGGCATCCAACGTCAGCGTGCCAATGATGCGCACCGGCACCTGTTCTTCGGGGATCAGCTTGGTCGCGTCGAGGATGTCGAACTCAAAGTTATCGGCGAATTCGTCGTCAAAGACCTGAATGCCCAGATCCCACTGCGGGAAATCGCCCGCGTCGATGGCATCCCACATGTCGCGGCGGTGGAAATCTGGGTCCGCCCCGTTGATTTTGAGCGCCTCGTTCCAGACCACCGATTGCACACCTTGCTTGGGCTTCCAGTGGAACTTGACGTAATGGGATTTGCCCTCGGCATTGACCAGCCGGAAGGTGTGGACGCCAAAGCCTTCCATGAAGCGGAAGGAGCGTGGGATCGCCCGGTCAGACATCTGCCACAGAGTCATGTGGATCGCCTCGGGAGAGAGCGACACGAAATCCCAGAAGTTGTCATGCGCCGATTGCGCCTGCGGGAAACCACGGTCGGGGGCGGGTTTGACAGAGTGGATGAGGTCGGGGAATTTGATCGCGTCTTGGATAAAGAACACGGGGATGTTGTTGCCGACCAAGTCCCAGTTGCCCTCTTTGGTGTAGAACTTCGTGGCAAAGCCGCGCACGTCACGGGCCAGATCAAAGGACCCTTTGTTGCCCGCGACGGTTGAGAAACGGGTGAAGGTCGGGGTCTTTTCGCCGACGCGCTGGAAAATATCAGCGGCAGAAAGTTCGGGGATCGCTTCTTTGAGTTCGAAATGCCCATGCACCCCGTAGCCGCGGGCGTGAACGACACGCTCTGGAATGCGCTCGTGATCGAAATGGAACATCTTTTCGCGAAAAACGTGGTCTTCCATCAAGACCGGGCCGCGCGGGCCTGCTTTGAGCGAGTTCTGATCATCCGCGATCGGACCGCCCTGCGCGGTCGTCATCGTCTTTTCACGGTCCGTGGTTTGCTGGCGGGGTTCACCGCCTTTGCCAAGTTCTTTGTCTGTCATGATCTTTCTCCACAGCGCCCCCGGAAATAATCGGGAGGATTTCTTGCTAATATGTGGCGGGCACAGATGGCCGCTCCAGAGGGGGCGGTAATCGCCCGACCCTATGAAAGTTCAACCGCCCCGGCGGTGCGGGGTTCCGAGGTTTCTGCGACTTGAGCGGGAAAGTTCTCGCCCCTCCAGCAATTGGCTGGCGCCTGACCGGGCGACGCGGTTGCTTCCTCTCCCTCTGGCAGGTTTAGAAAGGCGCGCAGCTTCGCGATATGCGCAGGCAGTTCTCGGACCGGGACGCGCTGCGGTTGCGGAACCTGTGCGGGCCAGCACCCCAAAGTGCCGCGCTGCACCTGATCAAGAAGGGTCGCTACATTCGGCAAACAGTCGTCGGCCAAATATTCCGTTCCGGCCAGCCGAATACGCAGGGTATCCGCCATTCCGCCCGCCGCCCGTCCGACAAGCCTGCAAGAGGCTTCGACCCAGATGTCATCCGCGTGATGCACCCGAAGGCCCGCCGCCCGCGCGGCGCGGATGATCGCGCGGTCCTCGCCGCAGGGGATCGGGGCGAAGCCGCCGACGGCCTCATAGGCCGCGCGGGTAAAGCCAAGGCTGGCCCCCGGTGCTTCGCCGTGGCTGTTTTGCAGATCGGCGCAGTTGGGGGCATGGCGGGCGTAGAGTTCCAGCACCAAGCGGCGATAGGCGGACTCATTGGCCTCTAGGCCGGGGTCTTGCCCCGCCAAACAGGCGGCTTCTTCGGGGTTCAGCGTCACTCTGCCACAAAGGGCATCGTAGCGGTGCAGGTGTTGAATGCTGCGGGCGACCCAATCGGGGCTGACGCGGCAATCGGCATCGGTGGTCAGGATCTGGCGCAGATGGGGCATCTGTTCCATGGCCACGGCGCCGCCCTTCCGCCGCGCCGCCCCGACCCCCATGCCGGGCGGAAAGGTGAGGTCGAGCACAGAAAGGTCAATGCCATGTCGCGCCGCCGCCAGCATGGCAATCTTGGCGGTGTCGTCGTCGGTGTTGTTCACCACAAGGATCACGCGGATACGGTCGTTGCACTGCGGGGCAAGAGCGCTCAGGCAGGCGCCGATCCGCTTCGCCTCATTTCGGGCGGGGATGATGATTGCGGTGTCCTTCCAGCGCTCGAAACTCATGCCCACTCCCCCGGAAACGCGCGGTCGATGCGGTAGTTCTCGGTCTCACTCACGCAGGTGAATTCATGGGTGCTGAGCGCACGTGCAAAGCCCTTGAGCGCCTCTTCTCCCTGAAGCGGGTTCCCGGTGTCCCCGCGCCAAGTCACACAGATGATCTCGGCCTGTGGCCAACGGGTCGCGATGTCGGAGGCCAGATGCTCCAGCCCCGGATGATCCAGAAAATAAAGCACCTCTGACAGGATCAGCAGATCAAAGTCACCCTCGGGCAGGGGGCCGGGATAGAACCCTTGAATGAACCGCCCCTCAGGCACCGCTTGCCGCGCGGCGATGAGGGCGCTGGTCACGGCGTCCATCCCGGTATAGCGCGCGCAAAGGTCAACCAGGTGCCGCGCCAATTGCCCATTGCCGCAGCCCAACTCAAAGGCCGAGCGGTAGCCATCTTGCGCAAGCGCCGCCCGTGTCGCCGCGAATTTGGCCTGCTCATAGGCGCTGTGCTCAAACCCCCAAGGATCGCTCGTCTCGGCATAAAGACCCTGAAGATGATCCAACCCCACGCCCATCACGGCATCCTCCAGAAAATCTCATCTTGCTGCGCGAAAAGGTCGATCATCGCACCGGGCAGGACAAACCCTTGGGGGTCGTCTTGCACGACCTGCCCAAGCTGGCTGCGATGCGCCCGGATCGCGGCGGTTTTGGCCCCACGGTAGGTGGCGGTGTCGAGGGTGAGGGGGGCGTAGCCAGCGGTGTTTGCTGCGAAGTTCGGATCGTCAAAACGGCTCCAGACCGGGTAGCTGTGGAAATGCAGATCGGGGCGCTGCGCCCGCAACGCCTCGGCCAGTTTTGCGGTTGTCTGATGATCGCAATGTTTGTCTTCGCGGGCGGGAACAAAGACGTGCCGCGCGGCTTGGCCGTCGATCAGCGCTGTCAGCGCCGGCAGGATGTCGGCGGCGGAAACCTCATGCAAGCGGCTGTCGGGGTGGCCGAGCCACGTCAGGTCCGCCGTGCCGCCGCCGAGAATTTCAAGCGCCTCAATCAACTCGCCGCGGCGCGTTTCGGCCAATCGCACCGGGGGCCAGTCGCGAGAGGCGGGGTGGCTGGCGCTGCCATCGGTCACGCAAACGACATGCGCCCCGGCGCCTGCAAAGGCACGGGCCAAAAGGCCGCCGCAGCCGAGTGTTTCATCGTCGGGATGGGGCGCAAAGACCACGATCTTTTCGCGGCCCGACAGGGCATCGGCAAGGGGCGCGTTGCGGCTCATCCAAAGACACCCCAAGTCGCTTTTTCACTGGAAAGCGCGTGGCCTGCGGCGCGTTGCAGAAAGGCGTCCCGCGCTGCTTGGCGCAGGTAGACCGACAGGTCCCGCGCCATGCGGCCAGTCTCGGAAGAGGCCGTGAAATGCCGCAGGCCGAGGCTTTGCTCAACCGCTTTGATCGTGTCGAGGGCGACTTCCTCGGTGTAGAGCCGCGCCGCGATGGAGGTGCCGACGATGGTCTCTTCCTCGTGGTCGCCCACGCTGGCCTCGCCTGCGCGTTCGACCAGCGCCATCCCGGCCCAGACCCGCATCAAGACCTGCATCAGTCGCGCCAATTGGGCTTCGGCCTCAAGCCGGTCTATATCGCGCAGGGCGCTGGCCGCCGCATCGATCAACCCCGCCGCCGCGCCAGCCTGAAGGGCCGCGATCCGCCAGACCCCGCCGATGAAATGCGGCTCTTTCAGGTAGTCACCCGGGGCACCAATCCGGGCGTCCTCGGCAAAGGGCAGCCCGGAGAAATTATACGTCCCCGAGGCCGTGGCCCGCATCCCCAGCATGTCCCATTGCGTGGCATCGCCCCGTTTCGGGTCGGTCACATCAATCAGCGCAAGCTGCACCTTGGGGCCGGAATTGAGCGAGATAAGCGCGTGAGTGACGGTGCCGAGACCAGAGGCGAAGGTCTTCTCACCTTGCAACACACTGCCCTCGGCCTTTGCAGGCGTGCCGCCATCGGCCCCCCAGACCCCCAACAGTCCGCCGTCTTTGATCACCTGTTTTGCGTGTTCTGCCTGTGCCGGACTGCCGTAGAGCCGGATCAGGCGCAGCGCGTTAACGTGGCCTTCCCACAAACGCCCCACGCTAAGATTGGCCGCGCCGATCTGCATCAGCGCATGGGCGGTGCGCAGGGGGGAGGCAGCACCGTCTTCCAACATCAGACCCGCGTCGCGCAGAATCTCGATGGAGGCGCTGATCGGTGCCGTGCCCGCCTCCTCGTCCGGCGCCGCTTTGCGCAATGCGCTTCGGGCCGCTTGAGAAAGGACATCCGGTTGAGAACTGGGCGGAAAAGGATCGAAACGCGGCGCACTGTTCATGACAGTTTCCGACAGCCGCTCACGGGTATAATCACCAGATCAAGCATCACGATTCAGCCCCCATTCATGAAACGGGCAGCCTGCGCGGTCGGCAGCACTGCCTTTGACAGTGCAACCGATCAACTTATGCCTTGGTTCCCCCTTACGTTGCAGCCGCGAGGGGGGAGCCGATTTCAGCCCTCAGGAATCTCGCTCATAACCTTGGGCACGTGGTAGCCTTTTTGCACCGCGTCGTGCGCGCGTAGCCGTTGGTACCACGCCCGGACATTGGGGTAATCGGCAAGGTCGATCTGCTGCCATTCATAGCGCGAGACCCAAGGCCAGCAGGCCATATCGGCGATGGAGTATTCGCCGCAAATGTGGTCGCGCCCCTCAAGCTGTTTGTCGAGCACGCCATAAAGCCGTTTGACCTCCGCGCCGAAGCGGTCTTCGGCATAGGCGGCCTTGCCGGGGTTGAAATGCAGGAAATGATGCGCCTGCCCGGCCATCGGGCCAAAGCCGCCCATCTGCCACATCAGCCATTGCATCACCTCGGCCCGCGCGGCCTGACCTTCGGGCAGAAAGCGGCCATATTTCTCGGCGAGGTAGACCATGATCGCGCCGGATTCCATCAAGCTCACCCCGGTGTCATGGTCCACGATGGCGGGGATTTTGTTGTTGGGGCTGATTTTGAGGAAGTCGGGACTGTGCTGCTCATCTTTCCCGATGTTGATGGAATGGACGTTATAGTCGATCCCCAATTCTTCCAGCAGGATCGAGACCTTGCGGCCGTTCGGGGTGGTCCATGTGTAAAGGTCAATCATCGCTTTGGTCCCATATGTAGATGCGCGGTTTAATTTCTTGCAATGTTAAGCAGGCGGCTTGTGGCGGGTCAACGCAAGGAACCGCAGCGGGGGCAGGGGGTTTGCTTAACAAGGCACTATTTGCGGAGCGAAGATGCAGAAAAGTGATCCCCTATCGCAGCCCGACATCGCTGATCGCGCGAAATCCGTTTTGGAAAAGCTTTGCGCGCGGGACCTCCATATCGCCACCGCCGAAAGCTGCACCGGCGGGCTGGTTGCCGCCCTTCTGACGGATATCGAAGGTTGCTCTCATGCGTTTGAGCGTGGTTTCGTCAGTTATACGGATCAGTCCAAACACCAGCTTTTGGGGGTCGACCGGGCGCTTTTGAACGCATGCGGCGCGGTCTCCCGCCCTGTGGCGATTGCGATGGCCGAAGGGGCAATGGCGCGCTCAGGTGCGCAGATCGCCGTCTCGACCACCGGATTTGTCGGACCGGGACGCCCCGAGGACGAAGAGGGGCTTGTGCATTTTGCGCTTGCACGCGAGGGATGTAACACGGTTCATCGGGCCGAGTCCTTTGGGGCCATTGGCCGCGATGCTATCCGGCAGCGATGCCTTGAAACGATATTGGATATGTTGGAGGAGAGCCTGACGTGAGCAAGAGCCAAGCCGCCGCCTTTACCGCCTACCACCGTCACGGCTTTGTCCGGGTGGCGACCTGTACACCCCATGTGCGGCCTGCTGATGTGGCCTTCAACCGCGATAGCCTGCTGGACGAAATGCGCCGCGCCGATGCGGCGCGTGTTGATCTGCTGGTCTGTCCCGAACTGTCGCTCTCGTCCTATGCCATTGACGATCTGCACATGCAGGATGCGCTGTTGGATGCGGTGGAAGAGGCGCTTGGCGCGCTTGTCGAAGCAAGTGCCGAGATGACCCCCGTGATCCTGCTCGGCGCGCCGCTGCGCCGGGAGGGGCGGCTGTACAACTGCGCCATCGCCATTTCGCGCGGGCAGGTGCTGGGCGTCGTGCCAAAGTCTTACCTGCCCAATTACCGCGAGTTCTATGAGAAACGCTGGTTCGCCCATGGCCGTGACACCGGCGGAGAGATCACCGTCGCGGGCCGCCGCGTGCCCTTTGGCGATGATCTGATTTTCGAGGCGACGGATCTGCCCGGCCTTATCTTCCACGCCGAAATCTGCGAAGACCTCTGGACGCCCGCGCCGCCTTCGTCGGAGGCCGCACTTGGGGGCGCGCTGATCCTTGCCAATCTTTCGGCTTCCAACATCGTGATCGGCAAATCCTCTGACCGTCATCTGCTGTGCCGGTCGCAATCCATGCGCGCCTTTGCGGCCTATGTTTATTCCGCCGCCGGGCCGGGGGAGAGCACGACCGATCTGGCCTGGGACGGGCAGGGGATGATCCATGAGTTGGGCGATCTGCTGGCCGAATCCACCCGCTTCCCACTTGAGCCGGAGCTGACCATCGCCGATGTGGATTGCGGGCGCATCCAGTCCGAGCGGATGCGGACGGGCAGTTTCCACGATGCCGCGCGGCACCACGCGCCAGAGTTTCGCCGGGTCACCTTCGCCCATCAGCCGCATCATGAAAACGCCGGGCTGATCCGCCCGCTGCGCCGCTTTCCCTATGTGCCGAACCGCGAGAGCCACCTCGATCAAGACTGCTATGAGGCGTTCAACATTCAGGTCGAAGGGCTGCGCCGCCGGTTCGAGGCGACCAAGGGCAAGACCATGGTGATCGGCATTTCCGGCGGGCTGGATTCAACCCATGCGCTGATCGTGGCGGCCAAAGCCTGTGACCGTATGGGCATCCCGCGCGACCGTATTCTTGGGTTCACCATGCCCGGCTTTGCCACCTCCGAAGGGACCAAGTCCAACGCTTGGAAGCTGATGAAGGCGATGGGCATCACCGCCGATGAGATCGACATCCGCCCCGCCGCGCGGCAGATGCTGGAGGATATGGATCACCCCTTCTCGGGTGGGGAGCCGGTCTATGACATCACCTTTGAAAACGTGCAGGCCGGACTGCGCACCGATTACCTTTTCCGGCTGGCCAACCAGCGGCAGGGCTTCGTCATCGGCACTGGCGATCTGAGTGAGCTGGCGCTTGGCTGGTGCACCTACGGCGTCGGCGACCAGATGAGCCATTACGCGGTGAACACCGGCGTGCCGAAGACGTTGATCCAGTATCTGATCCGTTGGGCCACCCGCTCGGGCCAGTTCGACGCAGAGACGGACGGGGTGCTGCAAGCCATTCTGGACACCGAAATCTCGCCCGAATTGGTGCCCGCAGGCGAAGATGAAGAGATCCAAAGCACCGAGGCGATGATCGGCCCCTATGAGCTGAACGACTTCTTTCTCTTTCACACCATGCGCTACGGGCTCGCCCCATCAAAGGTGGCCTTTCTGGCGTGGCACGCATGGCACGACATCGAAGAAGGCCGCTGGCCCGAAGGCTTCCCGCAGGCCAAACGCAACGCCTATGACTTGGAAACCATCCGCCATTGGCTCGAAAAATTCCTGCACCGCTTCTTTGCCACCAGCCAGTTCAAACGCTCGGCCTTGCCGAATGGGCCCAAGGTCAGCGCCGGGGGCGCGTTATCGCCGCGCGGTGACTGGCGCGCGCCTTCGGATAGTGTCGCAACCCCGTGGTTGGAAGAGTTGCGCAGCAGCGTGCCGGAAAGCTGGCCGAAAGGCTAAGCCGCGCTATTCCTCGCGGCTCAACTCACCTTCGACAAAGTTCGGGGTCAGCGGCGGTGCCGCGTGCCGCTCTTGGGTTTCAGGATCGCTGCGCAGGGTCATGCGCAGCAGCCCCCACGCCACGATGATAAGTTGAAAGCCGCCAAGCGCCAGCGGCAGGCCGCGCGGCCCCAGCGTATCCAGCAGCACACCCGCCAGCAGCGGGCCGATTGCCGCGCCAATCCCCTGCATCAGCACCAAACCGCCCGAAACGGCCACCACCGCCGAGCCGGGGGCGCGGTCGTTGACATGGGCGATCACGATGGACTGCGCAGGCAGGACCAGCCCACCGATGGCGAACCCCAGAACCAGCAGCATCGTCCCCGTCGGCGCCGGGATCGGCAGGGTCAGCAACATCAAGGCGCTGCCTGCGGCGGCTAGCCCCACGCCAAGACCCCGGCGGCTCATCCGGTCGGACATCCAACCCAGCGGGAACTGAAGCACCAGGCCGCCGATGGTAAAGGCCGCGATCAGCAGGGCGATGCGGGACTGCGTGTATCCCATTTCCTGAGCAAAGAGTGGTGCCAGCCCGTAGAATGTCCCGATGGAGGCCCCGACCAGCCCCGCGGCCACCGCGCCATAGGGCGACAGGCCCCAAAGGCGGCGCAGTGAAGGCGGCTCTTGCGCGCCCTCAGAGCGCGGCCCTTCCACGCGGCTTAGCGAAATTGGCACCAGCGACAGTGACATGACGATCGAGACGAGCACGAAGAGGATGAACTCAGCCGGATCCCCAAGGTTAAGCAGGAACTGCCCTGCCGCCCCCGACGCCATGCCGACCATGCCATAAACCGCCAGCAACTTGCCCCGCTGCGCGGAACTGACCGACGCATTGAGCCAGCTTTCCGTAACGATGATTAACCCGGCAAAGGCGAAACCCGTCTGGCAGCGCACCGCGATCCAGACCCAAGGATCGACAAAGGCCAAATGCATCAGCGCCGCCGCAGAGGCAACAGAGGCGAGCGCGGCAAAGGTGCGGATGTGCCCCACGCCGCTGATCAGCCGCGGCGCGACGAAAGACCCAATGCTCAGCCCCGCGAAAAAGCCCGACATGATCAGGCCGGTGGTCGCCCCGCCAAACCCCTCAAGCCCCGCGCGCACGGCCAAAAGCGTGCCTTGCAGCCCGTTGCTCATCTGCAAAAGCGAGAAGCCCAGTAGCAGTGTCGCCAGTGGTAGAACCGTCGCGCGCATGATGTCCCCTTTGGTCTTTTGTCTGGCCTTGGCCCCGGTGATTGCCTGGCCTTTGAGCCGGAATATGTGCGGCGGCAATCGAATTTCTAGTAATCAACCCCCGCGCCCTTTCACCGGGCTGGGTTCCGCGCCATAGTGGTAGCAGCCAGCGGCCCCGTCAGGGAATGCCCGGCCATTGATCAAGCAGATTTGACGTGCCTTTTTCGGGGGGATGCTCAATTATGCGCCTTGTAAAACAATTTGAAAGCGCATCCCCGTGAAATCCCTGCGCCAATTTTTCGTATTTTTGCTGGTTCTCATTGCTGGTCTTTACATGATGTTGACCTTCGTCCCCGCCTCCCGCCCCTATGTGGCTGAGACGGGTCTGCTCGATCTTTTGGGGATCGAGGTCGCATCGCAAGAGCCGGGGTCGTCAGGCCGCGGTTGGGGTGGCGGCGGGCCCTCGCTGGTTGTCACGGCAGCGGTAAGCCAAGAGACCTTGGCCGACCGGATCACCGCCATCGGCGACGGGCGCGCGCGCCGCTCGGTCACGCTGCGCTCCAACGCCGTGGGGGTCATCACCGACCTCAACCTGCCCGCCGGACAGTTGATCGAGGCGGGCACCGTGGTCGCCCTGCTTGAGAATGAGGCCGAGCAGATCGCCCTGAAACAAGCCGAATTGCAGCTCGAAAACGCCCGGACCGAGCAAGACCGGGTGAAACGGTTGCAAAATACCGGTGCCGTCAGCGAAGTGCGACTACGCGAGACGGAATTGGCCCTGCAAAGCGCCGAACTTGCGCTCAGCCAAGCGCAGTTCGATCTGTCGCAACGCCGCATCCTCGCGCCGATCTCGGGCTGGGTGGGGATCACCGACATCGAAGAAGGCGACCGGGTGAGTGCGCAGGATCAACTGGCCACCATCACCGACCGCAGCGAGATCCTGATCGATTTCCGCGTGCCCGAGCGGGTGGTGGGCAAGCTGGACCTTGGCAAAGAAATCACGGTCACCCCGCTTGGGATGCGTGATTTGACGCTGACGGGCGAGGTCAGCGCCATCGACAGCGTGATCGACCGCGCCAGCCGCACGCTTTTGGTCCAAGGCCGGGTGCCGAACGCAGACGACCAGTTGCGCGCGGGCATGGCCTTTTCGGTCAGCCTTACCTTTGTCGGCGACCCTTTCTTGGCGATCCCGCCGCTCGCGGTGCAATGGTCCTCGGACGGGCCATTTGTCTGGACGGTGCGGGAGGGCAAGGCGCATCAAGTCGCGGTCGAAATCGCGCAGCGCAACAGCAATTCCGTTCTTGTCCTGTCGGAGGGTCTGACCGCCGAAGATGTGGTGGTGACCGAAGGCGTGCAAACCCTGCGCGAAGGCGGTGATGTGCAAGACGCCAACCGCGCGGGCAGCGTGCAATCGGGTGCCGCGCCTTCGCGGAAGACCACCCTATGAGCGCCGCACCCTCGGGCGAAGGCCCGCCGCCCCCCGCCTCCGGAGCGGGCACGGCGCTCTTCGTGCGGCGGCCAATCCTCGCCTTTGTGTTGAATGTGCTGATTGTGCTGGCGGGCATCGCCGCGCTTTTTGGCGCCGAGGTGCGTGAGCTTCCCAATGTCGACCGGCCCGTCGTTACCGTCACCACGACATTCTCGGGCGCGTCCCCGGAATCCGTTGATCAGGAACTGACCGGGCGGATCGAAGGGGCGGTGGGCCGCGTCTCGGGTGTGCGGGCGATTTCCTCGAACTCCCGCTTTGGGCGCAGCCGGGTCACGCTTGAGTTCAACGACAGCACCGATATCGACGTGGCTGCGACCGATGTGCGCGACGCGGTGGCGCGGATCGTGAACCAACTGCCCGAGGGCGCCGAGCAGCCGCAGATCGTCAAAGCCGACGCCAACGCCCAGCCGGTGATGCGTATCGCCGTGACCTCCATGGGCCGCTCGCCCGAAGAATTGACCAAACTGGTGCAGGACCGCGTCGAAGACCGGCTGATCTCGGTCAACGGGGTGGCGGATTTGCAGGTCTATGGTGACCGCGAACCGTTTTTCCGCGTCGATATTGATCAGTTGGAACTGGCCAGCCGGGGCCTGACCTTGGGTGACATCCAGCGCGCCTTGGCCGATGTCGCCTATGACGCGCCTGCGGGTGATCTGGCCGGGGACCGGCAGTCGATCAACGTGCGCACCACCGCCAGTGTCGCGACCACGCAGGCCTTTGAGGCGATGGAGATCAAAGAGAATGTCCTGCTCGGCGATGTGGCCACCGTGACGCTCGGCCCCGCCGATGGTGAGACGATCCTGCGGGCCAATGGGCAGTTGGGTCTGGGCATCGGCATCATCCGACAGGCGACCTCGAACACGCTTGAGATTTCGCGCGATGTGCGCGCCGTGGTGGCAGAGTTGAACGAGACGTTGCCCCAAGACGTGCGGATTTTCGTGACCTCTGATGATGCGACCTTTATCTCTGGCTCGATCCGCGAGGTGCTGTCGACGCTGGCCTTTGCCGTGGGCATCGTGGTGGCGGTGATCTTTATATTTCTGCGCGACTTCCGCGCCACGCTGATCCCGGCGCTGACCCTACCCGTGGCGTTGATCGGCACTTTGGCGGCGATCTATCTGGTCGGGTTTTCGATCAACATCCTGACCCTTTTGGCACTGGTTCTGGCCACCGGCATGGTTGTGGATGACGCGATTGTGGTGCTAGAGAACATCGTGCGCCAGCGCGCGGCGGGGATGGGGCCACGGGCGGCGGCGGTGCTGGGCACTTCGCAGGTGTTCTTTGCCGTGGTAACCACCACGGCCACGCTGGCGGCGGTCTTTATCCCGCTGTCGTTCCTGCCCGGTCAGGCGGGCGGGCTCTTTCGGGAGTTTGGCTTTACCCTCGCCATCGCGGTGATGCTGTCCTCGGTGGTGGCGCTGAGCCTTTGTCCGGTGTTGGCCAGCCGTCTGCTGACCAAACCAGTGGCGGAGAACCCGCGTGGCCCTGTCGTGGCGCTTGGCAATGCGTTGTTTCGGCTCTACGCCGCGACCCTCAAATGGGCGCTGGCGATGCCCTATGTCGTGGTGCTGATCGCGGCCTTTGTGGCGTTGACGGCAGTGCTGGTGGCGGGCGAAATTCGCCAAGAGTTGACCCCGCGCGAAGATCGCGCCGTGGCGCTGCTCAGCGTGTCAGCCCCGCAGGGCGTCTCGCTCGATTACACCCAAGCCAAGATGCGCGAGATCGAAGACTTGATCACCCCACTGCAAGAGGCGGGCGAGGTGACGAACATCTTCTCCATCACCGGGTTTGGCGCGGATAATCGCGGGTTCATGGTCTTCACCCTTGCCGGTTGGGAAGACCGCGCGCGCAGCCAAGATGAGATCGTGGGGCAGATCAACGGCAAGCTGCGCGGCATCGTCGGCGTGCGGGCCTTTGCGATCCAGCCCAACTCCCTCGGTATTCGCGGGGCGGGGCGGGGGCTGTCTTTCGCGATCACGGGCAACAATTATGAGCAACTGTCGCAGGTCGCGCAGGCCATGGTGGACCGGCTGAGCACTGACCCCGCGATGGGCCAAGTGCGGCTGGAATATGAGCGCACGCAGCCACAGCTTTTCGTGCAGATCGACCGGACGCTCGCGGCTGATTTGGGCGTCGACATCACCGGTCTGGGCCAAGCCTTGCAAGCCATGCTCGACGGGCGCGAGGTGGCATCGGTCTTTATCGACGACACCAGCTACGGCGTGCAGATGTTGTCGACCTCGGACCCGGTGAACGACCCGCGCGACCTTGAGAACGTCTTTGTCCAATCGGGCAACGGACAGATGATTTCGCTGGCCAGTTTTGTCACCCTCGAAGAGCGCGCCGTCGCCCCTGAGCTGGACCGGGAGGGGCAGAACCGCTCGGTCGAGATCTCAGCCGGGCTGACGCCGGGCCTGTCGCTGGGCGATGCACTGGCGCAGGTGCGGACGGTCGGCCAAGAGGTGCTGGACGAAGAGAACCTGATCGTCCCCTTGGCCGAAGCCGCCGCCTTGGATCAAACCAGTTCCGGGCTGTTCGTGACCTTCGGCTTTGCGATCCTTGTGGTTTTCCTTGTCCTCGCCGCGCAGTTCGAGAGTTTCGTCTCTGCCATCGTGGTGATGGCCACGGTGCCTTTGGGCCTTGCCTGCGCGATTTTCGCGCTGCTGATGACCGGGCAAAGTCTGAACGTCTATAGCCAGATCGGGCTGGTCATGCTGATCGGGATCATGGCCAAGAACGGGATTTTGATTGTTGAATTCGCCAACCAGCTGCGCGATCAGGGCGCGGATATTCACGGCGCGATCTTTGGTGCCTCTACCATCCGCCTGCGCCCAGTGATGATGACGATGACCTCGACCGTGCTGGGGGGCGTGCCGCTGATCCTGTCCTCGGGCGCGGGGGCCGAGGCGCGCGAGGCGCTCGGCTGGGTGATTGTCGGCGGCTTGGGCATGGCCACGCTTTCGACGCTCTATCTCACACCTGTCGCCTATTTCTTGCTGGCACGTTTCACCACGCCCAAAGCCGCCGAAGAAGCCCGCCTGCAGGCCGAATTGTCAGAGGCGCAATTGGTCTGAGCGGCCGTTGCCGCCGATATTTCTGCGCCCATGCAACTTCCCACCGCACTGGGCGTTTAGCCATGTAGGATCGAACCGAAAGGGACAGGAACGTGCGTGGCGATTTGGATTTGGCAAAGGCGGACCAGCAGCATCCGACTGACGCGGCGACGCGCCAGAGCCTGTTTACCGATAAGTCCACATGGCGCGTTGCGCGGGCCGAGCGTTTTGGCCTTGTGGTCGATGCGGCGGATTACTTCCGTGTCTTGCGCAAAATCTTTCTCGGCGCGCGGCAGCAGTTGATGCTGATCGGCTGGGATTTCGACTTTGAGCTTGAGATGCTGCCGGGCGAGAGCGATGAGGACGGCAATGCGCCGGACGGCTATCCCAACCAACTCGGCGCCTTTGTAGAGGCGGTGGTTGAGCGGACGCCGGAGTTGCATGTCTACCTGCTGAAATGGAACGGGGCCGTGCTGGCCGCGCCGGGGCGGCTGGTGCCCTCGCTGGCGCTGAGCCTGTTTGGCGGTGACCGGATCCATTTCGCCTTGGACGGGCATCACCCCTTTGGCGCCTGCCACCACCAAAAGATCGTCGTGGCCGATGATGCCTTGGCCTTTTGCGGCGGCATCGACGCGACCGAAGACCGTTGGGACACGCCCGATCACCTGCCGCATGATCCGCGCCGGGTGCGCAAAGACGGCTCTCCCTCCGACCCTTGGCACGATGCCACCTCGGCGATGTCTGGCCCTGCCGCCGCGGCCTTGGGCGAATTGTCGCGCCGACGTTGGTTGAGGGCCACGGGGGATGAAATCGCGAAGCCGAATGGCGCGCCCATGTTCGAATGGCCCAAAGACCTGCCGGTGGATGCCGAAGACATTGATGTGGGGATCGCCCGGACCGAGCCG
>NZ_CP081132.1:0-242634 GCF_025142275.1 Sulfitobacter sp. W074
CGGATCGGAAACCCAAGAGCCGTCGAGAGGCGCCAAACGGGCACCGCAGGGATCTCACACAGGGTGTAACGCCCCGCTGTAACGGACCAACTCATTGTAAATAAATGATTTATTCAGGCCGGAAACGCCAAAATGGTCGTTTTACACCCCCTGTTACAAAAATATTGAATAATTTCAACACCTTAGGCTTTGTAACGCATTACGCCCACATATGTCTTAATATTGGCGCACAATGATCAATAGACCTGTCTGTCTCGCATATACACTTTTTCTATATTTCTGTTACAGATAGATAAATATATATAAATGAGATAGATTTCAGACACTTGCAGGTGTTACTTAAAGTGTTACGGGCCGTAACAGCGTTACAGCGTTGTTTTTAAAGGGGATTTTTTCAGATGACCCCCTTCAGAAGCCAGATCTGCCCCTCCGCCGGTCGCAAATGGGCTTTTTGCTCCCAAGCCCCCCACCCTCGGCGACACGACCTACAGACAGCCTCCAGCACATCTCAAGGCGCCCTCACACAAAAACCTTCCCAGCAAAAAGGTGCCCCAGCCCCGGCAAGCCCAGCCTGTGCATGCCCTGCTTCAGACCCTACCCTTTGGGGCGCCTCTCACGCAGCGCCAGCAAACCGGCGATCAAAATCAAAATTGGTCCCGCCATCTCCAAAAGCCAATTGAGACGGACCGCCTCGACCTCAATTGCAATCAGTCGATCCATATGGTGGAAGCCTGCAGCACGGATAACCACGAAGCCCAATACGATCACACCACCGGTGAGGGCAATGCCGGTGCGGCGCAAGGTTCCGCGCAAAGCAACACAGACAACAGCAGCTGCGGTCAGCATCAAGAGAAGAACCCCGATGATAAACCCTATCTGCACAGGTCTGCGCGCTTCATACCATCCTTGCATCTGAGACAGACAGCGCGCGGCATCGGTCAATAATGTTTGCAAGTCCAACTGCTTGTTGATCCCCAAAAGCAGCAGGCCGCCTCCCAACACGCCCCAAAACACCCGTTCACGCTGGCACGATGTTTTGGGAAAGGGCGCGACACTTGCCACCCGGAGAGCCAACAAACCCGTCACCGCGTAGAGCGCTACGATCAACCACCCGCCCCAGCCCGGATCTCCAATACCAATCTCCCAACTGTCTAAAGCGCACGACAAGATCGATTGCACAGGCCCTTCCTTTCTTCACACCGAGTTTGTCCACCGGTGAGGCACGCCGGTGGGCAAGCCCCTCCACGCGGCAACTTGACCGTCAGGATCTGAAGCCATCCTTATTTGAAGCGCGCCCATCAGGCACCGCAGCTATCGCAACCTAAAGGACAGGCGTGCTTCCTCCAAAATATCCTTAATTGGCCTGCCCCCAAAAACGCGGTTAAAGCCCCTCACATCGGGTCCGAGACTTAAGCCCCCGCAAAGCGGCCGACGAGCCGGATAGATCAAAGCGCGACATCACTTTTCCCCCCAGCAGGACATCTACACGAGACCCGCTGCGCAGGGCAGATGTAATTGCCTGCATCTGACTGACGGGCCAGGGTTCACCCCCCAGCATAAAATCCTGGGTGCACCCCTGTGCGCCGCAGGTGGCCGGCATCTGCAGACCGGGGCCCCCGTCCACCTGAAAATAGAGGACGGCCCCCTCCCCCACGAACTTGAGATCTGCAGGACGGGTATCGGGTGTGAGTGAAATATCTATGAACCCGCCATTGCCACAGCCGATATCCAGTCGATGACCTTGCGCGTTTACAGCGAAAGCACTGCCGTGATCATCACCCGCGCTTGGGCGCCGAAGCATCCATTCCGCGCGCGCGCCTGTCGCCAGAAGAGCAGAAACCAGAACCAATCCTAAAATTTTGATCATACTATCCTCCCAATCAGCTTGTCCCTTCGGGCACATCGTTCAGTCGGTTTGCACCTGTTCCGCTGCGACCTCCGCCTGACGATCGGCTGACAAAGAGGACATCATGCGTTGGTAAAGCGCCGTTCCCCGAGGCATGTCATCCCCGCGGTAACCCAGCATATCTGGCGATCCGCCGATGAGTTCGCCGCCCAGCGAGAACACCCCATGAATGCCCACGAGTTTATCAGCAGGTTCGAGAGGCGCATCAGAACCATCAAACATCAAACGCCGGGGCATCGCGCCCATAGAAGACAGAAGGAGCACCGCATCACCGGATGGAGCAACAAGTCCCGCAGATTGGCCGAGGATCGACGCCGGCAACCTGGCCAATTCGGCGCCCGTCTCGCGCTCGAAGACAATCAGGTCAAAATTGCCGTTGGGCATCGCAAATACATGATCCCCATCATCCGTCGCGAGCCGGCCCCAATGCACGCCAAGCCCCGAAGGCTCATCTGGAAAGCGGTGTACCAACTTGGCACCTTCGCGTGCGATGCTCCACAGCGCCACCGGGGGCGGGGTGCCCTGCGCAACATCGGCGGAGACAAAATGCATAACGCCGTCTCGGCCGCCATCAATGGGACTGAGAAGCGTGAACTCTCCAAATTCCATGCTGGCGACGCGTTGCCAGTCGGCCGTGTCCCACAGATGAGCAACGGTCGGCGATGCGGCGAGTGTCAAAAGCAATGATCCATCACGTGAAAAAGCGGCGCCACCCGAGTTTGGGAGTGTGCCCGGCGCATGGCCCGGCAAGCGCGCGATCTCCTCCCCCTTTGAGGCATCAAAAACCACAGCCACACCCGCCACCGGGGCCATCTGGACAAGAAAGCGGCCGTCAGGAGAAAAGGCAGGGGCCTGTACTCCCCAGGCACCGCTGGTCAGAGCCTCGATCGGTAGGAGTTCGGCCAGCTTCTTTGCGCTTCGCGGATCCCAAAGCGTCAGCCCGCTTTGAGACTGGTCGCCGTCCGGCGAGGGGAACAGCCCGACACTTGCAAGGCGCGTCCCCGTCCCGTCAAACTCGAACACAGACAGGACGGGCAAATCAAGACGAACAGAACGAGATACCGCCGCACGTAAAAGAGCATCATAGGCCTCATCGAACCGCGCAAGCGCATCTTCCCCCGGCTCTGCTGGCAATCCCTTTAACGCCGCAACAATGGCTTTAACACGGTCCCCCGCGCCGAGCGCTTTATGCGAAGCGGCGGCAAAATCTCGTGATTGATAGTCGGCCAAATCTTCCGCCAAAAGGGACGTCCCGGCAAGGAAGGCAAGGGCTGCAAAAAGAAGACGCATCGGATCTCTCCTCGTCCTGTGCACAATCAGGCGGGAAACTTTTGTTTCTGTCAACCTTGGCGATTGGATGGAGGGCGCATGCCAGGACCTATGCCCACGCCTGCTTGGCCTCCAGCCCGGATATGCTTTCGGCGTCTCGGTGACGGCATGAAGATACCTTTGGTCTCGCACCGCGCCCCATTTGTCTAAGCATCCTCTCGGCGGCTCCCCCATAATTCGACAGGCTGGTCCTGCGCCTCCCCCGCGGCTCAAATCCGACATTTCTTTACTAAAAAATAACCCAGCCGTGGCCCGCGCGTTTGCGGGCACATTCAACCCTGCAAAAAATACTCATTTATAAACATACACTTAGATGAGCGCCGCCAAGGTTATCCACATCAATTCGAGCCCCAAAATTTGCGCCATGCAGATCCGGCGCGCATCTTCTTCACACCAAGGGCGCCCTACAGCGCTTTCACTGCAAACGCCAAATCGGCGAAACAAAAAAGAAGAACGACAATGAAGAAACTCAATATGCTCGCCACCGGCGAAAACCTCTCTGATATCAAAGCCGCAGCAAAAAAGCTGGCCGCCCAGGGCGTCACAACCAAGGCCGCCGCGCTTGCCGAAGCGGCTGCCAAACACGGCGCTGCCACTTGGGCCGAGCTCAAATCCCGCGGCTGGTCGCTCGACGAGGACGGCGATATCAGCGCGGCGGCGGCCTGCGAGATGCCGGAGAGCAACGTCAAAATCCAGGTCTACTCTCCTCTCATTGAACTCGACGAATATATTGATCTCGATGAAACCTGGAGCGTGAACGTGAGTCTTTCGACGCGCTACACCCCATATCTCTACGTGAGCTTCGTCTCCGCTGATGAAGGCTCCAACTTCGATCTGAGCGCGGACCAGAAAGAGGCCTTCGAAAAAGCCATTGAGACCGGGTCAAAGGCCGATGCCATCGTGGCCCAGGCCGCCCTGATCGAAGATGTGATGGGGTGGTTTGACAAAGATTGGGTCGAGATGACCACCGCAGATATCTGCAATCTGCAGCGCCTCGAGATGGGCATCAAAGATGAAGACCTCTTTTGGCGCCGCCCTGATATTGGCGGCTATGGCAACGGTGAGCAGTGTCTCAAGGTCTATGACGCCGGTGACGGCACAATGTTGGTGTGCATCGAAGATTCCAATCTTTTTGAAGAGGAAGAGGACCCTTACGGCTGCATCACCTACAAACAGTACGATGACGTTGAGCACACGCCGGACAATTATGCGCGGATGGAAAAGGCCTTTCTGATCGCGGCGGACATCCAGGTCCCCTTTGCGGGCAGCCGCTCCCATATGGATCAGCCCTGGTAAACAGGGGCTTTCCACGTTCCTGCAGCGCCCTCTGCCCCCGCTCTTGCTTTTTTAGGCAGAGCGGGGTTTGCCCCAGCCCCCTTGCCCCGATGCATCAGCACTGCGCGCACAGACCGTGACGTTATCCACATAAGACGCCCCCTCCGAACCTATCCCTCTCAAAACCAGCGCGTAGCTCCCCCTTAGACACCCCATTAAGGAGCCGGCGCAAAATGTCGAACATGCCCATGCCAGATCAGATCAAACACAAGCGCCGCCGTACAAAGGCCGAACGCCAGGAGAGCGCCGCAACCTCCCGCAGCCATGATGCGAACAAACGCGCACAGGGCTTGGTGCGCACCAGTCACTGGGTGGCCAAAGACGACCTTGCTGCCGTCAAATCCTTCATTGCCACCCGCGCGCAGCTGCGGCGCGACCGCCTGGCGCAGACACAGGTTTTTGCGCAGCTTGAAGCCTTGAAGCCCTTCAAAAAGCCCACGCGCGGCTCAAAACACGACCCCCGCCAGGCACGTTTCGACTTCGGCTAACAAAGCCCGGTACTTCCCCAAAGAGAAGACATGCTGATCGCACCCATGCCATAATTTGCCCGCATTCCCGCAATAAGGGAACTGCATGAGCCAGACCGAAGCGAACAACAGCAGCAACGTGAACCAGCGCACCCGTCGTGGTCGCAGGCTGCGCATCGCTCTCTCAGGGGGGCTATTGGCGCTTACAATCTTTCTCGCCGGAAATCACTTGGCCGCTTTAGACAAAGCCTCTCACATGAGGTCTTCCCGCGCTCACACTGCAACGCCTATCGCAGACACCGATATAAGCCGCACGGCCCAACTGGCCAACCTACCTTGCACAGACAAGGGCGTGTCTAATCAACACGCGCCCTAACCGACCTTACCTGCATGCGGGCCCTGCCCCGCCTATGGCCAATCCCAGAAAGGGGCAGAGGCAGCCAGCTCAGCGCTGACATCACCCCTCAGATCAACCCTGACATCAGCGCCATCGCCAAGCTCGGTGAGCTCAGGTCAGTTGAGGCGTAAGTCGACAGCAACCCGCCCTAATTGCCGGGGTTGGCGTAGACTTAGGACAACTTAATGGTTCAGACGGCGGCTCCCCGCGTCAAAGACTATGGCAGGTGGACACAGTCATGATGTACAGCACCACCAGTTTACAGGCAGGTCTAGAGACGATCACGAACTGGTCCATCAGAAAGGACGACTCTGTCCATCGGAATATCCCACGGCATGGGGAAAATTGTCGGAATGAGACAATTGGAAAATCCGACGCCGATAACCTTTGGCAAAGGATCGAACTGCGCCAAGGTCCGGTCGTAATATCCACCGCCATTGCCGAGCCGAAAACAGGCGTCGTCTACACCCAATAAGGGCGAGATCACGATGTCCGGCACCGCTTCTGCGCCGCACGCAGGTACCGGAATATTCCAAACGCCGCGCGCCATCGCACAACCTGGCTGCCAAGCGCGAAAGCTCAATGGCGCGTTTTTTTCCGCGACAACCGGGAGCAAAATAGTTGCGCCCGCGGCATGCGTCTTGGCCATCCAGTCGCGCAGGTCCGGTTCGCCCCGAATGGGCCAATAGACAGCGATCCTCATCCCCTTCTGCGGAGCGACGAGGGTCTCGAGCTTTGCGGCCAAACTTCGGGTCTCCTCGCTACGCTGCTGAACAGATAAGTGCCGCCGTGCCTCCAGCAGACGGGCACGCTCCACCGCCCGAAACCGGGCCACATCCCGCATCCTTATTGGATCGACAGGGGTCCCGTCGATCAGCAGATGCGCCATACACGGAGCCGATCCGCCTGCGTCGCCATCCTCCATGATCAGTCCTTCCCAGACCCGCCATCATCGATGTCTGATAGAAGATCGGGTTTTAAACGCTGCCGCGCAAGGGCGTCGGTCAAGTCGGTTCGCGCGACAATACCAACGACACGGCCCGGGGGACAAAACCGGCACGGCATCAAAGACCTCACCCGCGCCACCGCGCGCAATAACCCCCGGCAATCAATATTTCCCCAATGTCACGTCCGTCGGGTAACCGGCAAACTCCGACTTCGCGATCATAGCTACGCCGTCCTTCCAAGCTGCATCGAAGCTGAACGCCTTTAACGATCCTGGTGATTTGCTGCGTTGCGCGAGCGCCAGATGCACTGCCGCGTTCAGCACAGTCGAGATTGGCAATCCGGATCGGGATAAGACCAACAACAATGGTATCGCCGTCCCGAACGCGGGTCACGGAGTCAATAAGCTGTGTGCCAGGCGATGCAGCCGAAGTTTCTCGTGTTCCATGACGCCCCTTCCATGCATTACCGCCAGACCATGCACCTCCCCCTCTTAGTATGCGCGGTTTGCTGGCATCTTGCCGAACGGCGATTGGATGCTCAGGTCGCAGCGCGATCGCCGATAGCAAGACTGCGCAGCCAATCATCGGCAGAAAAAATGACCAACCGATTTTGCGGCGGCGGAACTTCGTGACCTTCAACATCCTGTCCAGTCTGCCGGGCAAATCGGGCAGGAATTTGGCCAAAGAGCCTCAGGGAAGTCCAGCTTGAAGGCGGTCGGCACCCCTGCGATGCAGCGGCCCTTCCAAAAGGCCCCCGCTTCCAGGTCATAGCGCTCCTGGGCTGCCCGTCAGTGGCGCAAGGCGCTGTGCGGTCATTCTGCGCAAGGCGCCGCTGGCGGCTGGGAACCTGGCAGGTTGTTTCATTGCCGTGCCAAACAGTCCAATGAACTGCCCCAAAACTTGACTGGTTTTGAATTTTACAGGACCCTTAAACTGTATCGCTCACTGGGAAGCCGCAATCCATCTAGGGGAGTTCTAACGTGAAAAGTCTCATTCTCGGCTGCATCGCCGTAATAGCGTTTACAAGTTCTGCTGCTGCACAGAATATCATGGCAATTTATGACGCCCGGCTTGATCCACATGACCTTGTCAACTCAAGCGGCCAGCCATTGGGCAGCGTGTGCGCTGCAGTTCAACAGGACCGGGCCAATTACCACAGGTTCAGAAAACGCGGGCAGGCCGACGACTCCGACCCGATCTTTGCTGACAAAACAATGCGGGCGCGGATCGCTGGGAACTGCGCCATCATGCCGGGACATGAACATCTGCGGAAAGCCGTCTTCAGCGGCATTGGATACGGTATTGTTGTGCGCGTACAGGTGCTCAACGATGCCGGGACGTTGAAAGTCCTTGTCAGTGAACGCGCCGGGTAGCTGTTCCAGTGCGAAAACTTTGGTGCATCGATTGGTTTGGAACCGGGCTGCAAACGCTAAATCTCATGGCTGTGACCGACACCAAGCCGCAGGGCCCAAGAACCGCCTGAGACCTTTAAGCGCTTGACTGTTCGACGCGCATTCGACACCTTCACTTTATGAGCGCGACAGGCCCCATCATTTTGAACTTCCGAATATCGAGCTGATTCAGCTCGTAACGTTCGGGAGTGGCATGGTGCGCAATGGGCCTTATACCCCCTTCAGATGCCAGATTAGCGTCAGCGCGGCGGTTCGAGTCCGCCCACTCCTACCATTCAATTTGGGTCAGGCAACGCATCCAATTCCTCTACAGTCTTAGTCTACGTCACCACTCGGGCGCAGCCGCGGTCGGGCGCTGCCAGTTGGCCTCCCCGCGAAGGTTGGTGGCACGCCTATTTGGGTGCCCCCGGAGAATGGCACGGGCTACTTACCGCCGGCATTGATTACATGATATCAAATAGTCCGGTTGATCCTTCCCAACGACATTACGAGCACGCACTGCGATGATCACAAAAAGCTCAGCCTCGCGAGCACACCTTTTGCTGCGCGCCCCGACCTGGCAAAATGGAGCCATCGCCCGGACACCTGTAAACTTCCAAACGGGTTTGCAAAGCACTCTTTGGCCATGAGCCCCTGACGCCCACTCCCCTACGTAAGTTTGGTTTCCCGCGAAAAACTTTTCCCCAAGAGCCGCGCTCTAATTGCCCTCGTGTCGTCTTGGCTCAGCAAAACCACTCCAAACATCGAACTTTCTTGGATTTACACGCGCCGTAGGCCTGTCACGCATCATTCATGTGGATAATCTATGGGCCAAGCATATCCTGGGACAGTTGCGGCGCCTAATTTTGTCATGACATTAGAAAAGGACTTCGTCATGACACCCAACAACTGCACTTCCGAACCGACAGTTAAGGCATATCTTTTCAAACTGGCCCATGAACTGGCCTATTCTGAGGCAGAGATCAGGGCCGGCCTTGAGTACGCGGACCGTGCCACCCGCCGTAGCCACCCTCTTGGGAAATGGGATAAGGCAGGCCGCTTCTATGCTCTGGAACGCACTCTCAGCGTTACCACCTGCCGCTCTCCCAGCCAGGCGTGGCCCTATTCTCAGATGGTGGCCGCACGGACCGCAGCTCATTGTGCCAAAGTCTATAAAGCCGACAACGCGACCCATGTCGGTCGCATCGGCCGCGCGTACAACAAACTTCTTGCAGGGGAAGATAAAGACGCCGTGCTCCGCCTTCTGAAAAAAGGCATCCGCAAGCGCGAAGCTGAACTGGCGCGCGCGCTGCGCAGGTAACGTACCCAGTGGCGCGGTCAAATCGGAGCTGCTTCAAGGTCTCTTTGCAAGCCAAGCGACAGCACCTTACGGTCCCGTCCCCGAGCGCGAGACCGTAGAGGGCCCTCGATACCCTCAGCACAGGTACTGCCCCGAGAAGACAGATCGCTTTACAAAAACCGGAAAGCTCCGCCAGGCACACCGCGCGGCAATCTGCATCGGGCAGCTGACTTACGTCTTGATTACATGATATCATATAAGTGGGAGGCGTCAGTTCTGCCTTCCCCCCCCCAACGCCGGCCACCCTGCCCTATCGGCCCAGGCGTCAAAAAATAGAAGCCCGAGGCCAATTATGGCGCTCCTAATAAATTACGCCAAATTATGGGCTTCCCAATAATTAAGGGCAATTGAGAGCGGAAGAGACCTCCGCCAGCTACGTACAGGCAAGAAAAAGCGCAGTTTGACCACCACCACCACGCTCCAGTGATTTTAGTCTCGGCCTATTTCATTCCAAAGCGGCCTCTTGAGGCCATGAGGCGCATTCTCACCTCTTTGTCGATGTAGCCGATTTCGTCCCGTCCGCCAAAGCGCTGCGACCGCCGCCCAAACGCCCCATCTCTCATCTGACGATGACAGATGCTCAAGTCCCACATCCCAGAACACCCACCACGTCCTGATGATGATCTCTTCACCATTCTCTATCACTCCATGCAGACTGCGAGACCAAATTCCGTATCGCCGAGACACTCTTTTGCCGGCCCCGCTCTGACGTCACCTCCCAGGTCAGTGCTGACATCAGCGCTCATGTCCGCACTGAGCGCGTAAAGCGGGGCGTTATTGGCCCCGCCTGCCCATAGCCCACTGCTCCACTATGCGCCGGATCAGCTCCGGCCGGCTCGGCAGGTCCTCCTCCGCCCGCCGCGCTTCATCGAGGGCCTCTATCAGCGCTGTTGGCATCCGAACCATGATCGGAGCGGTGTCCGTTTTGGGTCTTCCACGTGATTTCATAATATTACTTATTGACAGGTTGCTAAGTCGGTAATTTGGACATTTGCCGCAGCTGAGCTTCTAATTGCCGGCTATTACCGTGGCTGACGAGAGCCAGAGCATGGCTTTGCATTTTTATAAATATTCGCGCCCGCGTCACCAGATCTACCATCCCCGGGGGAAATCTGTTACCATCCATCCATGTTTACAGATGATGTACTTAGGGTGATTGAACCGCGGTTCGGGTCAGCCCAGCTGGCCTATGCATGGTATCAATCAGAGCCCTTACCAGGGCTAGGCGGCCGCACTGCGATGCAGCTTGTCCAAGAGGACAGGGCACGGGAGGTCTTAGAGTATCTCGATGCGGTTGATGCAGGTGTCTACGCGTGATGACTGCTCAAGCTCTGATCGCGATCTGTGGCATATTGGGTAGCATCGCCGCGCTCTATCTTGCTAAGAGGGCGCACGATCGCTCCTTTCGGCCGACCGAACCCGACGAGGAGCTGGTAAAACGCTTTGTCGAGAGCGCCCCTGTGTACCGGCTCAAAGACATCACGTCAGCAGAAAACTTTGAGGACATCGCAAAAAAGCAACAAACACTTGGGTCCCGCGACGCCCCAACAGTCTACGAGCGATTGCGGACGATGTATGTGTACCAAGCTCGACAAAAGGGGTGGTACCTGGGTGACGGCAGCGTGGATTACAGGATCGCCAAACGCATTTTGGAAGATGGATGGATCGAAGCTGATGTTGCCAGCGCGATACGCAAGCGCAGCCCGATTATCGAAGATCGATACCGCGATCTTGATGAGTACGCAGAGCGAACGGCCAATAACGCGCGGGGCGAACTTAAGCGCAAAGACGAAAACTTCCGAAGATGGCTAGGAGGCTGACGAGGCTATGGGAGAGGCCACTTTTGGCTGCAGAGCACGTCAGGTCAAACATATCAGCGTAGCCGAAATGCCAGGTGCCCCATGATCTAATGACCTAAATTGCCTGAATTTCTCAACATAGGACGTTGTCTGAACCTAGGCATGCAGGTTACGCAGGATGAGCAAGTTTGTAAGCGCGTCAACGATTTCGGACAAAATTTCGCTTTCACCTCACCCGGATTACCGCCCGTTTCCGGCTGGAATTCTGACAGCCTTGCCATCGTATGCTTGTCGATCCGGCACTCACGATCGGTAACCCATATCGGCAATTCCCTTCACTTTCTTCGTCTTAACATTTAAATTGAAAGGGAATTCACGAGGGAAAGATCGGCAAACATGTTGGAAACACCTGGCAGAATCGAACCGTGCTTCTTCGAGGAGTACATCCCCGCTGAGCTAGCTGACCTTTCAGTCGACCTCCAGAAAGAAGCTGCGCAACTGGGACAGGGGTTGCACCCGGATAGCGCGGAGGAACTTGCGGACCTCGTGCGCGTAATGAACTGCTACTACTCGAACTTGATCGAAGGTCACAACACACGCCCCCGAGACATTGAACGCGCGCTCGCCGGCGCCGAACTCGAGGAAGAGACCCGCCCGCTTGCCCTGGAAGGGCGCGCGCATGTCATTGTTCAGCGCGCAATCGACGAAATGCATCGCGCTGGCACCCTACCCCGGCCCACGTCCGTTGAATTCCTTGAATGGGTACACAGGGTTTTCTACGACGAAATGCCCGAGGAGTTTCGCGTGATTGAACATCCCGATGGAACACGCAAACCGATCATTCCCGGGCACATGCGCCAACAGGGCGACAAGGAGGTAGCCGTCGGGCGCCACATGCCCCCTTCCTCATCACGCGTCGCAGCCTTCATGGATCACTTCGATAAGCGTTTTCAGATCGCGGCACGGTCGTCGAGCGGTCGGATTATCGCGATCGCGTCGGCACATCACCGGTTGAATTATATCCATCCGTTCCCGGATGGAAACGGACGCGTCAGCCGCTTGATGTCGCATGCCATGGCTCTCACGGCCGGAATTGGAGGCCAAGGCCTGTGGTCGGCTTCCCGTGGGCTTGCGCGCGGACTGGCGGATCGCGGTGAATACAAGCGTATGATGGATCTCGCGGACAGCCCACGACGTGGAGACCGCGACGGGCGCGGCAACCTTTCCGAAGCCGCTTTGAAAACGTTCTGCGCGTGGTTCCTAAAGGTCTCTTTCGATCAAATCACGTTCTCCACAAAGCTGTTTGACCTCGCCGGGCTGGAAAAGCGCTACCGGCGTCTCGTGGAAGATACCATTGATGATAAGCGCGCACCTGATCTGATCGCGGCGGTGCTTCGACATGGGGCGCTTGAACGGGGCGACGCGCAGATTGCCCTCAAGACGTCTGAGCGCACCGCGCGGAACACTCTTAGCAAACTTACGGCTGCGGGATACCTCGCCTCCGCTTCTCCGAAGACCCCGGTGAGATTGGCGTTTCCATTGGACTATCGAGAACGGCTTTTCCCCAATCTGTTTGCCGACAGAGACCTGCAGACACCCCCTGTCTAATCGCAAGAGACGCGCGAGCCTCCGCGCGTCGGCCATATTAGCAAGCGCGTATTCACTCAGACTGACCTTTGGCTTTTTCGGCCGCCCGCAGTTCCCGCACCACCATTGGACATCCCGCCGCCATGAATTGGGCCGCCACCGGCAGACCCTCCCGGGTTGAAGTCAGCACCGACAGATCAGCAAGAGCAAACAGAGCTTCCGGGTCCGAACGGTGGCCGCAGAACACGACTTTATCCTGCAGACCCAGCCCCTCCACCGCCGCGCGAATGCGCGCTTCTTCCGGCCCTCGCAAGGAGCAGTTTCAGATCCGGCATCGTATCTGCCACCCGCGCGAAGCCGCGCAGGAACGGTACATGCCGTTTGCGCCGTTCAAAAGCCGCCATCATCAGTACCACGCGGGGCCGCGCATTGCCGCGCGCCACCCCCAAGAGGCTACGCCAATCGGCAGGCAACGCCGGGTTGCGGAAACGGGCGATGTCCATACCAGACCGCACGCAATGCACCCGCCCGCGCCGCGTGATCCCTGCGGTCACATAAGCCCGCCCCACTGTTTCGGACACCCCGATGAACACGTCTGTCTGCCGCGCCGCCAACCGTTCTGCCACGAGGTAGAGCGCACGTTTTGCAGGGGCAACGCCCTCGAAGGGAACGATGTGAGACCCATGGGCCACCACCGCATCCGGCACCGCCCGCGCGGCGAGGCGGCCAAGAATACCAGCCTTGCTTTGATGGGTATGGATCACGTCAGGGTTTAGCTGACGGTAGATTCGGCGCAGGCGTATCAGCGCGCGCATATCCTGCACCGGATGGATCGGATGCATCATTTCAAGCAGGAAAACCCGGGTCAGACCACGTGGCAGATGATCCTCCCAAAAGGGTTCTGGCGCGGCCCCATAGATGAGAGACACCCTGTGGCCTTGCGCAATCTGCCAGCGACGGGTCTCAAGCGTATTCTCCTCGGAACCGGCCCGAAGAAGCCGGGTAAGCAGGTGAAGATATGCATTGGCGTCCCTCGAAAATCGGCTCCCACCCTTCTCGATCACGGCCAATTTCGGGCTACAGGTCATACCAAAGGCTTAACAAGAAAGATTTTTTTAGAAACTGTCTTTAACCGGCGAGATGACATCGACGGTTGGGTAGTAGGTCCGATAACGCCCCAGATCGCGGGTGAGCAGAGGCCACCCCCGTACCGCGGCATGGGCCCCGATGAAGAAATCCGGCAAAACACTGCTGCGCGTACCGCCCGCTTTGCGGTACTTCCGAAAGACTTTCGCCGCGAGAAACAGCGCCGCATCGGGAATGGGATCGCGCTTTAACCTGATGCCGCTGACGAAAGCATCAAGCGCTTCCTTGCTGTCATAACGCACCGAAAGCTCGGCATAGATCACATCGTTAATCACTAACGGACCGGCAAGTGAGGCCGCTTCGAGCTGCGCAATCGACCAATCCGCGAACTGCGGATCATCTGTCACCAAATCCAGCAGCACATTGGTATCGATAAGGGTCAAGCATCAGGCTCCGCTGGCAAATCTCGGGTGAGCGCCATGATCGCGTCGGTGTCCATCCCCGTTCCCGCATGGCCGCGGTACTGGGCAAAACTGCTTTCGGCCCGCACCTCTCTCTGCGGGACAAGCTCCACCCGTCCGTCGCGCGTGCGGCGGAAACTCACTTTGCTCCCGGCATGGAGGCCCAATAGGTCACGCACGGCCTTGGGAATCGTCACTTGGCCCTTGGATGTCACGGTGGTCGGCATCGGAATCGCCCTTGGTAAGGAATGATAAGTCAAAGGTATTACCCCCCTGCCCGGTTTTCAAGATGCCGCAGCGCAGGGTGGCGCAAGCTTTCGTTAAGCGCGCGTTAACCAAATCGCGGCAATCCTCTGGGGACTTATGCTGTAACCGCCCCCCCGACGTCACTCTTGTGTCAAGGTGGGTCATGTTTGATCCAATTAGGAGGACGGTTATGTCAACGCTTGTTATTGTTGGTCTCGATCTCGCAAAGAATGTGTTCCAAGCTCACGGTGCCGATGCATCTGGCAAGGTATTGTTTCGCAAAAAGCTGCGACGCGGTCAGGTTTTGGAGTTCTTCAATGAGTTACCAGCTTGTGTGATTGCAATGGAGGCTTGTGGGGGTGCCCACTTTTGGGGCCGCGAAATCGGCAAGTTGGGGCACGAGGTGCGGCTGATCCCGCCCTCCTACGTTAAGCCGTTCGTGAAGAGGCAAAAGAACGATGCTGCTGATGCCGAGGCGATTTGTGAGGCTGCGGTGCGCCCGACAATGCGGTTTGTTTCCGTGAAGAGCGAAGAAACGCAAGGCGCGGCAATGGTTTTCCGTGTCCGGGAACTTCTCATCCGGCAGCGGACCCAAACCATCAATGCCTTGCGAGGGCACTTGAATGAATTCGGGCAAATCGTACCCCAAGGCGTAGCAAATGCCTCGAAGCTCGTGGCACTCGTTGAGTGTTCAGAGTGTGAACTGCCAATGGAAGCCATTGCAACGTTTCAAGCCCTCATTGCAACACTCCGGCATTTTGAAACTGAAATTGCCAAGCTTGATGCCGAGATCACCCGCCGGGCCAAAGAAGACGAGCTTGCGCGGCGCCTGATGACAGTACCAGGTATCGGCCCGCTGATTGCCACTGCAATTGCTACCCTTGCTCCGCCACCAGAAAACTTCCGGAGGGCGCGTGATTTTGCGGCCTGGCTTGGGCTGGTGCCGCGTCAACATTCGACGGGCGGCAAGCAAAGGCTTGGGGCAACGACTAAGATGGGAGAGCGATCTCTGAGACGATTGCTAATTATTGGTGCGAACAGTGTCATAATCAAACGACACACCCATCAAGAGGCTCAGCCAGGAACGTGGTTGGGTAATCTGCTGCTACGCAAGCCACCGATGTTAGTTCGGGTGGCACTCGCAAACAAAATGGCGCGCATCGTCTGGGCCTTGATGGCCCGTGGTGGTGTCTACCAGTCTCCGGTAACGGCAGCATAAGGCTGCCGTGGCTGCGAGAACGTCGGAGCGTAAGAGGGCAAGGAGTAGTTTGGCGCAATAGTCGTGAGACAGGTTCAACAAGTCAGTACGCACCGAACACCATACGGGCCCGCAGCATGTAGTGCGCTGCATCAGAGGCCGGATACATGTCAGCACCCGATAACGCGTCACTATCAGCTCCGAAATTACCTCTTGCGCAAGGGGCGGTTATACATGCTGCGTTAATTGACTACGGCCGCAAGGATGCCGACATTGGAGACAGGGCTATGCAGGGGCGGGGTCGAACAGTCCCTCGATGAACGCGATCTCGCCCGTAACTCTTGGTTGTCTGTGATGGACGTGACCGCGTTTGATCGTTCGTATTGCCTCGAGCCCGCTTAAGGTCGCCTTGGCGGATCGCAAGGATAGAAAGCTCTGACGGTATTCAAGGCTGTGAACAAGCATGCAATTTTGACCCCGTGGGGGTGCGGATTGACTGCCGATTGACAATCTGCGCATCGCTCAACAAAAAAAGATCAGACATATCACCCCTCCGTTTTAGGACGGTGAATCACGCTGTTCCGCTCAAATCAATGGGTCCTGACCCTAACGGAAAGGTGCCGTTTTTGATAGTTGGTAATTACGCATTTTGAAAGCGGCGCTGGTTTGTTACAGCTTGCCGAGCAGAACGAGGTGTTGATCCCGTCGGCCGTACGAATGAAATTCATCTCGGAAGGCCGTGCAGCAGAACTGTATCAAAAAAAATCTGCGCATATCAGACGCGATCTCCGCCCGGGATCCGCAGAAGCAGCGGCGCAGGCCCAGATAGAAATGTCCCTTGGGGTGCATTTGCAAAAGGGCTGGCGGGGAAAACAGGCCCGGGTGGAGACTCCACGGCGTCGTAAGCGGACCCATCTCACGAATCAAACTCGCGGTATATTACATAAGTTAGCTTATTGGATTTCGAGTTGTAGCCGGGTGGATTCACAAACGAAGTGCAAATTCTGTACGAATACAGAGAGTTGCATGGAGTATGAAGAATGGGAACCCACTACTGTCACCTGAAGCTGGACGAACGTCGCAAGCTTGCAAAGTGGCTTGAAGCCAAAATGTCGATTTCAGAGATCGCGGATCGACTGGGTCGCGACCCCTCCACGATCTACCGAGACATTAAGCGTAATCGGTACACGGACGGCGAACTGCCTGAGCTAAACGGGTATCACGCGCTCGTCGCTCAGGACAAATATGAGCAGCGCCGCGCGATCCATCGCAAGATGATCATTCACCCTGATTTGAAAGCCGCCATCGAAGACCGCTTGAAGGCTGGCTGGTCGCCCGAACAGATAGCCGGCAGGATGCGGCTCGAACGGCACCCGATCCGCGTGAGCCACGAGACGATCTATCGCTTTGCCTATTCCAAAGACGGTCGCGAGGAACAGTTCTACCGCCATCTCCCTGAGCATCGCCGCCGCCGTCGGCCGCGTGGTTACCGCAGGCACAACAGAGCCCACATATTCGACATTCAAAGCCTGTCACACAGGCCTGAGCGTGTCTCAGAACGCTTAGAATTCGGCCATTGGGAGTGCGACTTGATGATGTTCCGTAAGGAGCATGGGAAGGTAAACGTGACGTCATTGGTGGAGCGCGTCAGCCGCTATGCCGTCGTGATACGCAATGAAGATCGACAATCCAAACCGATCATGGAGTCCCTGATCAACGGGTTGGTTCCCCTGCCCGCCGACGCGCGCAAGTCAATCACCTTCGACCGCGGCACCGAGTTCTCGGCCTGGAAATATCTCAAGGCTGGGATTGGAGCGGATGCCTGGTTCTGTGACCCGCAAGCGCCCTATCAGAAAGGCACTGTTGAGAATACGAACAACAGGCTGCGTCGATACCTGCCAAGATCAACCGCACCGACGGCGCTGACAAATCGATATTTGAGGTCGATTTGTCACCGCCTTAACGCAACGCCGCGCAAATGTCTTGGCTACCGGAC
Organism: Sulfitobacter sp. W074; assembly: GCF_025142275.1. Classification (NCBI taxonomy): domain Bacteria; kingdom Pseudomonadati; phylum Pseudomonadota; class Alphaproteobacteria; order Rhodobacterales; family Roseobacteraceae; genus Sulfitobacter; species Sulfitobacter sp. W074. Next base: position 17,506 of record NZ_CP081132.1, read on the forward strand.
GCCCGCTGAAGTCTTTGAAAGCAACCTGATGGAAATACAGAACCGGTTGGAGTAAAACGAGATATCAAAAACTGCACTTCACCGTGAACTCACACCGGGCGCCCGCTACCCTCAAGTGCGACTCTTGTTAGAAAACTGTAGTGCGAAGGGTGTTGTCACGTTAAGTCGTCGACTTTTCAAGTTGGCATGCCAATCATTGATCAAGCGGCATGTGCCGCGGACTTCCACGCCTCGAATGCTTCGAGCCGATTGTAGCGGATGGTGAGGGCAGAGCGGCGGCGGGCTGGGACAGAGAAACGATTGCGGGTTGCGGACTGCATAGATACGAAGCGTTGTAATCCACCCGGCGATCGGAAGCCTTGCATCACTCGCTCTCGTTTTCGGAAGGGCAAGTGGCTGTTCTCGGCGCGGTTATTGAGCCCCTTGTGTGACCAATGATCAAGGCCAGGCGCGACCTCGCGCTTGGCAGCCCATATGAGCGCAGTTTGTCCGTAATGATCCTTTTGGGCACGAATCCCCAACGTTTCATCAGTTTGACCAAAAGCCGCTTTCCGGCGCGCTTGTCTCGCCTCGATTGAAGGATTTCCTCAAGGACCATGCCGTGTTGATCGACCGCGCGCCACAGCCAGTATGACCGGCCCGCTATCTTCACGACGACTTCGTCTAAGTGCCAGACATCGCCGGGGCGCGGATGCCGTCGCCGTAGAACGTGGGCAATCAGGGGGCCGAACTTGACGCTCCAGCGCCGGATAGTTTCGTACGAAACGTCCACGCCACGTTCCAGCATCAGCTCCTCTACCTCCCGCAGGCTCAAGTTGAACCGGACGTAGAGCCAGACAACATGAGCGATGATCTGAGGCGGAAACCGGTGGCGTTTGTAGCTGATCTTTGTCTGCATCGGCACCGCCTACGCCCAGATCAATGAACCAGCAACCACAGGTCCGTTAACGTGACAACACCCCGACGACTGCTGATCATCGGCGCCATGACCCGGATCAGATGGGCGATCAAAAATGGACCACCTAAAGGGTCGTGGCTTGAGCAAATGTTAGAACGCAAACCACGTATGTTGGTCGCAATCGCGTTGGCTAACAAAACAGCCCGAACCATTTGGGCAATGATGACGAAGCATGAAGATTATCGAGATCCGATCGCGGCGGCGTAAGCCTGCAACGCTCGGTATGATGTGAGAAGGACATTGAGACAGTAAGGACAAATGATCGACCAGATCGAGGTTAGGAAAACCAGGCACTCCCAGAGAGCTCCGCGCTCGTGTCATTGATATGGACCCAACCTTCGCATCGCCATACCGGCCCGCGGCATGTGAAACGTCGCAAATTGAGGCCTGACACATGACCGTACCCGATCACATGTTTAAACCGTCAAAATATCTCTTGCATCAAAGCGGGCATCCACACATGGGAGTGCGACTTGATGATGTTCCGCAAGGAGCATGGGAAGGTAAACGTGATGTCACTGGTGGAGCGCGTCAGCCGCTATGCCGTCGTGATGCGTAATGAAGATCGCCAATCCAAACCGATCATGGAGTCCCTGATCAACGGGTTGGTTCCCCTGCCCGCCGACGCGCGCCAGTCAATCACCTTCGACCGCGGCACCGAGTTCTCGGCCTGGAAATATCTCAAGGCCGGGATCGGAGCGGATGCCTGGTTCTGTGACCCGCAAGCGCCCTATCAGAAAGGCACTGTTGAGAATACGAACAATAGGCTGCGTCGATACCTGCCAAGATCAACCGCACCGACGGCGCTGACAAATCGATATTTGAGGTCGATTTGCCACCGCCTCAACGCAACGCCGCGCAAATGTCTTGGCTACCGGACGCCAGCTGAGGTCTTTGAAAGCAACCTGATGGAAATACAGAACCGGTTGGAGTAAAACGAGATATCAAGAACTGCACTTCACCGTGAGCTCACAGCGGCCGTCTCAACAACACGCCACGAAAGTGTCTGGTGTATCAAACGCCCGCTCAAATCTTCCGATTGAACCTGATGGAAAGGGTGACCTCACCCCGATAAATTGATCAAACCGAAATAGCGCTTCAACGTGAGTTCACAAGCGACCGCGCAGGTTCAACTTAGACGTGGCTCGTTCCCGATTTTGCCCGCCACAATAGCCTCTATCCCGCTAAGGCTGGCACGCCCGGTAAAGGCGAAGTCCATCCGCATGTAGGCAAGGCTTTAGGCCTCATCCACGCGCGTCATTCCGGAAGGGTGCCAACAGGCCGCGAGCAGGGCCGCAGACCCAAGCAGGTTGTGGCCCTGCTTGGGTCTGCGCCGCCTTCTTCAACCGGTTTGGGAAAGTCGCCCACAGCTTCTTGGCTAAGTCCCGGCAACGCGTCATATTCGCCCAGAATGGCGATGACGGGACCGCCCTCACCCATCACAGCGCCCGCGACGGCCTCAGTCACGGCAAACCCTTTGTCCCGCAACATCGCGGTATGTTCTGCGCAAGGAGCACACTCCCCATAGAGCGTTTCGGGCGTTGCCCAAACCCGGTCGGACAGCCCAACCAGATCCTTCTGATGCATCTCGAACCGGCGATTTGCGCATGGCATAACTGCGTGAAACGTCAGCATTGCCGAGTGGTCCTTGTCGGGAAATGTTTCTATCCTGTCACCGAGTTGAAGGAGATCCGACGCCGCATGGCCATCACAATTGAGCGCTTTGGCAAACACCGGTCACAACTGGGCGAGTCGCCCCGGTGGGACGAGGAGAAAGCTTGCCTGTGGCAGATGGATTGTCGCGCCGGCAAAATCTTCCGGTTTGAGAGGACCACCGGATCGCTGCTAACTTGCCTCGACGTACCCGCCCCCTGTGGATCGCTGGCTCTAAATGCCGATGGCGATTTGATTGTGGCTCTTAAAGAGACGCTACTGCGGATGTCCCCCGACGGCAGCCGCAGTGAGACCCTGGCCCGGATCGACGACAGCCACTCGAACCTACGTCTGAACGATAGCGTGGGGATGGCAGACGGCAGTCTGATCGTCGGCACCATGCATGTCTTCCGTGCATCAGGCGAAGCGCCTTTGGGCGGCCTCTACCGGCTGACGCCCAACAGTGCACTGCAACAAGTCGACAGCGGGATCGCCGTCACCAACGGCCCCTGTGTCAGCCCCATCAGCGGCCGCTTTCACGTCTGCGACAGCGCCGCTCGCGAGATCTACAGTTACGCCATCGACACTGAGGGTCAGCTGACCGACAAGAAACTCTTCGCTACTACGAATGAATTGGCGTCGAGCCCTGACGGCTGCTGCTTCGACACAGAGGGAGGGCTGTGGACTGCGCTAGTCCATGCCGCCGCTGTCGTGCGCTATGATCCGGAAGGCAAATTAACCCACCGGATCAATCTGCCACTGTCCCATCCCGCCGGCATCTGTTTCGGAGGCGCGGGACTGGACGAACTGTTCGTGACCTCTATCAGTGATAGCGGACGTCTTCGAGCGGAAGGTCCGTTCGACGGGGCCACCCTGCGCATTAGCGGCGGCAACTTTCGCGGAAACGCTCAGCCCCGCACGCAGATCGCCCCTAGTTCTGCCGATTGCGGAAGTTGATGAAACGGCGGTTTGCCCCGGCAACGCGATCGGCCAAAAAATCGATGAACACACGGATCTTCGCCGGCACCATCGGGGTGTCCAAGATGGTGGCATAGATGCCTTCATCGAAACTAGTGTTGGTCACGCTGTACTCAGGCATCAACCGAACTAGCCGGCCCGATTCGATGTCATTCGCAACCGTGTAGTCGTCCAGCAAGGCGATTCCCTCTCCTAGGCGGGCCAACTCTAGCAGGACTAGGCCGCTATTTGTGATCTGACGGGGTGAGAACTGCACCTCCTGCATCCTCTCGCCGGCCTTGAAGCGCCAAACGAAGTTGTTTCCGGGCAGCAAATAGGCCAGGCAATCATGGTCGGCCAACTGATCGGGTTTTTTCGGAGCATCCCGCCGTTCAAGATAGCCGGGAGAGGCGACCAGGTAGCGTTCGCTCCGAAACAGCATTCGGCGCTTCAAGCTTGCTTCGTCGGGGGGAGCGATGCGAAAGTCGATATCGACCTGTTCGTGGCGCAGATCGACCTTCGCCTCGCCTAACAGCAATTCTACCAAGATATCCGGATAAGTTCGCGTAAACTCGGCAATCAGCGGGGTAAGCACACTGACCGCGAACATTGTTCTCGAATGCACCCTGAGCATCCCCTGCGGCGCGGAACTGATCGCGGTGATGCTGTTCTGTGCATCCTGAATGCTTGCCAGGATCCCCTCAAGGTGCCGGGCATAATCTTTGCCCGCCTCGGTCAGGTCCACGTGGCGCGTCGAGCGCCGCAGAAGCTCGACGTTCAGTTGGGCTTCGAAATCCGATAGCGCTCTCGAAACAGAAGTCGGGGAGAGGCCGAACTTCACAGCCGTTGCCGTAAAGCTGCCGGTTTTAGCGACGGACTGAAATAGCTCCATTGCACGTAATCGATCCATAATTACCCTCAAAATTTGCAGGATAGAGACAGCTTAATTTGGGATTAAGGCCGACCACAACAATAATGTAAGTTTGAGGAGGAACTTTTCCATACGGGAGGTATTTATGGAATTCGGAATTTTCACCTTGGCCCAGCAACGGGGCTACCACCAAGACTCGCACGAAGTGATCGAGAACTCGGTCGAGCAGACCGTGCTAGCGGAGCAAGCCGGCTTTGACGCCGCATGGTGCGCCGAGCACCACTTCAACAATTATTCGCTGTCGCCCTCGCCGCTGATGACCGTCGCGCATTGGGCCGGCCGCACCACCAAGATCCGTCTTGGTACCGCCGTCTGCATCCTGCCGCTGTACCACGCCCCGCGTTTCCTGGCCGAGGTCGGCCTAGTCGACGGCCTATCCAACGGACGCCTGGAACTGGGCATCGGCTCTGGCTACCAGGAATTCGAATTCGAGCGCTTCGGCACCTCGCTGGTCGACGCCGGCCCGATGTTCCAAGAATACATGGACGTCATCCCGCTGGCGATGCAGAACAAGATCTTTGAATACCACGGCAAGTACCTGGACATCCCGCCGAGCTCGATTGCAGTCCGTCCGGTGCAGAGCCCGATGCCGCCGATCTGGGTGACTACCGGCAACCCGATGGTACGCGAGCGCACCATGCGGGAAGGCCACAACCTCTTTGTGACCGTCCTGCACGGGGGCCTAGATGCCATCCAGGGCTTGCGCAATAAGCTGGAAGAATCTGCCGATAACGCCGGCACCTACCTGGACGACACCAAGCTAGGCTTCCTGCGCTGTGGCTTCGCCAGCGACAACAAAGCGGAAATCGAAAGCTATCTCGACAACGCCCGCTACGCACGTCGCCTGTCGGAAAGCCTGAAGGACCGCCGCCAGCAGACCGAAGACGGCTACCTGATGAAGGAAGTGCCGCTGAAGAAGGAGATGAGCCTGGAGGACATGGCGGCCAACCTGCCGGTCGGCTCGGTCAACCAAGTGATCGACCGCCTGCTAGCTGAAATCGAGATCCTCAAGCCCAAGCACATCGCACTGCAAACCCAGCTGGGTGACTTCGACCAGAGGACCATGCTGAAGCAGATCGAACTGTGGGGCGACAAGATCATCCCCGAGGTAAAAAAAGCTTTGATGCAGCAAGCCGCGGCTTGAACACGAGGGGAATACGATGCGCATTCATCTGACAGACGCCGGGACGGTCGAAATGATCGAACCCAAAAACTTCCGGGCTCTTGACGTCCTAGTGGATCCCCAACCCGAAGAGCAGTTGCAAAAGGCGCTTCGGAAGATCGGCGCACCCGAGGGAGACGGTTGTGTCCGTCTCTCTCCCGATGTGCTGCGTTTCCTTTCCGGCCAGGCGGGAGTGACCGAGTGGGAAGACGGCTTTGCCGCCATGTTCGGCTACGCGGCCAAGGCAGGCTGGGTCGATGAGGCGGGGCGCGTGCGTGCGCATCTGACGTTCGCTCCTGCAGGGCAGACCGTGTCCTGCGATGATTTTAAGGCTGCGATGCGTGCCCTCCCCGCAGGCATCGCAGCTATCACGGCCAAGGGTGAAACCGGTGACAATGGCATGATCGTGTCAAGCCTGACTTCGATCTCCGCAGAGCCGCCGATGGTGGGCTTCTTCGTCCATCACTCCTCCTCGATGCTGCCTGCGCTGCAAGATCAGGGCACCTTTGCCGCCAACCTCCTTGGCCGTGACAATAATGATGTTCTCGACAGTTTCGTGCGCAACCCCCAGGGCGAGGCACGCTTTGCGACCGGCAACTGGCGGCGCGATTCAGATCGCCCGGCGCGCCTGATGGACGCGCTGGCCTATATGGAATGCGACATCATCCACCGCTACCGGATCGGCACCCATATCCTGGTCGTCGGCCGGATCCGCGAAACCGCGTGCAGCGCCGCCAGCCCGATCATCAACTTCAACGCCAGCACCCGTGTCTTGGCGGATATCGCAGCAGAATAAGGTAGATCAGCATGAGCGGAGCATTGGACGGCGTCGTCGTCATCGACGCAAGCCGGGTCCTTGGCGGGCCCTACTGTGGTCAGATCCTGGCCGATCACGGTGCCCGCGTCATCAAGGTCGAACCGCCGACTGGCGATGAGACCCGCCTCTGGGGCCCGCCCTTTCGGGGCCATCAGTCCAGCTATTTCATGGGACTGAACCGCAACAAGGACGGCATCGTGCTGGACCTCGCCTCTGACGAGGGCCGCGAAGCGCTGCTGCAGCTCCTTGCAGGGGCCGATGTCTTCATCGAAAATTTCAAGGTAGGTACTCTGGAAAAATGGGGGATTGGCGGTGACGAGCTGCGCCAGCGCCTGCCCGGCCTGGTGCATTGTCGTGTCTCGGGCTTCGGGGCCGATGGCCCCTATGGCGGGCGCCCCGGCTACGATGCCGCCATCCAGGCCCTTGTCGGCCTGATGAGCGTCAACGGCGAAGCGGGCGGCAAGCCGCTGCGCATGGGCGTGCCGGTGGTCGACATCGTGACCGGGCTGAACGCGGCGCTTGGCGTCCTGCTGGCGCTTCAGGAACGCAACCGCTCCGGGTTGGGCCAGTTCGTCGAGGCCTCGCTTTACGATTGCGGCATGTCGCTGCTGCACCCGCATCTGGCAAATGTCTACCTTGGGGGTCCGGTGCCCGAACCCGCCGGCAATGCCCATCCCAACATCACACCCTATGACACCTACCCCTGCGCCGACGGCGAGATCTTTCTTGCGGTTGGGAACAACGGCCAATTCTCCAAGCTTTGCGCGCAACTGGACAGTGCGGAGACGGCCGAGGACCCGCGCTTTGCCACCAATGCCCTGCGCAAGGAAAACCGCCCTGCCCTCCGGGCCTTCCTAGAAGAGCGCCTAGCAAGCCATGCTGCCGCCGAGGTGGCCGAACGTCTGATCCAGGCCGGCGTGCCCTGCGCCCCGGTGCGCAACGTCGAGCAGGTCATCAACGATCCCCACACCAAGGCCCGCGGCATGATCGTGGAGATCGGCGAGGAGTACCGTGGCACCGCCAATCCCATCAAGCTGAGCCGCTCCCCCGCCAGTTATCGCAAGGCCCCTCCGAGCCTTGCCGAGGATGCCGAGCGGATCGAGCAAGAATTCGGGCTTGCCCGCACGAGACCCGGCGCGGAATGACGCTGGGCGTCCAGGCCCCAAATCTACTGGAGAATTTCCCCATGACGGTCACCGTAAATGTCGCCGATGGCGTCGCCCATGTCCTTATTGACAATCCGCCAGTGAACGCCCTGTCGCGGGCCGTTCGTGAAGGCCTGCTGCGTGCGGTGGCCCAGACCGACGCCGATCCCGACGTGCGCGCCGTGGTGCTGCGTTGCGCCGGTCGCACCTTCGTCGCCGGGGCGGATGTGCGCGAATTCGATGCCCCGCCGGTGGCCCCGCACCTGCCCGATGTGATCGCCGTCGTCGAAGACGCCGACAAGCCTTGGCTGGCGCTGATCCACGGCAACGCCCTGGGTGGCGGCATGGAACTGGCACTCGGCTGCCGCTGGCGGCTTGCCGTTGCCGGCTCCAAGCTCGGCTTTCCCGAAGTGAACCTGGGCCTTATTCCGGGTGCGGGCGGCACCGTCCGCACACCGCGCCTGACCGGCATCGAAGCCGCTGTCGATCTTGCCACCTCCGGCAAGCCGGTGAGTGCCAGCAAGGCGGCAGAACTTGGCCTGATCGACGCGGTGATCGACGACGAAGACGCGATTGCCGCCGCTATGCGTTGGCTGGACCAGGCCCTAGACGCCCCCCTGCCCCTGCCGACCAGCCAGCGTCCCGTCATACCGATCGAGGAAGCGGCCCTGGATGCGGCCGAGGCCCGCCTGCGCAAGTCCGCTCGCGGTGCAGCCGCCCCGGGGATGGCGCTGAGCTCGCTCCGCAACGCCACCACCGCCACATTAGGTGCCGCAATGGCCTTCGAGCGCGAGATCTTCCTAGAGCGTCGCGCCTCTGCCGAGGCCGCCGCCCTGCGCGCGGTCTTCATGGCCGAACGCGCCGCGTCGAAACCGGCCGATCTGAAGGGGGTCAGCCCGCGCCCCTTCGCCCGCGTCGGCATCATCGGCGGCGGCACCATGGGGGCCGGGATCGCCGTGGCCATGCTGAACGCCGGGCTGAGCGTGCAGATGGTCGAACGCGACGCCGCCTTGGCGGAGCGGGGACGGAGCAATGTCGAGGGGCTTTATACCGCCACCGTCGCCCGGGGTCGGATGAATGACGCCCAGATGCAGGCCCATCTGGCGCGGTTCTCGGTCGGCGACAGCTATGACGCCTTGGCCGGTGGCGATCTGGTGATCGAGGGTGTCTTCGAGGACCTGAAGGTCAAGCGCGAGGTCTTCGCCCGGCTGGTCGAGGTCTGCCCGCCCGAAACGATACTGGCCACCAATACCTCTTATCTCGACCCCGAAGCGATTTTTGAGGGGCTGGCCGGGCCGGACCGCTTCCTCGGGCTGCACTTCTTCAGCCCGGCCCATGTGATGAAGCTGTTGGAAATCGTGCCGACCGCGGCCACCGCGCCCGAGGTTCTGGCAACCGCCTTCGCCCTGGCCAAACAGGCCGGAAAGATGCCCGTGCGCACCGGGATCTGCGACGGGTTCATCGGCAATCGTATCCTCAAGGGAATGCGCCTCCAGGCGGAACGGCTGATCCTGGCGGGTTGCGCCCCGGCCGAGGTCGACGGCGCGCTGCGCGGCTTCGGCCTGGCCATGGGGCCCTTCGAAGTTCAGGATCTCGCCGGGCTGGATATCGCCGCATATCAGCGGCAGGCCGCCCGCGAGCGCGGACAAGAGGCTTTCGCACCGATCGCCGACCTGCTGGTTGCCGCGGGTCGGCTGGGGCGCAAGACCGGTGCCGGCTGGTACGATTACGTCAACGGCAGCCCCCAGCCCGGTCTGCCCGAGGCGGTCAACGGAGCCATCCTCGCCGCGCGGGACAGCAGCCAAGCCTCTTGCCGCAGCTGGACGCCCGAAGAGATCGTCGAGGCCGTCCTCTTCCCGATGGTCAACGAGGCTGCCCGGATCGTCTCCGAAGGCATCGCCAACTCGCCCGTGGATATCGACCTGGTCGAAATCCACGGCTACGGCTTCCCGCGCCATCGGGGCGGACCGGTCTGCTACGCGCGTCAGCTTGGCCTGAAGACCGTCATCGCGCGCCTCGAAGCGCTGCATGACGCGGGCCTGAGCGATGCGCCCTGCGACGAACTTCGTTCCTGGGCGTCCGCCTCCGCGACGCCTTCCCCCAAGAACAACAACGAGAATTGACCGACATGAGCCTGGATACTGAAACACTCAACCAGTTCCGTGATACCGTTTCGCGTTTCGTGCGCGAACGTCTGGTGCCGCTCGAAGCCAAGGTGGCCGAAGATGACATGATCCCCGACGCGGTCGTCGAGGAGATCAAGGAAATGGGTCTCTTTGGGATGAGCATCCCCGAGGAACTCGGGGGCATCGGCCTGACCATGTCCGAAGAGGTGCAGATCGCCTTTGAACTGGGTTGGACCTCGCCCGCCTTCCGCTCGTTGATCGGCACCAACAACGGCATCGGCTCTCAGGGGATCATCATGGATGGTACACCCGAACAGAAGGCCCACTACCTGCCGCGCCTGGCGACGGGCGAACTGATCGCCTCTTTCGCGCTGACCGAACCCGACGTCGGATCCGACGCGGGCTCGGTGCGCGCCAGTGCCCGGCGCGATGGCGATCACTACGTTCTGAACGGCACCAAACGCTATATCACCAACGCGCCGCGCGCCGGGCTGTTCACCGTCTTTGCCCGCACCGACCCTGACACCACTAATGCCTCCGGGGTCACCGCCTTCCTGGTCGAGGCGGATACCCCCGGCCTGAAACTCGGCCCCAAGGATCACAAGATGGGCCAGCGCGGCGCCCATACCTGCGATGTGATCTTCGAGGATTGTCGCGTTCCAGCCTCGGCGATTCTGGGCGGCAAGGAAGGCGTCGGCTTCAAGACCGCGATGAAGGTGCTGGACCGGGGCCGGCTGCACATCTCTTCGATCTGCGTCGGGGCCGCGGAAAGGCTGATCCACGAAAGCCTAACCTTCGCCATCGACCGCAAGCAGTTCGGCGGCCCGCTGTCGGACAAGCAGCTGATCCAGGCGATGCTGGCCGACAGCCGCACCGAGGCCTATGCCGCACGCTGCATGGTCGAGGAAACTGCGCGTCGCAAGGATGCCGGACTGAACGTCTCGGAAGAGGCCGCCTGCACCAAGATGTTCGCCTCTGAGATGGTCGGCCGGGTCGCGGATCGCGCCGTGCAGATCCACGGTGGCGCAGGCTACATGAACGAATATGCGGTCGAGCGTTTCTACCGTGACGTGCGCCTCTTCCGCATCTACGAAGGCACCACCCAGATCCAGCAGATCATCATCGGCCGCAACATGGTCCGCAACGAACTGCGCCAGCGTTGAGGGGAGGCCTGACGATGACCGACGTCTACATCTGCGACTACATCCGCACTCCCATCGGCCGTTTCGGCGGCACCCTGGCCAGCGTGCGGGCCGACAACCTGGGCGCCCTGCCGCTGAAGGCCCTGATGGAGCGGAACACCTCCATCGACTGGGAAGCCGTCGACGACGTGATCTTTGGCTGCGCGAACCAGGCGGGCGAGGACAACCGCAACGTGGCCCGCATGTCGGCGCTGCTGGCCGGTCTGCCGGTCAAAGTCACCGGCACCACGATGAACCGCCTCTGCGGGTCCGGCATGGACGCCATCATCACCGCCGCCCGCGCCATCAAGGCGGGCGAGGCCGACCTGATGATCGCCGGCGGCGTGGAAAGCATGTCCCGCGCGCCCTTCGTGATGCCCAAGGCCGAAACCGCCTTTTCGCGCAACAACGCAGTCTACGACACCACCATCGGCTGGCGTTTCGTCAACCCGCTGATGAAGGCGCAATACGGCGTGGAGTCGATGCCCGAAACCGGCGAGAACGTCGCCGAGGACTTCAACATCGCCCGCGAAGACCAGGACAAGTTCGCCCTGAACAGCCAGGAGAAGGCCGCCGCCGCCATCGCCAATGGCCGCCTGGCGCAGGAAATCGTCCCCGTGTCAATCAAGCGCCGCAAGCAAGAGGACCTGATCTTCGACACAGACGAACACCCCCGCGCCTCCACGCTGGAAAAGCTGGCCAAGCTGCCGACCCCCTTCCGCGAGGGCGGCACGGTGACGGCGGGCAACGCCTCTGGCGTCAATGACGGCGCGGCGGGTCTGATCCTGGCCTCCGCCGAGGCGGCGAAGAAACACGGGCTGACCCCGATCGCCCGCGTGCTGGGTGGCGCCACCGCCGGTGTGCCGCCGCGGATCATGGGCTTTGGCCCCGCGCCCGCCTCGAAGAAGCTGATGGCGCGTCTCGGGCTCGCCCAGGAAGACTTCGCCGTGATCGAGCTGAATGAGGCCTTCGCCTCCCAGAGCCTGGCCACACTGCGCGATCTCGGGATTGCCGACGATGACCCGCGGGTGAACCCCAACGGCGGCGCGATCGCCTTGGGCCACCCCCTGGGCATGTCCGGCGCGCGCATCACCGGCGCCGCCGCGCTGCAGCTGAAGTCGGGCGAGAAGTCCCTGTCGACCATGTGCATCGGCGTCGGCCAGGGCATCGCCGTGGCGCTGGAAGCGGTGTAATTTGACACGTGACAGACTATGAAAGGCCCGGCGTCCGTGACGCCGGGCCTTTGATCTTGTCGGCGGCCCCGGAGCCACATAGCCTTGGCCGAAAAAAGAAAAGTGGGACCGCAAGTGCAAAAAGACACAACCAGCAGCAGCCGACGCATCATAGAGGCGGCGGCCCAACTCTTCGCGGAGCGCGGCTATGATGGAACCTCCATGCGCGACATCGCCCTTGCCGCTGGTATTTCGAAGTCGCTGCTCTACCACCACTTCGCCGACAAGTACGAGATTTTCAGCAAGGCCTCGGCCAGCGACGGCGCAGGCCTCAACGAACAGGTGCGCGAGGCGCTGGTCGATGCGACCTGCGCCAGGGATAAGTTGCAAATCTTCATGACAATCACCGCCCGCTATTTCGAAGAGAACCGCATGTCCTGGATGGCATCTTCGCAGGAATTCTGGTCGGCGGGTGAAAACCATGTCTCGTTGAAGATGCGCGTGCGCCGCGACTCATTCGAAAAGATGCTGCGGTCTATTCTCGACGAGGGGGTTTCCTCGGGAGAGTTCCGGATCCAGGACACCCGCATGGCCGGACGGCTGATCCTGTCGTCGCTCAACTGGATGCAGCGCTGGTACAAACCGGGCGGCACCAAAACGGCGGAAATGATCGCAGAGGAATATTTCAGTTTGATCGTGAACGGTATCGGCGGCAGCGACTGACCCCCACGCTCCGTAGAGCTGCGGCGCAAAGGTTGCCTTGCGGCCTGCGACACCTGTTCGCGCAGCGCCTCCGGCACGGCGGCAACTCTGGGGGGCGGCTGACCGATCGTTCAGTCGCCCGCCGCCCTCTCGCAGCCTAGGCCTCACTGAAATCTTGTGACTTCTAACACTTATATCAGTTACTTAAGAGACAATGCTCTTTTTTGCAGTACTGATCTGTACTTCTGAACAGGGGTCTATTCTTGCAAGTACTGCGCCTGGGTCGATATTCAGACCCCAAAGCTGACCGATGGGTCAGCCGCGAGGAGGAATGCCATGACCGAAAAACTTGTCCGTCTTGAAGTGTCCGATTATGTCGCCCTGGTGACACTGGATCGGCAACCGGTGAACGCCCTGTGCCGCGAGATGCGCCGCCAGATCGTCGCGACGTTCGACGAGATCTCTGCGCGCGACGACATTCGCTGCGCCGTGCTCATTTCCGGCGGCAAGGTGTTCTGTGCTGGGGCCGATCTGAAGGACCGCCCCGCCGAAGACATTCCCGGAGATTTCCTGGAACACAACCGCATCACACGTGAGACCACGAACGCCATTCGCGAATGCGCCAAACCAGTGATCGCGGCCGTCAACGGGGCGGCGCTTGGCGCCGGCATGGCTATGGCCATGGCCTGCGACATCTTCTTTGCCAGCGACGAGGCCAGTTTCGGGATGCCCGAGATCAACGTCGGCCTGGCCGGCGGCGCCTCGATGCTGCGCAGCGTTCTGGGTCGTTCAGCGATGCGGCGCATGTTCTTCACCGGCCGCCGTCTGAGCGCAGCGGAAATGTATCGCCTGAACGTGATTGAGGAGGTCACCACCGCTGCGGCCCTGCTGCCGACCGCGATGGAACTGGCCCGCGAGATCGCCTCTAAGGCGCCGCTGGCCACCATCTACGCCAAGCGCGCGGCCAACATGGTCGACGTGATGCCGCAACGCGACGCCTACCGCTTCGAGCAGGAATTCACCATGGCCCTAGCCAAGACTGAGGATGCCCGCGAAGCGCGCATGGCCTTCCTCGAAAAACGCAAGCCGGAATTCAAGGGACGCTGAACCATGACCAATGCAATGCCTTTCCCCGGCACCGGGCTAGACGCCTTTTTCAAGGCCCGCGGCATCGCCATCGTCGGCGCCTCTGGTGACATCAACAAGATCGGCGGTCGTCCGGTCCACCTGCTGCGCAAGTACGGCTATGCCGAGCCGATCTACCCGGTAAACCCCAAGGGTGGAGAGATTCAGGGGCTCTCGGTCTATACCTCGGTCCTGGATTTGCCGACTACGCCGGACATGGCCGTGCTGGCGGTGCCCGCCGCCGCCACCGCCGCCGCGCTGCGTGACTGCGTGGCGCGCGGCGTGAAAGCCGTGATCGTACTGTCTTCTGGATTTGCAGAGGCCGGTGAAGAAGGTGCCGCGCTTCAACAGAAGCTGGTCGAAATCGCACGCGCGGGCGGCGTGCGATTGATGGGGCCGAACTGCCTGGGCACCATCAGCGTCATTGATGGGGCCATCGGTTCATTCTCGATCGTGCTGGAAGAGAACATGCCCGCCAAGGGCAATGTCGGCATCGTGTCGCAGTCGGGTAATATCGGCAGTTATCTGGTGCAGAAGGTCACGCAACGCCAGCTAGGCGTTAGCCGCTTCATCGCCACCGGTAACGAAGCCGACGTTGACGTGGCCGACGGAATTGCCGCCCTAGCCGAGGATGAGCACACCCGCGTCATCCTGTGCTGCATGGAGACTTGCCGTAGCGCCGCCCGTCTGATCGACGCCTTGGCCGTTGCCCGGGCAAAGGGCAAGCCGGTGATCGTGCTGAAGATCGGCGCCACCGAAAGAGGCCAAGCCGCCGCCGCCTCACACACTGGGGCACTGGCCGGGTCGGACGCGGTGATCGACGCGGTCTTCCGCCGTCACGGCGCACTGCGTGTGCACAGCATTGAAGACCTTCTCGACGTCGGCCACGCCACCTCGCAGTTGATGCCAGGCCGTCTGCCCGCCGGGAATCGTCTGACCCTGGTGGCGGCCTCTGGGGGCTTCGGCATCATGATGGCCGATGCTGCTTCCAGGATCGGCTTCACCCTGCCCGAGCTGAGCGAAAGCACCAAGGCGATGATCCGTGACACCGTGCCAACCGCGGGCACTGAGAACCCGGTCGATGCCTCGGCCCAGATGTCGAGCCGCCCAGACATCCTGTTCAAGATGCTTTCAGCGCTGATGGAAGAGGCGAATACCGATGCCACGCTGCTGTTCCTGTCGCTGTCGCTGAACAATGCCCGGCTGCGCAAGATCTACGTCGAGGCCTTGACCAAGATCCGCGCCAGCTATCCCGAACGGCTGCTGGTCATCGCCGCCGCTGGCCCCGCCGATGCGGTGGCCGAGATCCGCATGCTGGGCATTCCCGTCTTCCCCAGCATCGACAGCGCGATGAGCGGCATGGACGGTCTCGTTCGCCTGCACGGACAGTGCAGCGCGCCCCACACTGCCGCCGCGCCGATCGCTGCCGAACCGCTGGACCCTGCGGCCTTCCGCAACGAGTACAACGCTAAGCAGGCCCTATTGTGCTCTGGTGTCGAGGTCCTGCCCGAAACGGTGGTCACCTCGGCTGAGGAAGCCGCCGAAAAGGCCCAAGCATTCGGCTTCCCGGTCGTACTGAAGATCGTTTCAGCCGACATTCCGCACAAGACCGAGATCGGTGGCGTGATGCTGAACCTTGCGCATGCCGACGCCGTACGGGCCGCCTATGCCGAGATCATGGCCGCCGCCGCCGAAAAGGCGCCGGCAGCGACGATCGACGGTGTGCTGGTGACGCCGATGGCCGGCAAGGGTGTCGAGCTTATCATGGGCATTTCTCGCGATCCGGTTTTTGGCCCGGTGGCGATGGTCGGGATCGGCGGCATCTACGCCGAGGTCTTGCAGGACGTCCAGGTGCAGACCGCCCCGCTGAGCGAGAACGAAGCCCTAGCGATGATCCGTTCGCTGCGCATGTTCCCCGTTCTGGACGGCGCGCGCGGGATGCCGCTGGCCGATGTTCAGGCCGCCGCCAAAACCCTAGCGCGCCTGTCCGAATTCGCCATCCGCCACGCCGATAAGGTCGCGGAAGTCGACCTGAACCCGGTGCTGGTTCGTGAACAGGGACAAGGCGTCGTCGCGCTCGACGCTCTGCTGATCCCCGTTTCGCCCTCTGCCTGACCTGATTGGGGACGCCAATGCCTTTCGATACCGACGTGACCATTCCGAACCCGGCCAAGGGCCGCGACACCTACCGCAGCCACGCCCGCGCCTGGCTGCAAGCCAACCTGCCCTCGCACATGCGAGCCGACAGCCTGGAATATCGGACGCCCACCCTGCAGGAATGTACTGCCTGGGAACAGGCAATGTACAAGGCCGGGCTGGCCGGGATGACCTGGCCTACCGAATACGGCGGCTACGGGCTTTCACTGCGTGAACACCTGGCGGTCAACAAGGAAATCGGCTCCCTGCTGATGCCCGAAAGTGTCGGATCCGTCGGCAAGGAGCTGGCCGGCCCCATCATCATGGCCGTCAGCACCGAAGAGCAGAAAGCCATTTTCCTGCCGCGCATCCTGGCGATGCAGGACTACTGGTGCCAGGGTTTTTCGGAACCCGATGCCGGCTCTGACCTGGCGCGGCTGCGCACCAAGGCCGAGCAGACCGGCGAGGGCTGGCGCATTAATGGCCAGAAGATCTGGACCTCGGGCGCGGCTAAAGCGACCTATTGCCTACTGCTGGCACGCACCGGCACAGTGGCTGATCGCCACAAGGGCTTGGTGATGTTCGCCGTGCCCATGGACACCCCCGGCATCACCGTGCGTCCGATCAAGTCGATCGACGGCAAGGAAAGCTTTGCCGAGGTCTTCTTCAAGGATGTCGAGGTGGCCGACAGTTCCCGCCTGGGTGCCCCCGACGAAGGCTGGAGCGCGGCCATCCGCGTGCTGTCGATCGAACGCGCCACCAACCGCATGTATCGCCCCTGGCGTTTCGAGGCCGAACTGCGCGGCCTGATCCGAGCCTGCAAGTTGGATCCGACTTTGGCCGCGAAGCTGGCGGAACCCGGCGTTCAGACCCGTATCGGCGAGATCCTGGGTCAAATCGACGGCCTGAAGGGCATGATCGAGGCCTCGGTCGAGCATCTGGAAACCGGCGCACTCATCGGGGCCCGCGGGTCGCTGTCGAAATTCTACTGGTCCGAATGCCATCAGGCCTTTGCCAGCTTTGCCTACGAACTTCTGGCCCAAGTGGGACCGCAGTCCCGCCCGCTGGCACGCCGCGCCAAGGCGCAGTTCACCACCGGTTACCTCTTCGCACGCGCAGAAACCATCTATGCCGGCGTCTCCGAGGTGCAGCTGGACATCATCGCGCAACGCATCCTGAACCTGCCGAAGGATCTTTAACATGAGCACGGAACTTGAAGGCCTGCGCCCTGAAGATTTCACCGACGCCGCCACCGCCGCCATCGCCGATGCCACCGGCCGCGACCTGACGGCCGCCGCGGCGGTCTTCGCCGAATCCGGCCTGCTGGGCATCTGCGGTACCGAGGACGACGGTGGTCTTGGCCTCGGGCTGAACTTCGCCCTGTCGATCTCCGCAATCGCCGGCAAGGAAACCTTCTTCGACTTCCCGCTGGTAGAGCAGATTCTGCTGGCGCAGGCATTTGCCGGCAGCGCGCAGGCCGAGGCCCTAATCAACGGTGACACCCTTGGCACCATCGCCTGGCAGGGGGATCTGCAAAGCAGTCAAGCAAGCGCCGCACGCTTTGCGCCCGGTGTGGATGTCGTCCTGGTAACCACCGCCGATGGCGCCGCCCTGCTGTCGCGCCGTTCGCTTGCCATGACCGAGGACCCCGCGCTGGACCCGGAACGCCCGCAAAGCTGGTTGGCCCTGTACGGGGCAGAGATCGTGGCTACGATGGATGCCGCTGGCTTCGCCGCCCTGCGGCGCGACGCGGCGCTGCTTTACGGCGCCTATGTCACCGGCCTGGCCGAAAATGCGCTGGAGACCACCGCCACCTATCTGTCGACCCGCAGCCAGTTCGGCCGCCCGCTCAGTGCCAAGCAATCCGTGCGTCACAGCCTGGCACGGCTTAAGCTTCTGGTCGAGAAGAACAAGGCCAGCCTGGCGCGCGGGCTGATGCCTGACGAATTCGGCGTGCCCCGAGACGTCGAGGCCACCTTCATGATCGGCCTGGCCGACGCGATCTTCGTTCTCGAGAAATCCATCCACCTGCATGGTGCCATGGGTTTCACCTGGGAGCTTCCGCTACATTTCTCGCTGCGCGAAATCCGCAAGATCGCCATCGCCTTCCCCGTTGCCACGGGTCAGCAGGGCGTCGGACAAACCTTCATTGATGCGGCCTGAGGAGAGACTGATGCAACAGGACATGCTGGGCCTGGTGGCCCTTATCACCGGAGCGGGCAACGGCATCGGCCGCGAGACGGCCCGCCAGATGGCCGGCCGCGGCGCAATCGTCGGGGTCAACGACCTGAAAGAGGAATTTGTCGAGGCCGCCGTGGCCGAGATCCGTGAGGCCGGCGGCCAAGCCTTCGGCGTAGTGGCCAACGTCTCGACCCAGGAAGGGATAGCGGGCGCCGTCCAGCAGGCGCTGGATCATGGCGGCCGGTTCGACATCCTGGTCAACAATGCCGCCTGGGTCCGCTATCAGGCGGTGCCGGACATCACGCCAGAAACCATGGACCGGATGCTGAACGTCGCCTTCAAGGGCGTGGTCTGGGGCATCCAGGCGGCGGCGGCGGCCATGGATCCCGAACGCGGGGGCGCCATTGTCAATGTCGCTTCCACCGCGGCGCTGCGCTCGACCAAGAGCTCGATCGTCTATTCCGGCATCAAGTCCGGCATACTGGGCATCACCCGTGCCGCCGCGGCAGAGCTGGGCGCGCGCAACATCCGCGTCAACGCCCTGTGCCCCTCTGCCGTGCCAACCGAGGGGACACAGCGCAACCGCAATGCCGAACGCGACGCCAAACGCATCGCCAGCACCCCGCTGGGTCGTCTGGGTACCGTGACCGACATCGCCCGCGGCATCTGCTTCTTGGCCAGTAATGAAGCCGGTTTCGTCACGGCGCAGTCTCTGGTAATCGATGGCGGCGTGACCGTCACCAACATCTAAGACCTACGAGGGAGGAGGAGACGTTGCGCACAGTCCTGATCACCGGAGCGGCGGCTGGCATCGGCTTTGCTGCGGCCCGGCTTTTCGCGGCCGATGGTTGGCGCTGCCTGCTGATCGATCGTGACGAAAGAAGGCTTGACGCGGCCCTGCGCAGCTTGCCCCTTGGCGCCGCTGCCCAAGCGGATCATCTGGGCCTGTGCGCCGACCTCATCGCCGCGCCCCTACACCTAGAGTTGCCCCGGGACACAGGCGAGATCACCGCGATCATCAATAACGCCGGCATGTCCGACAGCAGCAACAGCCCCCTGGTGGACAAGCCCGCCGAGACCCTTCAGCCGCTGCTGTCTCTCAACTTGGTGGCGCCGCTTCGGCTGGTCTCCCTGCTCGGCACGCGTCTGGCCCCGGGGGCGCGGGTGGTCAATGTCTCTTCGGGGGCCGGGCTGCGTGCGATCCCCTTCCGGGGCGCTTACAGCGCCAGCAAGGCAGGCCTGATCGCTGCCTCTCGCGCGCTGTCGCGGCAGCGTCCCGACCTCTGTGTCAGCGTACTGTGCCCCGGCTTCGTACGCACCGAACTGGTGTCCGATCTGATCAAGGCCGGCCGAATCGATCCGGTGCAGGCAGTTGCAAAGATCCCCTTGGGGCGCATGGCGAGCCCCGAGGAACTGGGGGCGGCGCTGCTATTTCTGGCCAGTGAGGACGCATGGCCGATGGATGGTGCGGTGCTGAGCGTCGATGGCGGATCGTCAATCTATGGCGGGTCATTCCCCTTTGCGCCATGCTCTTGCGCGCCTGTCGCACAGGACAGCGCCACTGCCCTGACCCTGCGCAGCCATATCCCCCTGCCAGCTCTGGCCGGCCTGTCGGATGCCTGCGCCGGGGGGTACCCGGCCGTGATCGACGCCACGCCCCTGGGCTCCGGCCCCGAGGATCTGTTGCCCAGCATCCAGACCGCCGCAACCGCCTTCGCGGCGACGCATCCTCAGCAGGCCAGCCTGACGCTGCTGCTGCCGGTGTTGACCGAAGAGGACCCCGCGATCCAAGGCCTGACCGAGGCCGCGCGGATGCTGGTGCGCAGCCTGGCCTGCGAGCTGGGGACGCGAGCGCTGCGCGTGAACGCCGTCGAGCTGACTTCGTCAAGGCGGCTTGAGCCGCTCTGCCCCCTGCTGCGCTACATCGCCGGCACCAGGGCTCAATTCATGACCGGAGAGGTTTTCACCCCCAAAGCGGAGCAGACCTGCATAAGTGACGCCTTCACTCCCGAACAGTTGGTAATCAAGAACTACTTCATCGCCGAGCGTGGCTACTGGCGCCCCTGGACCGAAGCGATCCTCCGGACCAACCCGGAATTCCTGAGCCGCTATGCCGCCTATGCCGGTCATCCGGCACGAACCGGCCCACTGTCGAAGCGGATGATCGAACTGATTTACCTCGCCCTCGATTCCTCGGCCACGCATCTCTACAGCAACGGAGTTCGCACGCACCTTTGCCTGGCCTTCGAGGCCGGAGCAACCGTGCCCGATGTGCTGGACGTGCTTCGCATCGTGACCGAACAGGGGCTGGATGCGGTCTACGACGGCGCCCAGATCCTTGCCGAAGAAGCTGGAATTGACCTGTCCGGCAACCTGCCGTCCGAGCTCAGGGCCCGGATCGAACGCGCGCTGCCCGACGACATCGCCGGCATCAAGGCCCTCGCCCGGATGGACCCCGAGTACCTCGATCAAGTGCTTGCGTTCGTGGACAGTAACGACAGCCTTGACGGCCTCGGCCCCGCAGAGCAGAGCTTGATCGAGATCGCGCTGAGCGCCTGTTTCACAGGCTTCAATCCCGGGGCGCTGCGCCGTAAGATCCGCTTCGCCCTCGAAGCGGGCGTCAATCACGGCGAAATACTCCAGGCCATCCAGCTTGGAGGACACCTGTCGGTTCACGGCACGGCGCTCGGAGGGATGCTGCTTAAGGAGTTTCTCGACAGCAGCGCAACTCAAGCATCAGGGAGGAAATGAAATGTACCTACGGATAAGAGAACGACTGCCCGATGTGGTCGCTGCAATTTTGACACTGTTGATCGGAGTCTTCGCGCTCGCGGAAAGCTCCTCGTATGACATGGGGGCACTTTCGAATATGGGCCCGGGCTACTTCCCTCGCATGATGGCCATCGCCATGCTACTTCTGGGGGCCGCGCTGCTGGTCGCAGCGCTGAAGATCGGACCGACCTCCTTCCCGGCCACAGGCGCTTCGGTCTGGTCGATGGCGATGATCTGCGCCGCGCTGATCGCCTTCGCGCTTCTAATCGAACGACTGGGCCTGATCCCGGCAATCTTCACGATGGTCTTCCTGTCGACCTTCGCATCGCAGGACCGCAACCTGGTACGGGCGTTGGTGCTCTCGGCGGCAACCTCGCTCTTCTGCGCCTTGCTGTTCGTCTACATCCTCGGACTTTCGATGAAAGTGATCGTGCTATGACCGGCTCCCTTCTCGAGAACCTGACCCTCGGCTTTGCTGTCGCGCTGTCCTTTCACGGCATCCTCTACTGCGGTTTCGGCGTACTGCTTGGCACCGTCGTCGGCGTTCTGCCCGGCCTGGGCAGCATGGCCACCCTGGCCATGCTGATGCCGATCACCTACCATATCGACCCCAGCTACGCCGTCATCATGCTGGCAGGGATCTACTATGGTGCCGCTTATGGCGGCTCGACCGCGTCGATCCTGCTAAACATGCCGGGCACGGTGACCAGTGTCGTCACCGGCTTCGATGGCTACCCGATGTCGCAGAACGGAAAGGCCGGGGTAGCGCTGTTCATGACGGCCATCGCGTCCTTTGTCGGCAGCATGATCGGCGCGGTCATGCTGGCGGTACTGACCGTTCCGCTGGCCGGTGTCGCCATGCAGTTCGGCCCCCAGGAATACTTTATGCTGATGACCTTCGCCCTAGTCGCGGCCTCCCTGCTTTCCAGCAGACAGCCGATCAAGTCGCTCATCACCGTTGTCTTCGGCATCCTGCTCGGCATCGTCGGGCTCGACCTCAACAGTGGCGCTGCCCGTTTCACCTTCAACACGCCCGAGCTTTTCGACGGCCTGCCGCTCGTGGCCCTTGCCCTGGGTCTGTTCGGCCTGCCCGAGATCATCGCCACCTCGGGCGGAGGGCCGGACACCAAGATGGCCGCGCAGCACGTCTCGCTGCGTTCAATGCTGCCCAGCCGTGAAGAATGGAAACGCAGCATCCTGCCCATGCTGCGTGGCACCGGCATAGGCGCCTTCTTCGGCGCCCTGCCCGGGACTGGCGGCACCATCGCCACCTTCATGTCCTACACGCTGGAAAAACGCGTCAGCCGTCATCCCGAACGCTTCGGCAAAGGCGCCATCGAAGGGGTCGCAGCGCCCGAATCGGCAAATAACGCCGCTATCCAGACCGCTTTCATCCCGACCATGAGCCTGGGCATCCCCGGTGATGCCGTCATGGCGATGATCCTGGGCGTGCTAATCGTGCACGGTGTCATCCCCGGGCCGCTGCTGATTACGGATCAACCTCAGCTGTTCTGGGGCATGGTGGCCTCTTTCGTGATCGGCAACATTCTTCTGGTGGTGCTGAACATCCCCCTAGTCGGCCTGTGGGTGCGCCTGCTGCGGGTGCCCTACCCGGTGCTGTTCCCGATCATGCTGGCCCTCCTCTCGGTCGGTATCTACTCGATCCGCAATTCAGTCACCGACATCTACATGCTGGTGCTCTTCGGCGGGCTCGGCATCGGCCTGCGCCTGCTGCGCTTCGACGGCTCGACCCTGCTGCTCGGATTCGTCCTGGGCCCGATGATCGAAGAGAACTTCCGCCGCTCGATGGTGGTGTCTATGGGCGACTATACGACCTTCCTCGAGCGCCCGATCTCGGCCGTCTTTGGCTTGTTCACGCTGGCGTTCCTGCTGATCTTCGGGGTGAAGAGCCTTGCAAAACTGCTCCGTACGACCAACCGCGGCGGCGTGGCAAACATTTCCCCATCCACCTATGAAGGAAACGTAAAATGAAGATCCTTGTCCCAATCAAACGGGTGATCGACTACAACGTGAAGGTGCGCGTGAAGTCGGATGGGAGTGGCGTCGACCTTGCGAATGTGAAGATGTCGATGAACCCGTTCGACGAGATCGCCGTTGAAGAGGCGATCCGGCTAAAGGAAGCCGGCGTGGCCACCGAGGTGGTCGCCGTGTCAATCGGCGTCAAGCAGGCGCAGGAAACCCTGCGCACAGCCCTCGCGATGGGGGCCGACCGCGCCATTCTGGTCGTGGCCACCGATGAAGTTCACGACGACATCGAACCGCTGGCGGTGGCCAAAATCCTGAAAGCCCTTATCGCCGAGGAAAACCCCGGTCTCGTGATCGCTGGCAAACAGGCTATCGACAACGACATGAACGCCACCGGCCAGATGTTGTCGGCCCTGCTGGGCTGGTCTCAGGCGGCGTTCGCGTCGCATCTGGACATTCAGGGCGATCACGCCCTGGTCACACGCGAAGTGGACGGCGGTCTACAGACAATCAAGGTGAAACTGCCCACAATCGTGACCACCGACCTGCGCCTGAACGAACCGCGCTATGCGTCGTTGCCAAACATCATGCAGGCCAAGAAAAAGCAGCTCGATGAAAAGACCGCCGCCGAATACGGCGTCGATCTCACCCCGCGCCTGACGGTGATCAAGACCACGGAACCGGCAGCGCGCGCGGCAGGCATCAAGGTGGGCTCGGTCGAAGAGCTTGTGACGAAACTCAAGGAAGTGAGGGCTGTATAATGGCTGTTCTTCTGATTGGTGAAGTAACCAGCGGCACGCTGGCGCTGGACGCCACTGGCAAGGCGGTGACCGCGGCTAAGCAACTGGGCGATGTGACCGTGCTCTGCATCGGCGCCTCGGCCAAGGGAGCAGCTGATGAGGCGGCCAAGATCGACGGCGTCTCCAAGGTGCTGGTCGTTGAAGACGCGCTTTACGGTCATCGTCTGGCCGAACCCGTAGCCGCGCTGATCGCCAGCATGGCATCGGGCTATTCCCACATCCTGGCCCCCTCGACGACGGATGCGAAAAACATCATGCCGCGCGTGGCGGCCCTCCTGGATGTGATGATCCTGTCCGACGTGGTCGGCGTGGTTGACGCAGATACCTTCGAGCGTCCGATTTATGCAGGCAACGCTATCCAGACTGTCAAGTCCACGGACAGCGTCAGGGTGATGACGATCCGCACTTCGACCTTTGATATGGCTGGCACGGGTGGTTCAGCCTTGGTCGAGGTTGTGGCGACCCGCGACAATCCTGGCCTGTCCGAATGGATTGAAGACAAGGTGGCCGCATCTAACCGCCCCGAACTGACTAGCGCAGGCGTGGTCGTGTCGGGAGGGCGCGGCGTCGGTTCGGAAGCCGACTTCGCCCTGATCGAGAAGCTGGCCGACAAGCTGGGCGCCGCCGTCGGTGCATCCCGCGCCGCCGTCGACTCGGGCTATGCCCCCAACGACTGGCAGGTCGGCCAGACCGGCAAGGTCGTGGCACCTGATCTTTATGTCGCCGTGGGCATCTCGGGCGCGATCCAGCATCTCGCCGGCATGAAGGACAGCAAGATCATCGTCGCCATCAACAAGGACGAAGAAGCTCCGATCTTCAAAATTGCCGATTACGGCTTGGTTGGAGACCTATTCAACATTGTCCCGGAACTGACGGGGAAACTTTGATCTCGATGACAACGCATCCCGGCCAAATCGGAGTTCGGACATGACCAACTGGCTTGGCCTTTCGGGCCGCACCTGCATTGTAACCGGCGCCCGCGGTGGCCTTGGTCTCGCAATCACCGAAGCTTTCCTCGAGGTGGGCGCACGCGTCCTGATGCTGGACCTGCCCGGCGAGGGTCCTGCGCCGGGCGTACCCCAAACCCTGGCCCGTTTCGACGATGACGTAGCTTTTGCCCCTGTGAATGTCGGCGATTGCGCTTCCGTGGTAGAGGCATTTGCCAATTGCCAGACTCTTTTAGGCGCCCCGGCCGTGCTCGTGAACAACGCGGCTTTGTCAGGCCCTGCCCCACTGTCCGATCTTGACCTGGAGGTTTGGCAGACACAGATGAACGTCAATGTCGGCGGCTATCTACGCTGCGCGCAGGCTTTCCGGTTGGCGCGAGACAGCGCAGAGCCTGGCGCCATCATCAACATTGCCTCGATTGCGGGCCGGAATGCCCAGCCCAATTCTGGCGGCTACGCTATGGGCAAGGCTGCAATTCTGATGTTGAATCAGCAGTTGGCTGTGGAATGGGGCCCCGAGGGTATCCGCAGCAACAGCGTCAGCCCGGGGCTGTTCCGCACCCCACTGACGGAACGGTTCTACGAAGACCCCCAAGATCTTCGACACCGCGAAGAAGTCGTGCCGATGCGACGGATCGGAAAAGGCCAAGAACTGGCCGAGGCAGTGGTCTATCTGGCCAGCCAGCGCGCCTCCTATGTCAACGGGGCCGAGCTGATCGTCGATGGCGGCTTCTCCCAGACCCTGATGGGGCATATACCGCGCTCTTATCAGAAGGGTTGAGTTTCCCCACTAAGTAAAGAAAAGGGGTCGCGTGCGACCCCTTTTCTTTACCTCTGACCTGGCGTTTGTCGCTCCAGGCTAGCCGGAGCGACAAAGGGATTATTCAAGCACGATACCCCGCTCTTCGATTACGCCGCCCCATTTTTCCCGATCGATGTGCAGCTGCTCGCTCAGGACCTCGATTTCACCACCGATGGCGAACTGGCCGATCTTACTCAGCATTTCTTGTGTTTCCGGCTTTGAGATGATCTCGGCTAGGGCGCTGTTGATCTCAGCGACCAGCGTGACATCCATCGCAGTGGGAGCGAAGATGCCGGTCCAAAAGGACGCGGTCAGCTCTGGGTACCCCAGTTCTGCGAAAGTCGGAACCTCAGGCAGCTGCTCCATCCGCTCGGGAAGGGCAACGCCCAGCATCTTCATTTCGCCAGCCTGAATCTGGCCGATCACGCCGAAGGGCGAGGATACGGTAAAATCGACCTGGCCGCCCAGAATGTCCTTCACCTCTTCCGCGGTGGTTTTGTAGCTTACCTCGATCAAGTCCAGGTCGAAGACATTGCTGAGCAGCGCGCCATAGAGCTGGCTGAGGCTGCCGGGGCCGAAGGTGCCGAACCGCAGCGGCTTAGACTTGCCCTGGGCAACGAAATCTTCCAGCGTTTCAAGACCGGAGGAGACCGGCACGGTCACAGCCATCGGGCCGCTGGCGACCAGCGATACCGGCTGGAAGTCTTCGAGGCTGAACGGCAGGTTCTTGCGCAGCATGGTGTTTAGCGAAATTGGGCCCGTTCCGCCGACTAGAAGGGTGTTCTGTGGCGCACGGGTTCGCGCCACGAACTGCGCGGCGATGATGCCGTTGGCACCCGGCTTGTTCTCCACCAAGAAAGTGCGGTCAGTAATTTTGGACAGACCATCGGCCAGATAACGGGTCAGGCCATCAGTCGGCCCCCCCGCCGAATAGGGCAACACGAGTGTGATCGGATCGCTTTCCTTAGCGATCACGGAAGTGCCGAGTAGGGTTGACATAAGAATGGCGCCCAACAGGACGCGACGAAAAATCTGCATGGTTTCCTCCCATTCATAACAGAGCATCATTGTGATCTAAAACGGCGAGATGATATACCTTCTGGAACGCAGGACTGTTCCGCAACCGACGCGGGAGCTCTTGTGCCAAGTTCCTTGACTTGCCTGCGAAAGGCAAACTGGCAAGCCGATGAAATCCTTGGGCTGTCCAATCCCGATAGAGATGGTCCGGATCAAGTACCTCAACAACATTGTTGCGCATTATTAATAAGCAGATCCTCCAATGCGGGTTCGTGCATTAACTTTCTTGACGCCGACAATCCGCCTACAGGAGAATAAGCATGAAGATCTTAATTTCAGTCGACTTCGAAGTTATCGCAGGAATTAGTGAACCGCTGCAGGCCAGCGCGGAAACATTGAATATGAAGCCGCTCGTCCCCTCATGACACGAGAGGCCAATGCAGCAATCTCTGGTGCTTTTGATGGCGGTGCGACAGCGGTCACTGTGGCCGACTCGCACGGGCCGATGCGCAATGATCGCCGATGAACTTGACCCACGGGCCGAGCTTGTATCCGAAAAACCGCGTCCGATTTCCACGATCCAAGGCCTCACAGAAGACTAAAGCGGCGTCGTTCTTATTGGATATCACGGCGCGGCAGGAGAGTATGGCGTGCTCGCCCATACGATCTCCGGTTTGGCCTTTGCCGAAATCAAGATGAACGGTGAGATCGTGGGCGAGCCGACCCTCTTTGCCGGCTACGCCACCGAGATTGGGGTCCTCTTGCTTGCCGCCAGCGGCGACGACCACTTGTGCAAGGAGGTCGCCCATCAATTTCCCCATGCACGTCAGATTATAACTAAGACGTCGCTCGGCGCAGGCGCTAGCAAAACCTCTCATCACCGCATTCAAGACGCCGTTAAACAGGCTGTGCAAGCGGCCGGGAACACGGAGGTTTCAAGTCCTTGCACACCACCACTGACGGTAGAGATTCGAATGATGCGCCAAATTTTTGCCGATGCAGCCGCGCTGCTTCCACAGGTCAAGCGGCTCTCGGCAAACCACATTCAATTCACTCCCGCGGACCATGCCGAGGCCATCGGCATGCTTTCCGCGCTCACTCTTATGGCTTCGGCATTATAAAGAGATCGGGGTAGTCCCGGCATTTCCGGTCGACATCATGGCACCGTGCTCGTGCCTATTGTAGTCTTCGTCGCAGGTCCTCCCCGCGCGCATGGCTCAGCGCAGGAATTTCTTGGAACCCATTTCACTGCCGTCCCGTTCACAAGTCGGACGCCTATGGCGGCAAGCCACAGCGTTTGGAGGACATCAAGACCGATTACCGCGGCCATATTTCGGAACTGCTGGCCAAGGTTGTGAACCCAGGCAAACTGGATGAGCTGGTCACCGCAGATGACCGCGAGGTCCTGTTGGAAAGCCTGTATTCCTTCGGGGTCCTGAATGAGAAGGATGAATACGTCAAGAGCCTGGAGAACAGCTACTACCGTGGCTATGCCAAACAGCCCGGCGGCGGTGTCGGCGCGGCACCAGAGGCGTCTGACCTGCTTAACCCGCAGGAAGTCTTGCAGTCACGCCTGTGGGAATATCTTGCCACGCATGAGACCGTCGACCACCACGCCCCCATGTTCCAGCCCGTCGGCGGGATGGACGGCATCGCCAAAGGGTTTGAGCGTGAGGTGGGAGATCTTATCACCTATAACGCCAAGGTCGTCTCACTTCAGCAAGACGAGAATGGCGTGACGGTGCCATGGGAAGACAGCGCCGGCGGCGGTCAAAAGACCAGTAAGGCGGACTACTGCGTTTGCACCATCCCCTTCTCCATCCTCGGTCAGATTGACCATAATCTTTCGGGCGGTTTAGCGAATGCGATCAGTTCCATGTACTACAATGGATCGACCAAATGG
This sequence comes from Sulfitobacter sp. W074, assembly GCF_025142275.1. Lineage (NCBI taxonomy): Bacteria > Pseudomonadati > Pseudomonadota > Alphaproteobacteria > Rhodobacterales > Roseobacteraceae > Sulfitobacter > Sulfitobacter sp. W074. The sequence continues at coordinate 45,979 of NZ_CP081132.1, forward strand.
GGTCTCGAATTTAAGCGCCTCTTCTGGGAGGAAGACGAGGATATCTATGGCGGGATCAGCTATACTGATCTAGCCATCGGGCAAATCAGCTACCCCTCCACCGGCTATTTCTCAGACGGCCCAGGAACGCTTCTGGGCGGTTACACATGGCGCGGAGAGAACTCCTACAAGTTCAACGCGATGCAGCCTGATGAGCGGCTGGAATGGGCCCTGCGCCAAGGTGCCAGGATCCACCCGCAATACCGCGATGAGTTCAAAACCGTCGTGAGTGTTGTCTGGCACAAGGTGCCGTAGGTGCTGGGCTGCTCTGGCGTCTGGGAAAATTGCGACGATTACGACGAAGCGATCAAGATCGACAATCGCGTGGTGTGTGCGGGCGAGCATCTTTCCTATCTACCAGCCAGGCAAGAAGGGGCGATCCCCTCCTCCCTCGATGCGATTTCGCGTCTCCATGACAAAGTAATCAACGGGTGAAGCCATGCGACAGACTTTTATCACAGCCGCGATCGTAGGTATGCTCGGCACGTTGCCGCTCTATGCCCCAGATGGTGAAGTAGACACGCGCACTGCGCAATAACGGAAACGGCCGAGACGTCATCAGAGGTCGAAGCACGGGCCGAAAAGCGCGAGATCACCGCCATTTCAGATGGGGGTGAATGGGTTGAGGAATATGTCAGCGAGGATGGCGAGGAATTGTATCAGTCGCTCTGCTCTGGCTGTCATATTGCCGATGGGTCAGGCGCAGTTGGGGCCGGGAAATACCCTGCGCTCAGCGGGAACCCGAACCTCGAATTCGCCGATTACGCGACCTACATCATCATCAACGGTCAGGCAGCCATGCCCAGCTTCGGCCATTTCCTTGATGATAAGCAGGTGCTCGCCATTACCGAATATCTGAAAACCAACCTTGGCAATGACTATGAGGCAGATGGCACGCTTGATGCCGTGGCCGATGCCCGTCCCGCCGAACCAGTAGACCAGAATACGGAGGAACACGAATGATCCGCAAATTTATCGCCCCCTCGCCGCGGCCAGCGTACTGACGGCCACCGCAGCATTCGCTCAAAGCTCAGAAGTTATCCGCCATGGATTGCGGGATTCCGACTTCCCGATCTTGCAAGCGGTAGAGGTGCCAGCGGATGCCACTTTGGTTTATCTCAGCGGCACCTTGCCTGTGGTCGCTGATGAAACGGCAGAGAAAGGCTCGCCCGAATATTTCGGAGATACGGCAACCCAAACTGTCAGGGTTCTGGCTTCGATTGAGAAGAAACTTGCCGGGATTGACCTCGATATGGGGGATGTCATCAAAATGCAGGCCTATCTCGTCACTCCCGACGGCAGCGAGGGGATGGACTTTGAAGGTTTTTATGGAAGGCTATACCCAATATTTTGGCACTGAGGAGCAGCCCGAATTGCTAACCCCGCGGGATTGGCGAACCCGGCTTGGCTGGTTGAAATCGAAGTTGTGGCGGTCCGCTCCGGCTCACAAGCCCGCGCAGCAGGCAATCACCTGAATCTCGAAGCGGTGGCTCGAAGGAGCCACTGCTTTTTTCGTTTAGCCTTCGGTGCGATACCAATCGGCAACGTTCCACAGGTCACTGTCCCAAGCGTTCAGCTTTACGCCACCAAGCGTGTTGCCCTGTGCCGCCACTGCTGCGCGGTTGATCAGCGGCAACATGGATTTGCTTTCAGTCGTGATGATGTCGTTCAAACGTTTGACCAGACGCGCCCGGTCTTCGATCTTGCTGGTACGAGAAAGCTCATCCAGCAGCGAGTCGTATTCCTCGTCGCAAAAGCGGTTGATGTTCTCGCCCTGCCACTGGGTCGAAGGCTTAGGCTCATTCCCGCAACGGCGCTGCGCAAGATAGGCTTGCGGGTCGGTGCCGTCATAGAGATTCGCATACATCTCAACATCGGCATAGAACTTGGGGAATGTGTCGGGGCTGCCGGGATCGCCGCCAAAAAAGACCGACGCGTCGATGTTGCGCAACTCAACCTCGATACCGATCTGGTTCCACCAGTCCTTGATTAGCGCTTGAAAGTCTTGCCGCACGGCATTGGTCGAGGTCTGAAACAGGATCGACAGGTGCATCCCGTCCTTCTCGCGCACGCCGTCACCGTCTTCATCCCGCCAGCCCGCTTCTCCCAAAAGCGCTTTCGCCCCCTCCAAATCTTGTGTCATGCATTCGGTATTGTCAGAGCTATAGATTGGCGGCGCGGGGACCAGATTGCAGGTTGGCCGACCTGCCTGACCGTAGCCGATTTCGTTGAGCAAGTCGCGGTCGATTGCCATGCTCATGGCTTGCCGAACGCGCAGGTCTGTCAGGAAAGGATGCGGCTCTTCAACCGTCGCGCGGGTTTCCGGCGGCAGGTCCGGGGAGGGGTTCGTCATATTGATCTCAATCCGCTCCACCAACGGTCCGAACTCAAAAATCGGCTTTCCGGTACCGCCTTCGGCGATCTTCGCCAGCACGTCGGGCGCCATCAGCAGATCCCAAGCGTAGTCAAACTCGCCCGTCTCCATCACCGCCCGCGCGGCTGAGACGGAATCCCCACCGCCTTTGAAGTTGAGCTTGGCAAAGGCAGGTTTGCTCGGATCGCGGTAATTGTCGTTCGCCACAAGCTGGATAGAATCGTTGGGGCGGAAGTCCGTCACTACAAAGGGGCCGCTGCCAATCGGGTTAAAGTTCTCCTTCGTGCAGCCGGGGGCCCGCGCACCGGTGCATTCTGCGAACTGGGCCGCCTGAAGGATGGGCGAGGCCGCGCCCACGAAAGGCAGATAAGGGTATGGTTTCGGCTCGTCGAAATGGATCGTCACGGTGCGGTCATCAATGACTTCGACTTCTTTCACGTCATTGAACTTTGATAGTTGTGCGCAACCGCCTTCGGGGTTCATGCAGTAATCTGCCGTAAACTTCACATCCTCGGCTGTGAGCGGCGTGCCGTCGGACCAAGTCACCCCCTCCTTCAGTTTCCAAGTGATGGTCTTGAGGTTTTCAGTCATGCCACCGTTTTCGACCGTGGGAATTTCGACCGCCAGTTTCGGGACCAGCTCGCCTTTCTCATCGGCGTTGGCCAAAGGCTCCAACACCATGCTGGAGGCATCACGCTCTTTCACACCGCCCGAAAGATAGGGGTTAAGGATCGAGGGCGCCTGCCAGTAGATGATATTAAGTTGCTCATCGCGACCACGCTCGCCATCCTGCGCGATGGCCATCGTTGACAGCAAGGTCAGGGAGGTGGCTCCGAGTAAATGGGCTGATAATCGCATGATGTGCTTCCGATCCTGATAGAATGTCTGACGCAAATATTTGCTTAACTAGTCAAACATATTAAAATTGGAATGCAATGGCTGCGCGGGCGAAACGGACCAGAATGAGAGCGCGGCGCTTTGGACATATCGCCGCAGCGTCGCTTCACTCTATGGTGGCGCGCTTTCGTCTCTTAATCAAACATCTGCTTTCTTACGCGTTAGCATCTGCCGGATTTTCAGAACCACCACATAGAACACCGGCACCAAGAAGATCCCGACCACCGCGGAAGAGGCCATGCCGCCGAGCACGCCGATACCAATTGAGTTCTGCGTCCCGGCCCCCGCCCCCGACGCGATGGTCAAAGGCAGCACCCCGAGCATGAAAGCAAAAGTGGTCATCAAAATCGGGCGCAGACGTTGCCGCGCCGCGACCTTGGCGGCACAATCAATGCTCAGTGGTCACGATGAGCCAGGAACACTCTCTTATCAAATACGCCTATTTGAACCCATGAGTGATGACTTCAGACAGGCCTCAGAAATAGTGTGTCCGAGCGGTTACAGCATCAATCCCGGTTATAAGAGGTTTATCAGTTTTCGCATAGCCGCACCTATTACGATCGCCTCACACCCAACTCAACACGCCTTTCGCCGAACGGCCCCTTCAGCTTAATTACATCTATTACAGCCGCTATGGTTGCCTCTGAAACGCGAGAGCATTTGATTTGAGATCGTCTGGAGTAAATCTGAAAATTGTCATCTCATCTACACTATAGGCGCCAAGGCTCCTGTAGAATTCAATGGTAGGTGTATTCCAGTCCAGAACGCCCCATTCCATCATCCGGCAGTTTCGCTGCAAGGCAAGCGAGCAAAGATATTCCATGATGACCTTCCCAAGACCCTGATGACGAACTTCCGTATCCAAGAAAAACCCATCAATATAGAGGCCTGCCTGTCCCGTAAATGCAGATGACTTCTGGAAAAAGTAAACGAAACCTACAACCTCTCCTTTGTAGTAACCAAACAGCGCCTCGCCCAGTTTTTCATCCAGAAGCCGCTTAATTAGCGGCCCGGTTGCCGTGATCTTGTCCGCCATCTTTTGATAGGCGCCGAGTTTCTTCATGTACTCCACTACAAGATCCGCGTCATCCGGAGAAGCATGTTGCAGTTTGAAATTTGGATTGGTTGTCTTGATTTTCTGCACAGCGGTCTTCCCCATACGTGTGTTTCAAAAGGTATGTATTTTGCTTATCGCGGAAAGTCCGATGAAGTGGTCCTGCTTTTTAGGACAGGTTTACGGCTCAGCTAAGATGTAATGTGGTTGGTTTCATGCGGCCTTCTGCGTCCGTTCTGTTGTGGAGAATGCGTCGTCAGGTGATCGTTTGTCGAGAGCGGTCTGGGGCCGCTCGATTTTGTACAATTGCACGCCAGAACACCCACGTTATCGAGTGCCGAGAGGTTCTTTATCGATGGCATCCTTGGTTTGGGCAGTCGGTCTATATCCATCACGAGATCGATAAGCCTGGTGATGCAGTGTATCGGTGCAATCTTACTGGCGGCCGGTCGGACCGATTTCTGGAAGTCCCCGTATGGATGTTTGATCGGGTCGCTTGTGCTGCCTGTCACGAGGCCGATACGGCAAATGTGGGCCTGTATGCGCTGACGGCCCTTGCAGAGCTAATCCGCGATGCTGGCTGTACCTCGCTCAATAAATCCGACTCCTCATCACGTACTGGCGCAGCATTGGACTCTGAGCCCACGATTCGGAGGTCGGCCAATGCCGCGCAAAATGATGACGACGCAACTCGAACTATTTCCTGGGACCCGATCCAGAACAGCGACCCTGATCCCGCCTTGGCAGAGCCTGCCCGACGAGACGCGGCAAGCGCTAACGCGATTGATGACACGCCTGATGATGGAACATGCGGGCACGGCGGACAGGGAGAGCAACCATGAAGCATGACAAAATCGGTACGCAGCACTTGGAACGCAAGGCAATCCTCTACGTCCGCCAGTCATCGGCCCATCAGGTCCTGCACAACCGAGAAAGCAGCACACTGCAATATGCAATGCGGGAGCGGCTGTCGGATTTGGGTTGGAGCAGGATCGAGATCGTGGATGACGACCTTGGTCGGTCTGCCGCCGGCGGGGTAACGCGGGCAGGCTTTGACCGGATGATTGCAGACATTTGTCTGGGAAAGGTCGGCGCGGTGGCCGCACGCGAGGTATCCCGCTTTGCACGCAACAGTAGAGACTGGCAGCAACTCGTAGAAATGTGCCGGGTCGTTGATACGGTATTGATCGATCAAGAGGCAGTATATGCGCCGCGCGATGGCAACGACCGCCTACTGCTGGGCTTGAAAGGGAGCCTGAACGAGTACGAACTCGATCTCCTCAGGCAACGATCCCTCGCGGCACGCCACGAGAAGGCACGGCGCGGCGAACTTATCGTCGCCGCTCCCGTCGGCTTCGTGAAGGTCGCCGACCGGCTCGAGAAAGATCCGGATCGCCGCGTGCAAGATGCCATAAGTCTGGTCTTCGATAAGGTCGTCGAGTTGGGAAGCGCGCGGCAGGCCCTCATGTGGTTCCTTGAACATGACCTTGAACTGCCCACCCTTCGCAAGCAGGGTTACGTTGTTTGGAAGCGGCCAACCTACGCTACCATCCATCGTATGATCGTCAATCCGGCCTATGGCGGAGCCTATGCCTACGGCAAGACCCGGACATCGGTGGGGTTCGGGGCGTCGATTACTCGCAGGAAGAATCGTGATGAATGGCTGGCATTGAAGCCGGGCGCACATGAAGGCTACGTAAGTTGGGAACGAGCAGAGGCAATCCGCAAGATGGTCAGTGATAACGTCCCTCAGAGCCGACATCACGGCGCAGCCAAGCATGGTTCGGCCCTTCTGGCGGGGCTTCTGCGCTGTCGACGCTGTGGGCGTAAGCTGACGGTTCGCTACACCGGCAAAAAGCATGATATCCCGCGTTACTCCTGCTGGCGTGGCCTTTTGGACAACGGCGAGGCGCGCTGTATCGCTTTTGGCGGATTGCGGGTCGATGATGCCATTGAACAATCGCTCCTGCAGGTGGTCAGCCCCGGCGCCATCAACGCGGCAGAGGCTGCCGCCCGGCAAGCCGTGCGGCAACGGGATCGGGTTCGCGATGCACTCTGTCGTGATTTTGAGGCTGCTCAATACGCGGCCGACCGAGGATTCCGACAGTATGGTGCGTCGGACCCCGAAAACCGTTTGGTGACTGCCGAACTGGAATCCCGTTGGAATCAGGCGCTTCAGCGAGTTCGAGAGGTCGAGCAGAAGCTCGCGCACCACGATGCGGTCAGCCCGAACGAGACAACGCTACCGGTGGAAGATCTGGCAGCCCTCGGGGCCAACCTTGAACACATCTGGTGCGCACCGGGCACGGATGCAAAACTCAAGAAGCGGATCGTTCGCACGGTGATCCTTGAAGTAGTGGCAGATCTTGATAACGAAACATCCGAGATCGTTCTGCTGGTTCATTGGGCCGGAGGAGCCCATACAGAAACCCGCTTGCCAAAGCGTCGGCGCGGACAGCGCAACGCAACATCACCTGATATCGTCGAAGCTGTTCGCCTGCTTGCCCAGATTGTCAGCGATGATGTCATCGCCGGGTTCCTAAACCGGAACGGTCTCGCCACCGGAAACGGCAATCGCTGGACCAAGGAACGGGTGACAGCATTACGTTCATACCAAAAGATTCCCGTATTCAAACCCGAACCCGATGATCACAACCCCTGGCTCAACCTCTCCAGCGCAGCCAAGCTTCTCGGGGTGGCACCAAAAACATTGCGGTTGGCAGCTGAAGCAGGTGAAATCGAAGCTGAACACCCGCTCGCTGACGGACCGTGGGTCTTCGAGCGAAAAGAACTATTAAAACCGGAAGCACAAAAGCTAAACAAACGGGCGCGGCAAAGCTCAAAACACCCCACGGTACCACATCAAGATCAACAAAACCTATTCCCTTCCACAACATAGAAAGATGGGCGTAATGAAGCAAAGTTGTAGAAGCTGGTCCAATCTTTGATCACCCGTTTGGCTTGGAAACCGTCTTGCAATTCGTGCAGATAAACAGCCTCCTGTTTCAAGGACCGCCACAACCTTTCGATGAAGATGTTATCGAGATACCTGCCGCGACCATCCATCGATATTTTGACGTCAGCCTCAGTCAAAGTGCTGATCCAGGCTGCACCCGTGAACTGCGGCCCCTGATCCGTATTCATAATCTCAGGTTTACCATATTCGGCGATGGCCTCTTTCAAGGCTTCGACACAGAAGCTGGCATCCAACGTGTTCGATAGCCGCCACGCCAGCACCTTGCGCGTCGCCCAGTCCATGATAGCCACCAGATATAATAAGCCACGTCGCACGGGATGTAAGTTCTTTAATTGATCCTCTGCGCTCGTTGGTATTGTCGCGTGTGCCGGCCACCTGCAAGGTTCTTTTCGAAGTCATCCCGATTGGCGCTTCATCTTGGCATCCAAGGCGTCGACATCCCTATGGTAATATTCGCGATGCGTAGAGCTCGCATGTAGATCTCACAGGCTTAGTCGATTGCCTGCCGCTGTGGTCGGTACGGCAACTTAGAGCGAGCGCGTTTAGCGTGGCTGGCGGTTTTTTTATCTAGGCTTCCTGTGCCTCAAATTCGGTTCCGTCTTTCCAGATCGCATGCATGATGACGGCAAGCTTTCTGGCCAAGGCAACGACGGCTTTCTTGTGGCTTGTTCGTCTCTTCAGAGGGCATTGTCACATTAACTCGGACCTGTTGGAAGCGTTGGAAATTTTGCGTAGTTGCGGCGCATGAGCATGATCGTCAGCTACAAGCGCCACCGTTTTCCACCTGGGATCATTGCGCACGCGGTTTGGCTGTACGTCCGGTTCAACCTCTCGCTGCGCGAAGTCGAGGAAATACTCCCGAAACGTGGCATTGATGTTTCCTACGAAACGATCCGGCTTTGGGTTGCGAAATTCGCCCCGCAGATCGCCCGAAACTTGCGCCGGCGGCAGGCGCCTCCGGGGGACGTCTGGCATCTCGGCGAAGTTGCGGTGACGATCTCGGGGCGGAAATTCTGGCTCTGGCGCGCGGTTGACCAAGAGGGGATCATTCTGGAGAAAATCCTGCAATCAAAGCGCGACAAGCGTGCCGCAAAGCGTCTTTTGAAAGGGCTGATCAAGCGGTTTGGCCTGCCCAAACGGATCGTCACGGATAAACTGCGCTCCTACGGTGCGGCAAGACGCGAGATCGCGTCCGGCCTTGAACATCGCTCCCACAAAGGCCTTAACAATCGGGCCGAGAACAGCCATTTGCCGTTTCGAAAACGAGAGCGGTGCGTGCGAGGGTTTCGCTCTCCGTGCGGGTTGCAACGGTTTGTAGCATGTCATTCTGCCACCAGAAACCGCTTCTCGATATCTGCCCGCCGCCGTTCCGCAATCGAAACACGCTATCACAGAATAGAGGCCTTCGACGCCTGGAAGGAGGCTGCGAGCATCTGACGCTTAAAGACCGGCCATCTATTCGCGGGTGGCAAGTTAAGTTGGCAACACCGTTTTCGCAATTTTCTTTTGGCTGAGATCTTGAGGCGGCACGCCATAGCATTTCCCCGTTTGGCTGGCTCTGTTTGACAGGGTGTTGAACGAGGAATTGCCGTTGGGCCAAGCGCAAAGTTGGTCGGCGCTGGCCCATCAGATCGGACGCGGGTTGAGTTTTGGGCTTACCCCCAAGGACGTTATTAACGATATCCCCCGGCTTTCGGCCTTCTGATCGCCTGTCAGTCAACGTTTTAAGGGCACGCTGTCTCTATACAGGCGGCTTTTGCGCCTGCGCTTTGAGTTGTCGGATCAGCGTCTCCGCAGCGGGGGTCACGGCTGTCTGGCGGCGCGTAATGATCGCCAGAGTGAAGGTGGGCAGCGGCTCGCGCACCGGCACCTCGCGCAGATCATAACGCGCGCCGAGTTGTTCCAGCAGCTTGTCGGAGAGAAATGAAAACCCATCGCTTTTGGTCATCACAGTCAACAATGTTGTCAGCGCATGACAGCGGGTAACGCTTTGCCCAGCCAACGCCGGCAGCGGCGGGCCGAACAACGAGCTTGGCCCATCCGCAGGCCCATGCACCAGCCAATTGGCATCTGCCAATTCTTGCAGGCTGGTCACATCGCGGCGGGCATTGTGGCGATGGGTCACCACGACCACCCTCAACTGCGACAGCGGCGCGATATGCAAGGCGTTGTCGCTAAGCGCCTCGGGGATCGGGCCAATGACAATCTCGACCTGCCCCTCGCGCAGCATACGCAGCGATTCTGGGTAGAGCACGTTGAGAACTTCGAGTTGAACGCCCGGCCAACGCCGGCGAAATGACGGCAGCGCTTTGGGCAGAAACGCCGAGCCGACGGCTGGGGAAATCGCGATGCGCAATGTGCCACGTTGCAGGTTCTGTAGCTGGCCTGCCTCGTCCATAAGACGCTGCACCTCCTCCAGCACAGTCACCGCGCGTCGGTGCAGCCGCTGGCCAGCCTCGGTCAGCCGCACCCCGGTTGGAGCGCGATCAAAGACCGTAAGGCCGATCTCTTCTTCAATCTGGAGAACCAACCGCGACAGTGACGGTTGGCTGCGGCCCAACACCTGCGCGGCCTTGCGAAAGCTCCCGGCGCGCGCGATCTCCACCACGGCCTCAAGCTGTGTGATCTGCATGGGGATACCATGCATAGGCCCTTGTCTGGGTCAAGCTGCGTTACATCAGCCCGACCAGCCCCATGGCGATGATCGGAAAGACCAGCAACAGCGCCAGCGCAACCAGATCGGCCAGCACAAAAGGGATCACCCCAAGAAAGATCTGCCCAAGCGCGATATTGGGCATCACGGATTTAACGGTGAAGACATTCATCCCGATGGGCGGTGTGATCAGCCCCAGTTCGATCACCACCACCATAATAATGCCAAACCAGATCAGGTCGATCTCCATCCCATAGAGGGCCGGGAGGAAGACTGGCACGATCAACAGCAGCAGGCCGATGGTCTCAAAAATCATGCCTAGCAGGACACAGATTACACAGATCGCAAGCACCAGCCCGATGGGACCCAGCCCAAGATTTTCGATGAGATCAAGCAGATCATAGGGCAGACCGCTCAGGTTAATGAAATTCGCAAAGACTAATGTGCCAAAGATCACCGCAAAGAGGATGGCGGTGGTGCGTGTCGCTTCGATTAGCATATCGGCCAGATCAGCAAAGCTACGGATGCCGCCGCGCAGCAGAGCAAACAAACCTGCCCCGCCCGCCCCGATCCCAGCCGCTTCGGTGGGGGTAAATATGCCAAAATATATCCCACCCAGAACGATCCCGAACAACAGCAAAATCGGCCAGACACGCAGATAGGCAGCGTGTTTTTCCGCCCGGCTCAGCGGATCGCCCGCTGGCCCTATCTCAGGGTTGCGCAATACCGTCAGCCAGACCGCGCCCATATAGACAGCGATCAGCAACAGGCCGGGGATCATCCCGGCAACGAACAGCTTGCCGATGTCTTGCTCGGCCACCAACCCATAGAGGATAAGCGGAACCGAAGGCGGAATCATAATCCCCAAGGTGCCCCCGGCGGCGACCACCCCAGAGGACAGCCGGTCGTCATAGCCATAGCGGCGCATATGCGGCATCGCCACACGGGTCATCGTGGCGGCGGTGGCCAGTGACGACCCCGAAACCGCTGAAAATCCCGCGCAAGCCAGAACGGAGGCCTGTGCCAACCCACCCCGCCGCGCGCCCACTGCAGCATAGGCGGCGCGAAACAGGTCTTCGGACACATGCGACCGGTGAATGAATATCCCCATCAACAAGAACAGGGGGATCACCGACAGCCCGTAATTGGCGGCTGCTTCCATCACCTGTTGGCCCGTTGTGGCCAGCGCGCCGGACCAATTCCAACCGCGCAGCCAAGCGAAACCCACAAAGCCGACGACAAGGCTTACAAACGCCAGCGGTAGCCCGATAAAACACAAGAGCAATACTGCGGCGAAACCGGTGAGCGCGGCGATCATGCCCTTTGCTCCCCATCCCGCGACAAAGGCGAAGCAGTTAGCGCAAAGATCACGCAACCTGCACTTGTCAGTGCAGCTGCCAGCCCTGAAAACAGCCACATTGGCAGGCTCAGCACAATAGTCCCGCGCCCGTCGGCCCAGGCTCCAAGCGCAATGCGCCACAATGACCAGGCAACCAGCCCATAGATGACAAGCACGAACCAAAAGCGCAGCCACCGCATCAGCCGCGGCGCCCGCGCGTGTAGCAAATGATCGAACAGAGTAACGGTGATATGTTCATCAGAAGCCGTAACAAAGGCGAGCCCCCCGAACACAACGGCAACCATCAGCAACTCAATCATTTCGGAGGCGCCGAAAACCGAATTGTGAAATCCATAGCGCCCGATCACATCGACACAGGTGAGAACTACCATAACCAGCATGGCTCCGCCCGCGGCCAAGGCCAAGGCTTGGCGCAGAACCGCTGCGGCCGCGCGCGGAGCGGGCATTACTGCCCGACCTTTTGTGCATCCGTATGGGCGCGTTGATAGTCGGCCAGCACGGCATCCCCATCAATACCCAAGGCAGAAACCTCAGATTTCCACTGGTCAATCGCGGCTTGGCCGAGCGATTTCAGGTCTGCCAGAAAAGCGTCATCGCCGGGAAGGAAGGTCACACCTTCATCCTGCATTTCCTGATTGGCCTTGGCGAATATCTCGTCCTGACGGGCGCCCATCCAACGTGGAAAATCGCCGCCCAAAGCCGCTTGGATGGCGGCGCGGTCCTCCTCGGAGATCGCCTCCCATTTGTCGCGCGAGACAAAGAAGGAGAAGGTGGCTTGGAAAATCTTTTCATCAAAGATGGTCGCCGATTTGGTGTAGCCAGTCAGTTTATATTGGGTCACTTCGCTTTGCGGCATCCCCAGATAGCCGTCAACCACGCCTTTTGAGACCACTTCGAGCATCTGAACGGCAGGCCCGGATACCACTGATGCGCCACTGTCAGCGACGACCTTGGCCGTCACCCCCGGCACCGACCAGATCTTGCGCTCGGCCAGATCCTGCACCGTGGTGATCGGCGCGTCCGTTACCGAGAAGATATCGCCACCGTTGAGCGCAAACAGCGATAGCAGAACGGCCTCTCCGTATTCGTCCTGGTCGGCGAAGTGTTTCTGATAAGTCTCCCACAATGCGACGCTCGTGGCGCTGGAATCCGCGTGGCCGACAAAGGGCAACATCGAAAACTGCACCCCTGGCACCTGCGCTCGGAGGAATCCGTTGAACTGCACGGCCCCATCCATCACGCCATTGGTCACTGCTTCCATTTGATCGGGCGGCGCAGCCAAGGATTTGGGCGGCGTGCGCAGTTTCACGCGGCCTTCAGTGGCCGTGGAAATCCGATCGCCCAGTTCTGGCAAAAACTTGGTGCAGACATAATGCCGGGGCGGAAAGAAACAGTTAAACAAGATGGTTTCGGCGGCCTGCGCCGGGGCGGAAGCGGTGACCCCCGTCAAAGCTAAAGCGCCGGTGATCATGAGATTGCGCATCTTTGTTCTCCCTTTTGGACAGCTGCTGCTGTCTTACATTAAGCGTGGGCCGACTGGGTTATAATTGTGCGGCGGCGCGGGTCGGGGGCAGGAATTCGACCTCATAGTCCGGCGCAAGGGCCGTGACCTCATCCGGGCGGGCCATGTTGTGAATCTTGCGGAACAGATCGATCAGTTTGCCGGTCGGCGTGACCCAGAAGAAACACCGTACATCGCGGCCAGAGTTATTGAAAATCCCGTGCGGAATGCAGCGCGGCATGGACACAAGATCGCCTGCATTGGCCTGAAGCGTCTGATCGCCCAGCACCAATTCCAGCGTGCCATCCAACACCAGCAGATATTCATCTTGGGTAGGGTGGATATGGGGCGGCACGAAGGTCTCAATCGGGAAGGTCGCATGCCAAGAGAAACACTCCTCGGTGATCTGCTTGGGCGTATAGACTTGACCCAAGATGTTCCAATGGGCGCCGTCAATGCCTTCGCCTTTGCGGGCGATACCGGGGGTCAGGCTCATGATGTTTCCTTTCCGTCAGATTTGCGCAACAGCGCCTTAAGGGTAGGGCCAATGATCGGATTGGCGGCGGCAAAGCGCGGATGCCATTCTTCCCGTACCGCCTGTTCCAGTTCGTCTTCGTCCCAATAGCCGATGAGGATTCCACCCTCAGCGATACGTTCCTGCACAAAGGTGGATTCGATCGCCCCATCGGCCACTGTGACCCGCTGGCGCGGCTGGCGCGCCCATTGAAACAACGCCTCATGCAGTCGGGCGATGGTGTCTTCATGGCCCGGCTGGTCGCCCAGATCGTGAAACTCATGGGGGTCCGTTTCCAGGTCGAACAGCATGGGCCGATAGCCTTCGGCGATGATGTATTTCCAGCGTCCATCAAAGATCATTCGCAACCACGCGTCACGTGACTTGGTACCAAGGGTGACGCGGGCATCTTGGAACGAATAATCATATTCGCAGATAACATGCTGCCGCTTTGGACTATCTTGCCCAAACAGAGCAGGCCGCAGCGACTGGCCGTCCATCACATGCGGCACCGGCGCGCCGCCATAGACGTCAAGGAAGGTCGGCGCGAGATCAATCATCTCGACAAGATCTGTATTCACGCTGCCGCGGGTGACATCGGCACGGGGGTCTGGATCATGGATGATCAGCGGGACGCGGATGGCCTGTTCATGGAACAGATCCTTGTCCCCCATCCAATGATCGCCAAGGTAATCACCGTGATCGGAGGTAAAAACGATCATTGTCTCATCCGCAATGCCGCGCTCTTCCAAATGCTGAAACAAGCGACCCATCTGATCGTCAATCTGTTTTATGAGCCCCATATAAGCCGGGATCACTCGCTCGCGGACCTCATCACGGGCAAAGTTGCGGCTTACCCGGTGGTCTTGCATGGCGCCAAAGACCGGATGCGGATTCTCACGTTCCGCATCGCTGCGGCGCACCGGCAGAATGTCTTCCGGCCCGTACATGCTGGCATAGGGTTCGGGGACAATATAGGGCCAATGCGGCTTAATATAGCTGACGTGCGCGACCCAAGGCTGATCGCCAGCTTGCTCAATGAACTCCATCGCGCGGCTGGTGATATAGGGGGTCTCGGAATGCTCGTCCGGCACCCGCGCAGGGCGGTTGGCGTTTTTCAAAAACCAGCCCGACAGCAGCTCCCCGCTTTCATCCTCCCCGGCGTTGGCCCAGGCCTCCCAAGGGTTGTCTCCGCCAAGATTATGGCGGCGCAGGTAATCTTGGTAGGTGGGATCGGGATCATGGCCGGAATAGGGATGAATCCCATCATCCCGCTCAAAGGGATCGAAACCACATTCGCTGATCCGCACGCCGATTTGACTGTCAGGATCAATGCCAAGCCGGGTCATGCCCGAGGTGTCAGCCCGCATATGGGTCTTGCCAATCAACACCGATTTCACCCCCGAAGGACGCAGATGATCGCCAATCGTCATCTCGCCCGCCTTCAGCGGTACGAAGTTCCAGCTTGCCCCATGCGCATGTACATAACGCCCGGTATAGGTCGACATCCGCGACGGGCCGCAGACCGGCGATTGCACATAGGCTCGGTCATAGCGCACACCGCGGGCTGCCAAAGCGTCGATATTCGGGGTTTCGAGCCGTGGGTGACCATAGCAGCTGAGATAGTCCCAGCGGAGTTGGTCACACATGATGAATAGAATGTTTTTGACGCTCATGCTGCTTCTCCCTAACCGGAGATTAACAGGCTCGAATGGCGTGCAATAGTATCAGCCTATTGATCGCGATCCAGATTCCGGATCACCTCGAACAGGCTGCCGTTGATTTGAACGGTTATCCGCGCAAACCGCCCGCCGGGTGTTGTCAACTTAACTTGCCACCCGCGAATAGATGGCCGGTCTTTGAGCGTCAGATGCTCGCAGCCTCCTTCCCGGCGTCGAAGGCCTCTATTCTGTGATAGCGTGTTTCGATTGCGGAACGGCGGCGGGCAGGTATCGAGAAGCGGTTTCTGGTGGCAGAATGACATGCTACAAACCGTTGCAACCCGCCCGGAGAGCGAAACCCTTGCATGCACCGCTCTCGTTTTCGAAACGGCAAATGGCTGTTCTCGGCCCGATTGTTAAGGCCTTTGTGGGAGCGATGTTTAAGGCCGGACGCGATCTCGCGTCTTGCCGCACCGTAGGAGCGCAGTTTGTCCGTGACGATCCGTTTGGGCAGGCCAAACCGCTTGATCAGCCCTTTCAAAAGACGCTTTGCGGCACGCTTGTCGCGCTTTGACTGCAGGATTTCCTCCAGAATGATCCCCTCTTGGTCAACCGCCCGCCAGAGCCAGAATTTCCGCCCCGAGATCGTCACCACAACTTCGTCGAGATGCCAGACGTCCCCCGGAGGCGCCTGCCGCCGGCGCAAGTTTCGGGCGATCTGCGGGGCGAATTTCGCAACCCAACGCCGGATCGTTTCGTAGGAAACATCGATGCCACGTTTCAGGAGTATTTCCTCGACTTCGCGCAGCGAGAGGTTGAAACGGACGTACAGCCAAACCGCGTGCGCAATGATCCCAGGTGGAAAACGGTGGCGTTTGTAGCTGACGATCATGCTCATGCGCCGCAACTACGCAAAATCTCCAACGTTTCCAACAGGTCCGAGTTAATATGACAATGCCCGCTACCAAGCCCGTATCCTCGCCATTCCCGGGGTGCGCGATACGGTCAACATCGAGCATATCAAGCGCGGCTACTATTCGATCAAGGCGCTGAATCGCCCCGGCATCGTTCCTCTCGGGCCGGAGTGTTCCTTGGCTTGATGGCGCGTGTAAGCCATTAGATCAGAACTTTGGCGTGCACGGGGCGCGCCAACCCCGCCTTATACTAACCACACGGAACCCGAAGGCCGTCACAACACCTGCGACGGCGGCCTAGGTCACGGGGGAGACCGAGCGCCGCGCCAGCTACCAGGATTGTCGGGCCGACCATCGCCACCAGCGCATAGACTGTTGATTGTCACCGAACAGCTCACACCTATCTTGAGCAAATCGATGATCTATCATCTCGCATTTTGAAGTTGGAGGCGACGTTGAAACAAGAAGCCGCCCGAACTGATGCTTCATCACGGTTGATGACTATGCCAGGAATTGGCCCCATTACCGCAATGGCGATAGAGGCTTTTGCTCCATCTCTCTCTGTCTTTAAGCGCAGTCGGGATTTCGCCGCTTGGTTGGGGCTGGTGCCACGACAACACTCTACTGGCGGCAAGCAGATCTTGGGCCGAACGTCGAAGATGGGGCAACGGGATATCCGGCGACTACTTATCATCGGCGCAATGTCAGTCATTCGGTGGGCAACCCGCAAAGGAACAACCCCGGGATCTTGGCTAAATTCAATCCTCCAGCGCAAACCCTGCAAGGTGGCGGCGATCGCACTGGCCAACAAGATGGCCCGAACGCTGTGGGCGATGGAAACGCGGAAGGAAGATTACAGAGATCCAAGTCTGACAGCAGCTTGATTGTATCGAGTAGTCATTAGTGTAAGTCGGCGTGTGAGGAGGTCATAGACAGTAAGGACAAAAGATCGGTGACGACGGTTCTGAAAACGCATCCGGGTCAATGGGCCAAGAGCCCGCAGAACTGATTTTGCATCAAAGCCGCGCAGCTCCATACCGGCCAGCGGTCATTTGATTGCCGCACAACAGGCCTGATACATGACCGCACCCGATCACACGTCACTGTGTCGAAAAACCATCTTGCGCGAACGGGGGTATCCATACATGGGCAATGCGATCATTGCCTCGCGCTAGAACGCGCATGGTGTCGACCGGGTTTTTTTGGCCGCGCCATCCCACGAGCCATTCCGCCACCAACATTGGCAGCCCAATGAGCGCGACGCAGATGAGGTAGACGAAGACGAAAGCCGCTCCGCCACTTTCGCCCACCATGTAGGGAAACTTCCAGATATTGCCAAGACCGACAGCTGTGCCTGTCGCGGCCAGGATGAAAGTCAGGCGGGAGCCCCACTGCTGATGCTGGGATGTCATGGAATATTCTTTCTGCGAGTTCGTTTCAGGCCAGATGCCTTTGAGATTTCGAGCTGCTGTCGCCGGACGAGGCTTACATGGCGCGCTTAAGATGAGCACATGACGAGATGCGGTCTACGAGGGATCGAAAGGTCGTCCGGGACGCGGCCGGTAGCGAGGCAGACTCCATCCAAAAGCGAGCGCGCCGGCGCGCAGCGCGAAGGCAACGAGGCCGCCGATTAGGGCTGGCACGACATCTTCTATGCCAACCAGCCATAGCGCAATATAGACCGCAGCCCCGGCGACCGCGGCAGTGACATAAATTTCCTGCCGGGTGATGGCATTCTGCTCACCGGCCAGAACATCGCGCATAATCCCTCCCAGCGTAGCGGTCATCGCTCCGGTAAGGGTGGCCACACTGGGCGAGTCGGTGACCAGCAGGCCCTTGTAGGCACCGAAAACCGCGAACAGCGCAACCGCGCCCGCATCGAGCCATTGCAGCACGATGTAGCGCGACTCCAGAAAATGCGCCGTGCAATAAACGATGAGCGCTGTGATCGTGCAAACAACTAAGTAGAGCGGCTGGCCCACCCAGAATATCGGCTCCGAGAGCACGACATCACGGACCGACCCTCCGCCGATCCCGGTAAGGATGGCAAAAAATACGAAGCCAATGAAATCAAGCTGCTGGCGCGACGCGGCCAACGCCCCCGTCGCCGCGAAGAGCCCCACGCCGACATAGTCGATTAGGATCAGGTACTGGTTCACAGGTGATGACTTTCATTCTCTGCACGACGCGGCTGAATATTTGGCATCGCATGTGCCGCGATCAGTAAGGTATCTGCCAATCCTCCAGCGCGCCGTGATACTCATTGGATCGCGCTCAACCTGACAGGTGCACAAGTCTCGCCTCGACCGCAGCCCTGTCTTCGAAGCAAAAAGGGGAGAGGAGGAGGCCTTCGAGACTGTCGGACAAAGCTTGTGCCCGCTCGCAATCCTCAAGCAGGGCGCCAATCCTACATTGACAGACAAAAGTTTAGGTTACCGCAATCTCAAGTTTGGAAACCTTATCCAAGGCTTCTGCAAAGAAAGGACGAAACCCTTCCGGATGCTCGCTCATCGGGAAATGGCCCAGTTCGTCCATAACGGACAGGGTCGCCCCCGGAATTGCCTTCGCAGTGCGTGCCGCATCTTCAGGGGTGCAGGTCAGGTCGTAGGCTCCTACTATGATATGCACCGGCGTGCGGCTTGTATCAATCTGCGGCAACCGCGCGATCAGACTGTCATCCTTAGTGTAAAAGCTCAGGTCGCCGCGGAATACGCCGGGGCCGCTTTGCATGAACATCCAAAGCGTATTCGCCCGCTCTGCCGGTGGCGCGTAGGGCGAGATATTGGCCGAGACAAGCGCCGCACCCATTTCCCCGCCATGGGCATCGGGGCGGTGGAACCAGTCAATGTCGTACCACGCAGGCTGAAAATCTGAGGCTTCGATAGCAATGAACCCACTAAACTTTTCCGGATGCAAAGCGGCAAGCTGCAGCGCGATACGTCCCCCCATGGAGCAGCCAGCAAGCACAGGACGCTCCAACCCAAGCCCCTCGATCATTGCAAGGATGGTTTCGATATATGCGTCGGTGGTGAGCAGGTATTCCTCGGTCTCGAACCCTTCCGGCGGCAAGGATTTCCCGTGCCAAGGCATATCGAATGCAATCAAACGGTATGCGGCGGTAAGGACGGTGTCGTTGAGCAAATGGCGCCATTGCCGCGTATCAGCACCGGCTGTGTGCAGGCAGAGAACAGGGCGGCCCTGCCCTGCTTCTTCGAAATAGATACGTCGGGCGGCGCCTTCGACCTCGATGGTGATGTAGCGGCCAGTAATCGGTTCGATGCTCATTCGTATACGCCCTCCTGCGCGCGCGCGATGCCCAAAACTTCCTTGAAGAAACGAAGGTTTTTCACGAGACACAGGATGTCCCCGTCAATCCGCCCCCGTCCAATCTTCACCAAGCCAAAGATGTCATGAAATCCCGGTTCCGGGCGCGGCTGCCAGAACTTGCCCAAGGCCTCAGCGTCGGTGCGAAGCGCGAAACGCCAAGGTGTTTTGCGGCTCGGCCCCTGTTCGATCTGGGTGATATGCCCCTTTTCGAAGGACAGGTAATATTCGTCGCCATCCACTTCGATAAGGACCGTCTCAGAAAAGAGCCGCCCGAGCCGCAAAAGATGCGGCGACTTTGCGAGTGTGGCTTGAATACGCTTAAAATTCTCGATCACCTGAGCCTCCCATACATGGATGCAAGCTTGGTGCCACGATCCCCCATCCGCGCGCCATGCCAACAGGGGTATGGGGTGATACTCTGAAACCAGCGCAGCATGCCGAGGGACGCTCGGCCTGCGGCGCGGTATCACTCAATACCAAGACAGGCATTGGGCAAAGGACCCCGATCGCGGATGGTCAGTTCAACGGGAGTGCAGACGCAGCTCGCTCCCAGACTGCCAGGAGGAGGAAACCATGGGCATCGTTAACCAAGACAATATCACCGCCGTCGTGACAGAGAGCCTCGGTAAACACGGGGATATCAGCAGCCGCGAGCGCGAGATCGCGACATCAATGATCAAGCACCTGCATGGCTTCATTAAGGATGTAAAACTCCAACACCATGAGTTCCTCGCCGCCTGCGACTACTTCGCACGCGCCGGCAAGCTGTGCGATGACAACCGGCAAGAGTTCATTCTGTTGGGCGATATCTTGGGTCTCGAAGTCCTTGTCGATATGATGACGAACCCGGTCGAAGGCAAAGAGAGTGAATCCACCGTGCTGGGGCCTTTCTATCGGGAAAATCCGCCAGTGCTGCCCAAGGGCGCGTCGATCATTCAAAAGCACTTCGAAAATGAAGAGACTGTCTTTTTCGAAGGTCACATCAAAGACGAGAATGGCAATGGCATTGCCGGCGTGACGCTCGACGTTTGGGAGGACGCGCCCAATGGTATCTATGAAAACCTCGATCCCGACCAACCGGAATACAACCTGCGGGGCCGCTTTGAGACGGATGAAAACGGCCATTACGCATTCATCGCCGTACGTCCGGTCCCCTACCCCATTCCCGATGATGAAACCGCTGGCGAGTTACTGCGCTTCATGGGGCATCACCCGAACCGCCCCGGCCATATGCATTTCATGATTTCTAAAGACGGCTATCGCCCCCTGATCAGCCAGATCTACGATGCAGACAGCGCGTGGCTAGACGAGGACAGTGTCTTTGCCGTGAAGGAAAGTCTGATCGGCAAGTTCAACCGGGCCAGCCAAGACCTCGGCACGGACCTGCATTTCGAGTTCGATTTCGTCCTCAAGGAAGGCGCGGTTTCCCAGGCTGTGGCCGCCGAGTAATTTCTCACACCTCCCTGTGAACTGGCCCCCGTCCTGCGGGGGCCTTTTTTTGTGAGTGGGGATCACATAACATCAGCTTTCGGGGGGAGCGTCACAATGAATTTTAAGCAGCTCAGCTACTTTATCGCCGTGGCGGAAGAGCTTCACTTTGGCCGCGCTGCAGAGCGTCTGGACATGGCGCAGCCGCCTCTGAGCCGCCAGATCAAGCAATTGGAAGAAGACCTCGGCGCGGTGCTGTTCAATCGCGGTCGAAGCTCCATCAGCCTGACCCAGGCGGGTGAACGGCTGCTCCATCGCGGCAAATCAATCATCGCTCAGTTGGATGATACGCGGTTGGAGTTGCGCCGTCTTGGCCAAGGAGCGGAAGGCAGGCTGCGGATTGGTTTCGTCGGATCGGCGACCTATGGGATTCTGCCTAATATCATCCGGTCTTATCGCGCCAACTACCCCGACGTTAACCTCAGCCTCATTCCGATGAACAACGCGGACCTTCATCGTGCTTTGGTGTCGCGCGAGTTGGACGCGGTGTTTGCCCGCCCCACCCTGAAGGACCCTGAGTTTCTCTCCAAACACCTTGCCGAAGAGAAACTGATCCTCGCGCTACCTGATATTGTTGATACCGGAGGGCGCACGGTAGCACGGCTTGAAAGGTTAATGACACACAACCTCATTTTGTACCCTGAGCGGCCACGCCCTAGCTATGCCGATATGGTCCTTAACGCGGTCAAAGAGGCGGGGTTTGAGGCGCCTCTGCGGCTATGGTGCATGGACCTTCAAACTGCCCTAAGCCTCGTGGCAGTGGGCGAAGGGGTCTGCATCGTGCCGGAGTCTGTCTCGAGCGCGCCGCGCAAAGGCATGAAATTTCTCAATATTGAACCCGAAATTGCGCGCACCGAGTTATCGGTGAGTTACCGCCTTGATGATCAGGGAGTCCACGTCAAAAACTTCGTGAATGTCGCCCAGAAAGTCTCCCGAAGCAGCCCCCTAAAGAGGTAGACTGAAGACTATCTCCCTCGTAAGTCTCGGCCTGCCGTGTGTATCACACGCCAAGCCAAGTGTGTTGAACCTCTTCGTTCGCCCTGATCTCCGCTGCGGTCCCAGACCAAACAACCTGACCCTTGCCAACGACCACGACGTCGTCCGCGAGTGATGTGGCAAACCCGAAGTTTTGTTCTACGATAACCATCGACATACCGCCGTCTCGCAGTTCCTGCAGCTTGTCATGCAGCAGCTTGACGATGATGGGGGCCAAGCCTTCTGTCGGCTCATCGAGTATCAGCAATTCCGGGTTCATGAGCAGACCGCGGGCAATGGCCAGCATCTGTTGCTCGCCCCCCGACAACTGGGCCCCGCCGTTGTCCATGCGTTCTGCAAGCCGGGGAAAGACCTCCAACACACGTTCCATCGTCCATTCGGCCTTTGGCCCACCGAACCGTTTGGCGGCAAGCTCAAGGTTTTCCCGCACGGTCAGGGACGGAAAGATATCGCGCGTTTCGGGGACATAGGCGATCCCGGCCTTGGCAATATCAAAGGGCTGCGCGGCGATTGGCGCACCGTTGAAAGCGATCTTTCCAGACTTAAGCGGCAGCAGTCCCATGATCGTCTTCAACGTTGTGGACTTTCCCGCCCCATTGCGTCCCAGCACGGCCAGTACCCTGCCCTCCTGCGCCTTCAGCGAAAGACCATAGAGAACTTGGGTCTCACCATAGCCGGATTCGATGGCATTAAGTTCAAGCATCTTCCCAACTCCCCAGATAAATCTCTTTCAACAAGTGCGACCCCCGGGCCGCCTCCGGCAATCCGTCAAAGACCACTTCGCCGTAATTCAGAACGGTGATGGTATCAGCGACATCAAAGGCCAGTTCCATGTCATGCTCGATAATCAGCATGGTCAGATCACGGGGCAGATTGTTCAGCAGGTCGTGAAACCCCTTGGCCATTTCTGGGCCCACGCCACTGGTGGGTTCATCCATCAGCAGCACTAGCGGCCGCGTAGCGAGCGCCACGCCGACTTCCAGCTGCCTTCGGACCCCATAGCTGATTTCCGAGACTTTGGCGTCGAGATAGGGCAGCAACATAACCTGTTCGGCGACTTCCGCAACGATCTCACGGACTTCGGGTTTCGACAGGCTGTCTGACCACAGGCGCGTCGCATGGCCCGTATGAACCGCCGCTGCTAGCCCGAGATTTTCCCTCACGGTCAGCCCATCGAAGAGTGTGTTCTTTTGGTAGCTGCGTGACAGACCGCGACGTACCCGCTTCGCAACCGGCAAGGTCGTTACATCCTCGCCTGCCAAATGAATGCTTCCGCTACTCGGGGTCAGTTCACCGACCAATTGATTGAATAGCGTCGTTTTGCCTGCGCCATTAGGCCCAAGGATGACCCGCCGTTCGCCGCGCTCCAGCTTCAGGGAAATATCTCGGGTCACATGGACCGCGCCGAAACTCTTTTCCAGATTACGTGTCTCAAGCATCGGTAACAACCTCCCGTGCAGCGCGGGTGGCGGGCCGATTGGTGCCTCGGCGGCTTTTCCAGACACTCCAACGGCCTTCGATAAAGCCGTAGATTCCGTTTGCCCGGCTCATCACTACGGCAATCAGGACAACCCCCACCACAAGGTGCCAATAGGTCGTCACAGCGCTCAGCTCATGCTTGAGCAGGACAAAGACGACGGCGCCGACAAGCGGGCCTACCATTGTGCCCAATCCGCCAAGGATGACCACGACAAGTGCCTCGCCCGAAACGGTCCAGCCCAGCAGGCCAGGAGAGATATACATAATATGCTGGGCCGTCAGCGCCCCGGCGAGGCCAGCGATCATGCCCGAAAGCCCGAAGACATCCGCCTTTACCCGCCAGACTGTCAGCCCAAGCGCCCGCATGCGTTGTTCGTTGTGCATGACGCCCGTCAGCGAACGGCCAAGACCCGATCGCAGGATCAGAACCGACATCAGGTAGACCCCTGCGAGCGCCACCAGACAGAACAAAGCAAAGCTGCGGCTGTCGTTGAGGTCTACGCCAATCAAGGTGAGGTCAAGACGCGAGATGCCCCCCAGCCCATCATCGCCTCCGAAGAGCGGTGCTTCGAAAATATAGGAGTAAGCCATCTGACCGAAAGCCAGCGTGGCCATGATGAAGTAAATCCCATGGCTGCGCGAACAGACCGCACCAATCATCCATGCCGCTGCGCCGGTAATAGCGATCGCGGCACCCATGGCCATCAGAGGCGTTGCGCCGAACTGGGTAGACAAGAGCGCGAAGGCGTAGGCCCCTACTCCCATCAGCGCGCCGTGGCAGAGTGAGACCATACCGCCAAAGCCCGCGACAATGTCGAGCGCCAAAACCAGCATAGCAAGGATCAGGATCTCGGTCAGGATTTCGAGGCCGAAATACTCGGCCGCAAAGGCCTGA
Organism: Sulfitobacter sp. W074; assembly: GCF_025142275.1. Taxonomy (NCBI): domain Bacteria; kingdom Pseudomonadati; phylum Pseudomonadota; class Alphaproteobacteria; order Rhodobacterales; family Roseobacteraceae; genus Sulfitobacter; species Sulfitobacter sp. W074. The sequence continues at coordinate 70,108 of NZ_CP081132.1, forward strand.
AACAGTGCCCCACCAAAGAGCATCACCAAGAAAGCGTAGCGAAGTGTATTGTGGCTGAACATCAGCTTATCCTTTCGCCGGAAAGAGGCCCACTGGCTTGATCACGAGGACCGCAGCCAAGAGCGCGTAGATGAGAACTGAGGCCAGTTGTGGGGCGAGCACAGCGCCAAAAGTCTGGACGCAGCCATAGATCAGCGACCCGGCAATGGCGCCTTTAAGCGATCCAAGCCCACCGATCACGATCACGATCAGCGTCGGGATCAGGATTTGCAGCCCCATGTCAGGCGTCACGCTCAGCAAGGGCGCGGCCACCGCACCGGCCAGACCTGCAAGCGCGCAGCCCACGCAGAAAACGATGAAGAACAGCCGCTCAACGTTGATCCCGAGGCAAGCGGCCATCACATCATTGTCGACGCCAGCTCGGATCATTGCGCCGATTTGCGTGCGCCGAAGGACAAAACCCAAAGCGGCGAGGACGGCCAGACCAAGGGCGATGATAAACAGCCGGTAAGTCGGGTATTCCACCCCAAGAAACGCCGTGCGCCCTTGAAAAACATCCGGCACCGCGATGCCAAGCGCCAGATCGCCCCAAAAAATGCGGGTGAGATCGAGCAGCGCGAATATCAATCCGAAAGTGACAAGCACCTGCGCCATCGGACCAGATTTCCGCATGCGCTTGATCAGGCCTGAGTAGAGCAACATGCCGACACCGGCGACAGCGACCGGCGCCAGAAAGAAACCCAGCCAATAGCCGCCAACCGTCGCGAGGGAGGCCGCGAAATAGGCGCCGAGCGCGTAGAGCGCCCCATGCGCGAGGTTCACGAAATGCATCAACCCAAAGATCACGGTCAGGCCGATAGAAAGAAGAAACAATAGCATGGAAAGCTGCAGCGCGTTCAGCGCTTGAAGTATCCAAAAGCCAAGGTCATGTGACATGGAAGGCCCTCCTTGTTGGAAAGACCCGGCCGCAGATACGCGGCCGGGCTACTGGCATCAGTTTGAAACCGGAGCCATCTCACAGCCGTTGGCGGGGTCCGCTTCCGCAGGAAGCTTCGCCAAGACTTTCTGTGTCTGTCCGCCATCGCCCGCGACCGTCTCGTAGACGTAGATCGGCTGGACGATATTGTTGGTCGCAGGATCAATCGAAAGCGTCCCGCGCGGGCCATCAAACTTGACCTTGCGCAAGGCGTTGGCGAGGGTTTCGCGATCCGTCGCACCTGCTTTTGTCGCCTCGATCAGCGCGCGGGCCGCGTCATAGCCATGCACTGCAAACTCGGAAGGCGCACGGCCCGTCTTCTCCTTGAAGGCCGATACAAAGGCAGCATTCTCAGGGCTATCGATCGTCGGCGCATAATGGAGAGCGGTGATCACCCCTTCGGCGGCGGGACCTTCGGCATTCACGTAAAGCGGAGACGTCAGAAAGCCGGAACCGTAGAGCGGCAGATCGGCCTTCAGGCCAAAGCTATCGTACTGTTTCACGAAGGAGATCGCCTCACCACCCGCATAAAAGACGAACACCGCATCAGCGCCACTGGATTTGGCTTGGGCCAGATAGGGTCCGAAATCCTGCGTTTTCTGGAACGGCGTGTATTCCTGCCCGACGATCTCTCCGCCCGCTGCGGTGAATGTCTCGGTAAAGCCGCCAATCATCTGCCGTCCGGCGGCATAATCAGGCGCGAGGGTATAGACCTTGCGGATCCCCTGCTCATACATCCATTTGCCCATCGGGCGGTTCACCTGCCCGTTGGAGAACGACATGCGCGTGATATAGGGCGAACAACTGACCCCGGTGGCCTCGTCGTTGCCGGCGTTGGCGACGATCAGGGGAACGCCGGCACCATGTACCATATCACGCACAGCACCCAGCACGCCGGAACTGACGATGCCCACCATGACATCAACCTTATCCTGAAGGATCAGCTTTTTCGCTTTGCCCAGGGCGACCGGGGGTTTCACCTCGGTATCCTCGCTGACAATCTCGAATGTTGCATCGGTTTCCGAGCCGAACTTTTCGATGCCAAGGTTGAAGCCTGCTTCGATCTCATTGCCAAGCGAGGCGTAAACCCCTGAGAAAGGCAGCAGCATACCGACCTTGAAGTCTTCCGCAGCGGCAGGCACAGCCAGACCGGTGGCGAGCCCAAGGGCCGCCAGAATAGTACGTTTCATTATGTTCTCCTCCAGTTGAACTAAGACCCCCCCTCAGGGTCTAACCAAGATCGCCCCCACCCACCGGCACCGTGACGCCGGTGATGTAGGACGCGTCATCCGACGCCAGAAACAGGATCGGACCTGCCTGTTCGTCGAGTGTTCCGTAACGTTTCATGAAGGAGGACTGGATCGTCTGGTCGACGATGGTCTGATACCAGTCCTCGCGTTGTTCTTCTTCGGCATTCGGATTGCGCGGCACCACGCGCGCGGGCGCTTCGGTGCCACCGGGCGCTGTCGCCACCACGCGAATGCCCCGCTCGGCCATCTCCCAGGCAAGGTTCGCGGTGATCGCGTTCACCCCCCCTTTGGCCGCGCCGTAGGGCACGCGGTTGAGCCCCCGTGTGGCGATGGAAGATACGTTGACGATCACGCCACTTTCGCGTTGCAACATATGGTCGATCGCAGCACGACAACAAAACAGTGTCGGGAAAAGCGAGCGACGTACCTCTGCCTCGATCTGCTTTGGCTCATAATGCTCATAGGGTTTGGCCCAGATGGTGCCGCCCACGTTGTTGATCAGGATGTCAATCTGGCCCCAGAGATCGACGGCCTTTTGCATGGCCTTTGCGCAGCCGGTCCATGTTTCGAGGTTGACGCTGATCGCTTGGGCCTCCCCCCCGGCGCTGCGGATCGCTTTGACCACCTCGTTGCGGGCGGGAGATCGGTCGACGATCAGAACCCGTGCGCCCTCTTTCGCCGCGCGCTCTGCCACCGATCGACCGATGCCCTGCGCCGCACCCGTGGCCACCATAACCTTGCCTTCGAAACGCGCGCTCATGCGGCTTCTGCCGAGGTTTCTGTCGGGTTGAACTTTTCATAATGAAAGCTCACCGGTGCCACGCCCAATGTGTCGAAGTGAGACCGCACCGCATCCACCATGGGCGGCGGGCCGCAAAGGTAGACATCGCAATCCCCCCCGCAAAGGTCTTCTGCCGAAAGGTGATCGGTCACAAACCCCTTGCGGTCGTGCGCCTCGTCCTCTGCTGCGAGGACGGTCACGACGGTGACATTGCCAATCTTCTCGGCCAGCGCGTTGACCCGGTCCAATTCGACCAGATCGGCCGCACGGGTCACCGCGTAAAAGAGTTTGATGGGCTGGTCGGTCCCCTGCTCGGCCAATTGCTCCAGCATCGACAGGAAAGGTGCGAGGCCGGTGCCACCTGCCAGCCAAAGCTGGTTGCGTTCGATGGGGCGCAGGTAAAACGCCCCCATCGGACCAGTGAGCGTCACCTGGTCGCCCGGTTTGGCCCGCTCGCTCAGATAGCTGCTCATAACCCCACCGGGCAGATTGCGAATCAGGAAGGTCGCCTCATCACCGCCCTGCGCGGAAGAGAAGGAATAGGAGCGGTGCTGTCCGGTTCCCGGGACGGTCACATTGACATATTGCCCGGGCAGGAAACCCATGGGTTTGGCCAGTTTCAGCTTCAGGCTGAAGGATGTCTCAGAAAGGGTTTCGACGGCCAGCACCTCGCCTTCGATGGCTTCCGGCGCAGTTTTGCAGGCAGCGGATGATGTCGGCACGCGCAACACACAGTCGCTTTCGGGTATCATCTGACAAGTCAGCACATAGCCCGCTTCGGCTTCCTCGTCGCTCATGGACTCGTCCATGTAGAACTCAAGCTCGTAGGTGCCTTTTTCGGCAAAGCATTTGCAGGTGCCGCAAACACCATCGCGACAATCCATCGGCAGGTTGATTTTCTGCCGGAAGGCCGCATCCGTTACCTTCTCATCGTCATCGCATTGGATGACGCGGGTGACACCATCCTCGAAGTTCAGGGCGACATTGTAGCTCGTCATGGCATGCTCCTCCCTTGGCCACGCAGCCTGCCGGGCTGCGCGGGGGTGTAGTGGCTCCCGACTGAACGGGATCAAGTGTGGTAGACGTCGATCACGTGGTGGATGTGGTCGTTCTTCAGGACTACTTTTTTGTCAGTGATCAACGGCTTGGGGCCGGTGATGTCGACCGTGTAAAAAGACGTGCCCCAGTGTTGGTCAGTCGCACCGTAGCGGTAGCTCAGCGTTTGCCAGTTGAAGCGCAGCTTGATCTCGCTGCCGGTGCGGGCCAGCACCTCGATACCAGAGAGGTAATGATTGGTCCGTGGCTCAGGCAGTGACGTGGCCGATGACCGGTCGGTCTTAATCCGAAAGACGCGATCCTCAATGCCCTGTTTGTTGGGATAGTACATCAAGGAGATTTCGTTCGCCGGGTCTTCAGTCAGCGTATCATAGTCATCCCAAGCGGGCATCCAGAAGGGGCAATCCTTGTGGTAGAAGGCCAACCAAGTGTCCCAGTCCCGGTCATCGAGGGCGCGGGCCTCTGCGAAGAGAAACGCTTGGATCTCTTCATAGCTCATGGCCGAGGTAGCCTCTGTGCGGTCAAGTGTTGCAGTGTTCATGTCGGCCCCCCTTATTCTGCTGCCAAAGTCGCATCGGGCGCGTTTTCGCGCTCCTTTGCGATGGCTTGGTTCATGCGCTCTTGCCAGTTGCTGTGCTGGATCACGAAAAGCCCTTCGTCTTCCGTCCGCGCGCCAGATAAGATCGGGTTGATCCCCAGCTTCTTGGCATCCTCATCCGGCCCTTTGATCCACTGTGTCGCCCCGCGGGTGAGGTCGTTCCATTTGGCATGTGCGGCACCGGCATAGCCGCGCTGTGTGGCCCGAAATTCTTCGGTATCATCCGGTGTGGCCATCCCTGAGGCATTGAAGAAGTCCTCGTACTGCCGAATGCGGCGGGTCCGTGCTTCCTGGCTCTCCCCTTTCGGGGCGATGCAATAGATGGTCACTTCGGTCTCATTGACGCTGATCGGGCGGAAGACCCGGATCTGCGAACTGAACTGATCCATCAGGAAAACGTTTGGATAGAGGCAGAGGTTGCGCAACACACCTACCATCCAGTCGGCTTTGGTTTCGCCGTGCTTTTCAGTCCATTCCTCAAGGCGCGAATATCCCGGACGGTTGGTCGGATCGGCCCATTCGGTCCAGAGCAGGATGTGACCGTTCTCATAGGCGTGAAAGCCGCCCCGCTGCTTGGCCCATTTGCTTGCATCCGTTGCCTTGATGTCGTCTTCCTTACCATCGTCGGTGCGGTGGGCCGTGGTCGCCACATAGTTCCAATGAACCGCCGAGACGTGATAGCCATCGGCCCCATTCTCGGCCTGTAGTTTCCAATTGCCGTCATAGGTGTAGGTCGACGAGCCGCGCAGGACCTCAAGCCCCTCGTCGGCCTGATCCACGATCATGTCGATCATCTTGCAAGCATCGCCGAGGTAGTCTTTCAGCGGCTGAACGTCCTCGCTGAGCGAACCGAACAGGAACCCGCGATAGCTCTCGAACTTTGCCACTTTGGTAAGGTCGTGGCTGCCGTCCGTATTGAACTGCTCAGGGTAGCCTGCGCCTTTGGGGTCTTTGACTTTCAAAAGCTTGCCGGTGTTGGAAAAGGTCCAACCGTGGAAGGGACAGGTAAATGTCTTTTGATTGCGACGTTTGAACCGGCAAAGCTGCGCCCCGCGGTGCGAACAGGCGTTCACCAGCGCGTGCAGCTCGCCATCCTTGTCACGGGTGATGACAACCGGCGTGCGCCCCATCGTCAGAGTAAAGTAGTCGCCCGGGTTCGGGATCTGGCTTTCATGCGCCATGTAGATCCAGTTGCCTTCGAAGATATGTTTGATCTCCAGTTCGAACATCTCTTCATCGGTGAAGATGTCCCGGCGGCAACGGAATACACCGTTCTCCGGATCATCTTGGATCGCGCCGTCAAGGCGCGTCTGGAACTCATCGAGATTGGATTGCGTGAACATTTGGTCCTCCTCCTAAACGCCGTCACGCTTCTCCAGCGTGTCGGCTGATTTTTTCGTTTCCCCCGCTGGCAATCAGCCGGCGATGGCTTTCATGCTGCGTTGCGCACCACGTCGGAATGCGGCGATCTTGTCGGGGTCGAGTGTGACACCGATGCCCGGGCCGGACGGGACTTCGACACAGAAGTCGCGGTAAATGAGCGGCTCCGCGAGGATCCCGTCTGTCAGCAACAAGGGTCCGAAAAATTCGGTGCCCCAGTGCAGGGTCTCGATCGTCGCAAAGAGTTGCAGCGCTGCTGCGGTGCCCAATCCGGTCTCAAGCATGGTGCCGCCGTAGAGGCCAAGACCAGCGACCTGACCGATGGCGATAACCTCCGAGGCGCGCTTGAGCCCCCCAGACTGGGCAACTTTCACGGCGAAAACGTCGGCGCAATTCTCACGGACGGCAGCCAAAGCGTCCTCCGGGCCGTTTAGAGCTTCATCCGCCATGACGGCGATCTCATAGCCCTTGGTCAGTTCGGCCATCGCCCGGCGATAGCGTGCGGCGACAGGTTGTTCTACCAGCTCACAGCCAGCATCCTGCAGCCCCTTCAAACCCCAGCGTGCTTCCTGAAGGGACCAAGCCGTGTTGACGTCCACCCTCACGCTTGCCGCGTCTCCCACGACCTGCTTGATACGCGCCACATGCGCGACATCCTCCCGCACGGACCGCTTTCCGATCTTCAGCTTGAAGATATTGTGACGCCGGGTTTCGATCATCTCCTGCGCTTCGGCGATGTCGGTATCGGAATTTCCCGATGCCAAGGTCCATGCGACGGGCAATTTCTGGTGTACTGCCCCGCCAAACAGTTGCGAGACCGGAACACCGAGCCGTTTGCCCAACCCGTCCCACAGCGCGATTTCAACCGCGGTTTTGGCGATGCGGTTGCCTTTTACCAATTTGTCGATCAGTTGGATCGCGCCGTTCACATTATCAGCTTCACGGCCCAACAAGAGCGGCGTGATATAGGTATCAATTGCAGATTGGATGCCCTCAGGGCTTTCGGCCCCGTAGCTCAGACCGCCGATGGTCGTGCCCTCACCGATCCCTTCCGACCCATCAGAGCATTTGATCCGAACCAAGACAGCGGTCTGCGTGCGCATCGTCGCCATCGAAAGCACGTGTCCTCGGATGGTCGGGATGTCGAGGATCATCGTTTCAATTTGGTCGATCTTCGTCATGGGTTCACCGCATCTGCAAGTTTTCATCTGCAGCACAGAATGCCCGCCCTATTCGGATTCTGTCGATGATGGGTGGGGTCTTGGGTGATACCCTGCGATTTCGCGCGTCGCGTCGCGCCTCGGTAGAGCTCATTCGAGTCAGCTAAAGGCACCACTATGGTTATTGGGAAACTCTCGGTGCAGTCGCCGCTTTGGCACATGCCGATAGCTTGAAATCAATCGTTCGACTTCAAGGCGGCCTTATAGTCTTCCGAGGTTACCCATCCGCCGAGCCGCGCGAGAAGACCGTTAAGCGTGGTAAGCTCGTCCTCAGACAGCGGTTGGGTCAGCACCTTCTCCAGCCGATCGGAAATGCGCCTGCCAATTAGGCGCATCTCTTTTCCTTTTGACGTGGTCGACAGAAAGAAAACCCGCGCGTCTTTGGGGGAATTCTCGCGCTGGATCAGCTCTGCGGCCAGCAGATTCTGGATGATGCGCGAGGTAAGACTGCGCTCAAACCCACTGATCTTGGCCAGTTCAGCAAAAGTTGTGCCGGGCGCATCATCTACCAATCGCAACACCCGCAGATCGCGGATGCGACAGCCCGTTTCCCTGAGAAATATTTCGTCATTCGCGGCAATGGCTTCATCGGCGAGGATATTTAGCCGATATGTCAAACGCTCGTTTTTGAAGGTCGAGTTCTTGGTCATTCGTTGCTGCTGCCCGCTATGTTGAGAAATTACCAAAACGGTATCACCCGTTACCTTGCTTGGCGCAAAACGCATAAATTCACAAGAATCCCGCTTGCGATAATTATCTTAAGCTGCAATCGTCTTAATATGGGATTAGTTTTAGGCCCGCGCTGGTATGGCCGCAAGGCTAAGCACGTTTGCGATGAACGGGGGCTGACCACATGATTTCACTGCCATGAGAGGCGGCTGCGACCGGGCGGGAGGCCCGGGCGCACAGCTCCGCAGAATTTTCTGATAAAACCGAGGGAGAAATACCGATGATAGCAGCAAGAGCCCTGTGCTTTGGCCTGACGACGGCCGCATTTGCAACGACGGCGATACAGTCCGCCAGCGCAGAAACACTTACCCTTTCGTCTTGGGTGCCACCCACCCATTTCGTCCATACCGACTTTCTGGTGCCGTTCACCCAAAAGGTCTCCGAAGTGACAGAGGGCCGGGTCACCGTGACGATCCTGCCCGCGCCGCTGGCCAGCCCGCCCCAGCATTGGGAGCTGGCCCGAAACGGTGTCGCGGACATCACTTGGGGGAACTTCACCTATGAACCTGAACGATTCGTTTCGCTGTGGTTCTCTGAATTCCCTAACGCTGGCACGAATGCCGAAGCGCAGAGCCGCGCTTTGTGGCAGACCTTTGATAAGTACCTATCCGATCTTGAGGCCTTTGACGGGGTGAAGATGCTGGCGGTAGGCCTGTTCGGCGGCGGGCAGTTGCACCATGGCGCAAAGGATCTGGTCACCCCCGGTGACGTAGCAAACCAGAAGTTTCGCATGGGCGGCCCCATTCAGGAAAAACTGCTGACCTCGCTTGGCGCGGTTCCAGTGGCGGCCCCCGCGACGAAGGCATATGAAATGCTGGAAAGCGGCGTGATCGACGGATCGCTTCACACGATGGAATCGGTCGTGAACTTCCGGCTCGAAGACAGCCTGAAGCATCATACGATCTTCCCCAACGGTTTTTATGACGCGTCCTTCTTCGTGATCATGAACGGCGCGAAATGGGAGTCGCTCGGCGCCGATGACCAAGCTGCCATCGAAGGCATCATCGGCGAAGGCCTGTCAGCGAAATGGGGTAAGAACTTCGACGTACAGAACCCCGCGGCATATGAGAAGCTCAAGGCCGACGGTCACACAGTATCTGACGCCTCAGCGGAACTCATCGCTGCGGTAGATGTGGTCTATGGCGAGATGGTCGGCGATTGGGTTCTGAACGCCAAAGCCGCCGGCGTAGAAGACCCGAAAGCCATGCTCGATTTCTACAACACGACATATAAGGCCCTCGCCGCCGAATAACCCGCACCTCAGTGACTTGTCGGGGGCCGATACGACGGCCCCCGTTTTCTTTTCAGGAGAAATATCATGCTGCACATAGCGTGGAAAATCCGCAGGGCTGTGGAACTGATGATGGCCTTGTTTCTACTCGCAATGGTTGCCCTGACCTTTGCGGATGTCATTGGACGCCGTTTGATCGGCAAGCCGATCTACGGCGCAAATGACATTACAGAGCATCTCATGGCCCTTGTCGTCTTTGCAGGCCTGCCCCTGGTCACGGCTGCAGGCGCACATCTGACCATCGACCTTTTCGACAAAGTGATCGGCAAGCCCTCGATGGCGTGGTGGCGTGCTCTCATCTCGGCTCTTGTGGTAGTCGTTCTGGCGGTGATCGCCTGGCTCTTCATCAAACATAGCTTCACCGCTGCGCGCATTTCCGAAGTGAGCCAAGCCCTCCGCGCGCCCCGCGCACCCCTTTATTTCTATATGGGGCTCAGCTGCGCCCTATCTGCTCTGGCCGCCTTCGCCACTGCCTTTGCTGGCCCAATGGTGGACCCTGCAGATACCCACGAGGAAGAAGCACTATGATTGTCGGCTCTATTGCCATGTTCGCGGCCATTTTATTGGCCTTTCTACGGGTGCCACTGGCCTTTGCCCTTCTCGCGGTCTCCACCGCTGGCATCGGGTTCGCGATAAACTGGAACATTGCCTTCCAGCTCCTGCCACTGACGATCTCAGAAGCGGTGCTTTCCTATGACCTTGCGGTCGTTCCGATGTTCATCTTGATGGGCAACGTCATATCCCGCACCGGCATCGCCCATGACCTGTTTCGGGCTGCCTATGCTTTCGTCGGTCATGTACGGGGCGGATTGGCGCTCTCGACCATGGTGGCCTGTTCGGGTTTCTCTGCCGTTTGCGGGTCCAGCTATGCCACCGCGGCGACCATGGCCAAGGTCGCCTACCCCAGTATGAAAAAGTACAAATACTCCGATGAGCTTGCCTCGGGCACGATTGCCGCGGGCGGCACCCTCGGCATTCTGATCCCGCCCTCCATCATCATGGTGGTCTACGGCATTCTGACCCAGACAAACATCGGCGCGCTCTTCATTGCCGGGGTCGTGCCGGGTCTACTTGGGCTTGCGCTCTATATGCTTGCGATCCGGCTGGTCGCCGCGCGCCATCCCGAGCATGCGCCGCAGGGGGATCGTACGCCTTGGCGCGATAGGATTCTTGCCTTGTCGGGCATCTGGCCCTTCGTGCTGCTGTTCGGCCTGATCATCGGCGGACTTTATGCCAAACTTTTCACGCCGACCGAGGCGGCGGGCATGGGCGCAGGTCTTGCCATACTGGTGGCAACGCTCCACGGACGGCTCTCTTGGAAGGTACTGCGCGCGGTGATCATCGATACGGCCTATACTTCGATTTCGCTTTATACGGTACTGTTCGGCGCCTTGATGCTGTCCAAGCTGCTTACCCTATCAGGGCTCGCAGGCGGAATTCTTGCCTTCGTGCAATCGACCGGCCTTGAGGGCTACGCCCTGATCTTTGCGATCATGCTCGTTTTTCTCGTGCTTGGCTGTGTAATGGATTCCATGGCCATTATCCTGATCTTCGTGCCGCTCTTTGCACCTATCGTCGTGGCGCAGGGGTTCGATCTGGTGTGGTTCGGTATCATCGTGATCGTCGTGACCGAAATCGCCCTGATCACACCGCCTGTCGGAATGAATGTATTCGTACTGAAGGCCGTGCTGCCCGACGTGCCGGTTATCCGTATCTTTAAAGGGCTCATCCCATTTGTCACGGTGGATGTGGTGCGTCTTGCTCTGCTGATCGCATTTCCCGGCATCACACTCTGGCTGGGATCAACAATCGGGTAAGCGCAGGTGCAGAGGGTTGGACGACCGCCCTCTGCACCTCGACTTCCGAAGGCCGCCGTCGCCTATTTCGGATGGAAGATAAAGGACCGCATGGAGATCGACCCAAGGTCGATGCTGTCGGTCATGAACAACAGGTCATCGCGCTGATCCGACGCGCCCGCGATTGTGAGCGCAGGCAAGTAGTGGTCCACGCTGGGGTGCGCTTCGGTCAGAAGAGAGCCCAGCTTTTCGCGATTTGCCAGCGTATCGAAGTCACGCTCAATCAAACGGCCTGTGACCAGATCATCGAACTCCAGCGCAAAGGCTTCGGGCTTTCCATCAAAGCTTAGCCGCCGCAGATTGTGAACGATATTGCCAGACCCGAGAATGAGCACGCCACGGTCTCGCAGGTCGGACAGCGCTTGGCCGATCTCAAGTTGATGCGCCAACCCCTGCCCCATGTCGATGGAAACCTGAAAGACAGGAACATCCGCCTCGGGGTAGAGATACTTCAGAACCGCCCAAGCGCCGTGGTCCAGCCCCCAAGTATCGTCTTCCTCGGCCCGGTGGCTCGCGAGGAGAGAGACAACTTCGCGCGCCAGATCCGGATGGCCCTGTGCCGGATATTGCTCGGCATAGAGCGCGTCGGGAAAGCCGTTGAAGTCGTGAATCGTGCGCGGCAGCGCAGAGACATCGACCAGCGTTGTTCCGCGTGTCATCCAATGGGCCGATACCACGAGGATCGCGTTTGGCCGTGGAAGGCCCTGCCCCAAAGTGGTCCATGCCTGGCTGAAAGGCCCCTCCGTAATGGCGTGCATGGGGCTACCATGACCGAGAAAGACAACCGGCATTCTTTGAGTCGGCGCAAAGCGGTCGCGCAGGCTGTGCAAGCTATGGGTCTGCATAATGACGTCTCCTCGGTTGGCCGGATCACCCTTGATCGGGTGATCCGGGAGGTTTCAGCAGATCAGGCGAATTTGCCCAAGGCACGGTCAATCACCGGCAGGCGCAGCGCATAGGCGCCCGCACCCAGCAGGGCGATCACGCCTTGAACAACCGCCCAGAACAGCGGGAATTCCCAGCCGCCACCTTCGTTCGAGAAGGTCCAGCCGAACCCGGCATGGGCCCAGACCGACCCAAGAAGGATGGCAATCAACGGCAAGGACACTAGGCGCACGGCGATGCCAGCGATCAACAAAAGACCGCCGCCAAGCTCAGCGAGGATGGTCAGGTAGGCAAAAAAGCCCGGAAGACCGAGGCTTTCAAAAAATGCGACGGTGCCGGGAATGGTGAACAAGCTCACCTTCATCCACCCGTGGGCGAGAAAGAGAACACCGCTGGAGAGGCGGAGCGCCAGTGCGGCGAGGTCGGTATTGGATTGCGTTGTCATTCGTTTGTTTCCTTTTCGGGGGAGGCCACCCGCAAGCGGCCTGTTGTTGGTATGGCCCTACATACGTCTTGCTTGTTTCGTTCAAAATGGCGAATGTATGGAATGACTATCCATGATATATACTAAATAAGATGGACCTTTTCGATCAATTGCGCGCTTTCGTGGCGACGGCTCGAAGTGGATCGTTTACGGCGGCCGCCGAAGAACTGGGCACCTCCAACCGCCTGACCTCAAAGTATGTGGCCGAGCTTGAGCAGAGGCTTGGGGTTCGCTTGCTACAAAGAACGACACGGCAGGTTGGGTTGTCCCCGGCTGGGGAAACCTTGCTGGCCGGTGCCCCCTCGCTTCTTGATGGGATCGACGACCTCCTAGAGGAAGTTTCGCAAGGGTCCGAAGGTCTGTCCGGTCCGCTCCGGATCACGGCCCCCGTCACTTTTGGCGAGATTTACGTGGCCGGCATGCTGGCACGCTTCGGCACCATATACCCTGATCTAACAATCGATCTGCGATTGAGCGATACCTATGTGGACCTTGCATCAGATGGGATCGACCTGGCCCTGCGCATTGGCCATTTCGATCTGTCGTCCATGAAGGTCCGCCGCCTGACCCGATTCGAAAGCATTCTTGTCGCCAGCCCCGCCTTTCTGGCCCAGAGCCCCAAGATCACAAGGCCTGAGGACCTGTCCGAGGTAAGCTGTATCGTCGATACGAACCGGCGCCTTGCGCGTCGCTGGAACTTCACTCGGGCGTCTGAGGAGCAGGTCGTCCAGGTCAAAGGACGGTTTCAGGTGAACTCCGCTCACGCGGCGGCAGAACTCGCGCGCCAAGGGCTTGGGGTGGCCTATATCCCGAGCTTCGCGGTGAGTGACGCCATCGAACGCGGTGCGCTGGTGCCGCTTCTGCCCGAGTGGACCGGGGAGAAAGGCGATGTGGCGGCGGTCTACCTCGAAGGTCGCGCCCTTCCGCGCAAGGTACGGACGCTTATCGATTTTATCGTGGCCGACATAGGTGAAACCTCATTCTAAGGCGTCCAACGCTATAGGTGGATCGCCTTGCACGATCAGGCCTCTGGCGGTAAGCCTTAACCGCCGAAAAGATTCTGAGGCCGGTTGGTTATTCCGGCCCTCTGACTTCCAGAGATCCAGTCGCAGTATCCTGCGAACCCTCGGCATCGACCACTCATTGGTCGGTGCCGGGGGAGTTGTGTTCCCCCCTCCGACCGCAACATGGAAACGACCGAAATGAACCGAAAAACTCTTATCCTCGCTCAAATCCTCATCACCTTCATGATGGCGGTTTTAATGTCAGGCACAATGTCGCTATTGATCATGGGGCTTACTATGGAATGGCTTTTGGCTTGGCCTTGGCAAGCGCTCACCGCCTGGCCTATCGCCTTTGTCTTCACCCAATTCACGACGCCATTGGCATTCGCAATCGCCAATCGGACCATCGCAAAATAATCCGAATTTGGCGTGAACCAATTTATGCAGTGGGGATAACCCGCTGCATGACCGCCCCCTACGCCCCCTATCCAAGAATGCGGGAAATTCCGGCCTGCACCTTCAGCAGCGCGGGCAGGTAACTTTCGACCAACTCTCCCGGATCCGGCTGCGTTGCTGCCATTCCGGTGTTCAGAGCAGCAACCACGGTACCCTTGCTGTTGAGCACTGGCACCGCGAGCGAGCGCAGACTGATCTCAACTTCTTGATCGACCACCGCAAAGCCGCGCGTCCGCGCTGCCTGCACTTGCATCATGATCTCATCCGGATCCGTCAAGCTGAACCGGGTGCGCGGGGAGAGGTCGGACGCCTCAATAATCCGGCGCGCTTCCGCCTCCGGCATCGCGCCCAACAACACGCGCCCCATGGACGTGCTATGCGCCGGAAGGCGCGACCCGGGCATCAGGCCGATCGACATGACCCGCCGCTGCGACGCGCGGGCGAGATAGACAATCTCGGTCTCGTCAAGAATGGCCACGGAGCAGCTTTGGCTGATTTGTTCGGTCAGTTGATCCAGCCACGGCTGCACGACCTGCGGCAGTTGCAAGCCACCAATGGCCCCGGTGCCAAGGCGCAGGCAGCGATGCGTCAGCGTAAAGTACTTCCCGTCATAGGCAGCGTAGCCTTCGGCATGGAGCGTCAACAGGCACCGGCGCGAGGTGGCACGGTCAAGCCCGGTCAGCGCCGCGACCTCGCTGATCGACAGCTTGGGGCGCTGTGCGTCGAAACATTCGATCACCCGAAGCCCCTTGGCGAGAGAGGAAATTGTGTTGCTGGATTTGTTCGTCATACGCACATAAAATTAGGCATAGCGAACAAATGTCAACATACGCACAAAATTCTGGCTCTGCATACGCCCGACCGCTAGACCCTCTGCAACTTGAGGAGACCAGCAATGGACAAAACAGTTCCTACTGTGGCTGAGGCCGTAGCCGACATCCCGGATGGGGCGACAATTATGATCGGGGGGTTTGGCGGCTCTGGCGCGCCAATCGAACTGATCCACGCCCTTATCGATCGCTTCCGCGCCACCGGCAGCCCGGCGGACATCACTGTCATTAACAACAACGCGGGCAACGGCTATTGCGGGATCGCGGCGATGATCAAAGTGGGCATGGTCCGCAAGATGATCTGCTCTTTCCCGCGCAGCTCCAACGCCGAAGCGTTCAATGAAAAATACCTCGGGGGCGAGATCGAACTCGACCTCGTGCCCCAAGGCACGTTGGCCGAGCGCATCCGCGCCGCCGGTGCCGGGATCCCCGCCTTCTACACGCCGACCTCCTTCGGCACGGAACTTGCCGAAGGCAAACCGACCGAGGAATTTGACGGGAAAATGTATGTCCGCGAAAGATGGCTGAAGGCGGATTTTGCGCTGATCAAGGGGCAGGACGGTGACCGCAGCGGCAACCTGACCTACCGCATGGCGGGCCGCAATTTTAACCCGCTTATGGCGATGGCGGCAGCAAAAACCATCGCGCAGGTCAGCGTGCTGGGCGCGCCCGGCAGCATCGATCCGCAAGAGGTCATCACCCCGGGCATCTTTGTCGACGCCATCGTGGAAGTGGCAGAACCTCAACAAGAAGAAGTGCTTGTGCGCACGGGAGTGGTTTACTGATGGCGGAGTTCAACATCATGCAGGACAAGCTTTCGAACGCGCAGATCGCATGGCGTGCGGCGCAGGACATCGAAGACGGGTCTTACGTCAACCTCGGCATCGGCTTCCCCGAGATGATCGCCAAGTTCCAGCCCGAAGGCCGCGATGTGACGTATCACACCGAAAACGGGGTTCTCGGTTTCGGTCAGGCTCCAAAAGAGGGTGAAGAGGACTGGGATCTGATCAATGCCGGCAAGAAGCCTATCACGCTCAAGCCCGGTGCCGCGTTTTTCCACCATGCCGACAGTTTCGCGATGGTCCGCGGTGGGCATCTCGATCTCGCCGTTCTGGGGGCCTACCAGGTGGCTCAGAATGGCGACCTAGCGAATTGGCGCGTCGGCACCAAAGGCGTGCCTGCCGTGGGCGGCGCGATGGACCTCGTACATGGCGCCAAACGGGTGGCCGTGGTCACCGATCATGTCACCAAGGATGGCGGCCCGAAACTGGTCGAGCGCTGCACCTTCCCGCTCACTGGCTTGGAATGTGTCACCCAAGTCTATACCTCGCTCGCGGTGATCGACATCAAGGGCGGCAGGTTCATCCTGCGGGAGAAAGTGCCGGGGCTCAGCATGGACGCTCTACAGGCCGTCACCGGGGCCACGTTGCACATTGAAGGTGATGTTGCCGATCTTATCGTACCGGAGGAACTGGCATGATCGACGTTTATATCTGTGATTACATCCGCACCCCTATTGGCCGATATGGCGGGGCGCTGTCCACTGTCCGGGCCGATGATCTGGGCGCTGTGCCCCTCAAGGCGCTGATCGAACGCAACCCCTCTTTGGACCCTGCGGCAATTGACGAAGTTATCTTTGGTTGCGCCAATCAGGCAGGCGAGGACAATCGAAACGTCGCGCGCATGTCACTGCTGCTGGCGGCCTATCCCGAGACCGTGCCCGGCACCACGATGAACCGGCTCTGCGGATCTGGTATGGACGCGGTGATCACCGCGGCGCGGGCGATCAAGGCTGGGGAGGCCGATTTGATCGTTGCGGGCGGGGTTGAGAGCATGTCGCGCGCGCCCTTCGTGATGCCCAAGGCTGAAACTGCTTTTTCACGGAACAACGAGGTTTTTGACACCACCATCGGCTGGCGTTTCGTCAACAAGATGATGAAGGCGCAATACGGCGTCGATTCAATGCCCGAAACCGCGGAGAACGTGGCGGAGGATTTTGACGTTAACCGTGCAGATCAAGATGCCTTCGCCCTGCGGTCCCAGCAAAAAGCAGGCGCCGCCATGGCAAGCGGGCGTCTGGCGCAAGAGATCGTGCCTGTCTCTATCCCACAGCGCCGGGGCGATCCTATCCTTGTGTCAGAAGATGAACATCCCCGCCCTTCGACCACCTTGGAAGCGCTGCAAAAGCTTAAATCCTTTGTCAAAGCGGATGGCACGGTGACGGCGGGCAATGCCTCCGGCGTCAATGATGGTGCGGCGGCATTGATCCTCGCCACGAAAGAAGCCGCAGAGAAGCATGGGCTGACCCCTATAGCCAAAGTCCTCGGCGGCGCGACGGCCGGGGTCGCACCGCGTATCATGGGCTTTGGTCCTGCGCCTGCGTCCAAAAAGCTGATGGCGCGGCTCGGGCTGAAGCAAGATGATTTCAGTGTCATCGAACTGAACGAGGCTTTCGCGTCACAGGGCCTTGCCACCTTACGTGATTTGGGCATCGCAGACGACGATCCACGGGTGAACCCCAACGGCGGTGCAATCAGTCTTGGACATCCGCTTGGCATGTCAGGGGCCAGGATCACCGGCACGGCCATGCTAGAGTTAAAACCCGGAGAGAAGTCCCTTTCTACAATGTGTATCGGCGTTGGCCAAGGGATCGCCATCGCATTGGAGGCCGTCTGAACCGCTGGCCGTAGTGTGGGGATAGAACTCGCTCTGTTGCGCGTGGGGCTTTAAAGTGAAGGGCGACCATCCTGTCGCCTTCCAAAGCCCTGCCTGCAACGCCCTCCCATTCTGACCAGCGGGTAGTTTGACGCTGGCAGGCGCTGGTGGAAGGGGTTAGGACGGATGCGGAGGATCCCCCATGCGCAATCCCGACAGCCTCACGACCAGACCCAACGAAGACACACCTCAGGGTCTGGCCTTTGCCATTGCAGCCTATGTTTTCTGGGGGTTCCTGCCCCTCTATATGAAGGCACTAGCGCATATCCCGGCTGCCGAGGTCGTCGCCCACCGGGTGGTCTGGTCTGTGCCGATTGCCGCGTTTGTACTCGTGGCGATGCGGCGGACGCGGGATTTGAAGGCGGCCTTACTCTCCCCCCGGACGCTGCTTATGGGCGCGGTCACGGCCACGCTGATCTCGATCAATTGGGGCATCTATGTTTGGGCGATCGCCTCGGGCCACGCGCTTGATGCAGCATTGGGTTATTACATCAACCCTCTGTTCAGCATTCTATTGGGCGCCCTTCTTTTGGGCGAACGCATGTCCAAACGGCAATTGCTGGCAGTTGGCCTCGCCGTAGGAGCCGTGCTCGTGCTGGCACTGGATACCGGATCGATCCCATGGGTTGCTTTGGGGCTGACATTAAGCTGGGGTTTTTACGCCTTGGCGAAAAAGAGCCTGCCGATCGGGCCGAACCAAGGCTTCCTGCTCGAAGTGCTCCTCCTGCTCGTCCCGGCCCTCGCCTATATCGCCTACCTTACATCGACCGGTCAGGGGAATTTTCTCACTGGGGCGCCTGTCGATACTTGGCTTTTGCTGGGCTGTGGCGCGGTTACAGCCGTGCCTTTGTTAATTTACGCCAACGGCGCCAAGCTCTTGCGTCTCTCGACCATTGGAATTCTGCAGTACATCGCGCCCACCATGATCTTCATCGTAGCGGTCTTTGTTTTCGGCGAAAAATTTGGCCGCGCGCGGATGATCGCATTTCCGATGATATGGGCGGCGCTGATCCTTTACTCGTCTTCGATGCTTCAACAGATGCGTCGGAGCCGCCCTGCTAAGGGGTCCTTAGGGCAGGGCTAAAGCTTTAAAATTCTGCCGCACACTCCCCAGAATGGTCAATTAGACTGCCTGATCTGTAAGTGAAACGAATGGCTTCCTTCAAAGTCGCACATTATCTTGGTGCCTGGACGAAATACTCGTAAAGGCAGCTGTTTCTATTCGTATCAAACTGCGGACCGCGTTGACCATACCTCTGACTTCATGCTGGCTGAACACCGAGACACGACGGCTGCGCAAAACTTTTTAATCAAGGCTATAATGTAACCTATCAGGAACCGGACACCGGGACTGCCAAGACCGAGTTCAAAATCGTTCTGACAATCTCTTCCTTAAGCTTTCTTTGCCCCTCTTGGGAGACGATCTCATCCCCAAAAACTCGGGTGAAGGTAGGTTCGTTGGACACGTTAAAAAAGCACAGGGCGCTTATTTTCCAATGTAGCCGCAGGGGATCGATATCCGGGCGAAACAGCTTCATCTCGCGTCCACGCTCGAGGATTTCTTTTAACTGATCAACCGCCGGCGTGTTGCCTGATCGAATGGTTTCCGAGGCGGTCAGATGTATGCCTCGATGAATGTTCTCAATCATCACCAAGCGGATGAAATCTTCGTTGTCGCGGTGGTGTGAAAATGTAAATTTGACCAGCTTTGAGAGAGCTTCAACAGGGTCGAGGTTCTCCAGCTCAAGGGCCTTCTCGCCTTCTCGCACATCGTTGTAGGCCTGTTCGAGTACTTCGCGATAGAGGCTCTCTTTGTCCTTAAAGTAGTAAAAAATCATCCGCTTGGACGTTTTTGTCTTCTCCGCGATGTCCTGCACCCGCGCGCCTGACAAGCCATGGGCGGCGAACTCCGCTCGCGCCACGCGAAGGATATCCGCTTTAACGGCTTCGGGGTCCTGCTTCCATGAAGTGCGCTGGCGACTCGTTGATGTTTTGGCGGATGTGGTCATGCGTAACTCCCTAACGGTCCGATCAGCATAGCACAATTAACTGCTTGGTACATATCTGTTGACACACAATTAACCGCATGGTTCATTAAGGGCATTCCAGCGTGCCGGGAGGATTCGCTGGATGTATCGGAGGTAACGAATGTCGTCGCAGATCAAGAAGCAGACCAAGCACGCGCAAGACGACGGATCTGCCGATTTGTTGATCGGACTGGTGGGCCGAGGCATTCAACAGTCCCGCACCCCAAGGATGCACATGGCCGAGGGAGCTGCCCAAGGGCATCGCATTCTCTACCAAATTCTTGATGCCGATGCTTTTCCGCGAGGGGAGGCCCCGCTGGAAAAAATCGTCGACGCCGCCGAGCTTTGCGGTTTTGCCGGGTTGAACGTGACCTTTCCCTATAAAATTGACGTCATGGCCTTCTTGGACGAGTTATCTCCGAACGCCCGCGCCATTGGGGCCGTCAACACCGTGGTCTTTCGCAAGGGGCGTCGCATAGGTCACAACACTGACAAATGGGGGTTCGAAGAAGGCTTCCGTCGGAACTTGCCGGACGCGAAAATGGGCCATGTTCTGCAAATTGGCGCGGGCGGCGCAGGGGTTGCTGTCGCTCATGCGCTCCTGTCCCTTGGTGCTGCTCGCTTGACGATCACTGACGCGAACGCGGCGCGCGCCGCAGCTCTGGTGACGCAGCTTTCCCAAAATGCTGGTGCCGCGCAGATCGATGCCATTGGTCTCGACCAACTACCGGAGATAGCTCCTACAGGTGTCGTAAACGCGACACCCATGGGGATGGCGAAGCTGCCGGGCTCGGCCTACCCGGTCGAATTGCTGCATCCCGATTTATGGGTCGCCGATATTGTCTATTTCCCGCTCGAAACCGAGCTGCTTGCCGCCGCGCGCGCGGCGGGATGCCGGGTTTTGCTGGGCTCTGGAATGGCCGTCTATCAGGCCGTGCGGGCCTATGAACTCTTTACCGGGCGCAAGCCCGACCCGATGCGGATGAAAGCCACATTCGACGCTTTCATCTCATGAGACTTGCCGCGCAGGCGGCGACCGAACGCAAAATGGAGGATAGCATGCGTTTCAATTTTACCACTCTCACCACGGCCGCGGCGCTCGCCCTTGGCCTTGCCGCCGCCGGCGCACAGGCCCAGACCCTGCGCATTGCGCATGTTGATCCCGATGAGTGGACCGGCTCCAAGAAAGGCGCAGCGGCCCAGATTTTCCGCAACATCGTCGAAGGCGAGACTGATCTGGAAGTTGAAATCTTCCCGGCGGGTGCTTTGGGTAACGAAGACGAACTGGTCGGGCAGGTTCAGGAAGGCCTTCTGCAGATGGCCATCGTATCGGGGGCCATGTCCAAAGCCTGCCCCGCGGCCTCGGTTCTCGACATCCCCTACACGTTCTCTTCTGCAACCGTCGCTTGGGAGGTGCTTGACGGTGAATTCGGTGATGCACTGTCTGAGCACTGTCTTGAGCAGACCGGCATGCGGACCTTGGCCTATGGTGAAACCGGCTTTCGCAATTTTACCAACAACGTGCGCGAAATCCGTACCCCAGCCGATATGGAAGGCTTGAAATTTCGGGTACAACCGATCCCACTCTATCTTGAGATGGTCAGCGGCTTGGGCGGCGAACCGACCCCGATCGCATGGACGGAACTGCCGAATGCGCTGTCCACCGGTGTGGTTGACGGGCAAGAGAACCCGGTCGGCGTCATCTACAATAACGGACTGCACCAACTCCAAAAATACATGACCCTTGATGGTCACGTTTACGCGGCAGACTTTATCGTCGTCAGCGATGAATTCTTCCAGACTCTGACCGCCCCCCAGCAAGAGGTCGTGACCCGCGCCGCCATCGTGGCCGGCAATATGGGCCGCTCAATCCAGCAGTGGACAACGGCGCAGGGCGTGCTTTCGGTTCAGGAAGAAGGCATGCAGGTCTATTCGCCCACCGCAGAAGAACTGGCCATGTTTGCCGAGAAAGCGCAGCCCGCAGTGGTTGAGTTCCTGCGCGGCGAATTGGGCGAGAACGCCACTTGGATCGATGAGCTCCAATCGGCAGTGGCAGCAACGCAATAAGCTGCTCCTACAGCCAGGCCGTCTTCGGCCTGGCTACACCATACCAACCGCGGAGGAGCCTGGGTCATGGACAGACTGAATAGAATAGTTGCTCAAGTCTTCGGCTGGGGAGCCGGGCTTTCGATGATGCTGGTGTTTGCGATCATCTTCATCAATTCCCTACGGCGCTACACCGTGGGCCAGTCGGTCCAATGGGGCGAGGAATTGCCGGTCTATCTGGCTGCCTATGGCGTGATGTTCGGCATCTCAATGGCCTATATGCAAGACCGCCATATCCGCTTCACGATCCTAATCGATTTTCTGAGCGATCAGCGCAAGACACTGATGTTCGCGCTCAGCGACCTTGTGATGATGGTGACCGGAGTGCTGCTGGTCCTTTCTGGTATCGCCTTTCTCGAACGTCGCGGCAACACAATGTCCTCCGGCATGTTCGGTCTGGCACGCTGGCTGGAAAAGAGCACAGGGATTGAGGCCTTTGCCGCGCTCGGCACCCTTGGCGTCTACCAGTTTTCGCTGATCCTTGGCGGCGCGATGATCACCTTTGCGGCGGTTCTGAAATTCGTCGAGCGCCTGATCGCGCTCCGGGGGAACTGAAATGGTCTATATCATCCTTATCGCAGGGCTTCTCATCGGTGTGCCGATTGCCTTCGCGATCCTCGCTTCTTTGAGCTATTTCATGGCGGTGGGTGAAGCCCCCTACGCGCTGCGCATCGTCGCGACCGAACTGTTCAACGGGCTGAACTCCTACCCGTTGCTGGCCATTCCGCTTTTTGTGCTGGCCGGCGAACTGATGAACGAGAGCGGTATTACCGGACGGATCATCGCTTTTGCCAACGTCCTTGTAGGTCGGATGCGCGCCGGGCTTGCGATGGTCAACATCTGGGCCTCGGTCATCTTCGCGGGTCTGTCGGGCTCCGCTGTCGCCGACACCTCTGCCATCGGCCGGGTATTTATTCCCGAAATGGAAAAACATGGCTATGACCGTGCCTATGCGGCGGCACTGACAGCGGCCTCATCGGTTATCGGACCGATTATTCCCCCTTCGATACCGGTCATTATCTACGCGTTAATCGTCACCGGGGTCTCGGTCCCTGCCCTGTTCATGGCCGGCGTGATTCCTGGCTTGCTACTCGCTGTGTTTCTCTCCGCATACGTCATGCTGACGGTTGATATGACCAAGATCCGTCAGGCGGCAGACGACATGCCTGACGCGCAACCGGCCCGAGAGGCGCTGCTTGGGGGCATCTTGCCTCTGCTGATGCCCGTATTTGTTGTGGGATCAATCCTGCTTGGCGTGGTGACACCCACAGAGGCGGCCAGCTTTGCGGTCGCCTATGCGTTGGTTGTAGGGCTTTTTGTCTATCGCAAGATCGCATTTAAACGCCTTCCTATCATCTTTACCGAAGCCATGCGCGATAGCGCCGTGATCCTAATCATCATTGCGGCGGTTTCAGCAGCCAACTGGCTCTTGGCCTACAACCGTGTTCCAAACATGCTGACCGATTGGGTGTTGGGCAATGTTGACAGCAAGACCACGTTCTTGATCGCCGTCATCCTCCTGTTTCTCTTTGTCGGTCTCTTCCTCGAAGGCATCGCCGCGATGCTGGTTCTGGTGCCGATCCTCCACCCTATCGCAGTAAGTCTGGGCATTGATCCGGTTCACTTCGGCATTCTGGTGATCTTCAACCTGATGATCGGCCTGATTACTCCGCCTCTGGGCCTCTGTCTGTTTGTGGCAGAGGGCATCGCGGGCGTCCGCATGGCGCGCATGGTCAAGGCAATCCTGCCGTTCTTTCTGGTCGAGGTACTGGTCCTGTTGGTTCTTACATTCGTGCCGCAGACAGTGACCTGGCTGCCGCAAGTCCTGGGGTATTGAGATGAAAACTTCCATCGCAACAGTGTCCATATCCGGCAACTTCCCAGAGAAGCTCGAAGCCATTGCCGCTGCCGGTTTTGATGGTATCGAAATCTTCGAACAGGACTTTATCGCCCATGACGGGGACCCCAAAGAAGTGGGCGACATGATCCGCGCCATGGGTCTCGAGATCACCCTCTTTCAGCCATTCCGAGATTTCGAAGGTTTGCCAGAACCGCACCGGGCAAAGGTTTTTGATCGGGTGGAACGCAAGTTTGACCTGATGCAAGACCTCGGTACAGACCTTGTTCTTATCTGTTCGAGCTGCCACCCGGAAGCTCTAGGCGGCATCGACCGGTCTGCGGCGGACTTCAACGAACTCGGCGACAGGGCGGCCAAGCGCGGCCTGAGGGTCGGCTATGAGGCGCTGGCGTGGGGGCGGCACGTCAATGACCACCGCGACGCCTGGGAAATTGTGCGCCGCGCCGATCACGGCTCGGTTGGCCTGATCCTCGACAGCTTTCACACGCTGGCGCGCAGGATTGATCCGGAAACCATTCGCCGCATTCCCGGCGACAAGATCTTCTTTGTGCAACTCGCCGATGCCCCTGCAATTGACATGGATCTGCTCTATTGGTCGCGCCACTTTCGCAATATGCCGGGGGAAGGTGATCTGGATGTAACCGGCTTCATGAAGGCGGTCATGGCCACCGGGTATACGGGGCCAATTTCACTGGAGATCTTCAACGATCAGTTCCGCGGGGGCCATCCCAAGACCATCGCAAAGGACGGCTATCGATCTTTAATCGCGTTGATGGACGACGTGCGGCGTGAAGAACCGGCGACGACGCCGACAACCCCCGCTCTGCCAAAACGCTCGAAGGTCGAAGGGGTGTCCTTCGTCGAGTTCGCCGCGCGGGGCACAGAAGCCGATGCGCTGGAGCGATTGCTCGAAACGCTCGGCTTCACTCTCTCCGGCACCCATATCGCCAAAAAGCTGTCCCTCTGGACCCAAGGCGATATACGGATCGTGGTGAACCGAGAGACCACCGGCTATGCCAGCAGCGCCTATACGACCCACGGCACAACCGTCTGCGACATCGGCATTTCCGTCGATGCGGCGACTGAGACCGTAAGCCGTGCCAAAGCGCTTGGTGCCGCGCCCTTTCATCAGCCAATTGGCCCGGGAGAGTTGGATATACCGGCCATTCGCGGGCTAAGCGGCAGCGTCCTGCATTTCATCGATCAAGGCAGCGGGCTGAATGATGTCTGGTCGGTCGAGTTCAACCAGACCGACGCCGAGCAGACCCATGCGGGCCTGACAAGCATCGATCACATTGCCCAGACCATGAGCTATGACGAAATGCTCAGTTGGTCTTTGTTTTATACCACGCTGTTCGACATGGGAAAATCTCCGATGGTCGATGTGGTAGACCCCGACGGGCTAGTGCGCAGCCAAGCTTTGGAAACTCGAGACGGCGCGTTTCGCATCACGCTTAATGGCGCAGAAACTCATCGCACCATGGCAGGCAACTTCCTTGCCGATAGCTTTGGCGCCTCCGTGCAGCACATCGCACTGGAGAGCGAAGACATCTTTGCCACCAGCAGCGCGATGCGGGCCAAAGGGTTCGAGCCACTGCCAATATCGGACAACTATTACGCCGACCTCGTCGCGCGGTTCGATCTGGATGCCGACATGCTTACCGCCCTTAAGGCGGGAAACATACTCTATGATGAGGATGCAAAAGGGGCGTTCTTCCAGTTCTACTCGCGCCCTTACGCGGGGGGCATGTTCTTTGAAATCGTCGAGCGTCGTGGCGGATACGCAGGCTACGGCGCCCCCAATGCCCCCTTTAGAATTGCCGCTCAGAAACGCCTGATGCGCCCGAAAGGAATGCCAAAGAAATGACCGATAGATATGACACGGGAATGGAGGTGCGCCGCGCCGTGCTCGGAGATGCCCATGTAGACCGAGCTACCGCAAGCGAGATCGAGTTCGACAGCGCGTTCCAGACACTTATCACCGAAGCGGCTTGGGGCACTGTTTGGGCCTCTGATGCAATCTCACGGCGGGAGCGGTCCATGATCACACTCGCGCTCTTGGCTGCGACCAAGAACTTCGCCGAAATCCCGATGCATATCCGCGCCACCGCCAATACCGGCGCCACCCGACAGGACGTGATCGAAGTGTTCCAGCATGTGGCTATTTACGCCGGGGTGCCCGCCGCGAACCACGCGATCGCGCTGGCCAAACAGACCTATGCAGAAATGGAGGAGGAACAATCATGAGCAATGGCGACCTCATCCAACGTGACCGCTTGTGGCATCCGCCTGCCCTTACGCCCGATTACAAAACCAGTGTCGCGCGCTCGCCGCGCCATGCGCTTTTGTCACTGCAAAGCTCGGACAGCGAACTGACCGGACCGACCTTTGGGCAAGGCGACATTGCAGAGATCGACAATGATCTGATCCTGAACTACGCCAAAACAGGAGATCCTATCGGGGAGCGCATTATCGTGCATGGCCGTGTCTTGGACGAAAACGCGCGGCCGGTTCCGAACACCCTTGTCGAGATCTGGCAGGCGAACGCAGGGGGCCGCTATCGGCACAAGAAAGATAGTTACCTCGCGCCGATCGATCCGAACTTTGGCGGCTGCGGTCGCACATTGACCGATGACAATGGGTACTACGTCTTCCGCACTGTCAAACCCGGCGCTTACCCATGGCGGAACTGGGTCAACAACTGGCGGCCGGCCCATATCCATTTTTCTGTATTCGGGACCGCTTTTGCGCAGCGCCTGATCACCCAAATGTACTTTGAGGGCGACCCCCTCATCGCCAAATGCCCAATTGTGCAATCCATTCCGGAACAACGCGCCGTTGATCAGCTTGTCGCCGCATTGGATCTAAACGCCTCCCTGCCGCTCGATAGCATTGCCTATAAATTCGACATTGTCCTTCGGGGACGCCGCTCGACCTTCTTCGAAAACCGGCCAGAAGGGAACTGATCATGGTGCAAACACTCGACTACCTCAAAGAAACCGCATCTCAGACGGCTGGGCCCTATGTTCACATCGGGCTCGTGCCCGGCGACGCCGGCTTCGATATCTACGACCACGAACTGGGGCGGGACATTGCCGGTCCGAAGGCTGCAGGTACACGTATCACCGTCACCGGGACGGTAACCGACGGCACCGGCGCGCCGGTTAAGGACATTTTGATTGAGGTCTGGCAGGCAAATGCTGCAGGCATTTACCCCGGAAAAGGTGAAGTTGAAGACGGCTTTCGCGGTTGGGGGAGGGTCACGCCCGATTTCGAGACCGGGGTATTCAGCTTTGAGACCGTGAAGCCCGGCAAGGTGACAGGGCCCGATGCCCGGCCAATGGCCCCGCACCTCAATCTCTGGCTGGTGGCTCGGGGCATCAATGTCGGGCTCAACACGAGAATGTACTTCGATGACGAGGACGAGGCCAATGCGGCTGATCCAGTCCTCACCCTGATTGAGCAGCCCCTGCGCCGTGAAACGCTGATCGCGCGCGCCGATGGCAACGCCTATCACTTCGATATTCGCCTACAGGGCGAGGGCGAAACCGTATTCTTCGATCTATGAGGCCGCTATGACCAACCCGTGTATCATCTGCGTGGCACTCACCGGGTCCCTGCCGACGAAAGACAACAACCCGGCAGTCCCGATCACCATTTTCGAACAGATCGAAAGTGCTCAGGAGGCCTTTGAGGCGGGCGCCTCCATCGCCCATTGCCACGTGCGCGACGATCACGGTCGCCCCACTTCAGACCCGGACCGTTTTGCGCGACTGAAAGAGGGTCTGGAACAGCACTGCCCCGGCATGATCGTCCAGCTTTCAACTGGCGGGCGCTCTGGCGCGGGCAAGGAGCGTGGCGGTATGCTATCGTTGTCGCCAGACATGGCTTCGCTGTCAGTAGGGTCGAACAATTTTCCAACGCGCGTCTATGAAAACAGTCCCGACTTTGTCGACTGGCTGGCGTCGGAAATGATTACCCATGATGTCAAACCCGAGATCGAAGCCTTTGACCTTGGTCATATCGTACAAGCCACCCGCATGGTCCAAGATGGTCGGTTGAAGGGACCCCTTTATGTGCAGTTTGTCATGGGTGTGAAAAATTCAATGCCTGCGGACGAGCCGATTTTTGACTTCTACATCGAAACACTCAAACGTCTGGCACCGGACGCCCAATGGTGCGCCGCTGGTATCGGCCCTGCACAGCTGATGATCAATGAATGGTCTATCGCCAAAGGCGGTCACACCCGGACCGGCCTGGAAGACAATGTCCGGCTGGACCGCGATAGGCTCGCTCCCTCAAACGCCGCATTGGTCAAGCGGGCCGTCGCACTTTGCGAAAAATACGAGCGACCTGTCGCGACTTGGCAAGAGGCGCGGGAGATATTGGGGCTGAAGACGAGAAAGAGTGCTGCGCCAAAGACCGCCTCTGCCGCCACCCCATGATGTTCGCCACCCTCAACGGGATAACACACCACTACTTCTATCGCCCTGGAACTGGCGTGCCTGTGGTGTTTCTGAACTCGCTTGGTACAGATCTCCGGATCTGGGACAAAGTCATTGACCGGCTGCCGTCACAAACGCCAGTGCTTTGCCTTGATAAGCGCGGCCATGGGCTGAGCGACGATGGGCCAATTACGATGGATCGGCTCATCGACGATGTTGCTGCCCTTGCTCTGCACCTTGACCTGCCTCCTGCCCTGATCTGTGGTGTATCCGTTGGCGGCCAAATCGCTCAAGGTTTTGCCGCTGCCTATCCGGCGCAGGTGAGCGCGCTCATGCTATGTTGCACCGGAGCCAAGATCGGTGACGCGGAAAGCTGGAATGCGCGCATTGAAAGCGTTAGGAAATCCAGTATCGCTGCGCTCTCGGATGCCATTCTTGAACGCTGGTTCAGCCCAAGCTTTCAAGCGACACGATCGGCCGAACGGGC
Source organism: Sulfitobacter sp. W074 (assembly GCF_025142275.1). Taxonomy (NCBI): domain Bacteria; kingdom Pseudomonadati; phylum Pseudomonadota; class Alphaproteobacteria; order Rhodobacterales; family Roseobacteraceae; genus Sulfitobacter; species Sulfitobacter sp. W074. The sequence goes on from NZ_CP081132.1 coordinate 98,542, forward strand.
AGGCTACCGCAATATGCTCACCCGTACATCTGCTGCTGGCTATAGCGGCGTTTGCGCCGCAATTAGAGACAGTGACCTCACGACGCGAGCTGGGGCGATCACGGTGCCGACAGTTTGCATCGCTGGAAGTGAAGACCGCGCGACTCCGCCAGAACTCGTCAGGGCGTTGGCGCAAATTATACCGGACGCCTCCTATCGCCTCGTGCCCGGCTGTGGTCATCTACCCTGTATTGAAAACCCCAAGATTGTCTCAGATCTACTGGAAGACCTGATGGAAAAGATTTCATGACCTCCCCTTTCGAGCATCCCTGGTTGAGCGGGTTATTTGGCGACGCAGAGGCCGCGGAGATTTGGGGCCCCACGCGGCAGATGACGCATATGATCGCCTTCGAGAGAGCCTATACGCAGGGGCTGTGCAAAGTCGGCAGTATTTCTGACGATACCGCGAAAGAAGTCGCGCGTACTTTCGACGATTTCCAACCCGATATGGAAGCACTTCGTTCTGCGACAGCGCGTGACGGGGTGGTTGTTCCCGAACTTGTCCGGCAGATCAGGGACACTGCGGGCTCTCATGGTGAAGCCATACATAGCGGCGCGACGTCGCAGGATGTAATTGATACCGCCTTGGCCCTGACTTTGAAGGACTACAGTAACCTTCTGGAGCGGCGCCTTTTGGAACTGACGGAAGCCATGGACGCTTTGTCGGCGCGGTTCGGGAACCAGAGGATCATGGGGCGCACCCGGATGCAGGCGGCGATGCCCATTGCGGCACGAGAGCGGTTCGTCACATGGTCTCAGCCTTTAGACGACCATCGTCAGCGGCTCTCGCAGATCAGGCCCCGCATCGAGCGGCTTCAGCTTGGGGGCGCAGCGGGGGATCGGGCAGCTTTGCCCCATGCTGATTCTCTCGGGGCTGAAGTGGCTTTACGTCTCGGTCTCGCGAACTCGCCAAAGGCATGGCACGCAATGCGCGACGCGGTGGTCGACTACGCTGGGCTGCTGTCGCTGATCAGTGGAACGCTTGGCAAAATGGGACAAGACATCTGCCTCATGGCGCAACAAGGCGTCGATGAAATCGCGCTGGACAACGCAGGGGGCTCTTCTGCGATGCCCCACAAACAAAACCCCGTTCTGGCTGAATTGCTTGTGACGCTCGCCCGGTACAATGCCACTCAGGTGTCGGCCATGCATCAAGGGCTGGTTCACGAGCAGGAACGTTCCGGAGCGGCTTGGGCGTTGGAATGGATGGTTCTTCCGCAAATGGCTCAAACAACCGCACGCAGCTTGGCCGCATCAACCGAAATTTGCCAGGCGATCTCCCACGTTGGCTCAAAGGACATCAGATGAGTTCCCAAACGATCCATATACTCAATGGCCCGAACCTGAACCTGCTGGGTACCAGACAGCCCGAGGTTTATGGGCGGGATACCCTGCACGATGTCGAAACACTCTGCCGACGCGTTGCCGCCGAGTATGACCTGGCTATTCTGTTTCGCCAAAGCAATCATGAGGGTGAGCTCGTAGAGATGATCCAAGAAGCAAGAACCGAGGGAATGGGGATCGTCATCAACCCAGCCGCCTATACCCATACCTCAATTGCTATTCGCGATGCCTTAGCGAGTTGTGAAGTCCCGATTTACGAAGTCCATATTTCGAACGTGCACCGTCGGGAGGCCTTCCGGCACCACTCCTACGTATCTGGTGTGGCGACTGGCGTCATAGCGGGGTTTGGGATCGACGGCTATGCTGCGGCTATTCGCGCAATCTCAGGACCAAGAACAAAAAAGCTTCGTTGAATCAGGTTTTAGCCCCCCGCTGAGATTTGAAATCTGACATAAGTTACGAATTGCAATAATCGAAAATGCCCTCCACAACTCGCTCTAAGGCCAATAGAACCCGCCCGCTTTCGCGGGCTTTCTTAGAACACCCGGCAATGGACCGGAGCGTGATTGGACCATTACAAAGTGGCATGCCCACACAGACATGTCCCGGGTCCTGCAAGGTATTATTCAGGGCATTGGCTTTTTGGGCGCCGGAGCGATCATTATTCGCGCAGCAGAACAAAAGGTTCAAGGTTTGACGAGTGCTGCAAATATTTGGGCGACAGCTGGGATTGGTATCGTCGCGGGGCTCGGTCCCGAGGCAACTGCGGTCCTAGCGACGGTGATCGTGCTGATCATCCTAGCGGTTATCCGGCGCATCCTACCGTCTTCGGTTAGGCCCAACGGGGCCCAAGAAGGTCAATCACCCTATTAGGTTCCCCTTTACCCCGCCCGGTGGCCTGTCGTTTCAAGGGGCTGTATCCAACGTAATAGGTATTTGGTTTAAATTACGTAGGGCACACTCAATGCATTATGGCATCCGCTCCCGCTGCAACTGACAACGCGACGAGAACCGTCAGGACTATCGAAGCCAGCCCCATGCCGATACCTGCAAGTACAACCAGTCCGTCGCGTTCAACGAAGCCAATACCTGCGATGAAAAGCGAAATAGCAGGAAACCACCCGCTGAGTGGTAAAGGCACAAACAGTGCCAAGGCGATCAACAAAAGAAGCAATCCGATTAGACGCTCAGTTTTGGGTTGGAATACACCTTGCAGGCGCGGTCGGGTCAGGCGCTCAATGCGTCGGGAAATCGGCCGTAGACGCAGCACGGTATTTCTCAGAGCGGAACGGGACATTGAACGTTTGGCAATCCAGGGCGGCAGCCAAATATAAGAACGCCCGAGCACCAGTTGAACACTAAAGAACACCAGGGGGATGGCCGTTACAAGCGTGGCGCCGGGAGGCAGCGGCAACAGATTAATTAGGGATGAGAGCAGAATGGCCCAACCGAATGACCGCTCCCCCAACCGTTCTAAGAGGTGACCAAGGGGTATCGCGTTGCGCTGGCGCTCACTCCGAAGCACGCAAAGCAAATTGAACGATAAAGAACGACTTTTGACGTTCCTTTGCCTTTTCGACAGTGGATAACTGAAGTTGATTGTCACAATTCTCCTAAGCCCCGATGGGGAGGCGTTAAGAAAAGTGTCTCTCGGATGGTCGTCATTGGCCTGCCTTTAACTTGGGGCCAATCTGCCCGGCGCATTGATTGGCAGGTTCCTTTGGAATCCGCCCTGTTCCACTCTTGTAGGGAACTGGATGGAACTCTATTTGGGTATGAACCTGAAGGAACCAAGAGCCTATGCAATATTCTTACGAACTGAGACCGCATGGGCATTGATCTGATGTATATCGCAGCTGGCCTCGTTCTGCTCTTCGCGGGAGGCGAAGGTCTTGTGCGCGGCAGCGTCGCGATTGCCGAACGAGCTGGGCTCTCCAAAATGATTATCGGCTTGACGATCGTTGGGTTCGGCACCTCCGCGCCGGAGTTACTGGTCTCTTTGAAAGCCGCTTTCAGCGGATCCCCCGAAATTGCTCTGGGCAATGTGGTCGGAAGCAATATCGCCAATATCCTACTTATCATCGGGGCTGGGGCCTTGATCATGCCGATCACCGGTTGGGATAGGTCTGCTGTACGGGAAGCGATGGTAGCGGCCTTGGTCGCTTTCGCGCTGTTTGGTCTGCTCAAAGGAGCGTTGCTAAACCGCCTCGAGGGCGCACTCTTACTCGCTGTTCTAGCTGTCTACCTCGGTGCGACGTTCTGGATGGAAAAACGCAGCCGTGATTCCAAGATGTTTGAGCATGAGGCCGAAAACTTCGAAGGCTCTGGCGTTTCCAGAACGAGCGTAGCCGCCGTCTTTGTTGTAGGTGGCATCATAGCACTCGTGGCGGGCGCAAACCTGCTAGTGACAGGTGCAGGATCAATCGCCAAAGCCTTTGGGGTTTCCGATGCTGTGATTGGCTTGTCCCTCGTAGCCATCGGTACCTCTCTGCCCGAGCTTGCCACATCTATTTCTGCGGCCCTCAAAAAGCAGTCTGACGTTGTCATAGGCAATGTGATTGGAAGCAATATTTTCAACGTCTTGGCGATTCTCGGGATCACATCCGCTATCGTGCCGATTGAAGTGAGTGAACGGTTCCAAGGGTTTGATATGGTGTTCATGCTGCTACTGTCCTGCGGCCTGGCTGTGATCTTGGTTGCAGCCAAGCGCATTGGTCGAGTAGCAGGCTTCCTGTTCATAGCGGGTTATGCAGTTTACATTAGATACCTGTTCCAAAGCGGCGCGATCAGCTAGCCTTCCTGAATATTCCCGGCCGAGGTCGCATGAAGATGTAGCTCAAGCCAGACCGATTAGATGGCCGCTCAATCGCATTCGGTGCTGACCATCGTCTCATCTGGCACCTGCGTGTTGCAGTAGATCCCAGCATCAAGATCAGTGTCGATGAGAATGGCATCTTCGAAGACGGCTGCTTTGAGAACCGCGTTCTCGAATGTTACGTTGATGAGCCTGGCACCGGTGAAACTGGCGCCCGTCAGATCGGCAGAGGCAAACGAAACATTCTCGAGGGTTGCCTGGTCAAACAGCGAAAGGTTGAGACCTGCTTCCGAGAAGTCCACGTCCCTTAATTGAGCTTCGGTCAGGTCTATCCCGGTCAACTTCCGACCTGTGAGGTCCATCTGCTCGAAGGTACAACCGGAACATCTGCCGAGCATGCGCAATTGCTTCTCCTGCTCCGGTTCCTGCCCGATCGCGGAAGTGCCGAAGAGAGAAGCGACAGTCAGAAGCACGCCAAGGCGGCTCGTCGGAAACGCATGATTTTTCAAGAAGTACCACCTAAGCCTATCAGGCCTTTCAAAAGTCAAAAAGCTCGCTCAAAAAGCCTTCGCGACGCTTCTTTTTATAAGGCCTGCCGTGGTCGCGATCTTGTCCCGAACTGCGCAGAGAGGCGACCTCACGGGGGGCAGGTTCGGGATCCGACCGTTCAATGATCTTGTCTAGCTCGCCTCGGTCTAACGTAACCGCGCCATTGGCACCGCCTGCCTGACGCTTGGGCGATGATCTAAGACACGTGTTTAACTACGTCGTTAACGACGTGTCTTATGCGGGGTCATCGGTGCGTTATGAAATTCTTGGGATGGAGCGGCGGCGCTTCTGGCGTGATGAGGATAAGCTCGAGATCATCATGTCGGTTGGGGTTGGCGGCGCAACGGTGACGCAGGTAGCGCAGCGCCATGAAGTGACGCGGCAGCAAATTTACGCTTGGCGGCACGACCTGAAGAAGAAGGGTCTGTGGTCACCGGATGCCGGGGCGCTTTTCTACCCATTGGATATGCCAGTGGCGGCTGGAGTTCCGATAGCGCAGGATACGGTTGCTGAAACGTCGCCACCGGTTGCGGTTGAATTGCGTCTGGGTGGCGGCCGTAGTTTGCATTTTGAAAGCACGATTGATCCGACTGCGCTGTCGGTGCTGATCCGCGCGGTGGACGCCGCATGATCGGTCCCGGCACCGGTGTGCGTGTGTATCTGGCGTGTGGTGTCACGGATATGCGAAAGGGGATCGCGGGGCTGGCCGCTTTGGCGCAGGATGTGTTGCGTCAGAAACCAGCCAATGGTGCGGTATTTGCGTTCCGTGGGCGGCGCGGGGATCGGATCAAGCTTCTGTTCTGGGATGGCCAGGGGTTTTGTCTCTACTACAAAGTCTTGGAGCGTGGCCGCTTCCCCTGGCCGAATGCTGCGGATGGGTCGATGCGGCTGACATCAGCACAGCTCGCGATGCTGTGGGAGGGGATCGACTGGCGACGTCCGGATTGGGGTGCTCCGCCAGCGCGTGTGGGGTAATTCTGCGCTCGAATTATCGTTATTTATATGGCGCTTTAGCCTAATTTTTGGTAGTCAGGCGCATGTCTGAACCTACTGAAAATCTGCCTGATGATCCCGCTGAATTAAGAGCGATGATCGCAGCATTGCAGGCCGAGAACGCTCAGATCGCGGCAGAAAACGCCAAGATGTCGGCGACATTGCGCGTCCATGATCAGCTGGTTCAGGCCCTGCGCCTGCGGATCGCCAAGTTGCAAAAACTGGCCTTTGGCAAATCCTCGGAAAAGATCGAACGCGAGATCGAACAGCTGGAATTGGCGCTCGAAGACCTGCTGGTCGCGGTGGCCGAAGACGATGAAGCGCTCATCGACGAAGGGCAGGATGAACCGTCACCGGAAGCTGCCGATGCGCCCGCTTTGCGTCGTCGGCCACGTGTCTCAGATGCGACCCCGCGCGAGCGTCGTGAACTGGACCCCGGTGCCTGCTGCCCCGACTGTGGCGGCGATCTGCGTGTAGTGGGTGAGGATGTCAGCGAACTGCTGGACATGATCGCCGCGCAAATGAAAGTGATCCAGATCGCCCGGATCAAGAAATCCTGCCGCCGTTGTGAGCGGATGGTGCAGGAACCAGCCCCCAGCCGCCCAATTCCGGGCAGTATGGCGGGGCCAAACCTGCTGGCCCATGTCCTGGTCTCGAAGTTCGACGATCATTTGCCTTTGTATCGCCAGCACGAGATCTTCGCCCGCATGGGAGCGGACATTCCCGAAAGCACGCTGGTCGGCTGGTGCGGGCGGGCCATGAAGACCCTGCAGCCGCTGATCGCACGGATCGAGGCGGACATCATGGCCAGCGACCTGCTGCATGCGGACGACACACCCATCCGGGTGCTGGATCGCAGCATGCGCGACAAGGGACTTGGCAAGGGTGTCAAGCAAGGCCGGATCTGGGCCTATGTGCGCGACCAGCGACCCTGGGCGGGGGCATCGCCACCGGGTGCTGTCTATCGCTTTGCGCCAGACTGGAAAGAAAAGCACGTTCTTAGCCACCTGGCCGATGCGCGCGGCATCCTGCAAGCGGATGGTTACAAAGGCTATGCCAAGCTCTACGCGCCTGAACCCGATGGCACATCGCGTTTGCGCGAGGCCGCCTGTTGGGCGCATTTGCGACGCGACTTCCACGACTTCTGGACCTCGACCAAATCCGAGATCGCCCGCGAGGCGCTTGACCGGATCGGCAAGTTCTACGACATCGAGCGCGATATAAACGGCCAGTCCGCTGACGTGCGTCATGCGACGCGTCAAAAGCTTACCCAGCCCAAGGTGACAGCCTTCTTCGCCTGGTCTGAACAACAGCTCCTGCGCATCCCCGGCAAAAGCGATCTGGCCAAGGCGTTCCGCTATGGCCTCGCGCGGCAGAAGGCCCTCAGCCTGTTCCTGATCGACGGGCGTGTGGCCATCGACAACAACCCGGCCGAACGCGCCCTGCGCCCGATTGGAATAGGGCGTAAAAACTGGCTCTTCGCGGGCGCCGATACCGGCGCGGAAACCCTCGCACGCGCGATGACTGTCATTGAAACGGCCAAGCTGAACGGTCTCGACCCGCTGGCCTATATGGCTGACATTCTCGACCGCATCCACGATCACAAGATCAACAGGCTGGATGAGTTGCTGCCGTGGAACTGGTCGCCGGTGGCATCAGCAACGAGCAATCAAGCCGCGTAGGCCGCGGTATCAACGAGGCGGTTACGGTCTAACCAAACCCCCCGACATTGAGGGCAATAGTCAATTTCTACACCGGAGCGATCTGTCATTACCAGCTGGGTTCCATCGATCGGACATTGCATCAGTTAGCCTCCCTCATTCCTGAAGTTAATTGGGCACCCGCGATGCAAACTGCAACCACCTCAAATTTATTCTCGCCAGAATCGCTGTGCGTTTGAGCGGCTGGAGCGGAGCCAGCCAAGTTCCAGATGGTCCTATAAAGTGGAGTGCATGCCTGCTCTCCGGGGGCTAGCTAGATCACGCGTGGTTTGGGGGATCTAGCTGCGCAGCATCCCAACGATCAGATGAAGCGGCCTCTTTCAAAAAAGTGATAACAGTCTCAGGCAGATAGGGTTTAGCAATAAATGTCGAGCCGGTAGGAAGACTATTTGCCGCCACATTTGGGGCTCCAGATGCGACAATGATCGCAATGTGGGGCCATCTTCGGTGAACGATCTGGGCGAGTTCTAAACCGTTTATTGAGCCAGGCATCTCAATATTTGTGAACATGATGCCTATGTCATTACGCGATGTGAGAATTGTGAATGCTTTGGCCGAATGTGCAGCAGCGTATCCCGAGAGGCCCGCATCCTCCACAATGCCCATGGCCGCAAGGCGCAAAAATGGATCAGCTTCTACGACGAGAACGCCGCATGCATCACTAACGATCATATCTGAGATGTCCCTATGCGCTGAGATTTACATATCATTGCTAGATAAGCGTTCTTTGTCATTTTCAATTGACCTGCCCCCCTTCCTCACTAAAGCCATTTTCCCGACAAATATTTAACAACATTGAGTATCCGTCGGATTCTTTCCTCCAAGCTGGGAGGATGGTTAAGTAGTAATGGCGCCGCATCGCTAAAAATTCACTTGTCGGAGGAAGGTGTACCTATGAAAAAACATACGCACAGCGCCTCTCCTGCAAGTTGTCCCACCGACCAGCTTAAAGGTCGAGATGCTCCGGTAAATAGCGTACCGCATGCCATAGCGATCGAAACTATGGAAACTGCGTTGGCCGCTGCTCGGATAGCCGTGTTTGAGCTCGATCTGGTTGCAGACACCTCGAATGTCTCAGCAACTTGGCGTGATCTTATGGATGTCGACCTATCCGACGGCGTCGACTTTCAAACAGAATGGCGAAAGAGAATCCACCCTGACGACGAAGTGCTTATCGAACGCGCATTGGCTGACTACGTAAATGGCCAAGCCCCCCGGGTGGCAGTAGAATATCGGCTGCGTTCACGTGATGGGTTGGACTGGCTCTGGATGCGTACAGATGCCGAAGCAACTGAGTGGGATGCTCAGGGGAATGCTCTCAACTTGGTCGGGACGCAACGAGACATTACAGACCGAAAACGCGCCGAGATAGCGCTGCAAGGTAGCGAAAAACAATTTAGGTCTCTGATGAACAATGCCCCCATCGGAACAGCCTTGGTTTCATTGGAGGGTCAGTGGCTGGCGACAAATGCAGCAATGACTGCCTTCCTTGGCTATTCAGAAGAAGAACTGAGAAGCACAGACTTCCAGTCCATAACGCATGAGGACGATCTAAAAAGTTGCCTTTTGAAAGTCCAAAAACTTTTAAATGGTGAAATTGACGCTTTCGAACTCCATAAAAGGTATGTGCGCCCCGATGGAGAGATCGTTTGGGGGCATCTCTGCGTGGTTCTTGTGCGGAGCGATGATGGCCAACCTCTGCACTACATAACTCAGGTCTTAGACATAACTGAGGCTCGGAAGTTGGATTTCCTCAGGAACGAGTTCATGTCCATCGTTGCTCATGAATTACGCACGCCCGTGACGGCAGTCGTAGGGGCGCTGGATATGCTCGACATCATTTGTCCCAATGGTCCAATAGAAAAAGTGCAGCAGCTTGTAAAAATTGCCAAACGCGGCGGTGACCGGTTGCGCACAGCGTTGGAAGACCTACTCGACTTCGAACAAATGTCAGGCGGAGTTTTATCTCTCAACTTGACTGACACAAATATTATCGAAATTTTAAGAGAGGCGCTGCTGAAGAGCCAACCCGTCATGGATCAGCATAAAAGTTCAGCCCGCATGATCCTACAGGAAAGCGAGATCTTTTGGAAATGCGATCCGGTTCTGTTGGATAAAGCGCTTAGACACCTGCTCTCAAATGCTGCTAAATTTTCTCCTGAAGATACTGAGGTTCGGGTTATAATCGCGAGGGATACAAGCCAATTAAGCATCCGTGTAAAAGATTCAGGCCCCGGCATTCCCGATAATCTTCAGGAGAAGATATTTCAGCCTTTCTGGCAGCAAGACACATCTGACACAAGAGAGCAGCAGGGTATCGGCCTCGGGCTCACTATTTCCCGCCAGGCGATCCGAAGAATGGGCGGTGAGCTATCAATCGAACCCTGTGATGGGGCTGGGGCTGAGTTTCTCATCACGCTTCCCGCTTGCCCCTTGCGATGAACTCATCGTTGAAAGTTCACGCCCAAGTAGCGAGAGCTTGATTCCAGTTCATAATGGTCTCAGACTTCTCTATCTTGGCCTCAGTAAAGCCACACATAGACGATGCCGTTCAAAAGTTCTGCGAGAGTTATGATCAGGAAAACTTGGGTTGTTGTCGCCATCGTCTGCCACCTTCCACCATGTCGTCTTGCAATCAAAAAGTGCGTAGTAAACTCTTCCCCGGTCAGTCTGGCATCACGAGACCGGTTGGCCAAGCGTTTCTGGCCGGTAAAAGGGTATTAGGTAGGGGAAAGCCCAAGCAGATATGACAGGTACCTCTCATACCAGCTCTCTCCAGAATGATGGAGAGAGGAGCACAAAAACTGTCAGCATTTCTAATCGACCAGCGTACATTCCTAAAGACAAGAGCCATTTTGCCCCATCGGGGAGCGAGGAGAAGTTGCCTGCCGGGCCTATGATGTTGCCGAGACCGGGCCCAACATTAGCCACGGCGGTGAGGGCACCACTAATCGAGGTCGTCATGTCCAAACCGAACGAGTTAAGAGCAACTGCGAGGCCCATTGCTGTAGCAGCATAGAGGGTGAAGAAGGTCATCACCCCGTTGATAACATCATAGTCGACCACCCGCCCTTCGTAGCGGGTTGGAAAAACTCCATGGGGCTGATGAATATGCCGCATCTGGGCGTATACGCTGCGGATCACGACCACCCATCGCATCATTTTTCCGCCTCCCGATGTAGAGCCCGTACATCCACCCAGGGCCGTGAGGCATAAAAAGGTAGTCGCGGCAAAGGGTCCCCAAAGCGTATAGTCGGTTGTCGCAAATCCTGTGGTGGTTACAACCGAGACGACATTGAAAGCCACCAGCCGCAGGGTCTCAAGAAGCGGTGTGTGTGCTGTAATGACACGCCATAGTGTCAGGATGAAAATCGCCGATGACAGAGAGATGAGCAGGGCGCGAATCTGTTCGCTGCGGAAGGCGCCCCTTGTCAGCACGCGGATATACCAAGCGAACGGCAGGGCCGCTGTCAGCATAAAAAGCGTCCCCATCCATTGCAGGTAAGCGCTTTCGAAAAGGCCAAATGAGGAATCTGAGGTAGAGTAGCCGCCGGATGATACGGTCGTGAAGGCGTGTACGAGCGCTTCAAATCCGGTCATGCCGCCGGAAAGGTAGGCGATGGCGCAAATGAAGGTCAGGGCAAGATAAATCCAGACCGTTGCTGAAGCAAACCGAGCGGCACTGGCGAGTGCCTTCTCCCCTTTTTCGGAGCTTTCTGTTTGATAAAGCTGCATGCCACCAACGCGCATGATTGGCAGCAGAGCTATGCCTGCGACAATGAAACCGACCCCGCCGATCCATTGAAGCAGTGCCCGCCAAAGCAAGATACCGTGATCCGTGTTGTCGAGTCCCGTCATTACGGTTGAGCCGGTGGTGGTAATTCCCGACATGGATTCAAAGAACGCATCGGAAAAAGACAGCCCCCAAAGCCACAAAGGAAGGCCCCCTGCCAAAGCCGCGACGAACCATGCGCTGCCGGTAAGAAGGAAGGAATGCCGACGGTCCAATCCTGGGCTGCGACCCATAGCGCAGACACAAACACCACCCCCAACGGAAAGGGTGATCAACGCGGCCTCGAAGAATACCACTCGCGTTGCGGGGAAGATGAGCGCATCGAAGGCCATCAGAACGCCAAGGCCGAGCAAAAGTAGGCCGTTGATGAATACTACGATTGCCATGCCGCCCTTAGTTCTCGCGGAACCGGTAGCCGATGCCAGGCTCGGTAAATATCCAGACGGGGTCCGTCGCATCGTCGCCAAGTTTGGTGCGCAGCTGCCGGATAAAGACCCGTAGATACTGGCTGTCTTCGGCGTGAGCCGCGCCCCAGACCTTTTCGAGCGCCATGCGCTGTGTCACCAGCCGACCGGGATGGGAGGCAAGCAGCCAGAGCAACTGAAACTCTTTGGGCGTCAAACTTAGGGGCTGGGTGTCCAAATGTGCTGAATGTTCAGCGACATCTAGAATAAGTCCGCCAATCTCAATCCGGGAAATGTCCTGCTGTTCGGTGCCACGGTCCCGAAGCAAGGCGCGCAACCGCGCAAGCAATTCGCGCGTACCAAAGGGTTTCGCCACATAGTCCTGCGCCCCAAGGTCGAGCGCTGCCACTTTTTCAGTCTCATCGGCGCGCACTGACAGAACAAGAACCGGCAGATTTGACCAAGTACGAATGTCTCGTAGCACATCTTTTCCGTCCCGATCCGGCAGCCCAAGATCAAGAACCAGCAGATCCGGCGCACCTGTGGCGGCCTGCACGATAGCCTCCCGGCCGGTTGCGGCCTCAAGAACAGTATGCCCCTCGGATTCCAGCGCGATCCGCAAAAAGCGTCGGATCTGATCTTCGTCGTCAATAACAAGAATACGGGCCATCAGACCTCCTGACCGGCGATCGGCAGGCGAAAGACGATTGTCGTCCCGCTTTCGTCTGGGTTGGTTGCCTGAACATAGATGTCACCGCCATGCGCATCGACGATGCCGCGCGCGATCGCGAGGCCAAGGCCCGTCCCGGCCCGCTGCGTATCGCCCGCCGTCACGCGGTAAAACATCTCAAAAACGTCGCTGCGTGCCTGCGCCGGTATGCCCGGCCCCTGATCGCTGATTGCAAGTTTCAACCAAGTGCTTTCCGCGTGCCCGGATAACAAAATTTCAGAATTCTCCGGTGCATACTTGGCGGCATTGTCCAGCACATTGACCAAGAGCTGTTCGATCAGGATGGAATCAACATCAATTAACGGCATGCTGTCGGGCAGGCTTAGTACAATCTTGTAGGGGGCGAGATTACTGCGGAGCCGCCGCCGGGCATTTCCGATAATCTCGAGCAAATCGGAGGCCACGCATCGAGGCCGAAGCGCTCCATGGCTCAGACGTGTCATGTCCAGAAGGTTCTGCACATAGCGGTCCAGACGCTCGCCTTCCTCCCGGATCGTCTCGGCCAAGTCTTGGCGCATTGGTTCAGTGTAGCGGTCGCCCCCTTCTGCTAAAGTAGATGCAGCACCGATAATGCTGACCAAAGGCGTTCGCAGATCATGGCTGACTGATGATAAAAGTGCCGAGCGCAATCTTTCAGTTTCCGTCGCGAGGCGGGCAGCTTCGAGCGTTTCCGTGAGATCAGTACGTTCAAAAGCCAATGCCAACTGGCTTGCAAAAGCTTCCAGCAGACGTCGATCATCGCGTTCGATGGCTTTAGACCGAATACCAAGCGCAGCCAATGTTTCTTCGCCAGCACGCACAGGTAAGATCAACCACTCGGGGGAATGCGTCAGGCGAAACCGCCGGGGCCAAGTTCTCAATAGTCAGTGACCTAAGGTCGCCGCATCGACGCGCCGGGGATCTGACGCCCCAAACAGATAGCCGCTTTCTTTGTCTACGAGGATCGATTGGGTCGAGCCCATCACCGATTTTTCGCTGACCTTGTGACCGCGTTGCTCAAGCAGGCCCACCGTGTCGAGACTGATCCCGTCTTCAATCCGGATTTCATCGGGAAGCCACTGGTGGTGCATACGCGGCGCGAAGGAGGCTTCGGCGATGTTCATCCCATGGTCGATGACATTCATGATAACCTGCAACGTGGTGGTGATGATGCGTGAGCCGCCGGGTGAGCCCGTGACCATGAAGACCTCACCGTCCTTCATCACAATCGTCGGCGACATCGAAGAAAGCGGCCGCTTACCACCTTCCACTGCATTGGCATCTCCACCGATCAATCCATAGGCATTGGGCACACCAGGCTTGGCCGCGAAGTCATCCATCTCATTGTTCATTAGAATACCGGTGCCGTCAGCAACCATCCCGGACCCATAGGAAAAGTTGATCGTATAGGTGTTGGACACCGCGTTGCCGTCCTTGTCCACGATCGAAAAATGCGTGGTCTGGTCGGACTCGTAAGGCGCGACCTCTCCCGGCTTGATGCTGCTCGATGGGGTCGCCGCATTCAGGCTGATGTTCCCGCGAATATCCTTGGCATAGGCTTTGGAGGTGATCTCACTTAAGGGCACATCTACGAAATCACTGTCGCCAAGATATTCCGAACGATCCGCATAGGCCCGTTTCATCGCTTCGGCCATAAGGTGGATCGTATCGGCCGTGTTATGACCAAGGAAAGAGATCGGATAGTCTTCGAGAACGTTGAGAATTTGGATGATATGCGCCCCGCCAGAACTGGGCGGTGGCATGGAGACAATCTCGTACCCGCGGTAGGTGCCGCGCACCGGGTCCCGCAGAACAGGCTTGTAATTCGCCATGTCCTCCACTGTGATGCGCCCGCCTGCCGCCTGCACCGCTTCGGCAATTTTGGTTGCGGTCTCGCCTTTGTAAAAGCCATCCGGCCCCTCATCAGCGATCTTCTGTAGAGTATTAGCAAGGTCGGTCTGCACAAGAGACTCGCCCGGCTCGTAGAAACCGCCACCTTCTTTATAAAAGATGGTCTCAGAACTCGGCCATTTCTTCAGCCGGTCCTCAAGGCCTTTGAGACTGTCAGCAAGGCCGGGCGTGACCGTGATGCCATCACGCGCAAGCGCAATGGCCGGCTCAATCACTTCGGCAAGCGTCATGCTGCCGTAGTTTTCTAATGCCATCTGCATGCCCGCCACAGTGCCCGGCACGCCGACGGCCAATCCTGTGAACCGCGAAAGCTCGCTGTCGGCGTTGCCTTCGGCGTCGAGATACATGTCCCGTTCGGCGGATGAGGGTGCCATTTCACGGTAGTCTATGGCCTTGGTCTCGCCAGTTTCCGCGTCATGGACGATCATGAAACCACCGCCGCCGATATTGCCCGCGCGTGGCAAGGTCACAGCCAACGCGAATGCCACAGCAACGCCTGCGTCCACCGCGTTGCCGCCAGCCTCGAGAATATCGAGCCCGATCTGGGCCGCCACGGCTTCTTGGGCCGACACCATACCGTTCTCCGCATAGACGGGATGCACACGGTCATTGCCAGAAAAAATCGCGGCTCCTTGGGCATGAAGCGCGGGGGCTGCCGACAGTGTCAGGCATACCGCGCATGTGATAATCTGTCTCATCAAATTCCTCCCAGTTGCGTTTGCGTGGGTCGAGGTTGGCTGTTTCCCTTCAAGAGTGCAACGGGAAGGGCAGACCTGACGCATTCCGCGCGGTAGCATATTAAGACCGCATTTCTTGACGTCCGCAACGAGGCTTTCCTGGCGAAGAAAGCTTAGCCGGAACGTCCAACTTCAAACCATTCAGTTATTAGCGGCAGAATACCTTGATCGTTAGGCGCACAACTGCTGCGACCCGGTCCGTCTTTTAAGAACCAATTGATGCGCTTGAAATCATCATCGCTCACCGCTGCAGAGGCTTTGATCTCGACGCAAACCAACGGGCTGCCTCCGTTGACCAGGACGTCAATGTTGGGCTGACCAACCTATCTCGGGCCGATGAGGTCAACAACATGCGCTGATGAGACCCCGTCCCTAAGCCCTGAAATCAGGTGTCATGATAGATAGTCTGCTGGATCACGCATGGACCAGTGCTTCCCTTCCGAGCATTGCAGAACGCATCTCGTATGAGAGGTCAGGTTCCTTGCCCATGGTTGCTTATTAGAGACCCCACCATTCGCTTATTAGTAGCCTCACCCTTTGCGCCCTACATGGACTTTTGGTGGATCAACTTGCCAAGCCAGCGTCCTCTAGCTCGCCGCCGTCGGGCAAATCACGGAGACTTTCCATCCCAAACGCCATCAAGAACTTCTGCGTCGTCACATAGGTATAGGGTGCCCCCGCCCTCGGACTACGCGGACCCGTGGCGATCAACTCCTGCGCCCTTAACCTTCCGATCAAATCACGGCTGATGTCTTTGCCAAAAATATCCTTCAACCCATCCCGCGTCAGCGGCTGGTGATAGGCAATCGATGCGAGCACAGCGACTTCAAATTCGTCCAAATCCAGATGCTGGTCGCCCACATCGGCCGCCGCGTGAATGGCATCAGCAAATCGCGTCCGCGTTCGCATCAACCAGCCGTCTGCTACGGCGACCAACTCATAGGGCCGATCGTCTAAATCGGCCTGAATATCCTCAATCAACAGATCAACCGAGGCCCCCTGTCCCACAACACGCGCCAAGTCCCCTCGCGGCACTGGCGAAGCGCTCGCAAAAATCACCGCTTCAATCCGGCCCATCCATTCACGCCAGCGCAATTCCGGGGGTAGGTCTTCTAATTCAGTGTCTAACACTGAGGTTTCCTTGGCCATGCTTATACCCCGTACAGTCGGAACGTCGGCCTGCCAGTCAGTTCCCGCACGACGCCCAGTTCCACCAAACGGTCACACAGACGGCGCGCCGCGCGATCCGTCATCGGCATCAATGTGCCTTGGACTACCGGGCTTAACATGCCTGACGGTGACACCGCATCGTGGCTCAGGAACAAAGCCAACGCAGCGTCTGATCCTTTGGCCCGAAGTTTTGGCGCAACGGACCGCAACTTGGCAACGCGCAGGTCTAGGTCCGCCGCCAAACGGATGGCATTGTCGCAAGCAGCTACCATCGCACGATGTAGAAAAAGCCTAGGTTCAACCGCCCCAGTCGCAATCGCGCGGATATCCCTGCGCGCCATATGCGCCCCCAATAATGGCACAGGCCGAACCCAACCGACCGCACGGGCCAAAGCAACATCCGCCAACATCAATGCTCCCGCTTCTTCTCGTGGGAACCGGGGCAACAGCTCTGCTAAGGTGTCGCTTGCTTGTCCCGCCGGTGTTCCTGATGGAGATCCAAGCATGGACACAGCCTCATGGGCCAGCGCTGTTGGTAGCGCATTCTCCACCCGCCCCTTCCATCCACTGACACCCAAGTTGATCCGCGCCAGCTTACGCCACCCCATAAACATCTCGCCCGCAGGCCCCAGCCGATCTCCTGCCCGCGCTAAACACACCGCGTCACGGATATCGGACCCGGATTCATTGCGACCCTCGAGCTTTAAGCAAGCCACAGCAGAATCCAGAGCCATTCGATCCCGCAACAAGGCACAGGGCAATGTACTGTTTGGGTCGCGTAACACCGCATCTAGCGTAGCCAGCGCCGCACCAGATAAAAAAGCAACAGTTTCAGGGTCTTCATCTCTTTGCAGAGTGATCCAACGGGGCAGAAGCTGTAGGCTCATGGTATCGCTTATAATAAGTTTAGCGGTCGGGTTCATCCTAACAGACTAAACCTACGCGGCGCTTATTTCCAGATAATAGCGCGTGAACCGCCGCATCTTGCCGGTCAAAGTTATGTCCAATAAGTTTACATTATCGGACATTACGAGATACTGTCGCAGCTCAGTCTCAATACTAGCAGATTTTCGGGGGGAACATGGCCACAGAGGACAAGAAGTTAAGCTCAGCACGCGCTAGTACATCCGATGATGCTGAGGTTGACGAGAGCGATCAAGAGAAAAGAGATGGCATCACCTTGCCCTCGCATGTGGCTGGTTCAGGCACCCTCGATCAGCTGGTAGAAACCGCACGCAGCTATGCAAAGCAGGCGGCTTCTGAGAACACCCTGAAGGCCTATGCGAAAGACTGGGGGCACTTTACCCGCTGGTGCAGACTGAAGGGAACGGACCCTTTGCCGCCTTCACCTGAGATGATCGGGCTCTACCTCGCTAACCTGGCGGCACCCACGGGAAAGGCCCCTGCCCTCTCAGTCTCGACAATCGAGCGCCGTCTTTCTGGACTTGGCTGGAACTACACTCAGCGCGGCTTCAACCTCGATCGCAAGAACCGCCACATCGCCACCGTGCTTGCCGGGATCAAGCGCAGGCACGCGCGACCGCCGGTTCGGAAAGAAGCAATCATGGCCGACGATATACTCGCTATGGTGGGTAGCCTTCCCTTCGATCTGCGTGGGTTGCGGGACCGCGCGATCCTGCTGTTGGGATACGCGGGGGGTCTGCGCCGCTCCGAAATCGTCAGCCTCGACTACGGTAAAGATGACACGCCGGACTCTCGCGGCTGGACCGAAATCCTAAATGATGGAGCGCTTCTTACATTGAACGCAAAAAACGGTTGGCGCGAGGTCGAGATCGGCCGCGGATCGTCGGACCAGACTTGCCCGGTTCATGCGCTGGAGAATTGGCTGCATTTTTCCAAGATCGACTTCGGTCCAATCTTTGTCAGAACGTCGCGCGATGGCAAAAAGCCGCTGGAGGCCCGGCTGACGGATAAGCATGTCGCTCGGCTCATCAAGCAGACAGTTCAGAGCGCAGGTATCCGTTCGGACCTTCCCGAAGAAGACCGCATGGCCCTGTTTTCCGGTCATTCGCTGCGTGCCGGCCTTGCCAGTTCGGCAGAGGTTGATGAACGCTTTGTCCAGAAGCAGCTCGGACACGCTTTGGCCGAGATGACACGGCGATATCAGCGACGCCGCGATCGGTTCCGCGTGAACCTGACCAAGGCTGCGGGCCTGTAGGGTATTTGCCTGACGCTAGCTCTTGTCCGACTCGTCGTTCTTGAGTGCCCCCAAGCTGCGATTTGGCGGGGTAGATCGCTGTGCGAATGCAAGAAATCCACGATCAATACCTCTGTGGCGCATTCCAGAAGCACAACAAATTGGTCCCCTGCCCTTGCGTAGCGCAGGTCCGCTTCGTCATCGAGCAGGACTGCACAACTTTGAGACACCCCCTCATCTCGCGATATCGACCAGACTGTCTTCTGCGCGTCGCCTGAGGCGAAATGATCGTTTCACGCTAGCGAGCGGGCTCTGTCAAAGGCACGTCGAATGGCATCAGAATCTGTACCATCAACCAACTCGTCATTTTCCGCCTGTGCGAGCCCCTGCATCAAGCTGCTTCGGAGTTCAGCCAAACCGGCTTCTTCGCGTTCAAGCAGTCGCAAGCCTACACGAAGGGCTTCGCTCGCATTTTAATAACGTCCAGATGAAATCAGGTCTTGAACCAGCTAATCTTGAGATTCTGTCAGTACCACATTGCGCGCAACCAATCATCTCCCGCTTAGCAATGTAAGCCAGCCCCAACTGCAAAGCGAAGGATAAAATTAAGGGGTTTCGTCCCCGCATCCAACGGGTTTGCCGAAGTTGGGACAAATACCGATTCGATATGGACGCAGTGCATCAACTTGTTGAGAGTTGCGAAGAAGATCCCACAACATCTTGTTTAACTTTGCTCGCTGGTAATTTTATCCCACATTAACATGTTCTTAGCGTCATAACATGAGAAAACATGATATTGGGTCATCATTTGCTTAAGCAGTATACTGCAAAAAATTGTTGCCTGAGGTTAAGTTGCGTGTCATGAGTTCAGTTGTCGCAGTTTGACGTAAATCACGCGATTTAGCGACGAAACACAGATGGCCCACTAAGAGGTCGTGAGGGCAGCATGAATTCAAACGCAGATATCGTTCAAACCAACTCTATCGCCGCATCTATTGCGTCGAACGCTGCCCGCCTGTCAGAGGCGCTTAACAATCATATGCGCAATAGCTTTCAGCCCGATAGTAGAAAGGCGCTGCGTAAATTTCATCCCGCGGAAGTTTCAGAGCTTACTGGGATCAGCATGTCGAACCTTCGAACGCGGCATCAGGAGGGCGATTTTCCCGATGTAGAGACTGATTCCAGAGGTCGCAGGCTCTACACAGCCCAAGAGATCGACCAGATCCGCCATGTGATGGCGAAGACTGGTCGGAACGGTGAAACATATCTTCCCGGTCGGCGAGAGAACGACGCCCTTCAAGTGATTTCTATCGTCAACTTTAAAGGCGGCTCTAGCAAGACAACCAGCGCCATCCACTTGGCCCAACGGTACGCTTTGCGAGGCTATCGTGTACTTGCGATCGACATGGACCCACAGGCCAGCTTAACCACGATGTTCGGATACCGTCCGGAGATAGAGTTCGCGGAAAGCGGTACGGTTTACGACGCGCTAAAGTACGAAGATCCGGTGCCGCTGAGCCAAATCATTCGAAAGACTTACTTTCACAATCTTGATCTCGCTCCTGCCGGCCTGTTGTTATCGGAGTACGAGACTGAAACAGCCTACGCGCTTCAGCACAAGGTTGATCCGCCCTTTACTCAACGTCTTGCGATCGCCATCGACGAGATCGAGAGCCACTACGATCTTGTCATCATCGATTGCCCGCCTCAGCTAGGCTTTACAACCATGACAGCTTTGTTGGCGTCTACAGGCCTTCTGATCACAGTCGTTCCCAGCATGCTGGATGTCGCTTCAATGGCGCAATTCCTTGAAATGGCTGGAGAAACTGTCCAGACCCTTGAGGAGGCAACCGGACCTATCGATTGGAATTTCCTTAAATTCTTGATTGCTCGATATGAGCCGACCGACGTACCACAATCACAAATGGCAGGTTTTTTGAGATCTATACTTCTGGATCAAGTGTTGACCACACCAATGCTTAAATCCACCGCGATCTCAGACGCTGGGATGACGCAGCAAACCATCTATGAATTGGACCCCTCTCAGGTCGTGAAGAAGACTCTAACCCGAATATTGGAATCCGTTAATGGTGTCGCTGATGAATTCGAAAGCACAATACAGCAAGCTTGGGGAAGGGAAACTGACTAATGGCCCGTCGAAACCTATTCCAGCCTCCTCCCCCACCTGACGCAGACAATTCGGCGGTTCCAGCTGGTGAGCAAAAGGTACGTTTTCCTAATACTGGGGCGATGAGCGGCGTGAAGTCCACTTTGAAGGATGTGGCGAGCAACGCTGTCAGAGAAATCTCGGTTAATGTCATAGAAGAGAGTGGCCCTAAGGACCGACTCTCTTTCAGCGATGCTGATGTTTTAAAGCTAGCTGAGAGCATTAAGGCTCACGGCCAACAAGTGCCTATCATGGTGCGTCCAATTTCGGACAAACCCGGACACTATAAGATCGTCTATGGTCGCCGTAGATTACGGGCTTTACGTTCGCTCGGTATCCCCGCGAAAGCACTTGTTAGGTCTCTTTCTGACGAGGAAGCCATCCTCGCCCAGGGACAGGAAAATTCCCAGCGTTTGGATCCCAGCTTCATTGAAAAAGCTCTCTTCGCGGCTGAACTTTACGCAAGTGGCTACGAACAGGCCATCATTCTTGATGCCCTCGCGGTGGACAAACCAATGTTGTCTAGAATGACCAAAGTAGCGCGGTCCATTCCAAAGTCAGTCATTGAGAAGATAGGATCCGCTCATGGCATTGGACGAAGACGCTGGGAAGAACTTGCGGACCAGTCGCTTAACGACAGCATCGATCTTGAACAGGTTACCGCAGCACTTGAGCTTGATGCGACTAAAAGTCCCGACGATCGCTTTAGCATGATCTGTGACGCCGTTAGTCAGGTGCTGAAACCTAAGGCAACTAGTAAACCCGTTCCCTCCCCGACTCTCTCCATCAAGCTTGGTGATGGGACGGTTTTAGCAGAGGTGAAAGAAACGGCCCGTGCTTTGACAGTTAAGCTGTCGAAGGCTGAAGCCCCAGAATTTGCTCAGTGGATGCGTAACAACGCAGATGCGGAGCTTACACGTCTTTACGAGGCGTGGCAGTCAAAGCGAAAGCCTGACTGATTATTAACCGAGCAGATACACCAAAAAAGGAGCACACCAACAGCCTAAAAAGAAAGAGCCCCCCAAGGTTTCCCTAGGAGAGCCCGATCTGTTCTTTGCACTTTCAGATTTAGCAGCTTCTCCGCGCCAGTCAACAACAACCGATTCGGTTGCTGAAGATTTGCGGCCTTTTTTCTGATTTTCAGGGATATTGGTGCCTTTCACATCAGGTTGTCGTGAAAAAAACATGGCATTTAGACAAGCAACTGCACCCTCCGGGTTGCGGACCGGTGAACTATTGTCCGCGGACAACTCCATTCCAGAGCGCCACATCATTGTTGCAACACTGCGGAAAGCTGCCCCCCGCTTGGGTCTCAGCGCATCTGTGATTTCAACCTTAGACGCGATGCTTTCGTGTCTTGCACCTAAGCGCAACCACCACACAGTGTTTGCATCGAACGCAACACTCACATTTAGACGCAATGGCATCTCAGACCGGACGATCCGGCGCCACGCAGCAACGTTACAAGAGATCGGACTGCTTGTTCGCCACGATAGCGCAAATCGAAAACGCTTCACAAAACACAGCAGCCATGAAGGCAAAACGTTGCGGTTCGGATTTGACCTAACACCACTCTTTGATCGCCTGCATGAGATTGCGGCATTGGCAGCAGAGGTGATGCAAGAGCGAGAACAAGTTGATTACCTGCGCGCCAAAATCCGCGCAGCGGCGAACGAATGTCTAACCGAAAATCCAAGCGATGAAATGGCCCTCAGCACCTTACGTATCCTACGTCGTAAGTTATCCCTCGAAGACTGTGAACGGATCCTCTCAGAACTGGTAATCTCTGAGATCGCAGCCGAGTCTACAAATGATCCAAGTTCTAGTTTGACAACAACTATGACCGCCAGTGACGGTCAATTTGTCCGACACCATCATAAGTCAAATAAAGAACTTATTGATAAAGAGAAGGTTGTTCTAAAAAACGAAAAGTTACCTTCATCTTCAGACGCTCCAATATCCATCCCAGAGTTGTTATCCGCTTGCCCCAACGCTGCTGAATTTTCACTGAAACGCGTCGAGACCATTCACGATGTCGTAAGCCACGCTCGAACCCTTGCACCAATGATTGGAATCACCACCCAAAGCTATGAAGCAGCACATAAACGCCTCGGCGCTTTAAGAGCCGCAGCGACAGTTTGGGCGATTATGCAGTTCCATGACAAGATTCGAGCAGTGGGAGCATACTTTCGATCAATCACCACTGGTTCGAAGAGTGCCGATTTTAGCCCAGAAAGGTTAATACGGCGTCTTGCCAAGGTTCAGAGCTATCCGGCATGAACCAGCAATTGTCCGCGGACAATTTCCTTACTGTAATGCCATTAAAAAGTCCTTCATGGCGATCAATACCGCGAACAGGCGCAATTCCGGGACATGCTGCCCATTCTTGGCAACGCGCGCCGCACCGATGACCAGCTGATGCGCCACTTCGAGGCCTTTGCACTCCCGCCCTGGCGACAGCGCGAGGATCTAAACGGAATGATGACTGCGTTCACGCCACTTCTTCGACGCGAATGATCAAGGTGACCGGCGACATCACTCCTGGCACCTTTTCGCTCCTGTCGCAGTTACCGATCACCACCATTGAAAGAGGCGGGGAACGCATCCTCTCCTGTGACATCCTCGGCGGCGACCAGTTGTAAGCGGTCCTGAAAGCGCCGGTGTGACAGCGAGCGGGCGCCTACCGGTTGTCTATCTACACGAGGTCGATGACGTCTGACTTTCGGGCCCACGCACATGGCCCAGTTCTACACCATGACGGCTTCGGAATTCGTCGCCGCGCTCGGTCTAACAGGGCATGATGTGTTTGACTTGGAATGGCGTCTTTCGGAAGGGCAGGGGGCTCTAATCGCGGCTCGGACCAATCTTTCGCTATAACGATGCAAGCCATGACATTCCTGGAGTTGAGGGCTGCGGCCCGCATGATGATCGCACGAAAAAGCTGGTGTTCGCGTCTGTACTATCCCGAAGGTCTGCATTGCAAAGCGGCTACACTGCCGCGGCGATTTCGCTTCCAGGTGCTTGGTGGGGAGTTTCGAAACGCCCCAAGGGAGACCCGTCCGACCGGTTCGGTAGGGATTGGTTCAATAAATTTGAAGGGCATGCCGAGGTCAGTGCAGCGCATCTCGAAGCTTGGGCGCGCGGCGCGGGGCAGCGAGACCTGAAAGCGCCAGAAGTGCTTCAGGTACTAATGGCATGGCATCGCCACGCCTCGCCGCCGAGCGGTGGCGAGCAGCCCCGAATGTCCCTGAAAGAACGGTGGGATAATCATGATTTTCTGTCCACGCCGATCCACCGGCAAGCATTGACGGTCGTCGTTCCCGAATACTTTCAGGTGGCGCCAGTCCTTGCCAAGTTGGTGCGCCCCGGTCACCACGCCCTGGCGCAGGGCTCGCTGTTGCAGTGTTTTGCAATAACGGGCGGATCATGGAGGATACGGTCAAATGGCCGATATTAGTCATGCTCGTGAGCGATGCGGAGGGACAGGGAAGGGCCCGGCAGGCGATTTGCCCATGACCCCTCTCGCTGAGGCGACGCATCTCGGCCCGGTTCTGGCGCGCTGAGCGCAACTAAAGAACTTACCAATCTGGAAGAAAGCCCTGAGACAGCGCCTGTCTTATAAATACTAGTACAGATTCTCACGAGCCATGGCTCGTTTTTTCTGGAAGCGGTTGGATCTTGAGAATTTCGGTCAGCTGATAGGATCTGGCGATCAAACTGCTTGTCGTTCTTGTTCCATGAGTGGACACTAACGTATTGATATCATTGTGTTCATGTTCTTGTTTCATTCCCGGATTATAGTTTCATTATCGGACATAAGATACCTATTTTCCGGGTTTGGCCATGGTGGATCGATCAGACATCAACGCCGTCGACGATGCTGCGTGGGAACAGGCGGTCGCGCGAGAAGCTGTGATCCGTCGGCTTGCCAGCAAGACACCGCCGAACCGAGCAGAATTCCTTAAGGCATGCTGTGATCTTGGTCTCAAGCGCTCTCGCCTCTACGAGTTGATCTCAGCGTACAAGACGCGCCCGGTCACCAGCTCCTTACTGGCGGCTCAGGTTGGGACACCGACGGGTAGCCGCCGGCTGCCTGACGAGATCGAAACGGTGATTTCTGGCGCGATCGAGGAGTTCTACAAGTCTCTCCAGAAGCCAAGCATCAACGCCCTCCAAAAGGAGGTGCGCAGGCGGTGCAGTCAGAGGGGTCTACGTCCCCCGTGCTGGACCACGCTTCGGGACCGTGTGGCAGCGATCGATCCGGCGGAACTCACGGCGGCGCGTGAGGGCGCTAAGGCCTCTCGCCAGCGCCATCAACCAGTGCCGGGCAGCTATCAGGTCGAACAAGCCTATGAGGTGGTTCAGATTGACCACACGCTGGTGGATGTCATCGTTGTGGACCGGGTTCATCGGAAGCCTTTGCAACGGCCCTGGCTGACGCTCGCCATCGACGTCGCAAGCCGCATGGTGGCGGGATTCTATCTGACGCTGGAGCCGCCATCGGCCTTGTCCGTTGCACTGGCCATTCAACACCTGGTGCAGCCCAAATTCGACTGGTTGGACAGCCTGGGGATCGATGCGGACTGGCCAGCAGAGGGATTGCCGGAGACCATTCACGTCGACAATGCCAAGGAATTCCGCTCGAAGGCGATGAAGCGGGGCGCCGAGGAGCACGGGATTTCGCTACAGTACCGTCCGATTGGGGCACCACATTACGGCGGTCACATCGAGCGGCTGATCGGCACAATGATGGGGGCGGTCCACCTGCTGCCGGGATCGACCTTCAGCAGCATCAAGGACCGTGGCGACTACGATTCCGTGGGCAAGTCGGCGATGACGCTCGACGAGCTGGAGCACTGGTTGACGCTGGAAATCACCCGCTATCATGCTGAACGGCACTGCTCGCTCGGGATTCCGCCAGTTGCGGCCTGGAACGAGGCCTATGGGCGGCGCGAGACACTTTTGCGCCGGCCTTACGATCCGGAGGGGTTCCGGATCGACTTCCTGCCGAGCACGGAACGCATGGTGCGCCGCGATGGCATCCATCTCTTCGGCCTGCGCTATTGGGACGATGTCCTGAGCCTCTGGGCGGGTCGGCAGGACCGCCAATTGCGCGTGTTCTACGATCCTCGTGACCTCTCCATGGTTTTTGTCCGGAGCCCTCAGGGCCAACGTTATCCTGTTCGGTTTGCGGACCTGCGCCATCCGTCGATCACCCTTGCGGAGCACCGCCGTGCGCAGGCAATTTTGCGCGAGCGCGGGCGCGCGCTCGAGGACGAAGACCTCATATTCGCGGTGATCGAGGAACAGCGCGCCCTGATTGATGCTGCCAGTAGCAGGACACGGGAGGCCAGGCGGTTTTCCGAGCGACGGGACCGAGCGCTTGATGGGGTAGGAGCCTACGAGGCTGTAGATGCCGGTCCGGAGCCCAAGGAAAGCGAGAATGTGCTCAGTGACCACCCGGGGTTCGAAGTTGAGGAATGGTCGTGACCGAAGGTTGCGCATTTGCACATCTCGATCCGACCTACCGTCGGTTTGCGGCGCTGCCGGATGATGAGCGCATTTCCTGGATCAGGGCCGATCGTTGGATTGGATTCGATCAGTCCGGGGCCGCTCTGGCACGTCTGGAGAACCTGTTGACCTATCCACCGCGTGACCGGATGCCATGCCTGCTGATCTACGGTGACACCGGAATGGGCAAGACCAAGATCGTCCGCAAGTTTGAACGCGACCACCCCCCGAAGTTCAGCCAGATCACCGGCGTTGACCACCGCCCGGTGGTTGTTGCGCAAGTGCCATCCGAACCCATCGAGCGCGATCTTTACCGCGAACTTCTGGCCAGCATGGGCGCGCCGGCGATGACAGGCGGCACGCTCGCCCGTGAGAAGGATATCTGCCGGTCACTGTTGCGGACCGTAGAGGCGAAGATGATCATTCTCGACGAGGTGAACGGCATGCTGGCCGGAACTTTCCGGCAACAGCGGATTTTTCTCAATGCGATCCGGTTTCTGGCCAATGACCTTCGGATTCCACTGGTGTGTGCCGGCACGGATCTGGCCCGGCAGGCACTGCTGACCGATGCACAACTGGCCGAGCGCTTCGAGGCGTTCTATCTCAAACCCTGGCAGAACGATGCCGCCTTCGCAGGGCTCTTGAAAAGCTTCGAGCGCATCCTGCCCTTGCGCGAGGCATCCGATCTGATCAGCGGGGAGGCCAGAGAGCGGATGCACAAGCTGACCTCCGGTGTGACGGCGCGCATCTTCCGCCTGATAGAGACGGCGGCGGAAGATGCGGTTCGGTCGGGTAAGGAGCGCCTCGACGCGGATAGTTTTGGCGACAATCTGGTGCTGCCGCTGGTCTCGATGACCCAGGCTGCTCGGCGGCGGGGGAAGCCTGTGCAACAGCGGGTCGGGGCATGATGGTGCCGGCCAGACTGCCTGTCGCGCCGCGTCCGTTCCGGGACGAACTGCTTTCGTCCTGGGTGGCGCGGGTTGCCGCGCGCTACGGGGCGGAGCCCCTTGAGCTGATGGTGTACCTGGCGGGGCAGGGGGGGAGGTACGCAGGCGCGCGGCAGGTTGACGATGTGGCGCCGGATATGGGGCTACTCATGCTTTGGGCGAAGGCCTGTAGGATCGATCCGGAACGGCTTCGTCGCAGGTCGCTGGCGTCCCGATATCCTGCTCAGCCGCGGGATTGGTGTCTGACTGAGACAGTGCCGGTCTGCCTTGCCTGTTTCGATGCGGATGTTGCTGCCGGTCGCGATGCCTATCTTCGGGGGCATTGGCGATTGACGGAGCATGTGGTTTGCCCGGTACATCGGACCATGCTCCTCGATCGCTGCCCCGCTTGTCGCGGTCACCTAAGGCTTTCCCTTCGCATGTTGAATGGCCTGCTGCGCCCCTTCTGCCGCAAGTGCGACGCCGTTCTGACCGGTGGGGGAGGGGAGACAGAGGACCTTTTGATTGTGGATTTCGCCGCAGGTGTCCTCGACCTCCAACGCCAGATCAGCAGAATCGTCAGGGGTGACGTTGGCTGTCTCGATCGACTCGAGCGTGGAATTCGCACTCTGTGGGCGCCGCTCGACCGCGGCGGGGCGGCCCGGCCCGTTCTCGCGCTCTGGTACGATGAACCGGGTTGGAATTGTCCTTACGAGGCCCGTGCGGCCGTCGGTCGGCCTGCGCCTCTTCAACACCTAACAGTGCGCTGGCGGGCTCTGACGCTGGTGATCTTGCATGATCTCTTTGGAGCAGATCTGGTGCCCGGCGCTGTCCTGCCGGAGGCCGCCCTCGTTCTGTTCCAGCGAGCGGCCCCATTGCCGTGGCTGTCAGAGGGGCGAGGCACGCGGGCCGGCAAAGGACAGCGTGGTATTGACGCTCGAGCGGAACGATTCCACAGATTGAGCAAGAGGCCAGTCCACCGGTTTAATGGAAATTTCCTCGACGAGAGAGGCGATTTTGGCCGAATCCACCCATGAAACTAAAACGACATGCGACTGCGCTGCAGCATATCTTTTCGTGTCCGATAATGTAAACTTATTGGACATAACTTTGACCGGCAAGATGCGGCGGTTTTGTCGCTATTTTCTGGAGACAAGCGCCGTATCAATGTATGCTTCGCGCATGACCTTTGCCCGCGCGCATTCAATCGAGTGTCTTGCCACGCTACCCCGGACGCCAGACTGGGTCACCTCAGGGCGTGCCGAAACCCCTGAAGATGTGGCGTTTTCGTCGGGTGCGGCGCTTGCCCACCTGGATCAGGTGCTGGCACGAAATGAAGTTCCCAAAGCTCTGTTGCGGGAACGTCTCGCGCTGCGTGCCGCTGAGGCAAGTGTGACGTTTTCTGGCCGTTCTGAGCGAGCTCGAGAATTGCGGGACGCGGTTCACTTATTGCGCCCGGGTGATCTACCGGGACCGGCAGGGGGGGACTACCTGGCTTGGCGTCGCGCAGCCGAGCGGCCGGTGTCTATTAAGTCTCTGAGCCGCGCCGTACCGACCCTCGAGCAGGAGCAGATCGCGATGTGGCTCGATGCGGGGCAGGGGGCGCCGGTCTCTCGCGCGGCCATGGTGTTGGAGGTGGTCCTGACCGATGCGCCGCGGGACGAGCTGTCGGCGCTTATCTTGACGGATGCGGCCCTCGCGCAGGCGCTCGGCTGGGATTATCTTGTGCCGTTGCTGGCCCAAGGCCTGAACCTTACTGACTTCGGAAAGCGCGGGGAAGACCTGCGACTGGCCTGTCATCGCGCAGTCGCCTCGTCGGCGGCGGAGGCCGTGCGGTTCTCCGCCGACCTTGCGCGTCGGACGGCGCATCTAAGAGCAGTCGTCCCGAAGCTCCGGGCCAAGGCAGCAAAGGAGGCGGTGGAGATTTTTTTAACCCGTGACGCTGTGACGCCGTCCGCATTGCCATTGCCAAATCGGGCGGCGCGGCGGCTGTGTGATCGTTTGATTGATCTCGGTGCGGTGCGTGAATTGACCGGTCGTGAAACGTTTCGGCTCTACGGGGTTTAGGTATGGCAAAAGATCGCCCCGCGTCAGAGCTCGACCGCGAGCTTACCGACCTTCCGGCCGAGCTACGCTGGCGCGAGTGGATGCGCCGGATTGAGGTGGTGCTGTTCGCCAGTGCGTCGCCTGTTGGACGCGATGATTTGGCGCGGGTGGTGGGGCAGGGGGCGTCGGTCGATCTGCTGGTCGAGGACCTTTCCGGAGATCTCGAGGAACGGTCTTTTGAAATTGCTCAAGTTGCCGGTGGGTGGACGTTTCGGACGCGGGCCGCTTATGCTCCAGCGATCCGTCTTGCTGCGGACGTAGATGATCAGCTTACGGACCTGAATGCGTTCGACGTCGCAGTCCTCGCCGCCGTCGCCTATCATCAACCAATCACCCGCGATGGGTTGAAGAACATCTTCGGCAAAGAGATTAGCCGGGACCTGATTGGGAGGTTACGTGCGCGCAACCTGATCGGGATCGGGCCAAGGGCACCCCGTCGCGGCGCGCCCTATACCTTTGTTACCACAGAGCAGTTCCTGGTCGCCTTTGATCTGAAGAGCCTGCGCGATCTTCCCGGATCGGGAGCAGCTCGACGACGCGGGACTTGGTGTTGCGTCGTCTGGAGGCGCACGGTGGGTTCAAGAACCCTGTGTGGCACAATCGTGAAGGTCTTTATGGGTGCTTCTTGAGTTTTGAAGAAGCTTGGGATGGATGCCATTGCATTGGGGCGGCGCGACCGGGTTCTGAAAACGCGACAGCGGTGTTTATTCACTTTAAGGTTGAGTGGATTCTGTCATAAACAGCTTTAAGTGTAAAGTTACTACAAAGTATTTTTTTTCTTAGATAACTTTGCGTACCACGTGTTTTAACAATCATCTACGCCGGTTTGGAACCCGTAGGCGCTCCATTGGGTCTTATTTTAACGGGTGGATATAGGACGGGGCGGGAACAGCTTAGAGTTTTCGGCAAAAGTGGAGGCCGAAAAAGCCAAAGGTCAGTCTGGATGAGACTGTTGCGTTACTGCCAGTCCATGGGAAGATTACTGTTTTTGAGGTCGAGTATGCCGCGCAAATCGCCGTTCAAGCATCACGCTTTCTACGTGAGGTCATCCTACGTGCCGTACGCTGGTATCTGTGATATCCACTTTCTTACCAAGATGTTGTCGAACTGTTGGAAGAGCGCGGCGTAGTAGTCGACCGATCGACCGTGTATCGCTGGGTCCAGAAGTTTGGCCCCCGAACTGACCAAGCGAACCGAGAAACATTTGCGCCGGGCCAGCGTCGACTGGCATGTCGATTAGACCTACATCCGCGTCGGCGGCAAATGGCGCTATCTGTGGAGGGCTGTTGATGCAAACGGTCAGATGATAGGGCACCGTAAAGTTAACCGGCCATGTACAAAAATTGGACGGGCTTCGGTGTTCATGCGGCTTCGAGTTGAGCGATGTCGCGCCACGCAACCATGGCGGCGGCGCGGAGTTCGCGAAAGTCTTCGGATGTTATTTCGTGGCGTGGCAGATGAAACAAATTGGCAAT
Organism: Sulfitobacter sp. W074; assembly: GCF_025142275.1. Taxonomy (NCBI): domain Bacteria; kingdom Pseudomonadati; phylum Pseudomonadota; class Alphaproteobacteria; order Rhodobacterales; family Roseobacteraceae; genus Sulfitobacter; species Sulfitobacter sp. W074. Next base: position 129,070 of record NZ_CP081132.1, read on the forward strand.
TGGGTCATGGATGGAAACGAAACGCTGCAATTGCCGAGGCGACTTGAAGCGTTTCATGATGCGCTCACGCCTTCGGGTAGGTTGGTGTGAATTCTCAGCCCGGTTATTCAAGCCTTTGTGCGAGCGATGCTCGATCCCCGGCATGAGCTCTCGTTTTGCCGCGGAATATGAACGAAGTTTGTCAGTGATCAAAACCCGCGGGAGGCGGTTGTGCCGTGACAACAGCTTCCGCATCAGCCGAAGGGTGGCCTGCCGGTCGCGGCGGGCTTGAACCAGAACATCCAGCACGAACCCCTCCTGATCGACAGCCCGCCAAAGCCAGTGCTTGCGGCCGCCGATCGAGATAACAACTTCATCCAGATGCCATTTATCGCCAAGTTTGCCATCCGACCGGCGACGGATGGTTTTCGAGAATTCCCGCCCGAATTTTTCGGCCCACGAGCGCACCGTCTGGTGCGACACGATGATGCCGCGCTCCGCCAGGAGGTCTTCAACCATCCGCAGGCTCAGGGAAAACCGGAAATACAGCCAGACGGCATGGGCAATCACGTCGGGCGGAAAACGGTGGCGGCGATAAAGGAGAGCGTCGGTCATACCGCTATATCGCATTTTATGCGAGCGACCGCATTAAGTTTACAGTGCCCGAAGCAGTGATACGCCCACACCGTGTAGGCGATGATCTCTCGGGGATTGCGGAGGCCTTTCAGGCGCGGCATTTGGGTTGGAAAGCTCATGAGGCCGACATAGATGATCAAATCGGGTCATCAACTTGGCAATACTGGCCAGACACTTTGGTCGGGCCCATATCATTACCTATCTTCCAGAACCGCCGACAATTTCTTGCGCGCGTCTTGTTTAGCCAACCGCGCCAGACATCCTTGTTGTTCATCAAGAAGTGTACGGCCGCTTCTTCGGTAGAGGCTTTGTTCGCATCCTTCCAAGCCAGAAGAGCGCTCATCTCGCTGGTTTCAAAACTGATATTGCTCATCAATTCGGCAACTTCAGGGTACTTTTCCGCAAAGTTGGTGGTTGCGACCGTGTAAACAAGGCTCGGGGGATAGGAACTTGGCTCTGGATTGGTGACGTCGGGGCTTAGGTTGGCCGCGTGGGCGTCGAGGTCGACGTCACCGATATCCACCATGGTCATATCAAGCCGCCCCATGAGCGCCGTCGGCTCCCAGTAATAACCGAACGACGGCTCCTTGGCTTCGTAGGCGGAGGCAAGAGAGGCGGCCAATGTTTCACCGCCACCATGATCAAAAACCTCAATTCCGGCCTCATCAAAACCATAGGCGCGGGCGATGTTGCGGTTGATCGTGCTGCAGACCCAACCGCCTGTCGGGCAGTTGTTGAAGCGATTTCCGACCAGTTCGGGGTTATCCAGAATGCCTTGGATGGTTTTGAGCTCTGGGTGCTCTTCTGCAAGATAGGTTGGGATCCACCAAGCCTCGAGGCCACCGGGCTGCAAAACTTTCGTCATATCCTGGATGACGCCGTCTTCTTTTAGCTTCTCTTAGGCGTTGCCCGCAGAGTTAACCCAAAGCTCAGTGACGATATCCGGCTCGTTATTCTCGGCGAGCGATGTAAGAGCAGGGATCGTGTCAGAGGGCACACGCGTGACTGTGCAGCCGTAGCCCTGTTCCATCAAAAAGGTCGCAATCTCTGTTGTGATGATCGCGGATGAGAAGGTCATCTCGGTGATGCTGACTTCGCCACATTCGGCGGCGGCAATGGTGGGGGCGGCTCCGGCGATAGCCGCGGCTGAGAGCCAGATTTTGAAGTTGTGCATTGTAGCATTCTCCCGATTATTATTTCTTTCGTTCCTTAAGGGCGGGGCGGAACTGCGAACCTGCGCAAGAATACCGTGACTAGTCGGTTTTACTGATTTGTCGCGCGAAGGCATTTAAACATATTGGTTCAAGCAGTTGAAGCTTCCCCGTATGACTTCCAACTAATAATATCACATAAGACGGATTATAGGTGTTCACAGTGTAGCCGGGTGGATTCACAAACGAAGTGCAAATTCTGTACGAATACAGATAGTTGCATGGAGTATGAAGAATGGGAACCCACTACTGTCACCTGAAGCTGGACGAACGTCGCAAGCTTGCAAAGTGGCTTGAAGCCAAAATGTCGATTTTAGAGATCGCGGATCGACTGGGTCGCGACCCGGCCACGATCTACCGAGACATTAAGCGTAATCGGTACACGGACGACGACCTGCCAAGATCAACCGCACCGACAGCGCTGACAAATCGATATTTGAGGTCGATTTGCCACCGCCTCAACGCCACGCCGCGCAAATGCTTTGGCTACCGGACGCCCCGCTGAGGTGTTTGAAAGCAACCTGATGGAAATACAGAACCGGTTGGAGTAAAACGAGATATCAAGAACTGCACTTCACCGTGAGTTCACAGTAGCGCACCGGCTGGCTGATGTGCTGTGCTGGTGGAAGAACCGTTATGTTGGTAAACACCTGGCGGGGAATATTCGTGATGCTAGGGATAAGCTAAGGTTTTTGAGACCTTATACCTTACGCACTGTTAGGCAGCCTGAGGCCATCAAGCCGTTCTAGGATTGCTTTACTTACGATATCGACAATGACTTGAGGAAAGCCTTTAGGCAGGGTTTGGGCGGCATTATCAAGCGCTTCGGGCGCTCTTGCCACGATCCCCTCGATGATGTCCGTCACCCGCTTTTTTGAGAGACCGGCGCGTATGGCCGTTTGCACAAAATGCCGTCCGTGAATTTGATCAAACCGATAGTGCCGGCTATTTCCAACCGACATCGCCATTTTCATCTGTTTGCGCTCGATTTGGCCGGCGTGTAGTGCGCCTTGCGCTGTCACGATGTCATAGAGGGGGGTCATGCGATAGCTGCCGCGAGGGCCTAGGAATACGCTGAAGTTTTTGGCATGAGCGTCTGTCGCCCCCATCAGCCAGAAGATGAGCTGTGCTTTGAGGAAAATGTTCTGATCCTCGATCGGTGTATCGCTGCCATTGAGCAAGCCCAGAACATCGATCATGCCGGGCCCACCCTCGTTCTGGTACTTTAGCGTTGGTGGGACAGAGAGTGCCTGACAGCAATCTTCCTGAGGCAGACGCAACACTCGCCCGTCTTTCGTCCAGCGGCGATCAAAGCGCTCAATGACCAGAGCCTTGGTTTCGCCAAAGGTTTCGATGGTGGCTGTATTCACCGGCAGGCCAAACGCAGCGATGAGTTTCAAGCAATAGTATTCGTTCTCGACGCTATCTGAAAGGTCGATACCCTCGGGCAGCTTTCCAATTTGCGTCTTGATCAGGTGGGTGGTCGGCGTCGTGCCGTGGGGTTTGATCCACTGACCGTCATGCCAAAGCAGGGCTGTCTTTTCTTGCGCCCCCGCAACTGAAATCCTGAAGGCGTCGTCGCTGGTGAGGCCAAGCGGGGCTTGGCTCAACCGGTTCAGGATTTTTTCAATGGTAGCCTCATTGATCGCTTCACCTTTGATCTTGCCGGCAGCGTCAGGTACTTCCTCGTCTCCTGCAATGAACTGAAGTGCCCCCACGCAGTCATGGCCGATCTTGGTCAGCATGCTGTAGGCGTCCGTCCCCCGCGCGCCGACCCTTTCGGCGACGAGGCGTCGGAGCTTGTCTGAATCTGGCAGCAGGTTCTCGAAGACGGCAGAGACGGGTTCGCCGCGATAGGGCGTTTCCCGCAGCGGCAGAGACAAAGAGAGCGGTATGGCATGTTCCCAATCTAGCCAGTCCGTGTCGTATGCATACTCGATGGCACCGTTCGGCTGGCGCGTCAGCATTCCAACGCAGCGATTATTCATATATACATGCAAGGGCGCATAGGCCGGACGTCGGCCCATCAGAACAATTCCTCGATATCCCTGCCATGGCCCTTAGAGCGCTGTCCGATCCTGAGTTCGAGATCGAGAGCTGCAAGGATAGCGAGGATGGTTTCTAGCTTGGCGGGTTTTTCTCCGTTCTCTATCGTCGAAACGGTCGCCTGACGGAGGCCTGCCTGCTCGCCAAGCTTCATCTGCGACCAAGCGCGCTTCTTGCGTGCCCGCTGGATGATGGAACCGATCTGTCTTGGGGTGCGCGCTAAATCATTCATGCAGGCAATATACGCTTAAGCGCATTATGGGTCAATATTCGCCACAGCGCATATATTGGTTGTGCACTTAAGTGTATAAGTTAGAAATACCTTGGGGCTACTGATAGACATGCTGGCGTGTAATGCTATGGGCGCTCGCGCGACATCGCTGACTGTTGTGCCATTAGGCTGATCTAACCGAGGATCGATAGCTTTTCCTCTTCGCGCCGCCGTGTCTTCCCTTACCCTCGGCTATGACTTCGTGATGCATCTTAAAGGTTGTCAGCAACTATATCACTAACGACAATGCTTAAGAGTGAGGCACAGTGCACTGTGAGCGTTCAGGTCTTTTAAGGGGAACTACTTATGGATTTGGAGGTTCTCCAATGAGTACCTACTGCTTCAGGAATGGCCTGCGGCAATAAACTGCATTCAGGAGTACATCATGTTTGCTCAGCTTAAGACTATTGTTTTTGCAGCCAGTGTCAGCACTCTCGCGCTCAGCGCGGCCGCATATGCCTCAGAAGACCTTCGTATTTCTAAGATTGATGTTGAGGCTACTGTCGCAACTGCTTCCGAGAGCAACGCGTTAGATTTCTATCCCAACATCGAAGAGGATTTGCGCGGGGAGGTCGCTCAACGTGTACCATTGAGCAGCGATGGCGCCGATCCGCAAATCAGGATCGACATCCGTAAGATTGCACTGAATGGTGCGACGATGCTTCCTGAAAGCAGAGAGTTCAATGAACTGGAGGGTATTGTTAATATAACCAGCCCTACGGGAGAGAATGCAGGACTAAGTTTTCCGGTAAGAATTTCGGCCTACACCGGTGATACGATCGCGCCTGAAGGTTTTGTTAACATACTGCCTACAGAGACTGATTTCTATGTTGCAATGGTTTCAACTTTTGCGGATGTCGTGGCAGAGAGCCTGACCAACGTGAACACTTCTGGGAACAAGATTGACCCCTAAACGCGATATTTTCTCTGGCGGCCTCTCACCACTAGGCTGAGAAATGGCGCGGGCCTTCCCCCAAGGCCTGCGTCTTCCTTTTTTGCCTTTTGATGGTTGAGCATCGTATCGGAACTCAATTGAGCGCTGCACGCCAAGTTGATGCTAGCGTTGATACCATCGCAGTACTGTTTAACCCGCTTCCAAGAAGTCTTTTCCTGGAAAGCAGTAGGACATTCATGAATGTCTTCAGTTTATTGCCGTGTTAGCGGCGATAACATTTAGATTTTTGACCAAAGCCTGCGGGGGTGCAAATATAGCCGCCCGTGCCGGAAGCAGCGGACGCTGTCTTAGTTGCCTGCGCCATTGCGTGCTCGGCAAAACCGGTGCCGAAAACGACTGCTAACATCGCTGAAAATGCAAAAATACCGCGCCGGGACCGGCGTGCCAAGTTCCTGTTCACAACTGCTCTCCTCAAACTCGGGCAAGCCTTTCTGATGTTGGCTTGCCTCGAATGACAGTGGAGCAACTATGCGGATATGATGTTTACGGTCAAGGCGCCCATGCGTCTGGTCTATGCAGCTTGTACTTGGGACCGGCATTTTACGGAGGCAAGTAGCGCCTTCAGAGCGCTGTGGGCTTAGGAGAAGAGCTCTTTAAGTCGTTATAAGGAGAGTATTTCCCAAGCTACTTAGCGCCCCCCTGGCAAGACATGGGCGGTTTGCCGCCAATCGGGATAACCAAAGCCGTCCGGCCAAGGATAAACTTCCTTTTGCGCAAAATAGACGACCGCTTCGAGTTCTGGATAAGACGCACTCATTGTCCGAATATCGGCGTTCCACTGTGCGACATGTTCCGCATCACCAGAAAACCCAAGCTCTGCGACCATGATAGGTTTGCCAAAGGTCACTGCCCGCTCATATCGGGGGCCGAAAATATCTTCGAAGGTTTGTGCTTGGTCGAGTATTGCCTCCTCCCACGGCTCGAAGCTGAACACCGAGAGCCCCACAACATCTACGACATCGTCTCCGGGATAATAGTCTGCGAGGTTTTCATATCCGAGCGGGGACCACATGTAGCGGGCGGTTGGTGCGTTGCCGCGGCAAATGGCGTTCATCCGGCGGAACGCGGAGATATAGTCTTCCGGGCGCCAATTAGACCAGATGAACTGGCCACTGGGGTCCTCCATCTCTTGCGCCCAACGGATCGTCATCGGGATATCAAGCTGACCCAAAGCAGAGCAGACGTTTTGCATCGTGGCATCGTAGGTGCCATTTTGAATGCCCTCGCGCAGGACTGTGGGGCTATTGCGATCATCGCGCGACCATGTCCAAGGCTCAATTGTTACCAACAGAGTCCGGTTGCGCTCTTTTGCGTAGGTTTCTGCTTCAAACAAGCTAGGCAGCAGTACGTCTTCCCAAGGGAGGAACAGGTGTTCAATTGAGACTCCTTTCAACTCCGAAAAGTCGCCATTCGGGTCATAGACGCCGAACGGGAGATCCCCTGGAGGGACGGTTTGTGCAGGCAACGTAGTTCCCAAGATAAGAGCACAAAGAAGTGATGCTGCTTTAGGTGCAGATGTCCATTTGGGGGTGAACATACGAAGAGATTTCATTTCGTGCCTCCTTTCAGGGTAACTGCATTGAGTAATTGCGACCACCAGCTGTGATTGTAGACCATGACATAAGGGGAGCCGTCGCCGCCCTGCCCTGCGCCAGTCACAACATAGGTGGGTGTGAAGATGCGGACTGTGCTGCGCGTCTCAGTAAGAGCAATCAGACCAGCATTGCCGCGTTCTCCCGCGGCAAAAACGATGCATGTTGCTGTGAGCACCACGCAGGTAAATTGCGCGAGTGTTCGACGGGTGCAGCCCTCAATGTTCAATTCGTTCTCGTTTAGGTGCTTGAACAGGATCACCATGAACACTGCCGTATAGAGTGCGGCGTTGATTAAAGCGAAAATATAGAAACCAGCTGCCTCGTCTGCTTGCTTTACCAGCAACACGGGAAAGACGGAGATAAGTGCTAGGCCGAGATAGGGGAGCAGCGCTGCCCAGCCTAACATCTGCACATCTTGTCCGCCCTTTGGTGTCACACGAAAATCTACAAAGCTGCCGGTGAGCGTATCGCGTACAGCCATTAAACTTCCCAAGATCACCCAAGGCCATTGGATAAGCGCAAAGAGCATTTTCTCCCATCCGAGCACTTTGGCATCGTGCGGCCGGAAAAACCCATCAGCCCGTACGCAAGAGACAAGGGCAATCATAATAATGATCGAGGGCCAGACGTGAAGTAGGAAGGCGGGAAAGGTAAGGTCTGCATAGCGCACATCAAAGACCAGTGCGATTATTGGCAGGGCGAACATCAGCGCCATAAAGCTTGCAAGGAGCGGGTACCATAGCTGGCAGAAAACGAACTGCAATTTTTGCTTTGCGGATAGGCGCGCAAAGTAGCGAGGCGTATGTTGCAGCAAGATAGTCATTAAGCTGCGCGACCATTGAAACTCTTGCACGATGAGATCAGCGACGGTGGGTGGACCTTCCCCCTCGGCAATCGCATTGATTGCGTGCATGCCTTTCCAGCCGCCGGCATTGAGGATCATGGATGTCGAGTGGTCTTCGGCAAGTTCAGGTCCAAGCCCACCGACCGCGCGCAGTGCTTTGGTTCGCACAGCATAATGTGAGCCAATACACATAGGTGCCCAGCCATTCGCATATCCAGCTTGCACGACCCCATGAAAGACGGCCTCGGTATGCAACCTGCTCCTTGCAGCCCAACTGTGTGGTGCATTGCGCGAGCAAATACTGGGAGCGCTGACATAGCCAATTTCGGGGTCAGCAAAAGGCTTGAGCATTTCATGCAGGTATTCGGGATGTGGGACATGGTCGGCATCGAGTTGGGAGACAATATCATATCGCTCATAGCCATAATGATCATAAAAATAAGCGAGGTTACCTTCTTTACATCGTGTCCGGCGCGGCCAACTCTTATTGTGATAGGCATTCATCCCTTTGCGAGTGGATACATGGACGCCTTTGGCGCGGCACCAGTCTAGGGTTTCCGGATCGGGGTCTTCGTCCGCCAACCAAGTGTCATGGATCACGGTTTGGGCAAGCATAGCTTTGAGTGTGGTCTTAACGATTTCAAAAGGTTCTGACGGTGCTTTTGTCACCACCATCGCGACCCGGCACGGGCCAAGATGTGCCAGTGTGCCGGTGGTTTGATGCGAGCGTAAGAAAAGGCAAATGAAGTAAGCTTGGATGAAAAAAATCCAAGTCACACATAAGGTTACGGGAATATAAAGATACCAGATTGTGTAATGTTCCGGCTGGAGCCACCAATGCCAAAAGAATACAGAGGCAAGCAGCCACAGGATGGCTAACAACCTATAACGCCTCTTTAAAGGTCCTTCCAAGAGAGGTTGTCGGAAGTCACTGGACTTGTAGTTAAGCGCTTTTCGCATCTTGCACCTTTAACAGTCCAAAGCTGCGCGCAGCGTCCGCTACAATGGTGTAAATATCCGAACGGCCCGGTTCAAAGCCTAAGATTTGGCGGGCTTTAGTGATATCGGCCGTCAAAGCGGGCGGGTCACCTGGGCGTCGGGGCGCGAGGCGCAAGTTCACGCAAGCGCCTGTTATTTCTTCCACGAGGGAGATGACTTGCTTGTTGGAAACCCCTTTCCCGCTGCCGAGGTTCAGGGTGAGGTCACCGCCGAATTTCTTTAGGTGCTTTAAAGCTAGGAGATGCCCCTGCACCAAATCATCCACATGGATGTAGTCGCGTAGGCAAGTTCCGTCAGGTGTGTCGTAATCCGTCCCAAACAGAGCGAGTTGCGCACCTTGGGTGGCTGAAAGCGCTAGAGGAATTAGGTGGGTTTCGGGGTCATGTGTTTCGCGCAAGGCGCCACTTGGGTCAGCCCCCGCGGCGTTGAAGTATCTCAAGATCGCAAAAGCCATTCCGGTCTGCCCTGCAATGTCGCGCAACATGACTTCACAGGCCAATTTGCTTTGCCCATACGGGCTGATAGGGCGCTGTAACGCTGTCTCGGTGACTGGACTGCTTTGAGGGATACCGTAAGTAGCACAGCTGCTCGACAGAATGAAGTGGCGCACCTCAGTCATTGCGCAAGCTTTAAGCAGAGATATCATACCCCCGACGTTGTTATCATAGTATTTTATTGGGTCTTGGATGGATTCTCCGACATAGGCTGAAGCGGCAAAATGCAGGACTGTTTTAATCCTATGCTCTCGCAGAGCTTCTGTAAGTCCTGCGGTATCTCGCAGATCGATCTCAGCCAAAGGGCCCCATCGAACAGCGCCGCGGTTCCCGGTAGAAAGGTTGTCGAGCACAAGCGCAGGGCGCCCTTGGCGACCGAGCGCATAGCAGGCGTGGCTTCCAATATAGCCGGCGCCGCCTGTCACACATATATCCACCGGAGAGGTCATTCTGCGACCAGAAGATCTGTTACCTGGCCGAGCTCAGTCTCAAAGTAAGGTACTGTGTGAAGCAGCCCTTCTGCCAAAGAAATGCGTGGAGACCAGTGTAGATCTTTTTGGGCTTTTGTGATGTCGGGACAGCGCTGTTTGGGGTCATCCTGTGGGAGTTCCACATAACACACCACCGGGGAGAGGCCGAGAAGTTCGATAATCTGATGAGCCAGTTCGTTTATAGTGAACTCTTCTGGGTTCCCTAGATTATAAGGGCCGGTTTGAGTATCCGGTGCGGCCATTAGCGCCATCAAGCCCGCTATCATATCACTGACGTAGCAGAATGACCGCGTCTGATTTCCGTCGCCGTAAATAGTGAGAGGGGCGCCAGACAAAGCCTGAACTACGAAATTTGAAATCACTCTGCCATCAGCTGGGCACATGGATGGGCCATAGGTGTTAAATATACGTGCCACACATATTCTAGCGTCCTGTGTCTTGCAGTAATCGTAAAACAGAGCTTCGGCGGCACGTTTGCCCTCATCATAACACGACCGAGGTCCCATTGTGTTAACACAGCCTCGGTAGCTCTCGGGCTGAGGAGTGATCTGCGGGTCCCCGTATATTTCTGAAGTGGACGACTGCAGAATTTTAGCGTTACAGGCCACCGCAAGTTCCAAAAGGTGCATCGCACCCCAGATATTGGTCTTGAATGTATGAATGGGATCAATTTGATATTTTTTAGGAGAGGCAACACAAGCAAGGTTGTAGATTTCATCGACAAGGCCGATATCCGGGAGGGGATTAACTATATCGTGCCGGACCAAGATAAAATTCGGATCGTTTAGCATGAGCGCGATGTTCGACATTCGGCCCGTCGTAAAATTGTCCATGCAGATGACAATATGTTCTTCATGCAATAGTGTGTGGCACAAATGGCTTCCGAGAAACCCTGCGCCTCCTGCAACCAAGATCCGCCGACAGGGATTGGGCCTGCCGCTGGAATCTCTTACGTGAAGCTGAGGCGTCTGCGGGATCATGATGTCCTCCAGTATCAAACCATTGGTTGGTCAAAGCCGTTTTAGTGACCTGACCCGCCCTAAATCGATCTACTTGACTCTCAAAGGCCGTACCCTTCTGTGTGTCGGCCGAAGTCGATGATACTAGTTTAAAATCAAAATCTTACCTGTGAAGCTAACAATAAGGTTAGCATAGGCTCGCACTGCCTGAGTAAGTCTAACGGGGGAAGTCAAAGCGTTGAATCACCTGCCAAATCGCATGGTTAATGTGCGTGAGCTCATTGATCGCTACTTCGATATCCTCGGCAGCAGCATCGTTAAGAGGGTGAGACTGTCCCATCTTTAAGGTTTCTTTACGATCGGCGATACGCATGAGGATCGTGCGAGGGCTTCCTCCCTCCGCATCGAATGCATAAATGCAATGATTATACCGGTTCCGTAGCTTTGCCTGCCCTAAAAGCCGACTGGTAATATCTAAAACCGCGGACCTTTGGTCCCCGGATATTTTGTCCAGCTTTGACAAACGTTCAACCAGGTCGATCCGAGCACGTGTGGTGTTTAGCGTTAGAAATATAACAGTAGCAGTCTCTTTATCAACGCGTGATAATCCGGCGATGAAGTGGATCAACAGACTCTCGGTATTTGTCCATGTGTAGTTGAGCTTTCCGACAAGCAGCAGGAAATCGTCAAACTGAACATGTTGGCCTGCTTCCTCCATCATTATGGCCTTAGCTCGGACTTAGCTTGCTCTAAAAACCATACTGCCGCTTCTGTGCGGTTGTTGACACCGAGTTTTGAAATGACGTGATGTATATGAAGCTTTACCGTATGCTCTGAAAGGCCCAGCCGATCCGCGATAATTTTGTTTTGCTTGCCCTCAGCAACACAGGTGAGCACCTGCATTTCCCGGCAAGTCAGCCCATCTTTTACAGGTCTAAGGGTTGGGTCAGGAAGGTTCAGCCTCTCTTGAACTGCTGCATTCAGCAAAGTCTGAGAGCGAGGGCTACCTTCTTCAGTTTTAAGTTGATCGGTTTGTATCGGTACATAAAGTTCAGAAGGGATGTAGTTCTCACCGCAGATCAAAAGTTGTAATAGGGTTAACCAACGATCTACATCCCGGTTCATTGGTAGGAAAGAAAGGTCCGCTTGTGGTCGGTGTTCCCTTATCTCCCTCAGCGCATTCTGCGCGCACTTAGGTTGCCGGTAAGCTAATGCAATTGCCGCATTGGGAAAACGCTCAAGAAGCGAAGAATGCTCTGCCTTTAAAGCCTCTATCATAGACTGGTTCAAGATAATGCTTCGAACTCTATCAGTTCGATCTATCGGCAACGCAAGCAAAGCTTCGATGGAAGCTAATCGGTAGAAGGTAATATCTTCAAGGTTCGCTTCAGCCAACTTTACCAAAGTATCTGAAAAATCGTGAGAGTTCCCAATGAAGAAGCATGAAATTTTATCAGATATAGTATATTCAAAATCGCGCATAGCATTGTTCCTAATAAGGTTACAACGTTCTATGCCTGTCTGCCTCGCCGCAGTTTAATTTGCTCACCATATAGATGGCGGCTTAATTCACTTATCAACTAAAAGCACACGGAAAGTGGCCGTATTATACGCCTTTAGGCCTAGACTATAACACATTTAAGACAAATTTACGCATATTTTGGGCCAGGGAGCTTACTTCAACCTTAGGTTGATAGTCTCCAGATTTATTTCCTATCGAAAGGTATATGGGCTCTAAGTTAGAAGGTTCAGAATGCGCATAAGCTGCAGCTTGCAAATAGTTAAATATGGTTATGAATCAAACCTCTGGCTTCTTATGCGCCTTATCTAGCTCTAATGGCTAGATAGGTTTTTCCCTATTTTTTGAAGATATTTCTCCGTGTCATCTTTTTGTGATGACGCGCGCCCCGTTCAGAGCGCGTTGGCGGTTTTGAGTGCCTCAGGTTCCGAATCAGAGGTCATGTCACTCCCGCGATTTGAAGCAAAGGCAATAAAAGGGAGGTACCATCATCCAAAACAGAGACGACTACTGTGCCGTGCCTGGACCGATTTAGGGTTCATGCTTGGCCAAACCATTATCCAACAGAAACGCACAGCCCTATGGTCGCTTTTGAAATGAGCAGCGACCCGGCATGTGCCCCACGGGAGAAATACAATGAGCACCAAGAATAATTTCGGAAATATTTTCCATTTTGGCGGCGGCACTCAAGATCAGGAGCAGGACCAGCTGCAGGCGCAAGGTCAAGGCCAGCTTGGCCTGCAGGCGCAAGGCCAAGGCCAGATCTCTGATCAAGAGCAAGATCAAACCTCCACCCAAGATCAGACCTCTGAGAACTGGAATGGCAATGGCAACGGGAATGGCAACCTAAACGCCAATCTCGGTCTGAACGGCAACCACAATGGTAATCATTCAGACAACACGATGACGAACGATAGCAATACCAACAACAACAGCAATACCAATAACAACAGTACGACCAGTAACAACAGCGCGACAACTAATACCACTGGTATGACCAACAACAGCACGACAACTGTTGGGGTCGAGGTCGGCATGAACATGGAAGGGTATATGCCCAACGATGACGACTTTGCTGACATTGACCTGCACCAGGCATCGGCGAATGATTTCATCATGGCCAAGGGGGATATTGACTACAATCCGGGCAATGATCTTGACCTAGATGATATTCTCAATGACGCCCTGAATGGTGAAGGGAATGATGCGGGTACGGTCAATGCCCAATCCAACAACCTCAATGACAACGACAATCTGAGCAACGTTCAGAACAGCGGTACGATCAACCAAGACAATGACTCAGCCGGCGGCAATGCGACTGCCGCGGACGGTATTGATGCGGGTGCTGCTGGTGGCAATAGTGGTCAAGGTGGCGCAGCAAACGGCGCTGGAGCCCTGGGTGGTCTTGGTATCGCAGGCGCGGCGACTGCCGGTGGCGGTCAAAGCGGTGCCGGCGGTGGGTCGTCCGCAGCCGGTGGTGCCGGTGCAGCCGGTGGTGATGCTGCGGCGCTTGGTCTCGGCCTCGGTCTCGGCAGTGCTGATTCTGACAGTGATGCTGATGGTGACGACGGCGGTGATGCAACCTCGATCGGTGCAGGCCTCGGTCTCGGGCTGGCCGGTGCAGGGTCTGGTGCAACTGGAGGTGACTCCGGTGATGCGGGTGGCATTGGCGTCGGTGTCGGTCTAGGAGGCGCTGATGCAGATTCCAGCGACGCTGATGGTGGCTCCGCGGGAAGCCTCTTTGGTATTCCCATCGCAGGCGGCGGCACCACTGGAACTGCAGATGCTGATGCCTTCGGCGGCGGTATTGGTCTTGGTCTTGGTCACAGTGGAGACGGCGGTGATGCCGGTTCAATTGGACTCGCCAACAGCTCAGGCGCTGGTAACGGTGCCGGTGGGAATGCCAACGGTGGTGACGGCGGTGATGCAGGCGCATGGTCTGCGGCATTGAATAATGCCCAAGGCAACGGCGGCATCAATACTGCCAATTCGGGTGCCGGCGGTGAAGGCTACGGCGGGCACTCTTGGGGTGGAGACACTGGGAATGCCTTTGGTGGTCAAGCGACTGTCGGTGGCGTCCAAGCCGGTGGCGGCACCGGTGGTGCCGGCGGTAACGCGTACAGCGGTGCCGGCGGTGCTGGTGGCAACGCAGGTCAATGGGGTTCGGGCAACGGCGACGATGGTTTCGTGACCGGTGAATCCTTCGCCTCGGCTGCCTCGCAGATCGACACCACAGCCTTCAACATGTCGATCGTTCAGGGTGCCAACGTGCTTGGCAACACTGTTGATATGACCGTTGTCGGCGGCGGCTTCAGCTCCAGCTACATCGGCGACGATGGCGATGGGGCATAGGTTTAAATGACGGTTCCGGGGCTCAGCGTTTGTTGGGCCCCGGTTTTTAATTCCAAGATGGGGGCTGCGCATTCCGTCATCTTGCCGCACTAACAAGGAACCCAGTGTCGCAACTGTTTACATGGCAGAAATGGAACTGGCAGGATGTTAGACAAATTTACCGAAATCATTTCTCATCTAATTGGTATTTTCCATACCACGGTCGAAGCGGAAAGATTGCGCGACGCTTATGGAGACTTTAAATATCAGCAGCTTCAATCTGAGCTTGATGATCTGGAGATTGCGCCTGTCCATTTTGATTTGCGCTACACGCTCAGGGACTTTGATCCAGAGTTAAAGTACACTCCCCTTTCTTATGAAACCCCGGTCAAAATCTGGCTGGCAAATGCGGACCCGATCAATCTGCGAGATCTGTATGTTCCCGGGCAGATGGACGCCTTTCCTCAGCTCTATGTCGAACAGGGGTACTCTTCCTTCTTCCCCGCAGCACGCCCTTTACTGGTCCTTGAACCCCCGGGAAGTGTGGTCACGGTGAGCGCGCAACGCGCTTGGATGGAGGATAATGATCATCTTCGGATGAACAGTGTCTGTGCCGAGTTCAATGATCCGTCAGTATACATTGCCGCCTTGGCTGGTCTTCAGGAAGCTGCACAGATCTTGGGTGTCCTAACAGTGGAATCGACTTTGGATTTCAACGGCAACGATGCTGCGTCCTTTATAACATTGCATGGTCTTATGGGGCAGACGGACGAGACGTCCCGCCTTGGGGAAAAAGTGGCGGTGCTGCATGGACCGGAGGCCTACGGCATGTTTGTCGGGGGGGAGCCCGTCGACACCCTGCCTTTGCTGGAAGACGTTATGCCTGAGTTCTTACGAGCCGATGACGATGTCGAGGATGAAGATAGCGGGACCTCATCGAATGTTCGCACAAGCGATCTCGATCTGTCACCAGAAGTGAATACGCAAGCGCCAGATGGTCGCGAGCGGATTGAAGATAAAGACCCGTTTGAGGGTTTAAATGCACCCTCTGATGAGGCTGAGTTCTTTGGCCTCGATAATGGCCACCAAGTGGTGACCGGCGGCAATAAGATGCTCAATGAAGCGGTCATGAACGTCTCTTGGCTCGATGCTCCCGTTATATCTGTCATGGGAGATGTTGTAGAGTTGAACTTGATCAGCCAGGTCAATGTGCTCGCAGAACATGCCACTTTTAACGGTGTGATGCAGGACAGTCTTTCAGCCACCTTCAACATCGCAATGATGTCCTACACCTCCCAGGTTTCTGGCGCCGAGGCTTCCGATGCAGATTCTGAAAATGCAGTCGAAAGCCGCGAGGACATTTACACCGGATTACCCAAGAACTGGGCGGTTACGCGAATTGAAGGGGATGTGCTGACTGTAAACTGGGTGCAGCAATACAGCTTCATGACTGACAATGATCGCGCGGATGTACAAATCACTGGAGCCAACACTTACATCAGCCTGGGCGAGAACCTCATTGTTAACTTGGCCAGTCTTGCGGAGATCGGATACGGCTACGATCTCATTATGATTGGCGGCAATTTGATCACGGTCAACCAGATCAGCCAGATGAACGTGATGCTGGATTTTGACAGTGTCACCGCTGCAGGTGCCACCCCGTTCGGGATCTCAGTAGGTGGTAACTTGCTGTTTAATGGTGCCTCTATCTCCACAGTGGGCATCAATACTTACGGGGCGATGACCGAAAACTTCGCAGCCGCGAGCAAGGCTTTTGCAGAAGGCGCGCAGACCATTGATCGGGATGTCGCTCATGATGGTGCATTCGCCGGCGATGATCTGCTGACCGTGCTCTATATTGAGGGTGATTTTAAAACCATCAATTGGGTCGAGCAGACCAATATTATGGGCGACAGTGATCAAGTTCATTTGGCTCTTGATGCCTTTACCGCGCAGTCGGGCATGCCCGCGAAGCTTTATGCAGGGTCGAATGCTGAAATTAACTCTGCGTCTATAAATGTTTATGGCGCTGATTCCGAAGTGCGCGTACAGGGTGATGTTTACAGCGACGCCCTGCTGTATCAGGCGGATCTGATCGATACGACTTCTGACCCCACCGGGGTTTTCATGCCAGCGTTGGCAAATGAAGCGGTCTTATTTCTCGCCGATGGTATGATTACCAACCCCTCTCATTCATCGGACGATCCCGGCATCGTTCCAACCTCACCGGAAAGCATGGCATCCCCTGATCTGATGCAAACAATGCTGGCCTGATAGAGCAGAGCGCATATGAATTACCGCAATCCTTTTCCAGTCCCCCCCTTCTCTTCTAAAACTTTAAAAACAAATAGTCGTTCGCGCTATTCGGCTGCACTCCCTGCAGGGCAAGAGTTCAGAAATGCATTTCTTTTGACACCTTGGATGCGATGTGCGGGTCCCCTGCCGGAACCTGCCAAAAGGATGCATGCGGGCGCGCAGACAAAAACAGAAGTTCCTTCGCCTGCACCACAGGCGGAGGCCCTGCCCGACGCTTTGCAGAGTTCTGTAAACGCCCCGCCTGTAAAAGACGCCGCTGGCCAAAGCTCCGCGCAAAACCATAGCCAAAGTCATCCCAAGGCGCCTGAGGGAGAGGCGCAAGGGGCTGAGGCAAAGGCTGCCCCCGAACAGCCAGCCGAAGCAAAAGCCAAACATGCAGAGCCAAGCAAAACCACACTTGGTGGCATCCAAATCGAAGGGGATACTGGCCCGATCTTGAAGTCCGGTGATGGCAATAAGCCGCCGAGTGGAACCGGGGGTGGTGGCGGCGGCGGTGGGAATGGGGGCAAGCCCACCTTCCACAAGCGCGGCGCGCCTGATCAATTCGCAGCGCAACTTAGGAAGGGCAAGCAGATCGTGCGGCGCAATATGGGCTTCGTAATGATCTTAACCTGCGCGACCAATGTCTTGGTTCTGTCGATCCCCATCTACCTGTTTCAGATCTCCGACCGTGTGCTGACGAGCCGCTCAATCGACACCTTGATCATGCTCACGGTGGTTATCGCTGGCGCTGTGATCTTGCAGTCCATCTTCGATGCGGTGCGCCGCTTTATTTTGATGCGCACAGCCGTTGAGGTCGCGGTCCGTCTCGGGGGGCCGGTGTTGAGCGCCGCGGCGCATTCGTCGCTCCATGATAACGGGAGGCAGTATCAGACGCTGGGTGATCTCCAATTGTTGCGCAGCTTTCTTGTTTCCGGCACACTGATCTCCTTTCTTGACGTTCCTTTTGCTCCTTTATTCATCGCAGCAATCTTTCTCGTGCACCCGCATCTAGGGATGATCGTGGTGGCGACTGCAATAGCCTTAATGGTGATTGCTTTGATCAACCAAAAAGCGACGTCCAAGCCTTTTGCCGAAGCCAATATGGCTCAAGCGCGCGCCAACATGCATCTCGATTCCATGTCCCGCAACAGTCAGATCATTAACGCTCTTGCAATGGTCCCTGAGGCTGTCACGCTTTGGGGGCGGGACACGGCGTCCTCCCTTCGATCTCAGGTTATTGCTCAGGATCGCAACATCATCTGGGCTGCGGTGTCTCGTGGAGCCCGTTTGCTCACCCAGATCGCAATGTTGGGCTGGGGGGCTTTCCTTGCTATCCAAGGAGAAATTACCGGAGGCATGGTGATTGCGGCTTCAATCATTGCAGGCCGCGCGCTCGCACCGATCGAAGGCTCCATTGAGGGGTGGAACGGTTTCTCCCAGTCGCGCTCTGCATATCAGCGGGTAGCGAACCTAATGATGACGGCCGTTCAGAAGTTTGAAAAGTTACGCCTTCCCCAGCCAGAAGGCCGGTTGAATGTGGAGCGCTTACTCTATGTGCCTGCAGGTACAAAACAAGTCGTTCTTAATGGCCTTACCTTTTCTCTGCAGCCTGGAGACTCGCTGGCGGTGATCGGCAACTCCGGGGCTGGCAAGACTACTCTGGGCAAGATGTTGGTTGGATCAATCCTGCCGACCTCTGGTAATGTGCGGCTCGACCTCATGGATTTGCGCAATTGGGATACCCGGCAGCTCGGCGAGAACCTTGGATACCTTCCTCAAGACGTGCAGCTGTTTCCCGGCAGCATTAAGAACAACATTGCGCGGATGCGATCTGATGCGCGCGACGAAGACATTCACCGCGCCGCTGTCTTAGCAGATGTGCATGACATGATTGCTTCCCTGCCCCACGGCTATGAAACGATGGTCGCAGCAGATGGCTCTCCCCTCTCTGGAGGTCAAAAGCAGCGGATTGCTCTTGCGCGTGCCTTCTACGGAAACCCACGTTTTTTGGTGCTAGATGAACCCAACTCCAACCTCGACACGGCTGGAGACCGGGCTTTGGCCAATGCCATTCACCGTGCTGGCGAAGCAGGCATCACGGTCGTAGTGATTACCCAAAAACCATCTTTGCTGAGTGTCGTGGACAAGATCATGCTTTTGGCTGACGGCAATATCGCGCTCTTTGGCGAGCGCCAGCAGGTGCTCCAGCAACTTTCCCAGCGGAGCAACAACGGCAATCCCCCAGCACCCCATCAGGGAGGACCGAGCAATGGGTGAATTGGTAGTCTATTCAGAGCCACCTGAATGGTATGATGAGGTACCACGCTCCATTACGCGCCAGGTTATTTTCGGGCTTTCCTTGCTGGCTTTTACTTTTGGAGGTTTTGGATTTTGGGCTTTCAAAGCTCCTTTGGCGGCCGCCGTTATTTCCCAGGGCAGCTTTGTCGCCACAGGTAGCAACAAGATCGTGCAGCACCTCGAAGGAGGCATCATTAAGGAAATTCTTGTCGAAGAAGGTCAAGATGTCGAGGCAGGCCAACCTCTTCTGCTTTTAGACGAAACTTCTGCCTTAGCTACAGAAAGGGAGCTGTTCTTGCGTCAGGTGCGGCTAGAAGCCATGGAAGCCCGCATCCTTGCGGAATACAATCAAAAGGACGCGCTCATCTATCCTATCCACCTTGAGCAACTGCGGAGTGACTTCAACATCGCTTCGATGCTTGACGGACAAGAGATTGTTTTTGATGCGGCGACACGCCAGCTGCAAAATGACGTTAATCTGCTCCAGCAAAGCATAAATGGCCTGCGAGAGCGGGCCCAAGGCTACGAACAACAGCTCAATGCGACGAAGATACAGCTTGAGATCTTAGTCGAAGATTCTCAAGCTAAAGAGGCCCTATTAAATAAAGGCCTCATCCGGCGCACAGAGTACAACACCTTGCGACGCGCTATGGCGGAAGCCACAGGACAAATCGGGCGGCTCGAGTCTGAAATCAAGGAAACCCAAGCGCTTTCCATGCGCTACGAGTCTCAAATAGAACAGACCATCGATGAGCGGCAAGCGGCGGCTCTCGATGAACTTCAGGTGGTGCAATCAGAGCTTGAAAGTATTCGAGAGCAAACGCGCAAAGCTCAAGGTATTCTACATCGTGCTGAAATAGTGGCACCCGTTTCGGGCACCGTGGTGCGCCTACACTATCATACAGCTGGGGGCGTTATTGAAAGCGGGAAGGCGATATTAGAGATCCTCCCGACCGGCGAGCCGCTGATCATCGAAGTTCAGATTCCGCGGGCTGAGATTGATGTCGTACGCAAAGGCCAGGAGGCAACGGTACGCCTGACGGCACTAAATCAGCGCACCACACCGATCCTAGAAGGTCAGGTTTACTATGTATCGGCCGACGCGATTTTGGATCGGGCAAATGACGTCCCCCAAGAGATTTATGTGGCCCGCGTGTCAGTCCCACCGAAAGAGCTCGACCGTGTTCGGGGATTTACCCCGACGCCGGGCATGCCGGCCGAGATCATGATCACAACGCAGGACCGTACCTTCATCCAGTATCTTATGAAGCCCGTTACTGACAGCATGATCCGCGCCTTCCGCGAACAGTGAACGAGTAAGGCTTAAAGTGCGCGCGAAAACAGTCACGGGAGGGTGTTTCGTTGTAATGGGTGTCGCAGGGATCGGCCCTGTCAGTTCGGATGGAACGCCGCTGTCCTGCAATCCGGCTTTATGTTGGAAGTGGCCGGCGATCTACTTGACGCGCCGGAACAAGGCGTCGGCGGTATCTGCGTGCCACGGCCAGGCCGCGATTTATTGCGCGAACCGGGGGCCACGGAAGAGGAGGCTCTTCGACCGCAATGCCCCACTCTACAGGACGGACATCGTCAGGGTTAAAGGCAGTCGCGGCGTGAAGGCAGTGGGTCATGGTCTCCACCCTCTGCAGTACGGGCGCAGTGTCGCCTCATTGACTTATCGAGATCTCCAAGATGGGTTGTTTCAACGTCCGGAAAACAAAGCGCCAAAGCCAGCGCGCGCCTGGGGAAAAGCAAGTGGGCTGGTGAGGTGGGTTCCGGAAGAAGGGCTCGGCGTGCCGCAGAGGGTGCTTTCTTTGGGTTTGCAGCTATGCGCGCTCTGTCCAAACATGCCATTGCTGGTAACGATAAAAGAACGGACGCGAACAGAAAGGCAAAGGACCATGAGCGACTCTGAACGGATAAAGATGCTCGAAAAAGCACTGATAAAATATGTTGAGCTATACGGGTTTATAGATGAAGCGCGTGAGTACTACATACGCAATGCAGATGGAAAAGTGGCGGTGACTGAGCAAAAACATTGAGCGGTATCATTTGGATCTCTCCTACGCGACATAAAGCGGATCTATGTGCTCAAATCTTCCACTGCACAGAATGTTTCGCTCAAACTGGTGGGGTTCCCGCGTCTTTCCCGAGAGAACATAGGGCCATGCTAGCATAGTAGCATGGCCCTATGGCGCTGTGGGATCGTCTTTTTTGGGAGGGGAAAAGTCACAATCGCTGCGGTCGCAACAACCCAGCCAACTGTAACGCACCATTTTCGTCACGCGCAAACCGGTTCAATTTCAAAGAAAATTTGCTCTCGTTGCACTATACTGTGTCGTCTCACATTCACTTCCAACCTTTGCTGAAAGCAACCGGGAAGGTGGGGGGCTTTTCAGGAGCAGACTGTGGGTTGCGACATATGCGGGTTAGCTATCCCCTTTCAACATATGCGCGATAGATTGGAGGATGACTGAGTTTGTATTGATATCGCTATAGGTTTTGCTTGGCTCTCCGGTCCTTTGGTTGATGCTGGATGCAAAGCCACTAGAGGTCTTGGCCTTGGCTCTTACTACGGTGAGCAGCCTGTCGCAAAACGGATGGTCTTTATACGCAGACCACAAGTAGGCCGCTTTGGAGCTGATCGAGAGATGCTCATCGCGGAAGGCCTTCGTGCGATGAGCGTCTAAGCCCGCCACTGTATCGGTCGCCCAAGCGCGCCCCTGCGCATCAAATTGCAATCCTTGGTATAAGAACCAAGGCGCGTTGTTAATAGGCCCTTCTGAGACGCAGATGAGCCTTCCGGTTTCCTTATGCTCTTCGATTTGAGCAGCCAACAAGACATCAGCGAGATATGCTGATTCAGGAGACATGCCGAACTCGAGTGCTTCCATCAGCAGAGGTTCCGCACCAAGAGGCCCAATGCGCCCACAGACTTCCAGCAAGGCCATCTGTCCATCAGGGGTGCTTTTGCCTTGGAATACTTCGTAGGGTGATTTCACTTCAATCCCCCAGGTCCGAAAGGCCCAGGCGGCATAGTGCGCACAATGTGATCTAAAGGTTGTTTCCAGTACGCCGTTCTCTACGGAATAGACGATTCCATCCTGAACGATGTCTTTTAGGTCCCAACGCGCGACGGTGGGGGCCGCGCGTTCTTTTACCAAGGGGTGCAGATCGAGGTTGTATAAAGCTGCCAGCAGCCGTCCAGCATCGCACCCATCAAAGTTTCGATTGCCCCATTTGAATTTGTCTGTCGCAATCCACCCTTGCGGCAGCAGCCGCCCTTGGGAGCGTCGGCCAGCAATGTTGGGCAAAATTCGTCCGATCGCACTTTGGAACTTCTTGGGCGAGATGAGCTCAAGGTCTACCGCCGCCATGAGCGCAAAGATATGGCTGCCCACATCCCACATTGTCACGGTTTCATGCAGCCTTTGATGGCCAGCAGCAAAGTTCACGGTGGCTGGGCAAAGACCTGTTTTTGGATTGGTCCATCGTTCAAAATACGACCACGCAACCTTGGCATCTGCCAGCAATCGGGCGTGGCTTTCGGCACTCGGCTCAACGGGCGCCTTAGAGAGTTGCGACTGATAGGCCTGCGTTCTGCGAAAATGTGTGATGTAAGGGCCCGTGGGAACGAGGTGCCTGACATAGTCTGGGAGGGACACCAGCCGGGAAATGCCGTCATTCTCGATCGCGTATAGGGCGTTTTTGAGAACACGTCTGTAGGCTTGATTTTGTAAAAGCTCCGTGGAAATAGCGAGGACACAGTCCGTCGTCCCAAGGGCCCTTTCCAAGGTTTCCTTTGCTGATTCGACATCTTGAAGGTGCACTGTCGGCAGGCCCAAGATGTTGTTTGAATTTAGCCCTACTCCGGTTTTCTCGGTAAGTTCAGTTGCAATCCCATAGCCGCCATCGGCGGGCGCCTGAGAGGTCAAATGCCGCCCTTTCTCAAAGAGTGCGACAGTATCTAAGGTTCCTGGTGAAGGTTTCCCCTCCTGCAAAGGAATCCAATACCCCAAAGCGGCGTCTGAGGTTGTCTCTGGCCCAGAGCTTGAGGGTAGTCCTTCAGCCGCCAATTCGCGCTGGAAATCCGCCAAAGCGGCTTGGTCCTCTGGTGCCGCATTCCGCCCTAGAACAAAATGCAGTCCTATGTACCTCTTATAGGTATAAGCGTCCCGAAATTGGAGGTCGGAAGCAAGAATCGGACTGACCCAATGATTGCCCGTCTGGAGCAAAACTTGGGTCGCAAAAGCAGAGGCCGCGGGAGCAAGCCCTGCCAGGGGGATGGTCAAGAAGTCTTGCGCAGAAAGGTAGAGAACGCGTTCCACTGCTCGAGATTGGGGGAAGCTATAGGTTTTCTGCGCAGGCTGCAGTTGGACGCGCTGACCACCAACCAGTCTGACAACGCCGTCATCCCAAGCCTCAGGCCTGACTTCAGTGCTCACCTGAGGGCGCATTAAGACATTACGAATGCCAGAAACCCGAACGCCCGAGGGAGCCATGGTCGTGGGCATCATATCGCAGGCAATGGTTTGGCTTTCAGCTATATAGAGAGAGTGATCCGCAGAGCCCCATACGGCGTCGCGCAAAGCATGGAGCGCGTTGTGGACCGCGCGCGCCTGGAAGTAGGGGGTCATGCCCGCAAGATCTTTCACCACGGGTACGATCTGAAGCAAACCGGGTGTTTTTTGCAGCCGTATTCTTAGGGTTTGAGAAAGCGCACTGCCCGGCTCCAAAGGCCCTGCGTATAGGGGGGCTGGGTCAACCAGACAACTTACAGGCAATCCTTTGCGGGCAAAGGCGTCCAGAACAATCGCGGCGCGGTCAGGGTCGGTGACGCTGTTCATATCGTCGATCACGACGAGGGTGTTCTGTGGGGTGGCAGCCTCGCCACGACCCACGGAGGGATGTACTAGCAAGAGCGGTGCTGCCGTTCCCCACCTTAAAAAGGTTCGGCGCTCGATCATGTCAACTTTGCTTGGTCAAATTGAAAGCCCACGCGCGTTACACGTCCCCAACTGGCCAAAGATCCCGTCGCGGCCCGCCAGAGCGCCCGGATGACTGAGACATACAAGACCTGACGGTAGAAGATCCGCTGCACCGGAAGCAAGAGCAACAAACGTCGATCTTCTGTAGGGTCTAATCGAAAGGCAATGATGGCACTTGCGATTTCCAACGCCGGCAGGGCCAAGTAGGCGATAAGCAACGGGTTGGCTATGATGCTTGCAAAATCATGATCAGTCGCGTCAAAGTTCGCAAAAAACTCTAATATGAGGATCACCAAAAATAGGTCTGCCAAAGGCGCAATAAGGGGCATCAAATACCCGAAAATCGCCAAGTCCGGCAAGGCCACGAGACCTAAGTGGCGACGCTCTACTGTCGCGCCGAGATGCTTCCAGCCAGCTTGCATCATGCCGAGCGACCAACGCAGCCGCTGGGTCATCAATGCACTGAGAGACCTTGGCGTTTCGGTTGTTGCAACCGCATGATCTTCATAGATCACCTCATAGTCCGACCGTATCATCGCCATCGTCATGTCGGCGTCTTCTGTCAGCGTTTCAGTGGAGAAGATGCCTGCTTCCATTAGAGCTGTCGTGCGCCATGCCCCAATCGCTCCGGGTACAACGGTAATGGCGTTGAGATATTCTTTGGCCCGGCGCTCAACAGCTTGAGCCGTGATATATTCAAGTGCTTGGAGGCGGGTGAGGAGGTTGTCTCGATTGCCCACCACCACACGACCGGCCGCGGCCCCCACTTTAGGGTCTTTGAAGTGCGCAGCCAGCAAGCCCACGGCGTCAGGTGCGATTTGGGAATCCGCATCAATGCAAATCAGGATTTCGCTTTGTGTCTCATCAAGAGCTGCGTTGAGCGCTGCAGCTTTGCCACGGTTGGGCTGCCTTAGGACGGTAACCAGCGGATGATACGCAAAGCTGATCGCTTTCTCGTAGGTGTCATCTGTCGATCCATCGTCCACCACGATGATATCAAAGTCCCCATACTCGGAGTAAAGGGCTTTGCGGATGCATTTTTCAATAACGCGCGCTTCGTTATAGGCGGGGATCACGATTGTGACCGAAGGCTCGTGCTTTGAAGGGGATGCCACATGGCGCCGGCGTCTTGACGCCAAAAGGAGAAGACTAGCTGAGCGGAAAATGCCAATTCCGAATACGGTCCAGAAAGTAATTTTAAGAAGAGACCAGCTATTGCCCACGGCCAAAAAGGACATGCTGCCGAAAGTCGATGTTACGCGGCTTCCCTCCGGCAGCAACATGTCGGGAGAAACCCCCAGAAGGTCCGCAAGGGTGGTGAAGGTGTAGCCTTTCCCCCGCAGTTCAGAAATCACCCGCGGGAGAGCCGCAACGGTTTGGCTCTGATCCCCGCCACCATCATGAAGCAGCACGACGCCCCCAGCATTGAACTCTACCTGCCTGATAATCTCATCTGCCAGCTCATCAGCGGTTTGAGTGATCCAGTCGCGCGGCACAACATCCATCCCGGCAATAATGTATCCGGCATCCTCAAGAGGAATAAGAGACGCGACCTCCTTGGAGGTAATTGGGCCTCCGCTGCGCATATAGGGTTCGCGATAGAGCCGCATGTTTTTGCCAGTTATGCCGTTGATCAATAGCTGCGTGGAGTTGACTTCCACCCGGGCCCGGGAGGCGGAGACCTCGCCCATATTTGGGTGTGAATAGGTATGCGAACCCAACTCATGACCCTCTGCAAGAATGCGCTTTACCAAATCTGGAGCGGCGATCGCGCTGTTGCCTAGAACAAAGAATGCGCCGGGCGTTTGGGTTTCGCGCAAAATATCCAAAGCGGCAGGGGTGTGCTGAGGATGAGGGCCATCATCAAAGGTCAGAACCACCTTATTAGGCGCGCCAGCGCCGTAAAGCCGCACCGCCCCTGCCTGCGGTATCTCGCTATAACTTACAGAGGTGACTTCATGGGTGGTGGGGTCAATCAGCACGGTACGTTTGCCTACACGTGGCATGGAAATCGGCGCGACAAAGGGGCCTTGACCTAAAAGCTCAACGTAGTCTGATAGAACGATGTTTTTGAGGCTTTCGCCGGAGAGTGCCGCGTCGCGCGTGGTCTGGTCGAGAACCGCCCAAATTCCTGGGTCTTCATACCCGAGCCCACTGAGACCAATTGCAGTGACGCCTTGGTTTTGTAGGGTAAGAACTTGATTTTGTACCGAAGCGGCGTCAAGCATCCAGACCCGGTGCTGTAATCCCTTAGCATCGATATAGCTTGCCCGGGTGTTTCCGGCCTGGGGGGCAAACTCTGCATTCCCCCCCTCTCCCGCCAGCGCAGACATGGTTTGCGCAAAAGACTGGGTCTCCGGCCGAGGTCGGCCTGAGACCCAATCGACTGCGTGGGTCCCCAATTCAATGACCAGCTTCTCAGGTACTACATGCTTTTGAAGGGACGTCACATGCGCTGCAAACCAATTCTTATCTGCCAGTGGCTGAGGTGCGGAACCGATCCAATATTCTTGGTAGCCATTGACGATGACCGTATCAAAGAACCGGTTCGCTAAGACCAAAAGACTGTTCGGGGTGCTGCTTGGAAGTTTCACGCAAGATGTAAGGCCCTGCCTGCTTAATGCAGTCGCTACTTGTCGACCTAGGGTGCTGAAGGTTTCGATAGTCAAAGGGACCAAAGAGCTTGCGTCCAGGCAATACCCGGTCACGGCATCATCCTGAGAGGGGCGGTCAAAGAAATCTGACAGAACCGCAGCCATTTGCATGGGTCCGTTCGGGGCCGTCAAAAACTTCGTCGCGGTGGCGTCCAGCTGAAGCAGAGGCATAATGCTCACTCGAGGACTCTTTTCAACATACTCCAGCAGCGGATCACGGGTACCTGAGCTTACGCCAACAACTTGTGCCTCCCCCGCGGCCACAGTGATATGAAACCAGGTGGGCAAGACCACATGAAGGGTATCGCAGCTTTGTCGGAGGGATTTTGCCGCCCAAGGGAGCTTGGCAGGGACAACCGCATAAACCTTTTGCCTTTGCGCCGGGCCATCTCCTGTCAAACACTGGTATCTCAGACCTTCTTGCTGCGCATGAAGCTCGATCGCTGCAAGGTTTGGCGGTTCATTGTCCCCCTGCATGGGGAGACGTCGCGGGTGAGACCGCATGCTTTGCTCTTTTAACACGCTGATAGGTTCAGGCAGGGCCGCTTCCAAGCCGCCATCCGAGCCCACCGTCATGGCAAAAAGCATCAGCCAAACAATGGCACCGAAAACAACAGTCCCTAGCGAAAAAAGAACGCGCGTTTTCCTGCGACGGCTGGGGTCCAGAAATACCCGATCTGACAGCCCACGGTTCGTGCGGGGCTTATGGTAGCCTCGCTCGCTCCTCACGGCCTTATCGGCGTTTTTCTTTGGACGACAAATATTCCGCATTCACGCCTTCGCATCTACAACCTGTCGTATAGGAGTGTTTTGCGGCGCAGGACCGAAGCCCGGCGCTAAAGCAGGAGGGATCGGATCAGAGTTTGAAAGTTAAAGGAGCACGACCAAGTCGGACGCTATCCTAATTGGCTTGCGATCACCTATATCGCATAGGCGCGCGCTAACTCGTTCGAAATCCAAATGCTTTACGTAGCCACAAAATCTATACAGCAACAACTATAGATAAAGGCGAGAGTGTGTCATCAAGTTGCCAGGTTTTAGCCTGATTTTCAACTTGAGGTTGCGGCATTGTTTCCCGTCATGGAACTCTGCAGTCTATAGGGCTGAATTGGTGACAAAAAAATTGAGAAGGATATGCCAATTAAAAAAGAGGTGGCTTTGCGATTCGCCGCCATCAGCGCGGCTTTGCCTTTTTTAGACCATCATCTCATTAAGAATCGTTGACCAAATTGAATTTTTTTGAGCAACTGTAAAATGATCGTGTTCCCTACAGCACACGATTAACCCAGAGACGGCTGCAGCTTCGGCTGTAGCCGTTTTTTATTTTCAGTCAGATGAGCGCACTCTTTCAAGCACCTGCAATGATCCGCATTGAGTTTTTAGTTCTCAATGTGGATTACTTCGAACCCGCCTGCACCGACCGGGCCCAAGTTTTATCTGCGAAGGTGATAGCAGAAAGCAATGCTCACCGGGCCTTATATTCCAAGCTTCTTTTTGAGCCTAGCGACTTCATTTTGGTATATGTAGCCGCGGGTTAAACTCGCGTCCCCTTTAACTGGCCACCATTCTGTCTCTCCTGGATAGCTGCGCCAGACACGGTCGAAACGATCAACTACATGCTGGATACAGCTTTTTTCTCCCGGAGAGCTGCCGGCGCGACCGCTATTGGGCCAGTACCATGTGAGGTTGTGACACATGCGTCCTTGGCTATCGACGGTCCATGAGCCCGCCCCCAAACTATCGCTGCTTTGCGCGCACCACGCCCGAGCTTGATTGTTCGGACCAAAGTAAATGCCACCGTCACAGTCTGCGCCCCATTGTTCGGTTTTGCCAATATAAGCTGCAATGACTTGGCTGGGTGCGGGGGTCTTAGCCTTATAAGGCAACGGGTCTGCCATCACACCGAGCGGAAGAGCTGCGATGACACAACAAACAAGCCAAGATTTTCGACCAAACATGGGAGAACCCTTTCAATAGAAGGAACCGTGATTGATATGCTCAACGGATTTATGGTCTCATGTCAATGTTTATCCCGCAGGCTTTTTGTTCGAATAATTTTGCACATGATGCGTGTTTGATGATCGAAAAAATAGCATAAGTCCTGCTTTTTCAACATTTGGGCAAATCCTGAGCTCGAGGCCTAAAGGATTAATTTTACAGTCATAACTTGAACAGGCCTAATCGCTTGCATATTAAGGTTCGTTAGAGGTTTAGCTCGAAAGAAAAATGGAAATCACATATGATCGATAAAAGTGAACTGAGGAAGATGTCTCGCAAAGAACTTGAAAAGCTTTCGAATGATGTTCAAAAGGCTTTAACATCTGCAAAAGCGAAGGATCATCGCGAGGCAAAAAAGGCCGCCTCCAAGGCGGCCGCCGAGTTTGGCTTTTCGCTAGGCGAAATTGCAGAACCTGCAAGCCTGCCGCCTGGGAAAGCAAAGAAAAAGGCAAAAACCGCGAAAAAGCCTTCAAAACCCGCCTTTGCCAATCCTGCAAACAATGCACAAACTTGGACCGGAAAAGGACGGCAGCCCAACTGGTACCGCGATCAGATTGCCGCGGGAACCGCGCCTGAGGCAATGCGCATTGCAAACCAATGAAGCTTTGGCCCTCGCAACGGCGAGGGCCTTTAAAACTTTACTGGCCATATATTCAGGCTTGGACCCTGCTGCCTGAACGAGCAGACAAAGGCTCGGTCAAGAGACGACACTCAAAGCGCGCTCGGCAAAGCTTTTCGCCCGGTGGAGGATCAAGCTGGGATATAGCGCGACAAGCGCAGCTTCGCGCAGATTACGTCATAGACCGGGGCCAAATGGGGCCCCGAAGCAGTGAGTATAATTTGAGTGGCTTTATGCATGCGCAACTGTGTTGTAGGTGGGCGACAAGTGGCAAATATACTGCTGCACATCCGAATGACAATTGCTCCGCAAGAATTGCTTCATAGGCCGTTTTGGTGATCTGAAAACTACAGGAGCCTTAGAAACTTGTGGGCTTGGAGCGTCTTGAGTTTACCGACAGCACATTCTTTTGGCCATCGAGGATGGCGCGGGCCTGGCCAAAACGGCCTATGATGCTCTGCTTGGCAACAGCCAACTGGATGCTACTGGTTTCGATTTTTGGCTCGATCTTTACGAGGGAAGTACGATCGATACCTTTGCTCCGGCAAACGCGTTCACTCAACGGATGCCTTTTCTAGGGGCCTTTAGTCGGGATGGCGGGTTGATCGCTGCCATCCCGACAACGCATGGAATCTACCTGCAAGCTCCCTTTCAAACTCAAATTCTACAGTCAGTTTTCGGGGGCCAAGCCTCAAAAGACGGAAACAAAGATTGTGTCTTTAGCGCTTCGCTCAATGGATCACTAAAAATTTTGTATATGTAGAGCTTGTCAGGTCGCATCTTTGTCCCCCATGCTTAAGGCGCATGGGGGCCGAGCGTGATGCGGCTGATACGATCTAACTGGCCGCACACTTAATAAAAAGAGCAGCAGGCGATTCACTGAAGGGGTTAACCCCTTTAGTGGACAAAAAAAGGTGAACCATGAAGATTAACGCTTCTTACATTGGGCTGCTGGCTGCAGCCTGCGTATTTTTGAGCGCGCCCCAAGACCTTCAGGCGCTTGAGCTTTCAGATGGCAGCTATGAAACCGACCAGGACGGCGGCACAGGAACGCTGAAGGTTTTCCAGGGCCAAGCGGTACTTCGCATTAGAGGGGAGGAGTGTTCTGGCAAAATCGAAGGGGAATTGAGACCCTTATCAGACGGACAACTCATCTTCAGCCAGAACTTGGATGGAGATCGCTGCGCGCTTGTGCTGCGCGATTCGAGTCAGGGATTGATAAAAATCATGCCCCAACAGAGCTGCTCGAAGTTTAATGGCCCTACCTGCAGTTTTTTTGGGGTCGTTAAAAAGCATACTTTTGTGCAGCACTGATATAATTGGAGCGGGTGCGGCTGGCCTTCACGATTGCGTTGATAAGATTTTGCGGCATGTCAGAATAACCGGCCAGCAGCTGCTTAGAATCTTTGGGCAGGCAATAGAAGGGTTGTGGTATTGCCCCAATGCGCGCTTATTCTACATCTCCTTGGCCGCCTATGGAGGCTCACTGCCTATGCGCTTCTAGTTTGTCGTCATTAAAGAGAATGTGAGGCGGGCCTCAGGTCCGCTCAGGAACAGTATCGCCGACGACGCCACCGACACAGCTAATACATCGCTTGTATTTCTATCAATGGTTTGCTTGAAGGCCAACTCAACCAGGCTGCCCTTCTGCAGGCAAGTCAAGGAAACACCGCCACTTTCACAGCAGAACGGCGTAGTGGTTCCCCAAGGCATATGATAGTCTTACCATAGTTTATGGAGATTATTACCATGGTGGGACGGCGGTTTTCCTGTTCTGCACTCCTTTCTGCTGCATTCTTCGCAGCGCCAGTGCAGGCTCAAAATACATTCAATAATAAAATTCATATTGAACAAAAAGGCTCAGTAAATGAGCTGAACGCTGATCACTCCGAAGCAGTCAGCGGTTTCTCGCATGCGTCCAGTAGCGCAGGGCTTTCTTTGGCTTTTCACTCGGGAAACGGCAATACAGCCTTGATCGAAATGATCGGTGGGGCGAGCGGCGCACCACTTTTGGCCAAGCTAGATCAAGATGGCGACTTAAACCGGGCCACCTTGGAAGTGTCTGGCTTTAACTCACATGCGGGCCTGCAGCAAATCGACAGTGAGAATATTGGCCTAGTAAACGTCAGTGGTGACAACCTTACTGGAGCGTTGATTCAACGTAGCAACAACAATTCAGATCTGAATGTAGATGCCACCACTGGCTCCAATATCACTTACGAAGTGGTCGGCAGTGGTGTAACGGCGGCCAATCCCGCCTCTGTTGTGACCCACAGCGGCGGCAGCATCACCATGCGGCAGTCTCTAAACGGCGGAAATTAACGTGGGACGCTTACACAGCGCTAAGCCGTTGTCGGCCGCGCTCTTGCTTTTTCCGCATGCCGGCGTTGCCGAGGAAATCCGTGTGATTGCGATGCCGATTTTGCGCGTTGAGCTCGCCGGAGAGGGTCTTAATCTCTTTGCATCTGTCGCTGGCAAAGGCGGTGAGACGGTCCTCGTTGAATTGACTGTACTGCGCGAAGCGAACGGCTCCTCCGCACGTACGCAGCAATCGGCGCAGGTTGTACTGATGGACGGCACGCCGCAGAACGTCAGCACAATAAGTCTCGGGGGAGGCCCTCTCGACAGTCTCGAAGCGCGCCTTACCGTGATCTATGAGGGGCGCTTGATCGCCGAAACGTCGACTATTATAAGCCCCGCCCCAAAAAATAGAGCAGCTATGAAGCGCCAGTTATCGGGATGATCCCACGTGTTGCAAAAACCACGGTGAGTGAATGTCTTCTCGCCTCAGATGGTGTCTGGTGTGGTGCTCAATTTGGGGATGACATCGGATGGATCGCCCGTACTGGCTTGCGGCAGAATGAATGGCCGGTCGCAACGTTTGTCCCGGCGGACAATAACTAGAACGAGTTTGCGCTGTGATCACTGCTGCTGGCTGCCGACAAAGCTGTCGCGCTTCTGCAGGAGATGCAGATCTTCTAGTGCGGTGGCTGAGATTTGTGGTTTGTCGACCATGTCTGTCCCGTCACATGTAACCGAAGAGGATCGCATCGCCGTCTGCTCACTCATAAGATATGCTGGCTGTGATGTATCAACAAAATGGGCAGAACCTGCCCCAAAGAAAAAAATGTGGGACAACGTACCCTTGCCTGCTTCTTATTCGGCAGGAGCCTCGGGCCCGCGCCCCTCAGGCGATGAGATCAAATTGAGCCATATCACTCTTGAACCCGATGGTGGAAACTGTTCCGCCATCATCAAAAGACCAACTTTTGGCGTAGATTTCATGCGCGCTGTCGTTTCCCTCAAAGGCATCCATATGGATGAATATGATCTCTGTGGCCAAATTGACGACTTTGATATTGCTATAGGTGTGCAGCAAGAAATCTAGGAAAACCCGCGCATCTTGATCAAAAGTCTCAAAGCCCTGGATGCTTTGGATCGGGCTTAGCGGATTTGGCGTATCCTTCGTGTCCTCGGGGTCAAACAATTGAGTGAGTTCAGTTTCAGCAATTTTGTCGAGGCTGGTGATTTCGAAGCTCTCGAAGGCCGCGTCAAAGCTCTGCAGGAAACTGATTTCTTTAACAGTCTCACCTGCGGTATCTGCAGAAGATGCCGGCGTGACCTCTTTCATTCTTTTAGTACTCTCTAACGCCTGAGCGGAGACGTCATCGCGCGCCATAGAACTCGGGGCGACCTCCGGTGCATGAGTGGAAAGAATTGTAATTTTAGTGCTATGCGTTGGTTGTACGGCCTCGAACGCCGCAGGCGTGTCTGCGGTCGTCTCAATGATAGACGTCTCTGCCTCCCCTTCGCTATCAGGCGGTGCTGCCGCATCGATCTCTCGCTGCTGCAACTGAGTGACCTCTGAGGCCACCAAAAGGGCAGCTTCTTTGGCTTTAACCTGAGTGAGTGCTGCGGACAGGCTTGCCAAGTTTAGTTTTTGTAAAGCGCCATTCTCATCCGCAACTTCTAGAGCGTTGCTCGCAGGCAAAGGCAGGCCCACGGCAAGAGCAACAAGGCTTAGGCTGGCCCCTATAGCTTTAGCGCCATGTCCAGAGAAACCTAACGCTAAGCTTTCACGGCTAGAAGACGCGATTGCCCCCTGTTTTGTCAGGTCTTGGTCAGCAGGAAGCAGAGCTGCTTTTTGAGCAACGGGCGGCAGCTCATTTGCGTGATCTGCAACAGGATCAAGGTCACCAACTGCGCCCTTTTCCACGGAAGTAAGCCCTACGTCTTCAGCCTCTCCTGCAGTAATTATGGAAGTTGCCGCAATAAGCTCATCTGACATCAGGTAGATTGACCACACCAATGCTGCCAAAGCCGCTGCAGGGTGTATGAAAACCACATCGCGGTTGCGCTTTGCGATCGAGACGACATTTTGCCCCAATTGTCCGGCCTGTGTCACCGGCTTCACGCGGCGAGAGAACTCAGCAACCAGATCTTGTAGACTGTCGCCTCTGATGGGGGCGTCCTGCATCTGACTAGTAACCATATAGGCCCCGTCGAAACGGCTGAAATGAACCAGCACTTCGTCTTGGCTGTCCATGAAGACAAACCACGGGTCTCCTTCATCGGTGACCCCGCGATCCACTTGGGTCGTCACTCCGGCCAGTGCCAGTATCCGTTGCGTACGGTAAAGGTCTGCTAACTCTTGGTTGGACCACCCTGTGACCGGTGCAGGCAGGCTGCTAGGCTGTTGGAGAAAGGAAACGTTGGTGTCAGGCTCAGGGCTGGCATCATCGACAGCCGCATCTTCTCTTACTCTGCCATAGAGGTCTGACATCTTGAAGTTGCCGGGCGCATCCTCAGCCTCGGTCAGACCAGAGACGGCCAGAGCAGTCGACCTAAGAGACCGTGGAAACCGAATAACATCAGACATCAAGTAAATCCTTTACGCCACCATATCATTTTGGGGGTAAAGTCCAAGATATTATAGTGGATAACTCTGCAAGACGTGATGTTTTAGAAAATCTTAGTTAAATCAGGTGATTATAGGTAAAATCGCGGAGATGCGCAGAGAGCAATGGCAGTTCCAGCATTCACAAAACTGCCGATCAAAGGGGGGCATCAAAGTGGCAGCGCGCCAACAAACAGCCCCCTGCGCGACCATGACCATCCGGCCAACCAGATTCTGGCTCTTCTCCAGCTTCACTTAAGGGACGTGATGGCAAAATCAACACAACAAGCATCTATTTCAAAACGTCTTCGCCGGATGTGGACACAGATATAAGCCTCACCGACGCTATTGTGCGCATACCCCCGAATTGTGGCGACCCTCAAGATATCTCGAATGGGTTGTCCAAAACACCAACCAGTTGCAGAATGAATTCTCCGCTATAGGGATCGATAGCATCGTGATAGAAACCGTCGATCACGCCCACGGCATTTGCGACCCCGGCGTCAGTTCCATCAACATAATCCATTGCCGCAGATGCATTTGCAACATCAGACATCCCCTTGTGCACGGCAAAATAAGCACCGACGTCAATCTTGGCATCAAGATAAGCGCGATCCGGGCTTCCATTTTGCACGCCGCCCAAAACAGAAAGAATAAACTGGTCTCGACCCTGAGTGCCCGAGTTCAACACGTCGACCCAGAAATCAAACCCTTCTTGGTCTGGAACTCGACCGAGAACATTGTTGTAAACTGCTGTCGCAAACTCTTCATTCGTTAGCGAGGCGGGGTAGGTTTCGCGCGTTTCGTCTTGATCGATGAACAGACCTGCCATCTCTTCTAGCGTGGTGCCGTTGGCGTAAGCGGTTCCCCAGAAATTCAAACCAAGGGCATCTGGGGCGCGATTGAAGTAGGCGATGTAGAGCTCAATAAAACTCTCAAAGGCCTCTTCAGACAAGCCAGTTGGACCGTCCAGCTGCGCCAGGTTAATTGTCTGACCCGTTTCGCCAAACTCAAGGAGCTCCACATCAATCAACTGATCTACACCTTCGCGACTCGCTCTTTTATCTTCAATCACGACAGTGGACGCCGATAAAGTCAGCTTAAAGTTACTAGAGTTACCAGCATATAGGGCGCTGTCGGTCCCTGCCCCGCCATCTATCGTATCATTGCCCCTCATACCGTAGAGCTTGTCATCGCCTCCGAGACCACGAATGATATCATTGCCAGCATAAGAACTGATGATATCCGCTCCCGCGGACCCGGAGATATCATCGCTCCCGTTCAAAAGTAGGCGGGCAGCAAGATCGGCATCTGAATAGACCATCACAGCCTGATACATCTGATAGGCATCGGCCCCAATATTATCGACAGAGTAAATCTTTGTCCCGTTGCGGAATTCCTCGACAGTATCTAGTGTTCCATAAACCTCATATGAGTAGGACGTATACGAGAAACTTCCTGTGTACTCCGCCCTTCGGCCATAGCCATCATCAATAATAATTTTTGAGGATGTTGCCATCACAATATCCCCATACCAGACTGAAAGATCCGGCATGGTGGTTGGCACAAATACGGTTGCGGTAGCCATAGATAAAATCCTCTTTATAAAAATTCGGCCTAAGAGCCTTCACAGGCTGGACCGCGGTAATTTTGGAATTCTCCGATAAGAAAGCGATTCGATCAACGCTATTCACAAAAGCTCAAAGCAATGCCGTGATGGTACTTTGCCTGCCAATATAGAAAGTTATCCTGCTGCTCCATCGGCCTATATTGCGAGATTAAAGTATGGCGATGGCTTTACCCGTGATTTATCCAGCGTTTCCCAGTGTCTTGCGGCCTAACGGGCGCTCAAGCTCCTAGACGCGAACTCCCTTCTCTCAGATAGCCTTGTTGGTGGTCACGCTGGCAACTCCCATCACGACGCCCCCCCCCTTTTCGAACACCAGTCTAAGCCAACGATACAACGGATTGGGCGCCACGCCATCTTCTGCTCCGGTTTTAATTGAAGCCTTTCCTAGTAATCGGGCCCGCGTATACTGGGCGTGACCTTCATTAAAAAAGCGTTTATAGCGAGACGACCATGTTTGGCTGTGAAAGATGTTTATCCAATGAGTGCCAGTAACCCGCTTCAGCAGGCCTATCGGAAGTTCCGCGCCATTTTCGGGGCGACGATCCTGTTCAGCTTCTTTGTGAACTTGCTGATGTTCGTAGGCCCCCTTTATATGCTCCAGATCTATGATCGGGTGCTGTCCAGCCGAAACGAGATGACACTCGCTGTGATCACCGTGATCGCCGTGGCCCTTCTCATCACCTATGGCACGCTGGAATTTGTCCGCTCACGTATGCTGGTGCGTGCCGGTTTACAGTTTGATAGCATCCTCTCACGGCCTCTGTTTGACCGCGTGGCACGAATGCAGCTGGTCAACCCTACCAGCGGCGCGCGCACCGCTCTGGGTGATGCAGACAAGGTCCGCAGTTTCATTACCGGGCAAGGCGTCTTGGCCTTCTTTGATGTACCTTGGACCCCGATCTTTCTTGCGCTGTGCTTTGCTTTCCATCCCTGGCTGGGATGGGTGGCCACGGGCGGTACGATCGTGATCTTCACCCTCGCGCTCCTCAATGAATATCTGACCCGTAATGCGCTGCAGTCGGCCAATACAGAAGGTCAGCAAGCGTCCGAATTTGCGGGGGCCACAATGCAGAATGCGGAAGTCATTCGTGCAATGGGAATGCAAGACGCTTTGGCAGAACGGTGGCAGGTCAAGCGCAATGGGATGCTCGTCTCGCAAGCAACAGCCAGTGACTGGGCTGGCGCGGTCATGTCGAGCTCAAAATTCGTCAGAATGGCTCTCCAAGTCGCGATCCTTGGCACGGGCGCCTATCTTGCCATGCAAGGGGAGATCTCCGCAGGCGTCATGATCGCGGCCTCTATCGTGATGGGCCGTGCTTTGGCTCCAGTTGAGCAGGCCGTCGGACAGTGGAAAGAATTCGTTGCTGCCCGCCAATCCAATGCACGACTGAAAAAGCTCTTTGAAGCTGTTGCAGAAGAGCCTACACGCCTTCAACAGCCCCAGCCGAAAGGGCATCTCAGTACTGAAGGTGTTACGACTGTTGTCCCCGGCACCCGCGATACGATCCTACGGGCCGTTAGCTTTGATTTGCCAGCCGGAAAGACGTTGGCTCTTATTGGCCCCAGTGGGTCGGGAAAGTCTACGCTTGCGCGTCATCTGGTCGGTGTAGGCGACCCGATCAATGGCACGATCCGTCTTGATCAGGTGGAACTTTCCCATTGGGACCGCAATCAGCTGGGCAAAACCATCGGCTATCTGCCGCAAGACGTAAAACTGTTCGCGGGCACCGTCGCCGAAAACATCTCTCGATTTATGGACGATGCCACCGACGACGACATTATTGCAGCCGCCAAGCTTGCTGGAGCCCACGAAATGATTTCCGGGCTGAACAACGGCTATGCCACCCAAATCGGAAGTGGCGGCGGCCGTTTGTCTGGCGGTCAACGGCAGCGGGTTGGACTGGCCCGGGCGCTTTTCGGCAACCCCTCTCTTGTGGTGCTTGATGAGCCCAATGCGAACCTGGACAGTGAAGGCGAAGAAGCCCTGGCACGTTGCCTCACGCAACTGAAAAGTGAAGGCAAGACGATTGTCTTGGTGACCCACAAGGCGAATATTCTGAGTGCCACCGACTTCACCTTGATCCTGAGGGAAGGAACGGTGCAGCGGTTTGTGGCCACAAAGGAGCTGTTACAGCCCCAGCAGCAACCGCAACAACAAAAGCCGCAGCAGCCCCAGACCATGTCGCTGTCCACGGCCAAGCTGTAAATTTTGGCAGGATTTGACCGAGGCCCACAGGTGGCGCTGGTCCGATCCTTGTCAAAATGACAAAACAGCTCTCATTCACACAAAGCGACCAGAGATTTAGGATTCAACCGTGGCAACAGCACAATCAACCCTGATTGCGGGCCAATTGAAAAAAATGGCAAACCCGCGAAAGTACTCCTTTGCAGGGTATGTCATCTTGTTCATCACCTTCGGCATCCTGGGCACCTGGGCTTATTTCGCGATCATCGCCAGCGCGGTTGTGGCCCCTGGGGTGGTGGCGCTGGAAAGCGACCGCAAAGTTGTCCAGCACCTTGAGGGCGGTATCGTCCAGGAGATCTTGGTGCGCGAAGCTGATTTTGTGGAGCAAGGCGACCCTTTGCTTGTGCTCGACAACATTCAGGTCAATTCGGAAATAACGGTGCTTGAACAGCGCCGTGCCACCTCTGAAGCCCTGATCGCTCGGTTAGTTGCAGAGCAGACCTTTGCCGAAGAGATCGATTTTTCTCCTGACTTGCTTAATGCTGAAGATCCTCATGTGAAAAGCGCGGTGCAAGCTCAACGCAACATCTTTGAAGACCGTCGATCAATCTTCTTGTCGCAAACTGAAATTCTCGAGTTCCGCGCAGAGCAGCTGAACGGTCAAGCGGAAGGCTATGAGGTCCAGCTCGCCGCTGTGGAACGACGCCATGCGCTGCGCAACGAGCTTTTCGAACGGATGCGCACAGGCGAAGAGCGGGGCGTAATCGAAAGCAACCGCCTCTCTGAGATGCAAGATGAGGTGATCCAGATTGAAGCCAGCATTGGGACGGCCATGTCGGATATTGCTCAAGTCAAAGCGGCAGCGGGAGAGGCACGTCTCAATATTCTCAAGCTCAAGCAAGAATATAGCGAACGCGCCAACAGTGAGCTTAAGACCGCGCGCTCCGAGCTTTCCGAGATCAATGAAAAGTTGACCGTGGCCGCTGATCGGATGCGGCGAACAACCATTCTGGCCCCTACGACCGGCAAGGTGCAAAGCCTCGCCGTTACCACCCGCGGCTCTGTGATCCGCTCAGGTGAGATCCTGATGGAGATCGTCCCCAGCAATGAGACACTCCTCATCGACGCCAAGATCGCACCTGTGGATGTGGACAACGTACGCCCCGGGCTCGAAACCGAAGTGCGATTTTCGGCCTTTAAGGCCCGCCTGTCAAAGTTGGTGTTAGGAGAAGTCCTGTCGATCTCGACGGATGTGGTCACCACCAAAGACCCTAGCGAAGCGCCCTATTACCTCGCGCGGATCAAGGTGCCGGACGAGAACCTAACAGATGAAATACGCGATGGTTTGACTGCGGGCATGCCTGCAGATGTGGTGATCCTAACAGGTGAACGGACCGTGTTGCAGTACATGCTAGACCCGCTGTCCGAAGCAATTTTCAAAAGTTTGCGCGAAGAGTAACCGCAGAGCAAAGAAGGTGTACTCTTAGTGAAAAGGCTAAAAGTCGATGGGAGATGATGTGAGCGGGGTCAAACGTTTTGGCGATTACATAGCGGCAATCTTCAAGCTCGGGCGCACAGAGCGGCTGGCCAAAGAAGCCCGTCGCAGTATCCAAGAAATAGAACGCAGCATAGAACGTCTTAATGGATGGGAAGCCCGTGAGCGACGCCTCCGGGACGGGATCAAACAGATGGTTCAGGGCGAAACCCAAGTCCTGATGGCCCGCAATGCAGAACTTGCACGGAACTTTGTTGAACTGTCTCGGCGCTTAGATCAGGTTTTGCTCGCCTCTCAAGGTGAGCAAAACCAGCCCCCACACACCACCCCGGCCGCCCAAAAGGCAGGGGGCCTTGAGGCTGTCATGGACAGTTTCTATCATAGGCTGGAAAACAAATACCGTGGCTCTGTCTCCGACATCCGCAACAGGTTGCGCGTCTATCTGCCTGATGTGGAAAGCGCTGTCATTCGCACAGGCGGCAAACCGGTCATGGACATTGGCTGTGGCCGGGGGGAATGGCTGGAACTGCTGAACGATGCAGGCCTTACTGCCATCGGTATTGATACCAATTCGGTGCAAATTGGCGAAGCTCAAGAAAAAGGGCTGGATGCGCGGCAGGGGAATGCCCGCAGCGCGCTGAGTGAGGCGGAAGACAACTCTTTGGCCTGCATCACCGCGCACCACCTAATCGAGCATTTGCCCTTTGAAGAAGTTCTCTGGATCACCCGAGAAGCCATGCGTGTGCTGGCGCCAGGTGGCTTGCTCTTGTTCGAGACACCCAATGTGCGCAACGTTCTGGTGGGCGCGACGTCGTTTCACAATGACCCTACGCATTTGCACCCGATGACCGATCCGGTTCTCACCGTTCTCTTCGAAACTATGGGATTCCAGCCCATCGAAACGCGCCGACTGCACCCCCATGAAAGGCTCGCCGAGTTCATGGCCAAGCCAGGATTTGACCCAGAGCTTGCCAATTTGATGTTCGGCGCCCAGGACCTCGCCGTTCTCGGCCACAAACCTCTTCAGGAGGCTTAAGATGCGGGTTGGTGTTGTCCGGACCCAAGTGCCTTTTGTTACCGGCGGGGCGGAGCGTCATGCGGCCGGTCTGGTGAGCGCTCTGCGCCACTATGGCCATGAGGCCTGCGAAATCACCCTGCCCTTCAAATGGTATCCTGTGGAGACATTGACTGACAGCATCCTCGCCGCGCGACTGACGGATCTGTCAGAGGCGGAAGGGGTGCCCATCGACATGATGATCGGGCTTAAATTTCCCGCCTATCTCGCACGACATCCCAATCCGGTCTTTTGGCTGATCCATCAACATCGGCAGGCCTATGACATGTGGAATGCCGGCACGTCGGATCTGCTGGACAGTTCTGACGGGATGATGGCGCGAGATATGATCCGGGCGGAAGACCGCGCAGCTTTCGCACGCAGCACGCGCCCCATTTATGCGAACTCGAAAAATGTCGCCGGACGGCTGGAAACGTACCTTGGGCTGCCCTCTACGCCCTTGTACCATCCGCCACCGCTTGCGGACCGGATGATCCAAGGCACGTTTGGCGACTATCTCTTCGCACCGGGACGCCTGAACCCCTCCAAGCGGGTCGATCTGATGCTACGTGCATTGGCCAAGACACCGGGGCCAATGCGCCTGGTCATCGCCGGCGTGCCAGAAAACCCCGCCTATTTAGACGAATTGCGCAACTTGGCCGCGTCTTTGGGGGTTTCGGGGCGTGTCGAGTGGCTAGGCGGCATCGATAATGACACGATGATCCGGCACTATGCCCAGGCCCGTGGCGTCGTCTTTACGCCGCAAGATGAAGATCTGGGCTATATCACGCTGGAGGCCATGCTCTCGGGCAAGCCGGTGATCACCACCACCGATGCCGGGGGGCCGTTAGAGTTTATTTCTCACGAGCAGGAAGGATTGATCACCGCTCCTGATGCCGAGGCGCTCTCGAAGGCGTTCACCGCCCTTTATGAAGATACCACTTTGGCCGAGACCATGGGCCAGGCCGGGCTCGAGCGCTATCAAAGCCTGAACATCTCTTGGGAGCATGTGGTGGAAACGCTGACCGGAGAGACGGCCAAGCCGGCCCCGGGGCCCGCACAGATCGCGGCCCTTGAAGCGAAAGCCGCGGCCACGCCGGCCGAAGAAGCGGTGGCCCGGGTGCAGGCCGCCGTGGCGCCGCCGCCCGCGCCGGCCTTGCCTTTTGCCTCCATCACCGACGTACTGGAGGCCTATGCTTTTGACACCATGCCTCAGGAAAATGGAGCGGGGCCCGCGCCGGTTGAACCTGGATTGGCGCAATATCTGGGCTCCCATTGGACGCGCTACTTAACCACTTTGCACCATGTTGTGGACTGTGCCCCGCGCGACATTCTGGATGTTGGAGTCTTCCCGCCTTTGGCCTTTGAGGCTATGGTCGTCAACGCGCTTGAAGACGTCAAAATGAGCGGGGTCTGGGAAGGACCACATCCTTATGCGCAGTCGGTCAAAAGCCTGAACCCGGCCTACCCTGATTTTAACATCGAGCTGCGCCCTGCCAACATCGAGCGCGATGTAATGCCCTATGGGGATGCAGAGTTCGACATGGTGCTGGGCATGGAGATCTTTGAGCACCTCGCTCTGGATCCGCATTTCTTCCTGTCCCAAGCGGCCCGCGTGTTGCGGCCCGGAGGGCATATCATCCTCACCACACCTAATGTCGGCAGCCACCGCGGTGTGCGAAAGATGCTTGATCGCGAGTCCCCCTACTCTTTCGGCCTTTTTGTCCCTACCGGCGGGGTCTACGGGCGGCACAACCGCGAATACACCCCCCGTGAGGTAGAGGCTCTGGCCCATGGAGCCGGATTTGAAACCCATTTCTTAGGCACAGCAGACGTCTATGACACTCATGTGGATCCAGCGACCGCAGCTCTCATGATCGCCCGCGAGGACGCGTTACATCTGCGCGGAGAAACGATTGTCTTTGTGGGGCGGAAAACAGGGGTGCCAAGCGCCCCGCCGCCTGGGCTCTATCACGGCGATCCTGCACGGCTGTCAGGTAAACTGGTTCTGACCAAGGACGAGGCCGACACCGGACTTACGCAAATCACCGCCCAAAACACTTCTTCGGGTTGGTGGCCTGCTGCGGGCAATCAAGCAACGGCTCTTTTGGCGGAATGGATCAATGACACAGGCTATCTAGTTCATACCAATGTCATTCTGCCCCTGAGTGAAGCTGTGGCATCGGGCGGAGAGACAACGTTCAGCTTCCGTCGCGCTCCAAATCAGACAGGTTTGGGGACGCTGCGGCTACAGCTTTTCCAAACCGGTGTCGGGGCGTTTACCGGGACAGGGCGGGCGAACCTCTTGGAACTGCCCTGCTCTGAAGACACCTTCCTGGCCTTGGCCAAACAGGCGCTCTGATGGCTGACGTAGGCCCGCGCCCGACCATCCATTGGATCAGCCCCCTCCCCCCGGCTGAGACCGATATTGCGCATTACACAGCGCGCGTTTTGCCAGCCCTCAGCGCTAGGGCCGAGGTGGTTCTGTGGACCGATGCGCGGGAGTGGGATCCGGCCCTGGAGCGCCATGCGACAGTCAAGAATTTTGACCCAGATACGGTCATGCCGCGGGATTTTGCGACCGTCAGCCGCGGGACAGGGGCAGAAGTTCTCTTTTTGCATATCGGAAATTCCTGGGTCTACCATGCGGGTTTTTTGCGCCTGGCACAGCGTATCCCCACCATCGTGGTGCTGCATGATCTCGCGATCCAGGAACTGATGATTGAGGCAGTTGAGCAAAACGAATGGGATGCGCCGAGCTATTTGGCCGGCATGGAAAAGTGGTATGGCGCCGAAGGTCTGCGCCTAGGCGAGGCATGTTTGAACCGGGCTGAAAAAGGATCTGTGATCTCTGCCAGGATGCCGGGCTTCGAGTTGGCGCTGGAAAAGGCACTTGGCGTGCTCACGCATACCGAGCTGGCCCATCAGGCGGTACAGACGCGGCTGCCGCAGCTGCCCGCCCAGGTCTTACCCCTGCCCTTCGAAATTGGTCCGGCGCCGTTACCGCGCCGCACCTCAAGCGGGCCGCTGCGGCTTTTGCAATTTGGCTGGATTGGCCCCAACCGGCGGCTTGAGCAGGTTTTGGATGCTTTGGCGCAGATGCCGGAGAATTTTGACTATCGGCTGGATGTGATGGGCAAAATTTGGAACCCGGAACTCATATACGACAAGCTGAACCAGTTGAACTTGGCCGGCCGGGTACATCTGCATGGCTTTGTCTCAGAGCCGGTCTTGGATGATGCCCTGCGCCAGGCCCATCTGGTGTTGAACCTACGTCATCCCAGCATGGGGGAAGCCTCTGGCAGTCAGCTGCGTATCTGGAATGCGGGGGCGCCATCGGTCGTCACCCGGGAGGGCTGGTATGCGGGCTTACCTAAAGACGTGGCCTATTCTATCGACGTGAACGACGAAGTCGCGCAACTGCAGGCGCTCTTTTTAGAGCTCGCCGCTGATCGCCGCGCAGGGGATGAGATTGGCGCCGCAGGCCGGGTCTATTTTGAGGCGCATCACGCCCCCGCCTCCTATGCGCAAGACATTGTCGCCTGGGCCGAAGAGACCTCGCTTCATGCCGGGCGAGATCTGGCCTTGCGCTTGAGATCAGAGCAGCAAAAAGCGCGTGGCCTACACCCCGATTTGCAAAAGCGTCTCGAGGTGCAGACGACGGCCGCTAGATCGAAGCTTTAGGCTTTTTCGGCGTCGCCAAAGAGCATCTCATAGGCTTCCGGCTCATAATAGCTCAACAGAATGGTCATGAAGGCTTTAGGCTCTTGTTCAAGGACTTTGGCCCAATCGCGGTACCGCGCGCTTGGGATTTTGCCGCGACCGGTCTCAAGCTGAGAAATGAAGGTGTAGTAATCCAGATCAAGCATGTCCGCGAGTTGGCGCTGCGATAGGCCTTGGGCTTCGCGCAAGGTTCTCAGCCAGCTTCCCAATTCTGCGCGAGCATCTTTGTCGCGCGCAACAGCGGGGGTCATCTTATCATGTGCCATACTACGAGGCTTCCTGTTCGCGGCAAAGCCCCCCTTTGGCTGGGGCTAAGCCTTGTTTGTTACAGCTAAGGGACGGAACTACCGAAAGAAATCCAGTGAGCTCTGTGACTGACTGTATCCATAACATCATCTAGAAGAGGATGGTATACTTTTTACTGGATATAAAGCTTGCTCGGTGGCAAGCGATTTGTTAATCCCAACCCTAGCGATCATTCCGCGATCAGGCGACAATGCCGTCTTCGGAAGATTTTTGCCGCGCGGT
The DNA here is from genome assembly GCF_025142275.1 of Sulfitobacter sp. W074. Lineage (NCBI taxonomy): Bacteria > Pseudomonadati > Pseudomonadota > Alphaproteobacteria > Rhodobacterales > Roseobacteraceae > Sulfitobacter > Sulfitobacter sp. W074. Next base: position 173,764 of record NZ_CP081132.1, read on the forward strand.
CGCTCGTGAAAAGATCATCGTGTAGCTTATTAAGCAGGAAGCAAAAACCATGGCAACATCAGAACAAATTAACGACCTCGTCGCCCTTTACGCCGGTTATTTCAACCGCGCGCCCGATCCCGCTGGTCTCCAGTTCTGGATCGACCAAATCGACGGCGGCCGTGAATTCAACACAATTGCCGCAGACTTCGCCACATCCGCCGAAGCCACTGCCCTCTATCCTTACCTGACTGCGCCTGACGTCGCGTCGCCTTCGACCTTCATCACAAGCATCTACCAGAACCTGTTCAACCGCACACCCGATCAGGCTGGTCTGGACTTCTGGACAGACGTGCTGGCACAGGGCTCCGTTTCCGTGGCTGACATGATCGAAGAGATCATCATCGGCGCCGTTGATGCTCCTAACGCAACCCCCGCGACCTTCGACGCAACCACCCTCGAGAACAAAATCGAAGTGGGTCTTGACTTTGCTGTAGACGCTGCAAACACCAGCGGCTTTGAATTCGATGCGGAAGCAAAATCCGCAGCGATCGCAGCCATCGACGGCGTGACCAACGATGAAGCAACTGTTGACGCTGCGAAAGCCGCAACAGACGCCTACCTGGCAGGCGAAGCCAACGAAGGTGACACACTCACACTCACGACAGGTGCAGATGCTCTGGTTGGCACCGCGGACAATGATACCTTCAACGCTCTGTCCGTGAATGCGACTGGTGCAGCCGCTACCACCTTCTCATCATTCGACTCGATTGACGGTGGCGCTGGTAAAGATACCCTGAACATCTTCGCGCAAGATGCTGGTGATCTGAACGAGGGCTTCCCGGCAACTGCTTCGGTAAAGAATGTTGAGACCGTCAACATCAACAACATCGACGATGATGGTTTTGGCGATGTGAACGCTTCTAACTTCCAGGGCGCTACACAAATCTGGCAAGCTGCCTTTGCAAGCGACATCAGCATGGTAGAAGCTTCGACCACAGCTGGTTTCCGCAATCTGACCGCTGCGACTGCTGACGACCTGACAGTGACTGCTGCTGATGCAGCAACTGCTGCATCTGTCGCTCTTGAAAGCGTTAAGGGCGATAAGGCCACTAACGTTGCAGAAGTGAATGTCAAAGGCGCGGCCTTGGCCTCTGCGAACGTTTCCGGCACTCTCGCTCAGACTACTACAGGTGCAGCAGCAGCAGCAGCTTCTCTGGCTCTGGATGTTGCTCTTGGTAAAGACGTTCAGGCAGCGACTGTGAACACAGGTGTTGCTACTTCTCTGACCATCGAGAACACTGGCAAAGACCTGACTTCGGTTGATGCTTCGGCAAGCGCCGGCGCCATCACCTACACCAGTGCTGACAGCGACGTTGCCACAATCAAGACCGGTAGCGGCAACGACAACGTCGAGATCCAGACAGTCACTTCCAGCACTGCCGGCGCTGAAGTTGCCGCTGTTCTGGAAGCTGGCGCTGGCGACGACATGGTCGAAGTCGCAACCACAGGTACTGGTACCTCCACCGTTAGCGCGGGCGCTGGTAATGACACTGTGACACTGTCCACTGATGCGGGTACTGGCAAGCTGAGTGTTGACCTCGGCGAAGGCGATGACGCATTCATGGTTAACACGACAGCGCCAGCTAATGGTGTTGTCTCCAAAAGCGACGTCATCGATGGCGGTGCGGGTTCGGACACTCTGCAGCTGACAGCTGTTGGCGCGGCGAACATCTCTGCCTTCAGCAACTTTGAAGTCTTCGATGTTAAAGACCTGTCTGGTACCCTGGACGTCGACATTCTTGCGACAAACAACACTGTCACAGAATTCGTTGGTTCTGATGCTGTCGCCGGCGGTGGCGCAACTCTGGCCAGCCTTGGTGCAGGCGTTGGCTTCCGTGCAACTGCTGATATGGGTGGGAACGATCTGACGCTGACGCAGAAGACAGCTGGCGATCTGACTGTTACCCTGGACGCTGATAGCACCAAAGACGCGGCAAATGATGCAGGCATTGACGTTGTGGCATCTAATGCGACCACCGTTAACACTGTGTTCAGCTCTGACTCCGCGTTCGTCCAGACCCCGGGCGCTGGCGCGACTGAAAACAACCAGTCAATCGACCTGACTGCTGGCAAAGCGACAGCTATCAATGTCACTTCCGGTGGTACCAATGCGACCAACGATCTGGACCTGACGACTGCCCAAGTTGCCACTTCCGGCGCCGACGCTCTGAAGACCGTGACTATCACCGGCTCGCAGGCTCTGAACCTTGAGATCACTGAAAGTGTTGGCTCTGCTTCGGCTGTGACCGCAATCGATGCTTCGGCAATGGCGGGCGCTTTGACTGTTAGCACTGCTGAACTGAAGACATCGGCTGGTAGCGATGCGTTTGACGGCGGTACTCTGACCTTGGGTTCGGGTGACGACGTGGTGACGATCACTGATGAAGCTAATATCGCTTCGATCGGTAAAGGCACCAAAGAGGATGCAACGCAGCAAGAAGGCTTCGATGTTGTGACTACCGGTGGTACGGTCGCTCAGGCGGGCGATGCTGACACTGCTGACGTCATCATCAAAGACGGTTTGCTTACCTTCAAAGGCGCTGGCCCGACCACGCTTACAGATGCACTTGGCACTGTTGCCAGTGAAGTGACCGTAGCCGGTGAAGCAGTAGTTTTTGAGTATGTCGGAAACAGCTACATCTTCGTTGATGGCGGTGCCGGTGCGGATACGGCCGTAAAGCTGGTCGGCACAACAGGTCTGAATGGTCTCGACGAAGTCGGCACCAGCGACAGCCTGTACGTCTTCTAAGACTTCTATCTAAATCTTACGGATTTGGGGCTGCCTTTGGGTGGCCCCTTTCCATATCTACCCCCCCACTAATTGAGGAATACGACCATGGCTGACGGAGAGATGATTTCGATTGATGGCAAAAACTACGCTCTGGACGAGTTGACGGATGAGGCCAAAACGCAGCTCGGCAACATCCGGGCTGTAGAGGTCGAGTTGCAACGGCTAGAGCACCAAAAAGCTTTTGCGAAAACGGCGCGAAATGCCTATGCACGGGCCTTGCAAGAAGAGCTGGCGAAGGTAGAGCCGCAGCAATAAGCGCCCCGGCGCGTTGTCTGATATCAAAAGGGCTTCTTCTGGAAACAGTGGAGGCCTTTAGGGTTTCGGCGCCGAGCATTTCAAACGCAAACAGCTGGCGGAATAAAGGGCCTTTGAGGGGGACGGCACCCAGTGTAATCGCTTTAGAAGTTTAGTTCGTGGTCGTTTGGGTGTCGCCAAAAAGCATGCCGTAGGCTTCAGGCTCATAATAGCGAAGCAGCGTCATCATGAAGTCGCGTGGCTCCTGCTCGAGCGCTTTTGCCCAATCACAGTACCGCGCGCTCGGGATTTTTCCGCGCCCGGTCTCAAGCTGAGAGATGAAGGTGTAGTACGGCAGAGAGAGCTCATCTGCGAGTTGGCGCTGCGAAATCCCCCGCGCTTCGCGTAGAGCTCTGAGCCAGATCCCCAGTTCAGCCCGCGGCTCTTTTTGGCGCGAGGCTGTAGGAGCGATCTTATCGTATGCCATCGTTCTCAGCCTTCCCTATTTACCCATCCCCGCCCCTTAAGGCGGGGATGTCTCCTGCTCTCCATTCGGCGAAAAAGCGCCTTGTGACTCCATAGCATCACGTTGCGTCAAATGATAGATATACCTATTGACATCGAATCTTGCCTGATGGGTGAAGACTTGCTACTTTGTATAGGCGATCTATCCGCAATCTCGCCCTAATATACCTTTGGAGGATTATTGCTGCCCGGTCGCTGTTAACAAAACAAACACCAACAGACACACCGCAGGAAGGTAATTATTATGGCTACATCCGCCCAAGTTGACGCGCTCGCCGCTCTCTACGCAGGATACTTCAACCGTGCGCCGGATCCCGCCGGTCTTCAATTCTGGATCGACCAAATCGATAATGGCCGTGAATTTAACACAATCGCTGCGGACTTTGCAGGTTCGGCAGAAGCCACCGCGCTTTACCCCTACCTAACCTCCCCCGGTGTGGCTTCGCCCACAACCTTCATAACTTCTGTCTACCAAAACCTGTTCAACCGCGCGCCAGACGGGCCAGGTCTGCAGTTCTGGTCTGATGTTCTGGCATCCGGGTCGGTCTCTGTGGCCGACATGATCGAAGCGATCATCAACGGCGCCGTGGACGCCCCCACGGCGACCCCGCCGACCTTCGACAAAGCTACCCTCGATAACAAAATCGATGTGGGCCGCGACTTCGCCGCAGATGCCGCCAATACAACCGGCTTCGTCTTCGACACTGCCGCCAAATCCGCGGCGATCGACATCATGGACGGCGTGACCAATGATCCGGCGACTGTTGTCACAGCCAAAGCAGAAACGGACGCCTTCTTGTCAGGTGTGGCCAACCCGGGCGACACATTCATCCTTACAACAGGCGCGGACACTTTCGTGGGAACCGCTGGCAACGACATGTTCAATGCCCTGTCCGTGAATGGCACTGGAACAGATGCAACCACGTTCTCCGCCTTTGATGAGATTGATGGCGGTGCTGGCAAAGATACCTTGAATATCTACAGCAACGGCAGCGGCAAAGGCGACGAGAACAACAGCTTCCCCACTGTTGGCACCGTTGAAAATGTAGAGATCGTCAATATTTTTAACGCGGATGCAGGAGACCCTGGTGCCTTCGGCGACGCCTCAAAATACATGGGCGTTGAGCAGCTGTGGCAGGTCAATTCCGCAACCGCTGTGACCAACTTGGCCGCAACCACCACGGCGGGTTTCCGCAAGACAACAGCGGGAGGGAGTGTCGCCGCCGCGACTGGCGTGGCGACAATGGCCATCGCCCTCGATGAGGTCGCTGAATTCAGCAACTTTAACCTCTCCGGGGATGCCCTGAATTCAATCACTGTTTCGGGCACGGTTGTTGATGCTGCCGACGTAAATACGACAGTGGATGTCATTTTTATGAACGTCACTGCAGGGAAAGATGTGCAGGCGGTGACCCTGGATACGGCTGTCGCGAGCGATTTGTGGGTTACTAATACTGGCACCAAAGCTGTGACGTCGGTTGATGCTTCGGCAAGCACCGGCGATATCACCTATAATTTTGGCCCCAGCAAAGCGGTTGCCGACATCAAAACCGGCAGCGGGGATGACACCGTCCTCACCGTAACTGCGACCTCCAATAAGGCTGGCACTGAAGTGGCGGCCACTTTGGATACTGGTGACGGCAAAGACATGATCACGGTTAACACCTCTGGCACCGGCACCACTACTGTGAATGCAGGCGCGGGAGACGACACTGTAACGCTGGTCTCGGATGGCACCGGCATGCTGAGCGTCAACCTCGGCGAAGGCGATGACGCCTTTATGGTAGGCGGCGGCACCGTGTCTAAAGGCGACACCATTGATGGGGGCGCAGGCAGCGACACGCTGCAGCTGACAGCTGTAGGAGCGGCGAACATCACGGCCTTCAGCAACTTCGAGGTCTTCGACGTCAAAGCTCTTAGCACCACGCTCGACGTGAATATTCTGGCGTCGAACAACACGCTTACAGAGATTATTGGCTCTGGCGCTCTGACCGGCGCCTCTACCCTAACCAATCTGGGAGCTGGCGTAGGTTTCCGGGCCACCGGCAACATGGGGGGAACCCCACTGACCCTGACGCAGACAACCGGAGGCGCTCTGTCCCTTGGTTTGGACATTGATGAGACAAAAGAAGCGACAACCCTCGCAACTGGCGTCACTGCGAATGTGGTTGCAACCAACGCAACCTCGCTTGCGATCAATCTGGATGCCGACTTCGTTGGTAAGTCGAATGCGGCGGGTGACAATGAGACCGACTTCAATGCAACAGGCTCGAAAGCCACGTCGGTGTCGATCACATCTGACGGCGACAATGCTGTAAACAACCTTGACTATGTTTACGGTGTCAGCGGAGCCACTGCAGCTGCAGATGGTGTCCTCACATCAGCAACCATCACCGGCGCACAGGCGCTCACGGTCGACTTTAGCGATGGCACAGGTCTCATTACTGGCGACGATGAAACCAACCTCGCGACCGTGGACGCGTCGGGCATGACAGGCGGGCTTATGCTTTCGCTAAATGACCTGAAGGACACGGGAACTGTCAGCCTGGGGTCGGGCGATGATGTTCTTGCCGCGCAGGATGGCGCGGCAAGTGCTGCAGCCGCGATCGCGGAGCATGTGAAGCTTGCTGGGTTCGAGAAGGGAACGGCTGAGAACCTCACCTCTTCAGCCGATATCGACATCATTATGCTGGCTGGCGCGGTTCAAGCAGTGGACGATACGACCGGTACAGTGAATGCGTCGGTCGAGAATGGCCTGATCACCTTCAAGAACGCAGGCCCAACCACCCTTCAGCAGGCGGTTGATCAAGTTCAAGCACTGATCGGCAGCAATGAAGCCGCAGTCTTCGAATACCTCGGCAACTCCTTCATCTTTGCGGAAGGGGCGGCCGATGGTGCAGGTGACGATGTCTTGATCGAACTGACCGGGACGGTTGGCTTGACCGGCCTTGATACGGAGACCGCCACCAATGGCCTCTACGTCTTCTAAGGCGACCTCTTAAACGTTACGGAATTTAGGGCTGCCTTTGGGCGGCCCTTTTTACATGCCACCCCCTACCATGACGTATGATGACGATTTCCAGCCTGTGTGGATGGCCAAACAGACATGGTCGCGGTGCATTCAAGAGGCCACTCGCCGGTCTGCCATTCGCGGCGCGACGCAAGAGACAGCTTTCCGCTTATGCGGTGGAGGTGGCGTTGTCTGAGACCCTCAACGAGGGTAAATCCTTAGAGACCCCAACCAAAGGAGCCGACATGATGTTCAAAGGACTTCTTACCGGCGCGGCCATCAGTACGGCAAGCGCGGGCCTAGCCTGCACTTACGAGCCCAATACGTCGCCTGGAAAAGATGGGCGTACTGTGTTTCTCGGTGACTGCGGCTTCTATGAAACGGGATACCGGCTTGAAGGTAACGTCCTGTATTTTCCCAACGGCGGGACACACGCTATTGCGGAGGCTTCCGAGCAAGAAGCTCAAGCCATCCTTCGGCAGACCTATGGCTTGGTGGAGGCCAAAGACGGGGCGTTGGTACGCACCAAAGGCGTGGTGACGCCCTAAAGCTTAAGGGGCTGGGACCTGTTAAAGCGGCGGCAATGTCAGGTCGCGATCCGCACTGCGTGATAGGTTCATGGGTCCCGATGAGATAGATGGCGCTACACAAAAACCTGCGCAAATCGAGCAGCGTCTTCTGTCTGCCCCAGCATAGATCACGTTCTCACCTTGCAGAGGGGGAACTATGGCAAGGATTGCCATACATCAATCCTAATTGGCGCAAGTTTCAGATTGTATCGACTCAGGTGGTGAGATCGACAGAATCCAAGCTCTCAGGCGCCCCCTGCTTCATTGGCGGCGGGCTGTAAGCGGTTCATCCTCTCCTCCACCTGTGCGACCTATGATGATCAGGACAATGTCGCACTGGATGAAAGCAGCACGCAATATCCAATCAATGCCTATGGCGTATCGAAACGCGCGATCGAAGGTATTCTGCGCGATTTTGAAGCAGCGCATGGGCCCCCGACGGCACCTGTATTCGCGACTACGTGCATGTCTGCGATCTGGTTGGCGCCCATGTTCTGGGCCTACAATGGCTTTACGAGGATAAGGGCAGCCGGGTGTTCAACCTTGGCAACGGCAGCGGTTTTTCGGCACGCGAGGTGCTGGTTCAAAGCCGTGCTGTAACCAACTAAGCGGTGCCCCATGAGATCGGCGCTCGGCTTTGGAACAGATGATCAGCAACGCCTGGCGATGGCAGAAATCCGGCCATTACGATCATTGACCTTTTGAGCAGCCGCATCCAATCCCTCTCACAGCATATCCATTGCCAGAGCGCCCCCTGCCGCCTACACATTTGAGACGAAATACGGGGAAGTGCATATGTGGAATTCGGGCTACGTATCCGAAGTAGATTATACGTTCGGGCATTTTTCCTTTTTGTCCCCGAACAGCCTGAAGTTCGCGGCCCTGATGGAGGGCGGTAAACATTCCGTTCCGGACAACCCCACATATCTCGAGCTGGGGTTTGGACAGGGCATCTCTTTGAACATGCATGCCGCGAGCAACGCCGGCCAGTACTGGGGGGCTGATTTCAGCCCAACACAAACCTCAACCGCATTGGAATATGCCAGACATGGGGCCGGGAACCTAAAGCTGTTCGACGATTCCTTTCAGGACCTGCTTCTACGCCCCGACCTGCCCCAATTTGATATAATCGTGCTCCATGGCATCTGGTCTTGGGTGCCGCGCAAGGCACGGGCGGCAATCGTGCAGATCGCCCGCAATCACCTCAAACCCGGCGGCCTGTTCTATATCAGCTATAATGTAAGCGCCGGATGGGAGGGGATTGCCCCTCTCCGCGATCTTCTGGCCCAGCACTACAAAAGCCATCGCAGTGGTACAGTCGTCGATCGGGTGAGCGCCGCCTTGGCTTTTGCCACTGAGGTTTTGGAGGCCGATGCCAAGTTCTTTGCCCAGAACCCGATCGCTAAAGCGCAACTGGAGGACATGAAGAAGAAGGACCCGATCTACCTCGCACATGAGTTTTTCAACGAGACGTGGGATCCCATGAGCTTCTCGGAGATTTGTGATGCACTGGCCCCTGCCAAGTTGGATCATTTGGGCTCAAGTACTCTTTTGGATGGGTTGGAAAGCATTCATCTGACCCCAAAGGCGAAAGACATCCTGAGCCTTGCTCCCGATGCCCGTGCTGCAGGCGATCTGCGCGATGTCTTTGTCTCTCAGCGGTTCCGGCGCGATATTTTTGTTAAAGGCTTAAGGACCCATACGCCCCACGCGCGGCAACGGCAGCTTTTGCAGCAAAAGTTCATGCTCATAAAACATGCCGAAAACCTCCCCGAAACCATCAAAGGCGCCCGCGGGACGGCAAACCTGGATCAAGACCTATATGGGCGAATTCTCGAGGCTTTCACCACAGACAATGGCTATATCCTCTCGGTGAAGGACATTTTGACTGCCCCTGTAAGTCAACCGCTGACCTACACCCAAATCGACCAAGCTCTCAGAGTGCTGGTTGATCTGGGCATGCTCGTGCCGATAAGCCCTGAGGAGGTTGTGGGCGCGGTCAGACCGGGAACAGAACGGATGAATGCCAAGCTCTGTCGAAATGCCGCCTTTGACGACAGCGTAAAATATCTGGCCTCTCCGGTCATTGGCACGGGGGTCGCAGTGTCCCGTTTTGAGCAACTGTTCATCAACAACCTCTCGCGTAACTTGGGCGATCCGGCCGAATACGTCTGGAAGATGTTCGAAGCGCAAGGCCAGCGGCTCCAGAAGAATGGAGGCGTCTTGGAAACGGCAGAGGCCAACCTAGCGGAGCTCCAAAACCAGTTTGAAGCGTTCCAAAAGAACCGTCTTCCCCTCCTCCACCGTTTGGGCGTCGTATCCGCTGAAGGAAAATTAGATCTAGCGCATGAAGACCCGCTCGATTTGTAGAACCGGTTTGTTTCGGCAGCAGATGCATGCCAGATTTTGAGTAGCAATTAGGGTTCTTAATGCGACCACATTATCTGCATGATCTTCTTGACCAGCCTCATATGCGCCGCGCGGCTCTTTATGGCCTGATATTTCTACTGGCGCTGTGGCATGGACATTTTTTTCTGACCGGCTACCGGCTGTCAGCTGACGATGTCTACTTCACCCATATTGCGCTGCAGGGACCCCAAACCGTTCTGGAAACGGCCCGCTGGCTTGCCGAAGGTCAAGGACGGATCGGTTTCCTCTATCTTCAGCCCGTCAATATGTTCGCGGCGCTGATGTCCGAGGTGTTGATCTGGCGCCTCGTGTTCGTCACGCTCTACTTTTCCACGGTCTGGCTCATCTTTGTCTACGCGGGCAAGGTGCTCAAACTTTCAATTGCACCCTTTGCTTTCCTTATCTTCTTGGCCCTCCATCCTTTGGGCTTTGAACATCTTCCCCCCACCACTTATCCCTTGCAGAACACCCTGCCTTTTCTGGTATTGGTCAGCTGTCGCCTTGCCGTCCTGTCTTACGGAGAACGTGGGGGCTGGGGAGTACTGAACCGCTTGCTTCAGTTCGGTGCCATGCTGGCCACCGAATTTGCTTTGCTTTTGGGCATCGTCATGGTTGCCGCAGAGGTATTTGCCAATCACCCCTTGTCCCTGCGCCGCCCTTTGTCTTGGCTGCGCGCCCTTATAAAAGATGTACGCGCCTGGATTGAAATTATCATTCTGGGTTTGGTGGTGGGCGTCTATATTGCGTATCGGTTGGCGCATCCCTCAGGGTATGAGGGAAACTCTCTCGCAGGGATCGGTAACCTCAGCGCTCTGATCGGCACCACCTGGCACCATATCAATGATGGGTTGGTGCTGCCGCGCTTCAGAAGCCGTTTTCTGGAGGTGCCGCTCTCGGTCTGGACAGGGGCCACCCTCTCAGGTCTGGCCATGTATGCAGCCATAGTTTTGGCCCTGCGCACGCCCCTTGGCAAAAGAGTCCCTCTAGCAGCCGTGGTCCCATTTCTGCTGACCAGCATGATCTTTGTAACCTTACCTGTCAGCGCGTCGCTCAAACAACAGGGTTGGTGCGAAGGGACAGGCCACTGCGCCTATCTCGACAGCCGCACCAGTATTTTAGGGGTGGTCCTGCTCTTGGTAGTCTTGGGGGCGACCGTTTTGCAGCACAGCAAACGCGGCAGGTTTGGGAAGATGCCACGCCACCTGATGGCCTGCGTTACCGCATCTATTTTTGTTCTGGGCGGGCTGCACAACTGGCATGTTGCTCAGGACATGTTGCGCTATGATAGGATTTGGAAAAGCGCCCATCTTCTGGCTTGTATGCCCGATCTTCATCCCAAAACGCCCGCTCATCTGTATGATCTTATCGATCCCAATCGGCTCGTTCCCTTTCACGAGGCCGAAGCACCCTTAGAGTTCTGGCCTCTCTACCTTGAGACTGTCCGCCGTCAGAGGGATTGTTCAAGCACGGCGGTGTTACAGCGCAGCCTCGCGGGAAGCTATCTTCCCAATTTACGGCCAGAAGAGCTGCAGGATATCGGCGGGACTGAGGGCGCGAAATATTTGGGAGCGGGATGGTCTAACATCGAGGAGTGGGGGGTCTGGAGCAGCGCAAACAAAGCGGAGCTGATCATCATCCCCAAAGGGCTAGAGGCCGGGGACCAAGCAAGACTGCAGCTCAACGCTCATATGTTTCTAGCCGCAAATCAGAGCGTGCAACGCCTCATCGTTACCCAAAATGGCCAAACACTCTGGGAAGGCACGCGCGGCTCCGAAGACCAGTCCGCCAATTTAATCTTCCCCCTTCTGCCTCATGATCCTGCACAGGAGACCATCACCCTGACCCTTACACTGCCGGATGCCCATGCGCCCTCCTCTGGAGGAGATACCCGCACGCTCGGCATCGGTTTAAAAGGGCTTCTTCTGCATAGGCCCTGATAGATTATCGGGGCGCGTAAACCCAAAATTTTAGCAAAAGAAACGTGATGGCAGGGGTCACACAAGCGATAAAAACCCCGGCCCAGCCTGATGCCCAACCCAACCCGTCTGTGACCAAAGCCACCCAAAATGCATTGATCGCATAGCCCCCGGCGACCACCACAGAAAAACGTAGCGCCAGCGCGCGGCCTGCCCCCGCCTGTTTGGCAGACCCCGCGAAACTGAACCACGTATGACCCACATACGACACGCCAACACTGGCCAAAAACCCTACTGCGTTGGCGGCTTGAGGCGACACGAGTGAAAGCATGACAAGGTAGGTCCCTACATGCACCCCGGTGGCCAAGGCCCCTACCCCTCCAAAACGCAAGATTTCCCCAAGAAGATGGCGCATTAGGGCTTATGATCCTCGGCGTCAGCCGTCTCAAACTGAATTTGCTCACGCACCAAATAGATCGGCCGTGCCTTCACCTCGGTAAATATACGCGCCAGATATTCGCCAATAATGCCTAAGTTGATCATGATTAGCCCGTTGAAGAACAACAGCACCGTGGCAATCGTGGCAAAGCCGGGCGTATCGCGACCGAACAGTAATGTATCGATCAGGATATAGAGCATGAACAGAAGGGCCGCGGCCGCGACCATAAACCCCACATAGCTCCACATTCTGAGCGGCACGGTGCTAAAGGAGATGATCCCCTCCATCGCCAACTGAAACAGTTTCCGAAACCCGAACTTACCGCTTCCCTCTTGTCGTGCAGGGCGTACAAAATCAATCGTGGTGTGGCGAAACCCAAGCCAGGCAAATATCCCCTTCATGAAACGGGTGCGTTCCGGAAGGCGGTGCAAGGCATTCACCACCTCACGGTCCATCAAACGGAAATCTCCGACATTCTCGGGGATTTCGACATCCGACATCATTCGAAGCAAGCGATAGAACATACGGGCCGAGCCACGTTTGAACATCGTATCCGAACTGCGTTCAGCCCGGCGCGCCAACACGACATCAAACCCCTCCTGCCAATGCGCCACCATTCTTGGCAATAGCTCAGGCGGCTCCTGCAGATCCGCATCTATCGGGATAACCGCGGCGCCGCGTGCCAAATCCAGCCCGGCTGTCAACGCCGCCTCTTTACCGAAGTTACGCGTCAAATCAACGACCCGTATGCGCGGATCTTTCCGCGCAATACCTGTCAGCGCAGGAAGCGTAGCATCGCGCGACCCATCATTGACACAAACGATCTCATAGGGGAGCCCGATACCATCCAGTATCGGGCGAACCGTATCGAAAAACCGCTGAATTGCGTTTTCCTCGTTGTACATCGGCACCACGAGAGACAATTCTGGGACGTTCGTTCTGTCTGGAGAGTTGGTCATCAAGAGCCTAATGTTTGAATACAGTCACTCGAGGCAACACGCCGGACGCTTAACTTTCTCGACAAGCTTAGCAAAACTGCGCCCCAAACAACCATAATTAAACGCCCACAGCCCCTTTGCCTCTAAATCCACCCTCAAACGGCGAAAAGGGAGCTTTTAGTCTAGAAGATTAAGACAGGGTGGCCCGCGTCCTATGTCACGATAGGGAAATTGGAGTTTGCGATAACGTTTAAGTGCTTGGTTATCCATTGCCCCTTAAGCGGCCCGCGCGCGCCTGACGCTCAACTGACTGGCAACTGAGCGGTCAACCTAGAAATAACCCTATCGGCTAGGATGATGAGCAATCTCTCACTGGCGTCACTTTGTGCTGCGACAGATAAATCATCTTTAGAGGAGTAGGATGTGAATGACTCTACCCGCCCAGATGCAATCACGTCCCCGTTCGCCTCATCGATCAACTGATAGGTCACGTTTCCTATCTTTTGAGCTCTAACAACGCCGCTCAAATCCAACCCCTGATCATATATCGAAATATTATACCGCAGGGTTGTGCTGGCACCCATGTTGCGCCCCAGCCGCTCTTCAAAGCTGCGAGAGAAGATATACTCTTCGCGGGATGTGGGCGCCATCAGCTTGATATTTTGGAGATCTTTGCCGATCTGAGAGCCCGAAGCATAAATAGGCTCGAACCCACAGGCAGCGAGACCAGAAAGCATAAAAAATGCTATAAAAGAGTAGATTGCCCGGCTTCGCATTTTGTTACCCCTGTGCAGACGGTCCCTACGTGCACAGTCTAAAAATCTGAAGAAATCCTGTCTTCCATCATCCTAGATACTTTTGCGCACGCGCGTTTACCTCCTGTCTAAGCACACTCCCAATGGGATGACAGCATAAAACTTTTCCAATCACGGGCATGGGGGCATGTTGCCTCGGTTTTGAACGGCTGTTCAACACCCTTCCTCGCGCCCGCTTGAACGACATCTGGGCAGCCTCTAACGTTTGGGCGTGGCTTCCGGGGAAGGGAATTAGACCCTGCATATGGGAATCCGCTCAAAACGTAGAGCTCGCTCAAGGGTCCAGAGAGTCTTCAGCGATGGCTTTGCCCGTGCGGTAATTATAGAGCTGAATGACATTTGTTGCGCGCTTCTGAACCGCGCGGCGCCGGAAGCCGGAGCAGCTTTCGACAGCATGATAGATCCCAAGGCCCAGTATTGACCCCAGCCCCATACCCGCCAAATCCGCGGTAAAATCGATAAAGTCGCCGGAACGTCCTACAAAAGGCTGTATGATTTCAATAAGAGCGCCATAGGCTGTGGCCCCCAGAATTACCCGGGGAATTCCCCTAGGATAGAGAGCAGCGCAGGGCAGGACCAAAGCTGCGAATGCCAAAATATGGTGATCCTTATCGCTGCCAGCCACATCTGGAAGGCCCAGAGGAAGGAACATCAAAACACCGATGCAAATCATCAGGCTCGTCGTCAACCACAAGACAATTGTGCGGCGAGACGGGGTTAGAGCAATCGCTCGCAAACTGGACATGAAAGCTTAACCTATCGTTAAAAAGCGCAGGGCTGCGGCAACCGATGTGTCTTAGAGCGCGGAGGACAGGGCACATAAAGCGCCTTTAAGCCTCAGTATTTACCATGCGTATGTTGAATTTTACAGCTAGGATAGGCGCTCAGCAATTATACGCCATATGTGTCGCGGCAACCTCTGCTAATGCCCCGTAAGCTACAAGCCACGCTCCCTCATGGGCGACTGGCCCCTTCGCACAATCCCAGGATTTTCTCGGAGGCGTCTTGAAACATGGCTTTAACGCCATGACCTAGGCTCTGCTAGGACCAAGAAGCCCGGAAGACGCCCCCTAGGATTTAATTTTTTTGCAAGGCGCGCAGAACGCGATCCAGCGCTTGCCCTTGTTTGGAATACTTAGCCGGACCATCTTTAACCAAATTATAATACGCGGCGGCATCATAGAGCTGCACAGGCAAATCCAAGTCACGGGCAGTTAGCTGCCCGGTAGAGGCCAACACAGCATAAGCTGCAATATAGAGATTTGCGCGGGCTGTAACGCGCGTCGATTCCGCATCCAATAGAACTTGTTCTGCATCCAGAACATCAAGCGTGGTGCGCGCGCCCAATTTTGCTTCTTCCCGCACCCCTTCAAAGGCCGTACGTGCGGCACGGATCTGCCGATCAGAGGCTTGAAGCTGTGCGCGAGCTGAAGACAAGGATGCATAGGCGTTTCCGACTTCTTGTGCGATCTCGCGGCTTACAACATGAAGATTGGCGCGCTGCGCATCCTCTTGAGCCATAGCCCGGCGCACTGCAGAAGACAGCGCCCCGCCTTGATAGATTGTCTGGCCTGCTTCCACGCCGACGCTCCCGCTGCGGCTGTAGCGCTTACTATCGAATGTCTCAGACAGCCCGTAATTGCCTTGAAGCGTAATCCGAGGGGACATAGCGGCCTCGTTTGAGCTGACTGCCAGTCGAGCGGCTGCAACCTGATGTTGGGCGGCCAATACAGCAGGATGCCTGCGTACGGCCAAAGCCTTGGCCGCTTCTAAATTGCCACTCACATTAGGAAGTTGCGGAGGCGGGGTAAGGTTATTCGGCTTTCGGCCTACGACATTGCGGTACTCTTCTACAGCGCGCAGCAACGCGCCCTCAGCTCCCGCCAAACCGCTGCGGGCCTCAGCCAGTTGCGCTTCAGCAATCGCCACGTCGGTATTGGTTACCTCACCCACATCGAACCGATCACGGGCGGCGCGAAGCTCTTGCGTCAGAAGACGCAGGTTATTATTGCGCAACGCCACGACATCAGAAGCTTCGATGACCCCCATGTAGGCCGCTACGGCGCGCAAAAGAACCCGCTGTTCGAGGTCAAGTAAGGTCTGGCGGGTGGCCAGCACCGTTTCCTTGGTAGCTTCGACCCGGTATTGGCTCGCGCCAAAGTCGTAAAGCAAGAGCTCTCCAATTAAGTTTATCGAGGCAGTAAGGCTTGCGGTGGACTGCGATGACACCAGGCTGGAGGTCCGGGTTGAACCAAAACTCTGCGTCAGCCCTCCAGCCCAACGCAACACGGGCTTTAACGCAGCTTTGGCGCTGGCGACATCTTCGTCCGCTGCCCGGAGCAAAGCCCGGTTTTGCTCCAAAAGCCCTGAATACTCATATGCTTCTACCAAAGCATCGGCCAATGTTTCGGCAAAAGCCGGACGCGGTACCACCAACGCCAGCGCAAGCGGCACGGCAACACCAATGCGACACAGGGTTCTTCTAAAACGGGATAGATGCATTACTCGTCTCGCCTTTTTGTCTACGCGTCATTTTCCTCGTTGGACGAGAGTGAACACGTTCTGCTCTTCCCGCTTTTATATACCAGCTAAAAAGCCCTAAAGCGGCTGCTTCTCTGAACAAACGCAACCTCATGCGCAATCCGATTAGGGGCAATTAACTATGATGTAATGCGGGTAATATTTTTAAAGAGTATGACACAGTAGAGGAGCGTTTGCTACGTGATATCTCCTTCAGCTCTGCTCAACGGCGGCTTTGGTTCAGAACTGTTTCAATGTCATGTGCAACCTCATCCCATGTCCTTAGAGACGTGGCATTGATTTTTTGCTCCAGCGCGCGTCGGTGCTCCGGTTCTGTGATCAGCTTACAACAAGCATCGTAGATGCTGCTGATCGAATGGGCGTCGCAGTATTCGACCATATCGCCGCCAACCTCTGGCATGGAGGAATTTTGTGCAACCACTGCTGTTTTGCCAAACGATAGGCTCTCACCGATAGGCAATCCCCACCCTTCGTAGAAGCTGACAGTCGCGGTAAAAAGGCAATTTTCATACAAAAAACCGAGTTCGGTGTCGCTGGGTTGCTTTGCGAACTGCACCCACCCTCCCAGGTTTCCCGTGGCTTCCATGAGACTGTTAAAATCATCATTGTACCAGCCTGGCTTGCCCGCAAAGACAAGCTTGGGAACATTCAATCCTGGAGTTTGGGTCAAGCGCTGCCAAGCTTGTGCAAGTGACCAAAGATTCTTGCGTGACTCCAGCGTTCCGACAACCAGCACATACGGTGTCTTGGTCAGGTTCAGTACAGAGAGCCGCACGCCCCGCAAACTGCTGAGACGCGATTTAATAGGCTTTGCCGGATTGCTGACTCTATTTGAATGCACGACGCTGAATTTCTGCGCCAAAGGCACAACATCGACGGGACGTTGTTGCTCGACCTCATCCATAAAGGCCTTCAGATCGCGGGCCGTATTTTGAGAATTTGCGAGGAAGCGCTCACAATAGCTCGCTGAAGAAAGCAACCATTGGTAAAATGCTCCAGAAAAATCCGCGGCAATATGCTCGGTGGCAACCAGCGGGATCAGATCGTGGACGAGCTGGTAAATCGCGACGCCTTTGTCATCCTTTAAGCTCTGGAAGGCAGCCTCCAGCCCAGCAATATTCCAAATTGCCCCTAGGATGATCAATTGATCGCCAGGCTTGGCTTGCTGAGCCACCTTCAACCGTGGTGTTTCTTCGACCCCTTTCGCTTGACCAGAACTTTGTCGCGCTTTGAACGCATGCCACTCCTCAATGCTGGCCCCCTTCTTGGCAAAATACTTCTCATGCCCAAGTGACGCGTGATACGCGCGAACCAGATAGTGTAGCCAATACTTTAGCGGCTTATTGCGATATCGTAGCAAGGTCGGGGCGGCATCTCTTTGGCTGCGCGCTTTCTTGCCAAAAAACACACTTCCCAGAACGTCAGGGGAAAACTCCTCCATATCTTGTATGAAGCCAGATGGGATCGCTACATATTCCCTCCGCCCTCGATCCCAGAAGCTCAACAGGACATTGTCAGCCCCCAAGCGCGCGACCATACGGCGAATGACCTCAAAAGAGACCCTCTGAATTCCTGAAACTGTGGTTTCTTTCTCCACATAGATCAGGATATCTGTCACATCGATGTAGTACATAGGTAGTGTTTTTCCTAACCCTAGCGCGCTCTCTTCAAGAGAGGTAATCTTCCCTTTTGCTGCGCCGCTCTTGACGAACATTTCCGTGTTCCTCAACCCCTAGGGATAATGATAAGAGGACTTATGAGCCCCATATACTATGACCTTTCAGAACAGTTCCTCTCGTCCGGCATAAAATTTCGGTACTATGGAATTGCGCGGACCGTCATGGAGGTGGGCTATGAACTTGCTTGCTCTCCTGCAGATGTACGCTTCGTTGTATTTTCCCCTGCCCATGATCGTTTTTTCGAGGTCGAACCCCGTATCGGCGCAAACTCTCCAACAGGCGCCTGTGATCCTAACATCTCGCCCGAAGCAAAGCCTCTGCGTCTTAGATATAGCTTCCCTCAGCCCCACCCTGTGCGAGATGCACTTTACCCACTCTTTCGTATGATCGTGAAGCGCATATGTCGCAAAAGGTGGGAGCGGGCGGTGCCTGAGAACAGTTTGCGAGAGGTAGATTTGTCAGGCCAAATTTTAGTGTCTTTGGGACGCCCTAAAATGATGGCTGACTACCTTGTAGCCATGGACAATCAAAACATACAGATGCGGTTTTACCCGTTGGTTCATGATATGATCCCCCTACATGAGTTCGCCCACCCAAGCCAAAGCATGTTTGCGCGAAATTTTGCGCACGATAATCGGATTGTCATCAGTCACGCTGAAGCAGTGATGACCAACTCTGCCTTCACTAAAGCTGAGCTCAAACATTTTTCTGCCTCAGGCCACCTGCCTATACTCCCCCCCGTTGTTCCAGTCCCCTTGCCCCATGAGTTGCGCAAGACAGACGAAACCGCGGAAATAACCATCCCTGACACCCCCTACCTTTTAGGAGTGGGGGTGATGACCGGGCGTAAAAACCTCGAATGCATCCTTCAAGCCATGGTTCATCTTCATAATACAGGTCGTCCTGTACCAATGTTTCTGTTGGCTGGAGCTCATAGAAAAAGAACAGACAAATATCTTGAACGTCCTGAACTGGCCCCAATCAGAGATAAAGTTCAGGTCATACTAGACCCGAACCAAGCCAGCTTGCGAATGCTGTATCAAAAAGCCCTCGCCTTGGTCATCCCCAGCCACATGGAAGGCTTCGGATTGCCACTTGGGGAAGCGCTATGGCTTGGGACCCCGGGTCTTGCTGCTGATGTTCCGGCCTTGCGGGAAGTGGGGAGAGATCTCGCGGAATACTTTGACCCAAACGACCCCGCTGCGCTTGCCAGTTTGATCGACAAAATACACAGCGACCCTAAAGCCCATGCGGCGGCCAAAGAGAAGGTACGGAGAAATCATAAATCGCTGCGCACTTGGAAAGACGTTGCGACAGATATTATTGCCACTGTATCCCCTGCGCCTCCTAGGCCATAAAGCGAACCATGTCCGACGAAGATCATACCGCTTCTGCGCAGGCAGATACGTCTAAAGTAGCGCGCAAAGGCAAAAAGCGCGCGCCGCTGTTTAATGACCAAGACAAAGACAATATTGGTTGGTTCTGGTCCTCTTACCTTAAGCAACGCGCGCCCTGGTTGGGGTTGGTGATGGCAATGATCCTTGTTCAAGGGTTTGCCTATCAGCAGTTCATTGCCCTCACTGAAAGTGGGCTCCGAGTGATTTTCGACGACGGCAATGTCTCCGGCCTCATCAAAGTCTGTGGCATGGTACTCGCAATTTTTGCAATTCGCGCCATAATGTCTTATTGGGTGCCTCGGCTTTCGGCCTGGTTGGCTAGTGATGCTGTGTTCAAAATGCGCCGTGATCTCATTGATCACATGATGACATTGGACCTGGCATTCTTCGAGCGAACAAAGTCCGGTGATATTATCCTGCGGCTGGTCAACCAAGCGCAAGACCTCTCGGGATTTATAGGGCAGACCACGGTCAATGCCGTCCGCGACTCCGTCACCATCATCGCCGTCTCAGGGTATTTGATCTGGAAAAACCCCGCTTTGTTTGCGCTGGTCATCATTGTGATGCCCACCGTCACGATCGTGGTCCGGCGGATCTCACAGGGTATCAAAAGCACGCAGGCCAACGCCGAGAATGCTATGGGCAACTACATGTCTGGCATTGAGGAGATGACCAATGGCATGCGCACCGTCAAAATATCAAACCAAGAACCGGTAGAGAAAGCCCGCCTCAATAAGGCCACCGGCGAGATAAAAGACCTCACAATCAGCCTTCAAAAGCTACAAGCCATGATGAGCCCGACAGTCGATATCCTCGCTGCTATCATCTACGTTTTGATCATTGGGGTGGGCGGCTATATGGCCTTAAGCCCCGCCTTCGAAATGGATGGCGCCGGCATAATTGGATTTATGATCGGCATGGCGCTTATTTTTGATCCGGCCCGTCGCTTTGCCGCCTTCTTTGTCTCTATGCAAGCCAGTCTGATTATCCTCGATAGCCTGCGTTCGCTCTACCGCGAGCTGCCGACGATCACCAATGCGCCCAATGCCATAGAAACGTTCAACCCCGCTGGAGATATTGCCCTAGGCAACGTCACCTTCCAATATTCCGAAAAACACCCCCTCTTTCGCAGCGTAAACATGACGTTTGAAGGGGGGAAAGTAACGGCAATTGTTGGCGCAACCGGATCGGGCAAAACCTCTGTCCTCAGCCTGATTGCTAGGCTCTATGATGTCAGTGAGGGGGTGGTGAGCATCGGTGGCACCCCCGTCAAGGAACTACGCATCGATAAGCTGCGGCAGTCATTTTCGGTGGTGGCACAAGACATCGTCATCTTTAACAGTTCGATCTACGAAAACATCCGTTACGTACGCCCGGACGCTACGGAAGAGGAGATTTGGCGCGCCGCAGAACTGGTTGGCATCGACCAACTCATGCGGGATCGCGGTGACGCGCCCTTAGGCCCCAAAGGCTCTCAGCTTTCAGGGGGACAAAAGCAGCGCATCGCTATTGCCCGCGCCTTTCTCCGCTCCGCCCCGATTTTGTTGTTGGATGAAGCAACATCTGCGCTCGACCAGCGCACGGAGGAAAGGGTGCGCGACGCCATCCGCGAGCTCTCCAAAGACAAAACAACCATCATGGTTGCCCATCGCCTTTCGACCGTCACACACGCGGACAATATCTATGTATTGGATGAAGGTACTGTGGTCGAAGAAGGTACCCATGCGGAGCTGATGGGAAAAGAAGGTCTCTATGCCGCGATGTTCAATGCCCAACGCAACAGCTACGGGTGAGCTGCAACACATCGTTCTCACTTAAAGTTGCCTGAACCGAGCAAGCATGGGCCTGTTGGGTTCCAGATAACCGCTTTCATCTGAGGTGGGCAGGTCACCAAAATAGCCCATAAGCTATAAGATAAAAATATCGCCTTGGAGGCTAAGCTTTCCGTGACAGACCGTCTGGCTGGTCGGGAAACAAACTGAGATGGCGCGCACCGGTCGCAGCAGACGCCAGAGCAAGACCGCCGTATGGTACGAAAGTTCCAAAGTCGGAACCCTGACGCGGGGCAGGCGCGCGCTGCGGGCCTGCCAAGAGGCCGCGCCTTGGAACCATTGCATGATATGACAGAGCAGCATGATGCTGCGTTGGGTCGGCCCCAGTTCAAGTCTGGCGAGTTGGCGCCCGGTACCGTCAGGGGCCCTATCACAAGTGATACTAAAGAACGGGCCGGCAAGTTAGGCAGTTGCATTAAAGGGCGAGGCTGCGTCAAATCCACAGACAGCAGATTTTCGCGACGCGGCCAAGGGACGCTGCACCCGGCTTTTCAACGCGACGAACTGGGGCGGTTCACTAAGGGCATTTTCCTTGCCCAAGCTTGAGCGTTCGTCGGCCCCTGCCCGCGCTATGATGGTCTTGGGCTCTAAGTGGGAAACATCAAAAGGAGGATAGCCTGCTCACCAAAGGGTGCAGTTTTTCCGCAAAACCCTCCTTTGTGATAGGAAGCGCAGCTCTGCTCTAAGCCCTCTGCACAATTGCGCCTCAGCCCTCCTCCAGCGGATAAGTAAGAGACAGGTGGCCCTGTATGTAAGACCCGCCAAACCCGCTTAGGAGATCGGAAAATGTCAGTTCAGATTGGCTCCAAAACCATCAACGGAGACATAGGCGATTGGGCAGGCAGCAGCCCACTGTTTACTGAAACAAGATCTGGCGGGTATTCTCTTTACGGGGAGACTTGGCCAGATGGTGTGGTCTTCGCAATCAGTGGCACCGCCCCCATTGGCGCAAACACCACAATTTGGCTTGATACAGATCTTGACCGATCAACCGGCTACCAAATTTGGGGGTTCACGGGGGGGACTGAATACAACATTCAAATTGCGCCAGACGGAACGGCGGCACTCTACTCTGATGGTGCAGGCGAGACTTTTGTTGCTTCGCTCGACGTGCAATACAGCCCCGACAAAACCGTCATGGAAGTGGCAATCCCTTCTTCCGTGCTGACATTGCAAGAGTATCTGCGCGTCTTCGCGGATGTGAATGATCAGTATTTTCTCCCCGATGACTATTCAAACATCGACCTGATCGTCGGACCGGGCGGGCAATCCGGACCCGCGCCCGTTGCCGCGGGGCAGTTCACGCTCGATGGCAATTTAGCGGATTGGACCGGGAACGCGCCGCTCTATACAGCCGACGATGGCACCGCGCTGCACGGCGCGATCTCGGAAGGCTATGCGGTTTTTGCAATCAATGCGTCCCTTCAGATCGGCCAAACCACGACAATTTGGCTCGACACAGACCTTGATCCCACCACGGGGTATCAGATCTGGGGTTTTGCCGGCGGCGCAGAATACAACATCGAGATTGCCGCAGATGGCACTGCGGCTCTTTATAGCGGTGGCGCGGGGGAGGTCTTTGTGAGCGATCTCGATCTGCGCTACAATGCCGATCATACCATCGCAGAAGTGGCTGTCTCCCTGGCCGATGCAGGTATCTCCGAAGCGGTTCGTGTCTTGGCAGACGTGAACAACTCGGTTTTCCTACCAGGGGATTATTCAAACACAGACCTTATTGTAGGGGAGAGCGCTTCACCGGCTCCTATCGCCTTTGGCCCCTATGTAGTTGACGGCACTTTGGCTGAGCACCCGGCGTCAACTTTGCTCTATGCAACGGCCGACAATGGCGCACAGATTTTTGCCGATGTTGTAGAAGAAGGGGCCATCTTTGGCCTTACGTCTGATGCAGGGATCAATGCTGGCACAACCATATGGCTGGATACCGACTTAAACCGCTCTACAGGCCATCAGATCTGGGGCTTTGCTGGTGGGGCGGAATACAACATTGAAATCGCCGTGGACGGGACTGCGGGCCTTTATACAGGGGGGGCGGGCGAGGTGTTCATCTCAGCCCTCGACATCCGCTATGCAGAAGATGGGCGTTCAGCTGAGATCGCCTTGCCGCGCAGTTTTGCCAGCTTTGAGACCCAAATACGTCTATTTTATGATATCAACAATTCTATCTATCTTCCAGGGGACTATGCAAACGAAAACCTAATTGCGGGCACGCCCGTCAGTCTCCCGGATGCGCCTGATATTCGCGTTGGCATCGTCTATTCAGAAACAACGGCTGCAAACTACTTCAACATTACGAACTATGGTCAATTGATCATGTCCGCCCAAAACCAGGCGATGCAGTCAGGCCTCCCCTTCGATCTTTTGGATGAAGCGGCCCTGACCGATGCAGAACTTCTCGCGCAATACGATGCTTTGGTCTTTCCCAGCTTTGCCAATGTACGAGCAGATCAGGTCGATGAGATCACCCAGGCCTTGAGCCTTGCCGCACAAAGCGGAACAGGACTTATCGCTGCCGGCAATTTCATGACCAATGATGAAACCGGTGCAGCGCTGGCCGGAAACTCCTACGCACGAATGCAATCTCTTCTCGGCGTTACCCTCGACGGGTTTGGCTCTACACAAGGGGTGGAAGTGGTTGCAGGAGATGCAAGCCACCCCATACTTGGTGGCTATACCCCCGGGGCCTCAATCGACAGCTATGAGACCTTGACTTCTTATTTGCACTTTAAAGACATCACAGGGTCTGCCGAAACTTTGTTTGATCAAGTCCTAACTCAGAACGGTGTCAGGACCTCAGAAGAGGCCGTTATTGCCACAGAGATCAATGAAAACCGCAATGTTCACTTCGCCACAGATGCTGTCATCGGCAACTCCAATATCTTGCATGAAGCCATAGACTGGGTCGCCAAAGACGATGTGGCCACAGCCGGCATCGGGCTGCAAATGTCGCGCAGCTCATCTCTTTTCTATTCGCGCAACGACATGGACCAAAGCCAAGAATATTATGACGTGGCTGTGCTGGATGAAGGAATCTACGACCGCCTCCTACCCATCCTGGCGGATTGGAAAGAGCGATATGACTTCGTGGGGTCTTACTACATAAATGTAGGAGCAAACCCACCAGACCAGCAGACCGATTGGTCCGTCTCTCTTCCCTACTACGATGCGATCCTATCCATGGGTAATGAGATCGGATCGCACAGCTACACCCACCCAGAAGACACAAATCTCTTGAACGGCGACACCCCTGAACTGTTGGATTTGCTCGCGCGCATTGATCCGCGCGATCCCGATAGTCTTAATCCTTGGGAGCTATCCGTTTCAGAGCAGGAAATGCTGAAAAACTCTTTCCGCTTCCAGTTTGAAACCTCTGCGCTTGAAATCGCTCAAAGGCTTGGCATCGATATCACGGGGGCCGCCGTGCCGGGTGCCCCCGAAACACTTGATACATCGCTCGAGATCATCCGCTTCTTTGACTATCTGTCGGGTGGCTATTCTGGCGAAGGGGCCGGCTATCCGGGCGCCTTTGGCTATCTCACTCCTGACCAAAAAACAGTATATCTTGCACCAAACATGAGCTTCGATTTTTCTTTGCTCGACTTCCAAAACCTTCCCCCGGAAGAGGCCGCAGCCGTGTGGGCTGCAGAGCTTGAAGACATCACCAACAATGCCGACACTCCTATCATTGCCTTTCCATGGCATGATTACGGGCCGACCGAATGGACATTCGATAATGAGCCCTCTTCTTACACTTACGAGCTGTTTGATAGTTTCCTTGCTCTGGCACATGCATCCGGAACCGAGTTTGTCACGGGCCAAGACCTCGCTGAACGTATCAGAACATTTGAAGCCAGCGAACTTACACTTCACCGGGTAGATAACAGCATAACCGCGCAGATAATTTCTGGCGATGCCGCCGGGCGCTTTGCTCTCGATGTCGGCGAACAGATCAGCGCGGTATCTGGCTGGTATGCATGGGAAGGCACCCAAGTTTTTCTGCCCCAGGGCGGGGGGCAGTTTGAGATTACCGTAGGCGGAGCGGTCGAAGACGTAACGCGTCTGACCGCACTTCCGGACCGATCAGAATTGGTGTCGCTCAGCGGTGATGGGCGCAATCTTCTCGCCGAAATCAACGGCGGGGGGGATTTGTCTCTCAATCTCGGCGCTGATTGGGGTGAGGGAAATGTTATTATTCGCGGTGCGCTCAC
Source organism: Sulfitobacter sp. W074 (assembly GCF_025142275.1). Lineage (NCBI taxonomy): Bacteria > Pseudomonadati > Pseudomonadota > Alphaproteobacteria > Rhodobacterales > Roseobacteraceae > Sulfitobacter > Sulfitobacter sp. W074. Next base: position 199,127 of record NZ_CP081132.1, read on the forward strand.
TGCCCGCCAAGTGACGTCTGAGGGCATGACGCTGGTGTTGGAAGAGGGGCTGAACGCGCTCTCAGTGGACTATGTCGAGGGCAGCACAGCAGGCACATCTGCCAATGAGATTATGATGGGTGGCTCTGCGGATGACATGCTTGCCAGTCAGGGCGGCTCGGATGTGATGATGGGCGGCGCGGGAGAGGATGTATTCGTCATCAAGATGGAGTCCGCTGGCACAAAGGTGTTGGATTTCGATCCTCTTGCAGAACTCCTTGTATTGGATTGGCGCTCTGATGCAGCAGCCTCCCCCTGGCAAACCGAAGAAGATATCCTCAACGCATTTGTAGATTACGAAACAGGAACGAGACTGACCTTTGGAGACGATTATCTTGTCGATCTTGTCGGTCTCGAGCGTGCCCAACTCGATACGAAAAACTTCCAGTTCAATGATGGGTCATGGATGCTGTGATAGACGGCATATGGCGAAGGAGAACACAATGAAGGGACGTATTCTCACCACTGGTGGGGCAGGATACATCGGCTCGCACACCACAGTCGAGCTTTTGAAAGCTGGTCATTCTGTCGTCATTCTCGATAATTTTGAAAACTCTGATCGTGATCGGGTTGCGCGGATACCGTTGATTGCGGGCACCGCCGATGTGCGGCTGGTGGAAGGTGATGTACGCGATGCACAGTTGATGGCGGATGTGCTAAAACGCCACAAGATTGACGCTGTGATACACTTTGCTGGCAAAAAGGCTGTGGCGGAATCCGTCGCCAACCCCCTGCTCTATTATCATGACAACATTACCGGTGCGGTATCAGTGCTTTCGGCAATGCGGGAGGTCGGATGCAAAAATCTAATTTTCTCATCTTCGGCCACGGTCTACGGCGATACTGAGATGCTTCCGACCCGCGAAACAGCTGCCACCTCTGTCTCTAGTCCCTATGGGCGGACGAAGCTCATGATCGAAGAGATTATTGACGACACCGCAGCTTCTTTGGCCACCTTTCGGGCTATTTCGTTGCGCTATTTCAATCCGGTCGGAGCCCATGCATCCGGGTTCATTGGAGAGTGCCCCCGCGGTGTGCCAAACAATCTCTTTCCCTATATCGCCCAGGCCGCAGCAGGGATAAGAGACTATGTGCAAATCCATGGCAGTGACTACGAGACCAGCGATGGCACGGGTAGCCGCGACTATATCCATGTCGTTGATCTTGCGCGCGGACATGTCGCTGCGGTAGAGCACCTGCTTTCATCTTCGGCAGATTATGCGCCTCATCGCAAAGTCAACCTGGGCACGGGTCAGGGCCATACGGTGCTGCAAGTGCTTCACGCCTTCTCCAAAGCTTGTGGGTTTCAAATTCCTTATCAGATTGGTCCGCGCCGGCTGGGCGATGTTCCGGCTTCATTGGCAGACCCATCGCTCAGTCTTGCTTTGTTTGGCTGGAAGCCTGAGCTCGATCTCGAAGAAATGTGCCGCGATCATTGGAATTTTCAAAAGCGTGAGCGTGACAAGTCGAACATTGGCATGCGCATACCCCCTGTAACACATAAAGCCACATCCGATCACACAGACCCGCACAGAGCCCACCAGCTGACCTCTGGCAGCCGAAACGTCCTTAATTGAAGAGGTTTCTCGGTTTGTTTGTCGCAGCAGCGGCTTCGTTGGCCTCTCAGCCCGGCCAAGCCTGCCCAGCACCGGCTGATAACAGAACCGCCCGGCTCACTTCGGCGCTCAAATCCGGCTATGGTGTTCAATACTGGGGGGCTTCGTTTCAGGCGGAAACACTGGCGCAGGCACCGCATGGCCTTTTGATCATCGAAGCGACAAAAATAGGCGCAGCTGATACGTCCGATGGGCGTGAAGTCACCTTCACCCCAGAAGAAATGAAACGGGTTCGCCGTCAGGGTGAGCGGCCCGTATTGGCCTATCTGAACCTCACCGAGGTAGAGCCTTGGCGCGATTACTGGCCTGAAGACGGGATAACGCCACCGTGGCTTGGGCCCGAAACATCCACTGGCGACAAGCTCGCCGCGTTCTGGCGGAGCGAATGGCGAGAGATACTTCGGCAGCGTGCCATCCGCTTGATGAACACGGGCGTCGACGGTCTTTTCCTTGATGACGCGCTAAATTACTTTGTAGCGGGTTCGTTAAAAGGCAAAGCGCCAGGCATGCCTTCAGATGTGCCAGAAGCGGCTGAGATCATGCTGTCTCTCGTTCAAGAAATAGCAATCGAGGCCCGTACAGTGCGCTGTAATGCTCTGGTTATTGTAAATAATGGGGTGTTTGTCGGCCGAGATGCCGGGCCCGAAAACCTGACTGCATTCGATGCATATCGTGCTGCGATCGACGGTATTATGATCGAAGATGGGTTTGGCGGTGCGGATACCCCTGTTTTGCACACCGCTTTGCAAGAAGACTACCTTGCCAAAGGCATCCCAGTCCTCTCGCTGGATTTCGCCTTAAAAGCCCAAACTGAAGACATGGTTAAGAGAGCCCGCGTCAAAGGTTATGCGCCCTATATTGTTCCGGATGGCAGCTTCTCTTCACTTGAACCGCCTGTCGCGGAGGCGCCTTAACGTCGTGCTCTTTGGTTATGGAAATGCATCACGCGCCGCCGGGAAAGACCCGCCTTGCGACAGGCTCTTGAGGTCAAGCGCAGGGCCCGCTTGCGCCTGCAGACGGTCAAAATATTCCGTACCCTGCAGCCTGAGCGCGAGGGCATGCCAAAGCATCTGGTCATGTGTCGTTTGCGTGCTCCGCAGCAAGGCTAAAAATGCTTCATCTGGGCGCTGCCGTGTCAACGCCCACGCCGCTTCCACCAGAGGAGCGTCTTCAAGATACGCGGGTGTCAACCAAAGTTGGTAAGGCAACAACGCGCCCTCGCCATCGTATCGTATGAGAGGCAAAAACCCGTTCTTTGGTGGTTGTTCCTGTATCGGCATTTGCTGCAGCAGATGTTTGAGAGGGCCGGTGTCACCACTTCTATCGGCGTAAAGTACAACCGCCTCCCACCCTTCGGGGGTCATCGAGCCAAAATCCACCCAGGGCTGAAGCATTAAGCGGGCAGCGTCGTAAAGCCTCACTTCCGTAAATGTTTTTGCTAAAAGAGCCCGGGCATCCGGGACTTGGGAGACCACGGCTGCGGCAAACGTCTTTACGAGACGTGGCCGCACTGTCATCACCTTGGCGATGGACATTGTCACGGTCGGCCCATCTGGCCTTGTAAGCCAAGTGGCGGTAGTTTGGATCAACAGGTCCGATTGTTCTGTGCTAAGAGCTAACGCGGCAAAGCGTTCTGCTAAAGCAGGTGCGTCCTGCCCTGCCAGCGACAAAGCGGAATGCGCCACTTCCAATGCCTCCGCGGTCGCACCATCAGCGGCCATAAGATCAACCAACCGCATGCGCTCCGAGGCTGACAACTCTGCCACAGGGACACTGGAGAGGGTTTTGCGCTCTGCGGCGCCATCCCCGAGTTGGCGGTAGATATCGGCTAATTTCTGGCGCTGCCTGTCGTTGGGCACAAGGCTGTGAGCTGCGGCAAGGTAATCTGCACCTTGTCGCAGATTGCCGGAGCGGAACGCAAGATCGGCACGAGCGGCCGCAATACTGGCTGTCTGTCCGGTACGCGCTGTAAGATCTACCAACAGTCTATCGGCCAATGCGCCGTTGCCTGTGGCTGCCGTCAACTCCGCTTGTCGAAAAGCAAGAGGTGGTGAAAGAGGTTCTTCTGCCGCATTGAGCAAGTTAAGCGCTTGCGCCTCAGACAAAGACGTCAGGCGCGCTTCTTGATCTAGCTCTCCTTTGGGCACCAGAAAAAAAGCGGCCCCCACGCCAAAAGCCACAAGCAGGACAAGGGGTAACACAACATCACTGCCCCGCATCAGGGACACCCTACAGTCATGGTTAACCCCATTGATGTTACAGAATGATCCGGCACCCTAAACTGCCATAAATTCGGCCCAGACGAAAAAACGGTTAAACGGTCCTGCTCAAGCCAGATCTCGGGTTTGAACGGTGCCCGGACGGTGATTTGGCCTGAGCCTTCTATCAAAGCCGTCGTTCGGCACCCGTGACGGTCCAGGCGTTCCAGCTTTGGGGCTGCCTCAACCAATTCGATTACTTGCACCGCCGTATCTGTAATGCTGAGCTCCGGACCTAAAGCGATCACAGCCGTCTCAGCGGCCGGATCCAATGCGATAAACAGCGCAGAGCCCACCTTCCAAGATCCCAGCACAGCAGTGCTGCGGCTCATGTCTAGGGTTAAACTTCCTGGGCGATCAAAGCGTAATGTGTGCAAGGCACCGCGGTTGGTGACCCGCCACATATAAGAGCCGAAAGGCTCGATCCGGGTAGAAACCGCGCCTTTGAGCAGCTCAGCGTATTGCGCCCCACTCATCGCAGCCCGGTCTTTTGACGCATGCAGCGCCCGCACCTCAACCACAGCTGCTCGTCCGGCCTCTGTCAGCAAATCTTGCGCGCCCACCACGAGCGTATCTGGCGCGAACGGCCAAGGCGCACCGCTCCGTGCGACCGCAGCGGCGCGCGCATACAATCCAGTTGGATCTCCAAAGCCTGAGGACCCTATAAGCGGAGCGACTGCGACTTGATCCGCCAGGGGGGATGCATCTCGCTCTCCCTGGCTTTCGGGTAAAAGCCGAAGAACAGTAGGGGAACCAAAAGACAAAAACCCATCGGCCTTGCTGAGGGGAAGACTATGGACGTGACGTGCCTCTTTCAGGGCGCTTACTGCGGCTGCAGCACCAGGCTCATCGAAGGGCTCCGGAATAGAAGGTTCTGGCCAACCAAAGGTAATGGGGGCGCCTTTTGCCTCGAAAATCTCGCGCGCAAAAGCATAGGCCGGGATGCCAAGGGACGCGCCCCCTGAAGGCGGGGCGCGAAGCTCCCACCCCTCTGCAAGCAGCATTGAAAGCGCGATGCGACGCCCTTGGAACATTGCAAGGTCTGGTACCGGAGTGAGACCTGTGCCCGTGTAAGACGAAAAAACACGTGCAAGATCGACCGCGGTGGCCGCGCCTTCTGCGCGATCCGTCAAAAGCCGGTCCGAGAGCCACGTTTGAACGCCGCGCTGAAACCCCAATACGCGCGGCATTTCATCTTCCACGCTTAGCCGCACAATCGGCACGCCCCCTGGGGGTGCCACGGGCGCTACAACCAAGCCTGGGGGCACTGTGATCGGTCTTTCGGGCATCCAGTCTTGTGCAGCGTTTATCTTATCACGCGCGCCGTCATGCAAGATTGCCGCTCGTGCCCGGTCTACGCCGAATTGATGCCAAAGAGGGTCCCCGCCTATTTCACCGATCGCCACATGGGGCAGCGCTCTGCCACACTCCCTCCCTCTTGCGGTCAGCCAATCTGCTAGCGCTTGGGGGGCGGGCACATCCGAAGAAAACCAGCTTATGACACCAGCGATAGGGGCTGTCTCAAAGGTCGCAGGAAGCGGTGATGCGACATCCACATAAAGAGGAAACAGCCCTTTTTGAGCCAAAGGTCCTGCCAGATTGCGCGCTATGCGACTCGTTTCCAAAGAGGTCTCTTCGCGCCGATCGATCAGTGCAATCACACGGTTTGGCAAAGCCAGCTCCCCCATGCAGGCAGCTTCTACTGCGCGCGGAGACCACCAGATCGCAAAAAAGAGTGACATCCCAAGCCAAAAGTACGCCATCGATGCACCTTTCGAATTATAACTCCTAGATGAAACGGGCGAGACCCACCTTATGGAGGATTGTGGAAAGAATAAGGCGGCCATAAAATGTAAAAAACTTTTTGCTTAAGACGTTAGGGCTTCCCTTCGTATTGAAAGGACCAGCATGCTAACCGCGACGCTTTCCAAAGCTGGACTGGGCCTTGTGGCATTGGTGGCAGTGGGTGGCATCGAAAACTTGCCAGCGCTCGCCACCCGGATCCCCGACAAAACAGCTTTAACTCATTTGGCGGCAGCAGACCATACAGCACCGGTCCTTGCCACCCGCACCGATCCCGTTTTCATAAACACCGCGGCGCGCTCTTTTGAAAAACCGCCAAACGTGATTGAGACGCCTTTCACCAAAAAATTGTGCGATCGCGGCACCTCAGAAGCCGACCTCGTCGTACCCGGAGACCGTCTCACATTGCGGGTCTTCGCTCGGGCGGCCAACAGCGCTGAACGCTTTGAGCGACGTGATCTCTCTGGCACCTTCACCGTCGATGCAGCAGGAGAAATCGCGGCGCCTGGAATCGGCCGCCTGCCCGTGGCCGGGCGGGGGCCGGCATGTCTGGAAGGCCCCGTAAGCACCGCTTTAGAAGCCGAAATGGATATCTCGGCCACCGTCACAATATCATTCGATGCACGGCCGCCCGTCTTGATACAAGGCACCGTAATCTCGCCGGGAAGCTATGAGTTCACCCCAAACCTCTCCGTGCGTGCGCTCCTGGCCAAAGCCGGTGCAGGCGGTGGCACGGCAGATACGGCCCTGTATCGCGCTTTGGATGCCCGCAGCCGTGAATTGCGAACCTTGCGAGCGGGGCTCATGTTGCGCCACGCCCGTTTGACAGCACAGCGCGCCGGCGTGCAAGATTTGAGCCTTCCATCTGATCGGATCAAGTCACTGAACACTCAGCTGGGTCGCGACCGTGTCCATGGTGAGACCGCCGTTCTCCAAGCCGCTCTTGCGGAAACAGCGCTGCGTAAGGCGCGAGATGTCGCCATACGCAGCGATCTAGAGAGCACATTGGAAATCGCCAAAACGCGGCGCAATTTGGTACGCTCCCGCTATGAGCAGCTAAGCCATCAGCGCGATCAATTAGAGACCGACATCGGTGCAGACTGCCGGGGGCGCTGCGGCACCAGCCGCAGATATGACGAACTGCGTTTTGACAACCTTAACGGGCGGCTTGGCGACCTTGATCTTACCGTGGAAGATGCAGAAAGCCGTGTCATTGAAGCCCGCCATGCTCTTGATCGCCATGACCGTGATGTGGCCTTCTCTTATGCGCAAGCGGATAGCAAACTTGCCCTTTCGGTGGCCGAAACCTTGGCAGAGCGCAACGCATTGGACGCAGAAATCGTATCCGTCGAAGCCCAGATCATGGATCTTGGCGGTACGGCAGATAGTACCATTCGCGTAGAACGACGCCGCGGGTCGCAAATCCAAACGCTTGAAGTCCACAAAGATTTCCCCTTACTGCCAGGAGACCTTGTCATCGTCGGGCCGCCCGATGACACACTTCTTGTCTCTGCTGAGGACCATTAGGAATGAGCGCTACGCGACTGCAAAGCGACACCGTTCATCAAACTCCCCGCCCCCGCGAAACCTTTCAACGAGGATTGCTGGGATCGGTTGTCTTGCTGCTGATCATCGCCGGCGCAGAAATGCTGTTTCTTGAGCCTGGCTATTTTGACAATCTAGCCCTGCATCCCTTCTGGATTGTGATCATCATTGCCGCGATGCAAAATGGCGTCGCCGTCGGGGCCATGACCAGTGTCATCGCCACCCTCTTGGTCGGCCTGCCCGATCGCCTCATCGATGAAAGCGCTACCGTTTACGCGGCCCGCGCGGCAGTGCTCCCTTTACAGTGGTTTGTCGTCGCCCTGATCATCGGTTTCTACCGGCAAAGAGAAATCGAAGAGGCCGATGGTTTACGCGCCGAAGTCGCCCGCCTTGAAGGGATATCAGCCAGCCTTGCTGATGAGGTAGAACGTATGGACAGCATGGTGGCAACGCTGGAAAGCGAAGCCGCATCGCATTTGGCCCCAGCCCCCCCTACCGCTCCCAAAGAAGACCTTTTCCACCGCGCCCTGCCCGAACTTGCGGCCTTGGCAGGATCAAATGGCGCAGATCTACCGCACAGCTTTGAAGACGCCGCCGACGCCCTTTTTGAAGGTCCGGTGGCCTTGGTCGTCTCGGCCCAAGGGCGTGGTGAGTTTGTGATCGGAACAGCCCCTGAAAATGAGACTGATGCCATCACTTTGGCCCAGCTGATCTCAAAAAACCTTAACGGTCAAAAAGGCCGCTCACAGACAATATTGCTAAAAGACCTAGGGGTCACTCAAGAGGGCGCGGTGCGGGTCGCCCACCAGAGACCAAGAACACAGAACGATATGTCGGCCTTGGTGATCTTTTATGCGCCGGACCGCGAAAGCGCAGATGCCGCGGCGGCCAGCATAGAAATCATATCAGAACTGTCCCGCATTGCCATTGAGCGCCTGAGCCGCGAACTGGATGCGGAAGAAAGCCGGCAGGCTGATACTTGGGATCGTGAATAGTTCCATCCCATTGCAACGGGCCTGCGCAATTTGCATGACGCTCATTGGACTGGCCACAGCACTCATTGCGCTCAAGTTCGATCTTTGGGTTGCGGTGGTTCTATATGCAGGCTTGGTTACAGCTCTTGTAAGCACATTGATAATCCTCGACCGTCCCGCTGCCATCTTATTTGCCATATCCGCGGTGACCCTCGGTCCGCTTTGTGGTCCAGTCTTACTCTTGGTGACAGGCCCCTTGCGTTGGACCGCACAGCCCACCCCAGAACCGATCCTTTCCGCGCCAACACGCGCAGAACGTATCGCTCAAGACATTGCCCAAGGGCGCCGACCGCTGATGCGCGACCGGGCCGTCTTACCGCTTGTGACGGTATTTTCTTCGGGAAACCTACGCGACCAGCAAGCCGCTTTGGCGGCTATCGCACGTTACTTTACTCCGGAGTTGCGCCCCGCTCTAGACCGCGCTCAAGCCTCTGACATCCCTGCCATACGCGCTCAATCTGCAGCCGTCTTAACACAGCTGCGTGACATTTACGCTCATCGCGCCCGAAGGGTGATGGCAAAAGAAACCGATTTGAGCGCCTCGGCGCTGGCCGCCGAAGTCCAAACGATTTCAAAGTCGGGATTTGTGGACCGACAAACATTGTTGGACCTCGAGCGGGTCGCGCATAGCGCACCAACATGCCCCAATAGGGTGCCGACATGACTGCGCAAGGCAAAGCGGACGTCTGCATCGTCGTCGAAGGGTGCTACCCCTTTGTCACAGGGGGCGTTTCTTCTTGGCTGGACTGGCTCATTCGCGCGCAGCCCGACCTTACGTTTGCGATCGTGGCGATCACCGCAGATCACCATCCCCGCGAGATCAAATATGAGCTCCCCCCAAATGTCTCTGATTTTCGTGTTCTTCCATTGGCACCTGAGGCCCGCCGGCCACGTATTGGCCGCCCATTAATTGACGGCCAGATCTATGGTGAAGCTCTCCAGCGTTTTTGGGGCGCGGCCGATGGGGATGCTTTTAAAACGCTTTGCCAAATCGCGACCAGCCCCATAGGGCGCAACCTACCCGCTTTGCCCTGGAAAATAGCACAGCCCGACCATGCTGATTTTATCTCCTCGCAACCCGCATGGGAGGCGCTCAATATCTGCGCGCGCGCGCTGGCCCCTGAGGCCTCCTATAGCGACACATTCTGGGCCTGGCGCACCCTCGTAGGCGGCATAATGTCTATTTTATCGGCCCCCCTCCCCCAAGCGAACATCTATCATGCGATATCAACAGGGTATGCCGGACTTTATGCCGTTCGCGCCGCCCGCGAGATGAAAGCACGTTCGGCCATAACCGAACATGGCATCTATACGAATGAAAGACGGATTGATCTGCTGATGGCCGATTGGCTGGAGGATCGCATTCACAAAGGATTTGCCGTTCATGACAGGCGTCGCGACGTCCGCGATCTATGGACCCAGATGTTTGATAGCTTTGCCCAAGTCGCCTACGCTCAGGCGGATCGCATCACAACGCTCTACGGGGCAAACCAAACTTTCCAGCGCGCTTTGGGCGCGCGTGACGACCAGATGTCGATCATTCCCAATGGCATCATGTTGGAAAAATTCGAAGGGCTCTGCCCTGTACAGAATAAAGCCCGCCCTACCGTGGGTCTTATCGGACGGCTGGTGCCCATCAAGGACATCGAAAACTGCATCCGCGCCGCTGCGGTCATTCGCCAAGCGGTATCAAACGTGGAAGTGCTGATTATCGGCCCAACCGACGAAGATCCAAGCTATTTTGAAGCATGCAAACGCCGCGTAGCCGAACTGCAATTGGGCGATACCGTGCGCTTCACGGGCCGCATGAACATCTTTGAAATTCTTCCCTCTCTTGATGTCATGCTCTTAACCTCAATCAGCGAAGCCCAACCCCTCGTCCTGCTCGAAGCCGGCGCCGCGCGCATACCTTGTGTGGCAACCGACGTGGGATCGTGCCGAGAAATCCTGGAAGGGACGGCAGAGGAGGTCCCTGCACTCGGGAGAGGCGGCTTTGTGGTGCCGCCAATGGACCCGGAGGCTCTGGGTGCCGCCGTCATTCGCTTGCTGTCCAATGACGCCCTGCGCAAGTCCTGCGGGGAAGCATTGCGCACACGTGTGGAAACCAGCTTCACCTCGGAAATATCCGCCGCTGCATATGAGGCTCTTTATCGCGAGCTTTCTCCATGAACCGTCGCTGGATAAACAGACTTCATGGGGCCATGGCCAAGACCGATTGGTGGCTTGATGGGCCGCTACTGACTCCAATACGCAAGGTTCTGGAAGCCCTGATCGTCGCAGCAGGACCATGGGTTCTCGCGGTTGTGACGCTGGCTTTAATAGGGCGGACGGCTGAACGGTGGCTTACCCCAGAGGCTTTGGAAGATATCCGCCTTACGGTGGTATATGCCTTTATGATCGCCCCTATGGTGGCGGCCCCCCTTGGAGTGACCGCCGCGCGGTTGATCACCAGTGCGGCGGAACCGATCCCTCACGATTCTGGCCTAGCGGCGCTTATGCTCGTCACCTGCGGATTGGCAGGCATTACGGCTCAAGTCTTGGCTGTAGTGGTGGTATTTACCTTGAGGCTGAGCGATCCTGAGCTCGCGCTGGCTTTTGTTGTCTTAACATCCTCCTCCGCTATGATGTGGACAGCATTTATCATCATGAATGCCTGCCGGCTTCGCCCACATCTGGTTTTATCATTTGCCGCAGGCATGGGGCTGGCTCTGACTTTGTGCCAGTTCAGTATCCAAATCTCCATCAGCGGTGCCCTTCTCGTATGGTGCTTCACCGCCGGGATCGTCCTCTCATTTGCTCTTTGTTTGGCCCCATTCCGGGCTATAGGTCTGCCTCCCGCTTTACTTCGCAAGACAGTCGTTGACCTGAGAAAAACCGTAAGGGCTACCTGGCCCCTCGCCGCCGGGGCTTTTTTGGCAATCGCAGGAATTTGGGCTGATAAATGGATTGCTTGGGCCGGGCCCAATGGCTTGGTTTCAACAGCCGGATTTGCACATTCTCCGACGTATGACAGCGCTTTGTTTCTTGCGCATCTTTCAGCCGTTCCCGGCCTCGCCGCGCTGACTGTTCATTTTGAAAGCCCCGCCCGTCATGCAATGGCACAATTCCAGAGCATATTGACCAATGGCGCTTCGCTGAAGGCCGCAGAGCAGGCTGGAGAAGCGCTGTCCGGAAAACTTTGGAAGGGCATTCATCGCACCTTGCTAACGCAACTCGCCCTCTCGGGCCTGCTTCTTTTACTAGCCCCTGCTGCCGCATCTCTCACGGGCCTTCTGCTCGACCAGTTTTTGATCTTACGGACTGCGCTTATCGGCTCGCTGCTGCACATTTTATTCCTATCCACCTCAGCGGTACTCATTTTGTGCAATCGCAAACAGGCCTTCCTGACCTTACAGCTGCTATTTCTGGCGACGAACGTGGCGGGTACGGCGATTCTATCTGCCGTCTATGGCACGACCGCGCTTGGCTTCACGATCGCCTCGGCACTGGCGAGCATCGCCGCCACGATATACGCTCACGCTACACTGCGCGATGTTTTGCGGCATTGTTATCTCACGGGAAACGAAGCTCTCTTCCACAAGTAAAGAAATATAATTCTTTAATAACAAAATATTAGGTGATATTTTCTTGAGCATATAAGCCGCAACGCGGCCTGTCTGGGCCCTCCGATCCCTCGTGAACATTGATTTTCAAGCCTTTTTATGGGCATAATGGCGCTACAGTCTTAGCCAATTTTCATCGCTATCTGATACTTTTTAACAGGCCCAGTAGATCCGATTACAATGGACAATGGCACTCGGCTACATTCCAGAACGTCCGCCTAGTCCAAAGGTATTGATACATGTCAGATCAGGAGCCCTTCATTGTACTGCTCGATACACTGCCATTCAGGCGGGCAGCATATGCCAATCAGCTGAGCGCTTGGGCTGCACCAAATGGCTTTGCTGTCCGGGAATGCACCGAACTGAAAATGAATGCCTGCGCGCCCGCCCTCACACTCATCGTTTTAGGATCACAGCGCATTGGAAGCGTCGAGGGGCGCGCACGTATTGACGCGGCAATGCGCATATCAAACAAGCCGGTGGCCGTGATAGTTGATACTCAATCCGCTGAATGTATCAATGTCGCTTTGGACTTAGGCTTGCATGGCGTGTTGAATGTTTCAGAGACACCTGAGGTTCTCTCCGCAGCGCTTGGATTCATTATCGCAGGCGGGCGCTATGTTCCACATATGCGTGCCTCTGAGGCTGCTCCTTCAGAAATGTCCTATTTGCCGCAACCCGCGGATACATCTTTGACGCCGATCCAAGTGCTTGGCGAGGAAAGCTTCGACAATCCTGACCTTACCCGCCGTCAGTATGAAGTTCTCTATGGTCTTGCAAATGGCCACTCTAACAAAGAGATCGCCCGAGACTTGGCACTTTCTGAAGCCACGGTAAAAAGCCACGTACGTCAAGTCATGCGCAAACTGCATGTCGACAACCGGACCCAAGCCGCTTTGCTCGCTCGGGATCTCTTAAGTACGCCGAGCGCACAAAACTTCTATACACAAACGCCGCTGACCTGACCCCGTTAAAGCCGCAGACAGCTGCAGCGTGCAGCCTCCAAGAGTGATCAAACGACTTGTCCAGCTGCCCAAGCGGCGTGACTGCCGGCTTCTGGGAGCAGCGTAAGCGGTGCGGTGCTATACTTGGGATCAGCTTGACGGTTGGAAGTTCCAAGAAAGCAATCATCCGCACTAAACCATTGGTATCACTCATCTCACCACCACTCCGTGGGGCGTATTCCAAGCCTAGCCAGGTCGTTCAGTATTCGGCAGTATGGAAGGACGGGAGAAATGGGGGAGTACGGGAATGCTGGAACCTTCGACAATCACGTCAATTTATGATGCATCATTTTCAGATACGCATTGGCACAGGGCGCTTGATGTTTGCGGCAAGACGATCTCCGCAGAGGCTGTAATTCTCTACGAGTTTTCCGAGTTGAGGCAAGTAAGCTACGCTCTTCAAGCTACCAGCACTTCCATTCAATCGGCAGCAGAAACTTTGCAAAGATATAACAGGATCGCTGCAGAGGGCCGTGGCTCAAACTTCGACAACGAAGGTCTTGCCGCCGCCCACGGGGCAAACGCCTTCGAAGTACTGTATGATAGCGATATCTGGAAAATTGATGCGAACTATCGGAATAGACCAGAAGTCAAAATGGTTCTTGAGGAGTTAGGCTGGTTCCGTCGAGCAACCGTGAATTTATCGGATGACCCGAGTGTCTACCGGGGGGCGATTTTTTTCTTCGGCGCCGAATATGACAGAAGAATGCCAGTACATACTAAATCTTTCGCATGTCAAATAGGTCCCCATCTAGCTAAATCAATTGAACTCAACAGGTTAACCTCAGGTCTCCGAAGGAAATACAATGCCGCCCTTTCTGTGCTCGATAAGATTGAGACGGGGGTGTTTGTTGTATTAAAGAGCGGCGAGGTGATCCTTAAAAATAGGGCTGCGGCCGATTTGATCTCAGCGGACCGCGGCTTTCGGTTGAAAGAAGATAACTACCTGACATGTGTAACGGAGTCCGCGCAGTTAAAATTAGCAAGCTCGATCAATGATATAAGCCTTACAGCTGAAGGACAAAATGATGAGGTTTCTAGAATCCTCGAGATCCCCGGCGATAGGGCCGCCTCCACGCTCTTAGCTATTGTATCACCATTACGGGATGCAAATATCGAACTTGAAAGAGGGTTGACTGGAGCATTGCTTACGACAATCGATCCGCTCCAACCCATCAAAGTTAATACCGATGCGCTGGCACATGCCTACCGCTTGACGCGTGCAGAGAAACGACTGGCAAAGTTTTTAGTAAAGGGGCTTACCAACAAAGAAATTGCTTTGAACCTTGATGTAAGCCCAGAGACCGTCAAAACCCAACTAAGTTCAATTTACCTCAAATGCAATTGTAAGAATCGTCTTTCTTTTGTTTGGAGGATTTTTCAGTTTTCTCCGCCGATAATATAAGCCCGCCTGTACTACCGGCTTGGCTGCGCCTGAATTTGAACAATCGCGCTTTTAATCTTAAAGCAACACGAGTCCGGCAGGTTACCAATTGCGGGATTTGCCTGACCGCCACTCCGGGCTTTGTGACCTTACCTAAACACAAGGGCGGACGCGCGATCCAGAGGGGGGGGGGCATAGCCACCGTGGCGCGTGTCCGGAGCGCTTCGGCCGATAGCGCTGCACAAGTGCTGCCAGTTACGCCTGTGGGCAAAGAACTCATCCAATCTGTGCACTTGTTTGAGCAGCCATACCTCTTGCTCGGCCAGCCTGGGCGACGTTTCTTAGTGCGGAATAGGGCTTCAGTGAACGGGCTGTCATTGTTGGCACAGAATGCCCCTCTCCGGTTCACCCTTGGAAAATGAGACACAACCGCAGCGTCCCCCGCGAGAACCTTCTCCCGCCACGCCTGCTTCTTTATTAAATGGCGGAGACCTGGAAAGGCAGCCTGCTTGAGCACCCGCGGAGTTTACCCATCCCCCAGATGGGGGATGGATTTAAGGATACTTATCTTTCAGCATAATAAAGTGGCACTTTGGTGCTGCCTATTTGTTTTGCCTTCTTAAGAAGATCTAAGGCGCGCAAAAATGCGTTTCTGTCCCTACGAAGGTCTTCCACAAAATCTCTCCAAAAGGGGTATCTGCAATGGAAAACTACAAGGCGCTAATCACGCAACTTTATATCGGATATTTCGGTCGCGCCCCTGAACCTGGAGGCTTGGAATTTTGGATAAATGCCCTTGAAGGGGGCTTTTCCATACAAAAAGCAGCGCAGGATTTTGCTTCTCAGGCAGAAACGCTGGCACAATACCCATACCTAAAGAACCCTGATAGCAGTGACTTAGGGTCTTTTCTTACCGATGTTTACAACAATCTCTTTGGCAGGCAGCCAGACGCTGCAGGACTGGCTTTCTGGACGGAAGCCATTGAATCGGGCCTGCCCATTGGCACCGCCATTCATGATATTGTTAACGGTGCGCAGGGCGACGATATCAACATACTAGAAAACAAGGTTGAATTGGCCTTGCGCTGGACAGACCTAGCAAACAATGAAACCGATTTTGAACTTACACCGGAAGGGATAGCATCATCCCATGCGGCTTTGGCTCTGGCAACGGCTGATCCCGCAAGCGTCGGACCGCAGGGCGCCGCAAGAGACGCATTAGACAGCTTCTTTAACGATGCGCCGAGCTTGAGCATTACCAGCACAGTGAATTCATTGAGCGAGGGTGCAGATACATCCTCTCGCATTGAAGTTGCGGAAATCACCATTACAGACGATGATCTGGGGCAAAACACGCTGTCTTTGTCGGGCAGTGATGCTGGCTTGTTCGAGATTGAAGGCAATAAACTCTTTCTCAAAGCGGGCACCCAACTTGACTTCGAAACGGCCGCTCAGCTTGATGTTATAGTGGGTGTTGATGATCCTACAATCGGCAGCACGCCTGACGACAGTTCTTCGTTCAGCCTAGAGATTACCGATGTCGCTGAAGCCCCGGCCGACCCCGTTCAAAGGGTAGACCGCTCCGGGTCGACTTCAGATGAAGTCATCACCCTGACCGGCAGTAGCCCGACTGTGATCAAATCCGGCTCGGGCAATGACAGCATCACAGCGGGAGATGGACCCAATGACATCGATGCCGGGGACGGGAATAACTCGGTAACAACCGGGTCCGGCAGTGATATAATCGCTACGGGCAGCGGCAATGATACCGTTTCCAGCGGAAGTGGCAACGACACCATCACCATTGGTGATGGTGATGATGCAGTACACGCCGGGGGAGGCGCAGATCTTATTGTTGCAGGCAACGGCGGAGGCGATGACTTTATCGATGGGGGTTCGGGCGCGGACACCGTTTCTTACCCGTCGCTCACATCCTCAGAACCTGTAGGCATCGATCTGAGCGAGATTGATCGATCAGGTGATGCTTTCATCGCAGCAGTCCTAACGCGTGAAGGATTGGCTGCAAATACACCAGTGGGCGTTGCTTATGGGGGCGCCTGGGTTGGAACAGACGTCTTGATCAATATCGAAAACGCTTCGGGAGGTGCTGGAAACGATACGATCTCGGGGAGTGAGAACGCAAATGATCTGAGCGGAGGGGACGGAGACGACATCTTGTACGGGCACGCCGGCTCTGACCGCTTGGATGGTGGGGACGGCGCAGATCAACTAGATGGTGGCGATGGCGCAGACATGTTTGTCGCAAGCCGCGGCAATGACACTATGGTTGGCGGGCTCGGGCACGACGAGTTGCTTTTGTCGGGTGCCGACACTGATTACTCTGTTACTTCAAACGGAGATGGCACCTACACCGTGACTGACAGTCGCGCTGATGGAGACGGCGTCGATATCATTTCGAGTGTGGAGCAAATGACCTTCTCGAATATGTCGGTGGGGCTTTGGACCCTCGTGGGCTTTACCGAGGTGGTGGGGACAAATGATCCTGAACGGCTCGAAGGAACCCCAGGCCACGACGTCTTAAAAGGGCTGGATGGAGACGATCTTCTTTTAGGGTTTGAAGGATCAGATGAACTCACCGGCGGCCGTGGGAACGACACCCTCGATGGGGGCCCCACGACGGATGATGACAATTCTCTTCGCGATGCAGCCAACTATATCGAGGAGTATTTCAACGGGGGAACCCAAGGGGTCACGGTTAATCTGGCAACCGGTATTGCAACTGACGCTTATGGCGATACCGACACCCTCATCGAAATAGAACGTGTCTACGGGACAAATTTTGACGACCTCCTGATCGGCTCAGATGAAACCGATACAGGCGAAGCTTTTGATCCTTACGGAGGAAATGACACTATCCATGGGGGAGGTGGAGAGGATCGTCTCCACTACCATCTATCTGAAGGCGTCGGTGGCTTCGGCGGCATTACGGCGACATTCGATGCCATCACTGAGGGGGCGGGCACGGTGTTGGATCCCTTCGGCGACACCGATACGTTCTCAGGCATTCGAGAGCTCAGAGCCACGCAGGTTGCCGACACCATTATGGGCGGCGCTGGACGCCAAATTATTGCCGCCCTTGATGGCGCAGATACAATCGACGGGGGGGCGGGGATAGACGAAGTTCGCTTTGACCAAGATGCCAACTATGGCGGCACACTCGCGCTGAACCTTGACATGGAACTGGTCGACGGTAGCGGATATGCAACCGCGACAGATGGGTGGGGCAAC
The DNA here is from genome assembly GCF_025142275.1 of Sulfitobacter sp. W074. Taxonomy (NCBI): domain Bacteria; kingdom Pseudomonadati; phylum Pseudomonadota; class Alphaproteobacteria; order Rhodobacterales; family Roseobacteraceae; genus Sulfitobacter; species Sulfitobacter sp. W074. The sequence continues at coordinate 216,661 of NZ_CP081132.1, forward strand.
AATGACCTCATCCGCAATGTAGAAGACATTCGAGGCACAGGCTCTGACGATTTTATCGGTGGGGATGCTCTAGCAAATGTTTTTAACGGCCGCTCGGGGGATGATGTCCTCGAAGGCCGCGGCGGGGACGATACACTGTTGGGCGAAAATGGTGCTGATCTGCTGGACGGCGGTATCGGGGCAGACATCCTTGTGGGCGGCATTGGCAATGACACCCTCACAGGCGGCAGCGATAATGACTGGATGCACGGTGGACTGGATGCCGACACATTCGCTTTTGCCGCGGGAGATGGGAATGACAGCATTGCCGATTTCTCGGTCGGAGAGGACGCCCTGCTTTTGCAAGCCGGGCTGACAATCACCTCTCACACCGAGGCGGATGTGGATGGTGAAGTTGGTTTGGATACGGTCCTCGATCTTTCCTCTGGCGATACCATTACATTGTCAGGCGTCTCTGGCATTACCGATACCAGCTTGCTGTTTTGATCTTAGGAAGCCCATACGCTTAATGCAGCTCTGTTGCATTAAGCGTGCGTTTGATAAAATACTTGCCACGCGCTCCATGGCCGTCTGCTCCGAAAAGGAGCATGTGCCCCCAGTCAAGCGCTAAGAGTTTGCAAACACACAACAAGTTCGAACACGCGTTGATCCGCTGCAGCAAACCACCTAGACGTGGGGCATCGCCTTGCCAGTAGATCGCTGGCGATTTTAAAGCGCGCAACACGCGGCGCAGGAGCGCAAAATGGTAGGGGGGGGGCCAGCCTTGACCAGTTTACTGGCCCACCCTTCTTAGAGCCTTAAATCATAAACGGGTCATCTAGGACGCCAACCAAGGGCATCAAAAATTCCCCTGTCTCCGCATCCGATGCAGCCTGATAGAACCCATCAATCGCACTTACAGCAGCATCAAGGCCTTCGGGGGTACCGTCAAAGAGCGCCATCGCAGCTGAAGCGCTTTCAACGCCCGACATGCCCTTATGGACGGCAAAATACGCGCCCAGATCGACCTTATTGTCGAGAAACGTCCTGTCGTCAGACTGATCTTGAACCCCCCGCAACACTTCAAGAATGAACTGGTCTCTCGACACCTGCCCCTCATCGAGGATCTTCACCCAAAAATCGAACCCCTCCTGGTCCGGGGTGCGCCCAAGGACGTTGTCATAGACGGAACTGGCGAACTCTTCGTTGGATGTACCTGCTACATAGATCTCGCGTGTCTCGTCCTGATCGATAAAGAGGGTCGCCATCTCTTCCAACGACGTCCCATTTGCGTAAGCCGTTCCCCAGAAGTTCAACCCAACAGCGTCCGGTGCCCGATTGAAATAAGCAATATAAAGCTCGATGAAGCTCTCGAACACATCTTCCGTGAGACCGGTCGGACCTGCAAATTTGGTGAGGTCAAAAGAACCATCTTGCGCGCCAAAATTCAGAAGCTCGATATCAATGAGCTGATCCGTACCGTCCCCAGCACCGCGCCGGTCCATGACCGTCATCCCGGTGGGGCTGAGCGTCAGTGTATAGTTGGCCTGCTCACCGGAAAAGACAGCCGTATCGAGCCCACTTCCCCCATTAAGAAGGTCATCGCCGGCGCCACCGTCGAGAGTATCGTTGCCCTCATCCCCGGCCAAGGTGTCCGCTGCATCTGTCCCCTCCAAAAGCAAATCGACAATGTCGGGCATAGAAGGGGTATCGACCGAAGCATCCAAGAGCGATGCGATCTCAAAAAACGGGATCGAGCCTGTTGGCAGGAACGACACCTCGTTAATGCTATGCACAAAGTCTTTGGCCTGTTGGGCGCTTTCGGGCTCAGGAAGAGGATCACCTCCCAGCCAAACTTGCCAGACTTTCAAATGCTGAACAGAATCGAACACCATGACCTGGCTTTGCTTCCCATCCCCCCAGGAAATATTCATCATATCCAATGTGTAGCGACCTGGCTCGAACGGCACACCACCAAGGATCAACTCATCCGGATGCGACGTAAACACAGATAGGCCGTCATACTCGCTCCGGTTTAAATCGGTTCTAAACCTGAGCGCCGAAGCGCCGTCTTCAAAAGTCATTGTGATCTCAGTCGGACGGACAGCAATAACATCATGCTGATCCGCAACGCCGAAAGTTTCTTCAATGGCATAAAGGGTATAGGTGATCATTTTAATTGGGTCCTTAACGTCGTTAATTTTTTAAAGGAACCTCAAGCGCCAGCCAGTCGCAACGGGAAAATATGCTGCAAAATGCAATAAAGCGGCTTGACTAAGTTCAATCCAAAGTTGCGGCACAAACCTATGCAACGCAGGCCGCGCGTCAGATAATGATCCCAAGCCCCCGCCCTCGCCGCGCAGTTTCGAGGAGCACTTTTGCAGACGTTTAGCTAGGCTGCGCCATAACACCCTAAAAACCGGATAAACGCGTATCCGTCGTTATCCACGCGTTACCGCAGACCAGAATGGCCAGCGCTTTGCACAGCGAGATGTCGACGCGCCAAGCAAGCAGCACAAGAAACCCAACGCCAAGCTCCTTTCGTCCAAACACACTGGATCCTTAAGCGTATTCGCTTATAACCGATCCATAAGGAGTAGATATGTCATCATTCAAACCCCCTCTATTCCTACTGGCCGCCACCGGCGTTGTGATCGCGGCCTGTACAGTGCCCTCAATGCCTGAAGCACCTGATGGTGCCAAATTCTACGCTGAAAACTGCGTTTCGTGCCATGGAATGTCAGGGCGCGGGAACGGGCCTTTAGCTAAAGAACTCGATGCATCCCTACAGATTTGACCCTTCTGGCCCGCAAAAATGGCGGGAATTTTCCGCGTGCATGGGCATTGAGCTATATTTATGGCCACCCAGAGCAGCGCGACTTGGGCCGCGTTATGCCACAATTTGGCGGGGCAATGGCAAACGATACGGTGCCCGTCGAGATAAATGGCATTCTAACACCAACGCCGCGGGACCTGGCGGGATTGCTTGTCTATCTGGAAAGCATCCAGCGTTAAAATCCGCGGCACCTCAAATGCCTCTATTGTTCGTTGAAAGGCTGCAAATTTAGGCCCTGCTTCAGTCGTGCGGCTTTACGCGAGTCTTTTTCGATAGCGCTCAGCCACGCTCTCCCCCCCGCCAGGACATCGCGACAGAAGAGGTCTAGGGACACCTGGAGAACTCGGTTCTTATGGGTGCAATGCGCCTCAGAATCTAAGACAAAAGCATACCGGCTGAGGTCATTCGCACTGGCATGTGGCCACGTGGCGTTGGCTTCTAGGCCTTGATAAAGCATCGCGCATTTCAACGCATAGCAATCACTCCCAGACAGAAATGTACGCGGTCCCGATAAGAGGCTTGTTCGATACTTCCCTCCAACCCACTGATCAAACCACTCAGAATACCTTTGGCGCGGCTCAAGCTGTGGGCTTTCAACAGCCCCAGCCATCTCAGGCAGAACAAGGGTGAGACAGATCGCAGCATGCCTGTTCTCACCTTCTATGCATTGCTCAAGAGAGGCCAAGAATGCGTGCATAGGGCTCCCTACCGAGAATGTCTTTGCCCGCACCTGGGGCATATCAAAGTGGCATCAACCCAGGTTTCGTTATCTGCCTGATAAAAGCCGTGACCAAAAACCCAACAGAGAGGTCGAAGCAACCAGGATTTTGCTCCCTGCGCCCTGTCAGGCTCTTTCCAAGTTAGCCGCGCCATCTTCTTCTCCCCTATGGCTAAGCGAGCGCCGAGATCAAAGCGATGAACAGCACAATACACGCTACCTATTCATAACCGCCGCTGAAAGCCACTGACGCCATAAACCCCAACGCAGAACACCCAATCGTCACTCGGATCACTCCTTTTGTTCAAGGCTAATGCCTGCCCGATCCGCAAGCGCACGGATCACAAGAGCGGCATCTGACATAATGTTGCCTGCCAAACGCGGACTACAAGAAATATCTTCCGCCCTCATGTCTTCCAAACACCCCAAAACCTCTGCCAGCGTTGCTGGCTCTAGAGGCGCCTCTCCAAGGGTCATGTTTGTTCGCTTTGGCACCTCTTTTTACATGCCCCATTCAATTACAGATGTTTCTCGCAAAGGTGCCCCGGGCTTGTATCGAATGACCTAGGCCAAAAGCCTGTCCAAGCTATAGACACTGACGCAAATGCGGGGGGAGCTTGGTGCAACCCGCAGTTTGAGCGCCAACTTTCTCTTGGACGCTCAAACGGTAAACTTGTATAGAAGCCTAGACTGGCTAAGACATCCGGCGCTTTGGAAACATAACCAAGAAGTCATTAAATGAAGCTCCTTATCCTTATGTCTGCCTTGCTCCTTACAGCCTGCTCCTCCTACGAAAAAGGAGAGCTCCCCCTGATGCGCGATCCAGCAACCGGCGAAATGCGCCCCTGTGGTCACATCGGCGTTTTAGGAGACTGCAAGCACTACATGTGAAGAGGTCTTAGGTTCAATGCCGACTGGCTGACCTTCAAACTGACCGTTTCCAGTAGATACAATAATGTTACCATTCTCCAACGCACGAACAAAAGCGCCCTGAATCTGAATATATTTACTAACTAAAATAGTTCGGACCATCTGGAATTTCCTAACAACTAATAGCGCTTACTATACCCACCGGAGCGAACTGCGTAAAGCTACCAGGGACGCTAAACAGAGCACGTCTCTGCGCAAAATTTACGGGCAGCCCTTGGTCCCCTGCTCTCCACAGGCTACCCCCAGCATCACTCGGAGAGGATCTGGAAGCAAAATCCACTTTGTCGTCAGCCCTTCGCACCCTGTCCGCGCGCATAGACATCCTCATAGCGGATAATATCATCCTCGCCGAGATAGCTCCCCGTCTGAACTTCAATCAAAACCATCGGCACTTTGCCGGGGTTCTCCATTCTATGCGTGGCCCCCAGGGGAATATAAACCGACTGGTTTTCACTCACCAACTTCACCTCATCCCCGATGGTTACCTTGGCTGTACCCTCCACCACGATCCAGTGCTCAGAGCGATGGTGATGACTTTGCAGGCTAAGCGCAGCCCCAGGGTGCACCGAAATCTTCTTAACTTGAAACCGTGAGCCCACCACAAGACTTTGGAACCACCCCCACGGGCGAAAGTCGCGCGGGAGGGTTTCCGCCTGGGTAGCCCCCTTCGCCTTCAAAGCAGCAACCGCTTTTTTGACGTCCTGTGCACGGTCTTTGTGGGCCACGAGCACCGCATCGGGCATTGCCACCGCAATAATATCGCGCAGTCCAATGCCAACAAGATGTTGTTGCGGATCTTCTGCACGCAGCAATGTATCATGACAATCAATTGCCGTCGCCGACTGCGACACCACCAGACCAGACTCGTCGGGCCCGGTTTCGCGCCAAACGGCATCCCACCCCCCCAAATCCGACCAAGCGCCCCCGTAAGGCACCACTGTAAGATTGTCAGCCCTCTCCATGATCGCATAGTCAATCGAGTCTTCCGCAACCTGCGCCCAAGCCTCCGGCGACAGCCGGGTAAAGCCGAGATCTTGCTCAGCCTGGTCCATGGCCGCCCGCACGTGAGCCAGCATGTCAGGCGCATAGGCTTCAAAAGCTGCGATGATAGATTTTACCGAGAACAGGAAAATACCTGCGTTCCACAGGTACTGCCCCCCCTTCAACATCGCTTCTGCAGTGGCATGGTCGGGTTTTTCCACAAAACCTTTGAGCGGTTGCGGCTTTGGCGCAAAATCTACGCTTGGACTGCTCATCTCTAGCCAACCATATCCGGTTTCCGCACGGTTAGGGCGAATGCCAAAAGTCACAAGCTGGCCCTCTTGGGCCTCGGCGGTCGCTGACTGCACGGCTGCCCGGAAGGCGGCCGTGTCAGGGATGACGTGATCAGAAGGTGCCACGAGCATCAGTGCCTCGGGGGCACGCGCAGCCAGGCTCAAGGCAGCTGCCAAAATAGCAGGGGCAGTGTTGCGTCCTTCCGGCTCAATAAGAATGTCCGCGGGCGCAATCTCTACTGCGGCCAACTGCTCTGTGACGACAAATCGGTAATCTGCCCCCGTCAGGACCACCGGTGCCGCAAAACCCGCTCCGCTCAGCCGCTGCGCAGAGGCCTGAAACAGGCTATTCTCTCCCATTAGCTTGGCGAACTGTTTAGGGTAGCTTTTGCGCGACAAGGGCCAAAGCCGGGTTCCAGAGCCGCCAGCTAAGAGCACCGGGTGAACAATATGGGTCATGGAAATATCCTTAGAACTGGCAGATTAGGAGTGATTGGCACGCGGGCCAGCCATAAATCAATCATAGGTTTCCTACAGCCCCTTTTCCAAGCCAGTGGAAGCTTTTAGGTCCTTGACGTCAGTGCTGGATGCCGGGATCGAGAGAAGAAAATGTTGCAGGACCTGGCTCAAAAGTATGACCGGAAACCTAAAATCACCCCTGCGCGATCGCTTCACCGAAGGGCGCGGTCTCGCCACACCCCGCCAGAACGGCGCATAGAAAAAGTCCTGCAAAATACAATTTCATGATCGACTGCCCTTATTCGTTTTTCGCAACGTTCCTGTATGGGCGCTTATCGTGTCAACGTTGGGCCGCCCACACGCCGCGATGGCCATAAATGGTTGCGCAAAAGCAATACCACCATCACCCAATTTGGCTGGGCACGTTCTTCGCTGCCGCTTTTTCGCGCTTGACGCGAAAGGCCCGATTGTCTGCATAACAGTCCCGAAAGCAGGCTTAGCAACGCCCCATCACCGCCATTCTCGCCCACTGGGGGGCGAAGGCAGCTCTAGGCGCTGTGTCCACGATCCCCGGCGAGGTTACAAAATGCCTTGTCAGGGGGATCAAAGACAAAGGGTCACGGCAGTAGCGGTTGATGCAGATCCGCAGGTTTCCACTTGCTTGCTCGGCGACATGTGCCCATGCGGCTTCGCCCCGAAAAACCTCCCCGCCATAGCTCTCGTAAGCCCTCACCAAGTCATTCAAGGCAAAAGGCCCCCTCGCATCTAAGACCACCAGCCGCGGTATGCAGCCTAAGGCGCAGCACTCAGCTGGCACCGCGAGCTCATCGCCATGGTCCCCTCGGTCAAGGGAGACATCCCTAGCACTGCTCTTGATCTGATACGCATAGTGCCCCCGACCATAATCTCTGACCTGTTCAGAGCCCCCTTCTTTCTTTGCCCCTGGCAACATCTCATCTGAGATGGCGCATGCACGCAAAGCGATCCTGACAATAGCCGACCGCAACGTGTGGATTTCACCCTGCAGTTGCTCTTTAAACACCACAGGCGTGCTTTCCCTTGCGCCGACCTGGGCATATATCTCGGCCGTCTTGAGTTTGAACTGCCGCACGGCATGCAGGCAAAAAAGAAGATCTTGATAATCCGCAATGGTGGATTTCGCTTCCCCCTCCAGAGCGGCCCAATCCACACGACCTATGGGTTTGGAAAACCAATTGCTGGGAAGGTCTTTTAAGCACTGCTTAGGTCGCATGCTGTCCGGTAGGCTTTGAAGCTGCCCCTCTTCTAAAAACTCCGCCTCCATCAACGCAATCAGGTGGATCAGGGTTGTTCGCGCTCTGCTTTGCATCGCCTTGGCATCTGCCGTCCCAAAAGCGTGGACGGAATTGCGATGTTCGGACATGGTTTTCTTCCCCTAAAAGGTGGGCCAATAATGCACCATGCACGACGAGTTCGCTATCTGAAGAAATGAGCGCCTTAAGTGCTCTTCCAGGAGTATAAAGACGCTTCTTTGGAGCGACAGCTTTTTTTACACAGGTCAGCTATCTGTCTCGGCCTTAGCGGCTTGCTGCGCCTCAAATTTCTCCCACACTTGCATATGGCCTTTTTGCCTCGCGTGAGCGAGCCAAAGCTTTTTCCTTACATCCTGCGTTTCAAATGCACGATACGCTCCGCCGGAAAACTTAGGCCAATCAATGGCCAAGCCAAGCTTGGTCATTTCAGCAGAAAGGTCACGCCCATCAGGCAGATAGCACTTTGCTACAGTACGGCCATAATCGTCTTGTGCCGTAATTTCTGCGCGAATCTGGTGCCCCTTACACAGCGAAACCAGCGCCCATTTGGCTTTTTTACCGAACGGGTGATTTAGCTCAGGTGCATCGACGCCAAACAGTCGTATCTGAGTTTTTTGAATGACTATTGTATCTCCATCAACCACATATGCTGGTCCTTCTAGCTCAACTTTTGTTGGCACTGGCTGTGCGGTTGCTGTGTTAAACGTTCTCCTTCGTCTCACGTTATTCCGAAATTCCGGACGATGTGAGCTATGAGTTTGAGTCTCTCTTGGAAAACCATGGCGGACCCAAAGGACAGCTACCACCACTATTGCTAGGATAATGAATATGATTTCCATCAATCAGGCCTTTTTAAACCACCCTTAGAGAAACATAGTCGTCAACTTGTTCTCTTCAAATATTCACTGGCAACGGGGTATAGATGGGCTTAACCAAAAATTGGTGCCCTCTCTAAAAAGGTCTAAAACGAGCGCCTGAACGCAACCGCCTTAAGCTACTGAAAAGATTTAGTATTACTGTGAATGAATTCAGCTCGAAGAAAACTGACGACCATAAAAACCTCAACTTCGAATGGATTAAGCAGGAGGTGGAAACGGCAGGCGGCAGTTTCCACGAAACCGAACGCCACGTCATCGCACATTTTCCGGGTAAAGACCGGCTCTTGGTTAGTTTTGATAATCTGTCTTCTCTGAGGTCCGAGGGGGCTCGGAAGCCTTGGGGGCATGATCTTGCACGAGGACTGGGATGGGGGTCGCTTGGGGTGATGACCAAAGCCAACGACTGGTTCCGTTCGACCGAACTCTCTGACCACCTGACAGTATTGCGCGATCAAGGCCTATTTAGCAGTTATCCAGCGGTATCGATGTATGGGGCATCGATGGGCGGTTATGGTGCCTGCCTGTTCGCGCCGTTGGCTCCTGGCTGCACTGTGGTGGCATTTGCACCCCAATCGTCGCTTTCTGCTTTAGATGCACCATTCGAGAAACGGTATCGTTATGCGCGTCGCAGCCTTGACTGGTCGACGCCAGAATGGCGCGATGCTGCCCAAAGTCTGCCTGCTGCAGGAAAAGCATATTTAGTCTATGACCCGACAGTGCGTGGGGACCTGCTACATGCGCGGCGCCTTCATGGCCCCCAAGTCATTCATTTTGCTTGGCCCGATCTTACCCATAAGGTGCCCCCCAGTCTCAAGCGGATGGGGATCCTGAAACCGCTGGTTCAAGGAATGCTAGAAGGCTCAATGACAACGACACAATTTCACAAGCTACTGCGCGCAAGAATGGCAACGCCGGTTTATGTCTACCGCATGCTTGAGCGCGCCAGCGCCAAAGGACATTATGACCTAGTAGAACGTGTGATTTCTGGTTTGCCTGCCGATTTTACCAACTGGAAAATTCGTCTGTTACGCCGCCAAAACAGGCGCAACTCTAATACCGTGTAAGCACCATAAACTTATAGCTATAGTCTGCCGCTCAAAAAATAACGTTTTAAGGAGGCGACCTCAAAGGCTGACAGCCCTCACTTACATATGGCCTTACGAAAGTTGATCCTATCTATCTGTGGAGGGTGATCTATTTGGTGAGGGGCTGGAACGCCTGACGATCAACTGGAAATCCCAAATCTTACTGGCATTTTGCGCGTTATAAGGTTTTAAGGGCTCCGTAATGCCCTAAGCGGTTTTACCTCGTGCGCTCCAAGGGCACACTGGGACAGGAAATGGGGCAACCCATTTCCTGTTCTTACTTCCGCTCACAGCCAGAAGCGAGAGCCGCGGCAAGCGCAAAAACGCTCATCGTTTGCACCTCATTCAGATCACTTGCCTGAACGCTGGTGGCACAGTAATGAAGCCTCCAAATAGCGCACAGCTGCTATGCGCACTCAGCCTTATTGGCTATCCTTTCTCCATGAGAACAGCATTCCACCTGCAAGAGAGCGATCCTACATGAGCTATACCTTAAGCGACTACAAATGGGGTCACGGCGAGAAGGGTCATGCAGGAGGTATCGTAAACTGGAGCTTTGCCACCACCGGGGTCGCCTTCACCGGAGAGATCACAAACCCCCTTTACCAAGGGCTCATACGCGATGCGTTTCAGGCATGGGAGAACGTTGCAAACATTGATTTTGTCGAAGTGGTTGATGGCTCACAAAGCAATTTACGCTTGGGGTGGGATGCGATTGATGGAGCCTATGGGGTGATCGGCAATGCCAAGTCTCAACTGAGCAAAACAACGACATCTCTTTACAGCGTCACAGAAGCCGAAATCCGGTTTGATCTCGCAGAAAGCTGGTCCACAAGCAAAACCCCTACGACCAGTGACATAAATTTTTACGCGACGGCCCTGCATGAAATCGGCCACACCATGGGCTTACTACATACAGATGATCCTAACACCCTCATGTACCCAACCTTGGAAAAGGTATCTGGCCTGACAGCACATGACATCGAAGGAGCCCAGATCATCTATGGGGCAAGAACAGCTGGAAGCATTCAAAGCGATATGTTCATCGCGACAGAGGGGGCAGATGTTATAGACGGGTTTGCAGGGCTTGATACCGTTCGCTTCAATGGCACCTCAGAGCTTTACGCGATCACCGATGACAACCAGCTTAATATTAGCGTCCACGCCTCAGGTTCCGGCATTACGCACACCCTAAAGAACGTTGAGCGGCTACAGTTCGATGACGGGTATCTCGCGTTCGATACCAGCGGTACGGCCGGTACGACATTCCGGTTATATCAAGCAGCCTTTGATCGCGCCCCCGACCCTGAAGGCCTGGGGTTCTGGCTTCGGCATTTCGATGCAGGGACAATTACCCTACAGCAAATGGCGAGCTACTTTATCGGATCCGAAGAGTTCGAGGGTAGATACGGAAACCCTGAAAGCCTGCAAGATGACGCCTTTCTGAGCTCGCTCTACAACAACGTTCTCGACAGGAACCCCGATCAAGCAGGCTTTGATTTTTGGAGCGAGCAGCAAGAAAACGGCCTCAGCCGGTCTATGATCCTTCAGCATTTTACCGACTCCCAGGAGAACATCCTCAAAGTCGCCGGCGCTGTGGACGACGGTATCTGGTATGTCTGATGGGCCCGCGAGGCCAACGCCGCCCCCTACGCATTCCCTCCAATCACGAGACCGCCCGAGCAGGATCGTGCGGTGACTGCCCTTCCCTTTTATAGGAACACGCCCCCCTATTTCTCTAGGACCTCGATAGCCGTCTGAAGATGCTGTGATATCTGCGCCGCTCCTTCGACGTTCAGATGGTCCCGGTCTCGAAATATAAAATAGCCATCTTGGTTTGGGCTACAGACCTTCGAAGTCGGGGGACAAAGCTTTGAGAATATATCTATAAACTCAGCATTCTCATGCCTGCCTGCAAGACGGCTGAGGTCACGATGTACAATATCGGTCAGCTCCTCCAGTCTGCTGCGGTCTATTGAGCAACTAAGCTCATCGTCAGGAACACAGGCACGTATGTCTTCAAACATGAACATGGGGGGCGGGCCTACCAAGAGCAGACCAATCCCAAGACGCTCCAGTTCGTCCGCGAAGGAGCCGACCTCCTCAATCCATCTGCCAAATGTCTGGCGGACACTCAACGGATCGGTGCGCGAGAAGTAAAGGCGCGATAAGACGACAATATCTCCAGGCTTCCAGTTGCGCTGTACCTCCTGAAAAAGTTTCGAGCGGGGCGCGAAGCCGCCGGCCTCAACCACAGGAAAACTCTTTCCAGGCGTCTCAACCAAATGGACGCCATAGCCATAATCCTCCCGCAGCCTGAGCAAGGCACCTTGCAGATGGCCTGCATGGCTGTCGCCCATTGCCCAGAGTGTTTTTTCCTCGCGAGCCAGGGGGGCAAAAGTGCAATTGTCGAACGTATCGGGCTTTAGCTGTCTGCTACGTCCATCCACGACGCAAGTGGGATTAAAGGGCAGACCACTGCCCGGCAGGGCCAAGAATTCCGGATGCATCGCAGCTTCGATACGAGAGCCCCCCGAAGATTTGCGATAAGAGTTCCCCGCTGCAACAAGAGCAATCACACATAGGACAGATGCAAAGGCCCCTGCAAAATGCCAAAGCTTCGGTTGGGGCGTTTTAACCCTTTGAAAGGGCTGTTCCACAAAGTGGTAGGATAAGATAGCGGCAAGAAATGCGCTGCATATGCTCACCACAGGGTTCGCCCAGAGACTATAGGGGGCCAAAAGGCCAAACGCCAAAAATGGCCAGTGCCAGAGGTACAAAGAATAAGAAATATTGCCCACGTAGCGCGCGGGCCTATTCGTCAGCAGACGGGTCTGATCCTCATTCTTGACGCCGACAAAAAGCAACGCAGTGGTCAAGACGACGATCAAGATATGGCCAACGAACGCACCGCCTAAAGGCACGATGAAGACCATGGTCATGGCGGCAATCAAGATCGGCGCCGGTAAGAACCGCCCCGCATTCTGCAACATGTCAGGGCGGTGATAGAGAATTGCGGCAGAGGCCACACCGATCCCCAACTCCCAAAAGCGCAAGGGCATCATATAGTACGCAGCCATGGGGGCACTGGCCTGATAAACGACAAACCCTAGCAACGACAGCACGCTAAGCGACAGGATAACGAAGAGAAACCGCTGCACATCCTGGGTCCAGGATGGCTTATAGGCAAACCAGAATAAAATCGGGAACAAGAGATAGAACTGCTCTTCGACCCCTAGGGACCAGGTATGGGTGAAGCTGTTGTATCGTATCGATGGCGAGAAATAATCAAGCTCTTGAAAATATAGCGAAAAGTTAGAAGCGCCAAACAGTGCTGCGGCGCCTGTGCGCAAAGATGCCTTAGGCGCCGGGTCAATGAGCAAGAGGATAGCGCAGGTGAGACCGATGCACACCAGCATAGCCGGAAGAAGCCTTTTGATCCGCCTTAAAGAAAAGGCCGCGAAGAAGGCCCCAAACGATGCGCTCGTCCTGGAAACGAGCGAAAGCGTTATGACAAAACCTGATATAACAAAGAAAACATCCACGCCGAGATAGCCTCTGGGAAACCACTCCTCAAAGGCATGCCCAGCAATCACCGCCATCACCGCGACGGCACGAAGCCCATCGACGTCCGGTCTATATATACTTTTATTAATTTTATCCTGCCCGGGTTTGGAAAAACTAACCCCAAAATGCTACGGTAAAACATTAGTCATGTCAGCTATCACATGAAGGCACAACTTTTCCGCTCATACTGATCACCACGCTATAGGTTAGCTTCAAATGGTATCGCCATCACCGCTTTTGGCCAGAATAGCGAAAAAGAATAGCTTTCACCTTTCTTTGCAATCAAAGGCTTGCAGATCCGAACGGCCCCTTCTCTCCCTAAACCAGCCCAGACAGATGACCGTTTCTTCTCTGCCAAGATAAAAACATAAGTATATTCCACAGTTGTAGACCGAAGTTAAAACGGCCCGAGAGATGTTCGACCCATGTTTGCCTCACCAGGTTAACATCTAAATAACCGCTATCATGCAGGTGTGACACAGACAGCAGATCTTCGGCCCAGTCCCGCAACGGACCCCGCAACCAGATGCCCACCGGCACCTCAAATCCCATCTTGGGCCGCTCAATCAACGCCGCAGGAACATAGCGATAGAGCACCTGCCGCAGCGCCCACTTGGACTTATTGTCCCGCAGCTTCATCGACATAGGAAGACGGCCTGCAAACTCCACGACCCTGTGATCCAATAACGGCGCTCGCGTCTCCAGAGAAACATGCATCGCCGCCCGATCTACCTTCGTCAAAATTCCATCTGGAAGATACGTGAGCTGATCTAGCAGCATCATCCGCTCGGCAGCGCTTTCGCCCTGCGTTGGAGGCGCAAGCCCATTCAAAAAGCACTGAGGCTCCCGCCCCTCTGGCACCAGATCTTCTGGGCGGCGCCAACGGGAGACCAATTTCTGGTGCAAGTCTTCAACCGACGTACTGGAAACATAATCTGCCATCCTGTGCGTCCATTGCCCATTTGGCTCTTTTCCAACCGGCGCCCGACGCAACGGCGCTAGCGCCTGATCCCAAAACCGTGCCGGAATTGCCTGCGTCGCAGCCCCCAAGGCGCCACGTAAGGGCTTTGGCACAGCACCCAACCGCCGCATCAAAGCCGCACCCTGCCGGTAGCGATCGTAGCCGCAAAACAGCTCATCCCCGCCATCCCCCGACAGGGCGACCTTGATACTGCCTTTGGCGAGCTTGGAGACCAAAAAGGTCGGGATTTGTGAGGCATCTGCGAAAGGCTCATCATAAATGTCGGGCAACATTGGTACGACGTCTCGCAGGTCTGCATCTTCGACATAGAGCTCGGTATGTTCAGTGCCAAGATGGGCCGCCACACGCGCAGCAAACGCGGCTTCGTTATAGCGCGGCTCGCGGAACCCCATGGTGAAGGTTTGAATGGGCCGCTCTGACTGCGCCTGCATGAGCCCCACGACGAGCGATGAATCGATGCCACCAGACAAGAAAGCCCCAAGCGGCACATCGGCCAGCATCTGGCGGCTGACAGCATCGCGCAAAAGCGCATCTAACGCATCAATCGTCTGCAGGGGGGCATCTTCTCGTTTTGGCTGCTGTGCCGCCTCAACGGCCGACCAATAGGGCGTCACCACAACGTCGGGATGATCAAGAGACACTTGCGCCAAACACCCAGGCGTCAGCCGGGAAAGACCCGCATAGATCGCGGGCGCGCCGCTGACATGTCCATAACGCATAAACTGCACGACCGCGTTTCGGTCGATCTCGGCGCCACAAGAAGGATGAGCTTGCAGCGCGCGCAGCTCCGAGCCGAACAAGAAGGTTCTGTGAGACCCCTCCCCTTGCCAGCCATAATAAAGCGGCTTCTCTCCTATGCGGTCTCGGCCCAAGATAAGCTGGCGTGTCTCGCGGTCCCAGACGACAAAGGCAAACATACCAATGGCGCGCGAGACCGTTGCGGCCACCCCCCAGGCATCAAATCCCGCGATCAGGGCCTCTGTGTCAGAATGACCCCGCCAACCCGGCGCACGGCCGCTTTGCTCAAGCTCCGCGCGCAGGTCCAGATGATTGTAGATCTCCCCGTTGAACACGAGGACATAACGCCCTGAGTTTGACGCCATCGGTTGATGCCCCGCGGGGGACAAATCAACGATCGACAACCTGGCATGGCCCAGCCCGACACCGGCGGCGGCATCCACCCATAGTCCACTTGCATCAGGTCCGCGGTGGGCGAGGCGCTCCGTCATGGCCGCCAACCGCCGTTCGCCCTCCGCACGCGGGGGGCCGAGAAAACCTACTAATCCACACATACCTGCGGGCGCCTCGTCTATTCGTTATTTTTCCACGGCAGACTGCGGTTGCACACCCCAGTGAGGTTCTTGCCGTGCTTCGATGGCCGCGATTGTCTTTGATTTACCCTGTCGCAGGGCTTGGCGCTGATAAGCGCGTATAAAATCGCGCAACTCAGGATCATCCAACTGGCGCGCCCCAGTCCACCAGGCCCGCGCATATCCATACAGCATCGCAGCCCCCCCCACGACATAAGGCGGCCGCGTCATCCGAAACAGCGCCGTGGCTGTAAAATAGAGCGGATCAGACCCCATAAAGTACTGACCAAACCCGTGGCGCGCACGGCCCGTTAGAATATTGTTCTCACTGGACCCCATCGGCCGCAGATGATGAAATTGTAAATCAGGCTCATCCCAGCTGCGCACCACCCATCCACGCTGGCGCGCCTTGTGGCAGTCGATCCCATCCCACATCACTTCACGCACAAAGCCACCAATGTCTTCAAAACAGCTTGTGCGGTAAAATTTTGTCATGCCCACAGACATCTCATCGCCGCATTTTTCACTGACCCACGCCCCCCCCGTGCCGCGGTAATAAGGCTTGCCGCTCGCACTGCCCAAGCGCGGGTTCGCCTGCATCCGGTCCATCAAAATCTCGAAATACCGCGGTGGCAGATCAAGATCGACGTCCAACTTACAGATATAATCAAACGCATCTAACGAGAGCGTCCGAAGCCCCGCGTAGAAGGCTTCAATGACACCCGGGCCGACAGCCCGATGCCCCCGGTCCGGCTTTTCGACAACCTTGATCCAAGAATATTGGGCACTGTATTCAGCGAGAACCTCCCTGGTCCCATCCGTCGATCCATCGTCGACGATGACCCACAGCACAGGGAGCTCAGACTGAGCAATCACGCTATCAAGCGTCTTTTTAATGAACCTGGCTTCGTTGCGGCAAGGAGAAATCAGGGCATAGCGGCGGCCAAATCGGCTCATAAAAATTAAGGCTTTCTTACAAATGAGTCCTGCCGGCCCGTCATAGCCTCTGCGCCAAACACTATTTTTTCCGAACGAAAGATCGGCCCAGATCAGATACTCTGTGGTTTAAATCAATGGCCGCAATACTGGGCAAGAACTCCCCCGCAATGCAAGAATTCATTGCATCAATGTCTTTTAGCGCATCTCTCAAGCTTGGCTGGGGCGCCTAGAGAAAACCGTCGATGCAGCCGATCGCCGCCCCGGGCAGAAATGCCGTCTCAAGACGGTCCGAGAAGGCAGAGCGGGCAAGGCGCCGGCATAAAAAACATCATACGAAGTCCATCATCGCACGAATTTGCGCACCTCCAGGGGGCCGTTTTCCATGAACACCGTCACCTCCAACATAAAGCGGTCGAACTTCTCGGGGTTCGTCAGAACGCGCTTGGGGAAGGTCACCCTCAAATAGCCGAGGACCGCCTGCGCCGCTTTCATGTTCGGGTCCGTATTCTTCGTCATATGATCTTTGCCGGTGCGTGTTTCACTTCTGTAAGTTGCCAAGCGGGAGAGCTTCGAAGACGGCTGTTGAAACGCCGGTGCCCCACTGGATTGTGAAGATCCCATTCTCGCGCAGCCTCAAAGAGGCAAACAAACACCACCCTCTCGCCCGGGGTCCCGGGCACTTCACGGGCGCGCCAGCAGCTGCAGCTACAGACGACCCCACATGATCGGCAGCTCACTCCTTGTGAACGCCCATCATTCAACGCCTCCGACCCGCCCCAGCCTTTCGCCCAGAGTGCCCCCGGCGCTCATAAGCTCAGCGAGATTGCGTTGTCGTTCTCTACCATCGGCTGCAACGCGCTCGACGGAAGCTGCAACTGATCGCAGACCGCGTACAAAAAGTGCGCATAGCTGTCTTGGGATAACGCGCCCAGTCCTGTGATCTCTCCAGATGGCGCGAAGACAATCCTCCCCCCGGCCCCGGCGACACTAAAGCCCCCCTCATGATCTCTGCCAATGATGATGTCGTGCTGAGCAAAGGCAGTCCGTGCTGCGCCCCGCAGCGCCCGGACCATATCTATGGCGCGAAGGCGTCTTGCGAGAGCTGCGCTTTGATCCAAGCGATATCCTGGGAGATCGCTTGCAGCTCCTGCCCCATTAATATCTGCTGTCCTGTCCCAGGCTGTGCTTCTTTGAGCGTCAGGGCGGCCTGTTCGAGCGCGCGGCTGTGCCGCTCCATCGCCGTGCGAATGCCGCTCAGCTCCGAGACCAGCGCCGTGATCTGGCCTGCCACCTCCCGCTCGGCAGGCTGCCCCAACACCTGCTGAAGAAGAATGCAAAGGTCTTTCATCAAAACCTCGAGAGGCGCTGTGGTCGGTGTGTCGTAGAGTGCTGTGGTCATAAGAAAGTGTCTCCAATCTGGCTGTGATGCGGCGCAAGGCCGAGCGGTTAAAGGTGGCGAGGCAGGTCCCGATCAGGCCAAGAGCCGCGGTACGCGCCAAGTGCTTGCGCAGGCGGCGCAGGCCTGTCGTGAGGCGCTGCGCTACGGTTGCAAAGCGGTGCGGTGCTTGTACGGGTCGGGACGCGTCGGGGTGGCATGACGGCACGTCGAGCTGCGGCACCTGGACCCGCGTCGCCCAGTCGGGCTCGGCCAGGGCCCAAGCGCTTTTCCCATAATGGGAGGCATTCCAAGCCGCGCGCCGCCGCCACTGTTGCGACAAAGCATTGTCCACCGAAAGCTGGGGCGGGGCCCCAGCCTTCGGAGCCTCTGTGCCCAGACATGTGCCGCGCAACACAAGCGGATGCGGGTCTGTTTCAGAAACCAAAGCGATCGCTCCCCCCGGCATTGGCTCGAGGTCATATTTTGCTGCCGCCGTAACCTTTGCCATCAAAGACAGAAAGCTGGACCGATTCCGGCCGTGGCGGCTGGCGGCGATCCTCTTTGCCCCCTGCAACATAAAAAGCTTTGGCGCGGAGGAGGTGAACTCAACCTCGTGCCGCCGCGCCGCCGCCACCCGCTTTTCCAGCCAATCTGGCCCTATGACGGCGCGCGCTTTGTCGGGCGACCGCGGGTTCTCCCAGCCAAAGGCATCGTTCAGAAAATTGCCCAAAGCATCCCAAGCATCTTGGCTCCCCTTCATCGGCGGATGCGGGTTAAAACTGCGCAGCTCTCCGGCTTCCATCCGGATAAAACGCGGCATCACAATGTTGATTTCCAAGCGGCCCGTGTGCGTATGTGTGCCCGCAAAAACCGGCGGGCGGTTTTGCTCTGGCACCCCGGCAAAGGCCATTTCCAAGAACAGGTCGATAGCTCCCGCCACCGGGTCGCGCGCAGGGCGCTCTCCCGCGTTGAAAGCTGCGACGTCAATATCAGAGACTGCAAATGACAGGGTCGCCACGCGGTATTTTTTCTCGAACCGCAGCGCGGAAATCGCGCTCTGTACGATGCTGGGCCGGCCCAGCAGAAGCTCAGGAACAGGCTGCCTGGTCTCCAAGACGCGCCGCGATCCGACCGTCTTCATCACCTGAGTGTCAAGAAGATAAGAGCTCGGCTGATGCAGGTCTGCAGAGCTCTGATGAGGCGACCAACCGATCAACATGCGGATGTCCGGGCAACAAAAGGAACCGGTGCCAGCATCACCAGAAGCTGCTCAATCCGTTGCAGCTGAAACAAGACCAACAAGCCGTCGCTCTGCTGTGCATCTTGATGCTGTGCAATCTGCTCCAACAGAGTCACGCCCTCATCGAGCAACTCAACCAGTTGCAGGACCTGCACCGCTGAGGCCCCTGTCCTGGCGCCAAGCCCCACATGTCTGAGATAGTCCGAAAGACTCCGTCCGGCGGCAGCCGCCCTCTGCATCAGCACCTCTTTCTCTGCAGAAGACACATTAACCTTCAGCCGTTCAGCTCTCTTGGTTTTGTCACAGGGCGGCATACTGGTCCTTTCCAAATGGGGCCCAACCGAGGGGCCTTGATCGTCGGCATGTCTCAAAGACTATGTTCTGGTAAAACTGATCCAAAGAAAAAGCGCGGGCAGTACGCCCAAGAGATGTGGATAACCCATTTGGGCCGCCCACCGACGACCTCCGTGTCGCGAACAACACGGGACGGTCCCAAAGCGGCGGACCGGTGCGCATCTGTTGGGTACGCGCACTGGGCAAAAGGCGGCTCCAAGCAGAAACGTTGAAAGGCCCACGGATGGCCGAAACTCTTATATAAAAGGCGCCAAAGCCTGATCCCCGGACAACATGAGCCGGGCAAACCAAAATCGAAATCCATGGCATCTTGAACTGAGACGCGCGTGCAGTGGCAGCAGACAATGCGCCCGGACAAGGCAGCCGTCTCCTCTTCAAGCGCGCGCGCAGGGGGGCGCCGATGTGTCGCATAAAAACGAACGCCTTGCCCGCAGCGCCCCCGCAGCCGGCGCAACGTTCATAAAGATTTTGGCAGCAAATAGAGAGCGTGAATGGGAGACCCTAAGCCATCCTTCTCGGATACGCCGATGATCTTGGCCTGCCGCGCCAGGCTTTTGGCATGGTGTGACGGCGCAGATACGCGCGTCTTGGCGACAGCAAGAATGTGCCCGAAGGCGGCCTCGACAATGACAACCTCCAGAGCGGCGCGGGCAAGACCCCCCCCGGCTCGGAGGTTGGCGCAAAGACGCGCGTAGGGATCTATCGCAAGCCTTTCTCTCCTTCGCAAAAGCGGGATCGATAAAAGGCATCGCAAAGTTTCTATGGCCCGCCGGCCCGCCCCATGGTGGAGGGGTAAAAAGCTCCACGCGCCCCTGTGTGCAAAAGCAACCTGGCAGAGCTACTTCAGCAACTGAAGGAGATAGGCGCCATAGCTGTTTTTTGCGAAACTCTCCGCCCGGTGACGCAGTTGCTCGGCGTCGATCCATCCCTTGTTGAAAGCGATTTCTTCGGGGCTGCCAACTTGAAGCCCTTGCCGCTCTGAGAGCGTGCGCACGAAATTGCCCGCATCCAACAAGCTGCCGTGGGTCCCCGTATCAAGCCATGCGAACCCCCGACCCATTTGTTGCACGCAGAGTGCGTCGTCTTCGAGATACATCCCCAAAAGCGAAGTGATTTCCAACTCGCCCCGGGCTGAAGGTTTTACAGCTTGCGCCCGCCTAGAGGCCGTTCCATCCAGAAAGTAGAGCCCCGTTACAGCGTAATTCGAGGGCGGCACGCGGGGTTTTTCAACAATTGCCCGTACGCGACCTTCGGCATTAAAATCCACAACCCCATAGCGCCCCGGATCCGAAACCCGGTACCCAAACACCGTACCCCCCTCTTCAAGGTCACCGGCAGCAGCCAGCGCTTCAGGCAACCCATGCCCAAAGAAAATGTTATCACCTAAAACCATTGCCGAAGGCGCGCCGTTCAAGAAGTCCTCGGCCAGGATGTAGGCTTGCGCCAGCCCATCGGGGCTGGATTGCTCAATATAGGTAAGGTTCAGTCCCCACTGGGCGCCGTCGCCCAGGCTGCGTTTGAACTGATCCGCGTCCTGAGGCGTGGTAATGACGGCGATCTCGCGAATGCCCGCCAGCATCAGCACAGACAGCGGATAATAGATCATCGGCTTATCGTAGATCGGCAGCAATTGCTTGGATATGCCCAAGGTGATCGGGTACAGCCGGGTGCCAGACCCGCCGGCCAGCAAAATGCCCTTGCGTGCGCTCATGTCAGTTCCTTCACGATATCCTCCAGCGCCAAACGCCAGTCCGGAGGGCTGATACCGAAATCCCTCTGCAGGGCGCTGCAATCAAGACGAGAGTTCAGCGGCCTTTTTGCCGGCGTCGGGTAACCTGAGGTCGGAATGCCAACCACCTCAACCGCCCGATCCGCAGTGGCAAATGTTTCGCGCGCGAAACATTTCCACGAAGTCGCAGGTGCCCCCGCGTAATGATAAGTGCCGCCGCCCTGCCCTGCCTTCATCGCGCCCGCCATCTGCAGCAATGTTTCCGCGATGGACAGCGCCGGGGTAGGCCCCCCGATCTGGTCATCAACCACCTTCAGCACATCACGGCATTCGCTCAGCTGCAGCATCGTGGTCACGAAATTCCTGCCCGTCGCAGAGAACACCCACGATGTCCTCAAAATTGCATGGGGCCCGCCGGCCGCACGCACAGCCGCTTCGCCATCTGCTTTACTGCGCCCATAGGCATTAATCGGAGCGATGGGATCGTCAGGGCGCCAAGGGCTATGTCCGCTGCCGTCAAAGACGTAGTCCGTCGAAACATGCAAAAAGGGGATGTCCAGTTCAGCGCAGGCGCGTGCCATAGCCCCAGGAGCCTCGGCGTTGATGAGCCTGGCCAGAGCCTCTTCTTCCTCAGCACGATCTACGCCCGTATAGGCCGCCGCGTTGATCACCGCGGAGGGCCCTGTCGCACGGATCACCGCGGCGCAGGCTTCGGGATGGGTTAGATCGGCTGCAGCCCGGTCAAGAAATTGCGCGTCATATGCGAGGCGGCGCAGCGCAACGGCGAGCTGCCCGGTGGCGCCAAAAACAAGCAAGCTCATGCCCGGCCCAGCCTTTCCCCGACCCCGTCGCGCGCCTGCAGCGCCCGCCACCAGCGGGGATTGTCGAGGTACCAGGTCACTGTGCGGCGCAACCCCTCTTCCAGCGTGACCGAAGGCTGCCAGCCCAGTTCGGTGCGTATGCGGCTGGCATCAATGGCATAGCGTGCATCATGACCAGGTCGGTCCGCGACGAAGGTGATAAGGTCAGCATAAGCCTGCTTAGCGGGGCGCAATTCATCCAAAAGAGCACAGATTTGATGCACCAAATCGATGTTGCGCGCCTCAGCGTTGCCGCCGATATTATAGCTGCGCCCAACTGTCCCTTTGGTCAGAACCGTCAGCAGGGCTTCGGCATGGTCTTCAACATAGAGCCAGTCGCGTATGTTCTCGCCCGCGCCGTAGACTGGAATTGGCGTGCCCGCCAACGCGTTGAGGATAACCACCGGGATCAGCTTCTCAGGAAAATGATAAGGCCCGTAGTTATTGGAGCAATTGCTCAGCAGCACCGGCAAACCATAAGTTTCACCCCAAGCGCGCACGAGATGGTCAGACGCAGCTTTGGAAGCCGAATAGGGGCTGTTGGGCGCATAGGGCGTCTCTTCGGTGAAATACCCCTCAGCCCCGAGACTGCCGTAGACTTCGTCGGTGGAGACATGGTGGAACCGAAACCCATCGGGCCGGCCGCGCCCCTCCCAATAGGCCCGCGCCGCCTGCAGCAGCGTATAGGTGCCGGTCACATTCGTATCGATGAACGCGCCCGGACCGTCGATGGACCGATCGACATGGCTTTCGGCTGCCAAGTGAAGCACCGCATCGGGGGCATGGTCGGAGAAAATGCGGGCCAAAGCCTGTTCGTCCCGGATGTCCGCATGCTCAAAGGCATATTCAGGCCGATCCGAAACCTCCGCGAGGTTGTCGAGACAGGCGGCATAGGTCAGCGCATCGAGGTTCACCACCGCATGTCTCTGGGCCAAAGCAAGTCGCACCACGGCAGACCCAATAAAACCGGCACCGCCGGTGACAAGCAGCTTCATACGGCGCCCTCCCAGCTAAAATGCGGAGCAATCTCGGACAGCAAAGGCGCGTTGGCGTCTTTCTCAGACAGGATCGGCGCTTGTCCTTGAAGCCCCCAGTCAATGCCAATCGCAGGATCATCCCAGCGGACCGCCGCATCGCAATCAGGGGCATAGGTATCGGTGCATTTGTAGATGATTTCTGTCATCGGCTCGCGGGTGATGAACCCATGCAAAAATCCAGCCGGGATCAACAGTTGCCGCCCATTTTTAAAGCTGAGGTCCACGCCCACCCATTGCCCGAAACTTGGAGAGCCATGGCGGATGTCCACGGCGACATCAAACAGCGCGCCACGTCCACAGCGCACCAATTTCGCCTGCGCATGCGGCGGGGTTTGAAAGTGCAGGCCCCGCAGGGTGTTTGGCGCCTCAGAAAGAGAGTGGTTATCCTGCACAAAGTGATAATCAAGCCCGGCATCGGCCAAGGTCTTGGCATTCCAGCTTTCGCTGAAAAAGCCGCGCGCGTCCCCGTGGCGGGCGGGCGTGAGGATCAAGACCCCAGCCAGGGCGGTTTTTTCAACCTGCATCGTAGAACCTCTGATCTTACAGCAGCCTTCGGGCGCGGTACCGGCCCCAACGTCGCTTTGCCTCATGTTCGGTTTGGCCGTCTCACGGCCTTCCTACAAGAGCTTGGCGGAATAAATTGGGTCGGCACATTTGTGCACCTCATACGAGGCATTAGGCTGCTCAGCATTTCGATAACTTGCGCAACAACTTAAGCTTGCTGATCAATTGAACGCAACTACATGCTCTTTGCTGAGCCGCGGCAGGTATTTTTGCTTGCCTTTGATTTTGGTCCTATCGTGCTGTATTTGGCGGTATAGGGACCCATCTACGTGTTTTGTGTGAACCCGGCAAAGGATCAACCTACGCCAGCTCACTTCAAGTGTGTCTTCCCCCTCGCCGAAAACCCTAAACAACGCACGGATCGCTTCTCTCAGTCCTGTAAATGGGTACCTTTAAAAGCGTCTTTGGCTTTTCCCAAAAGAACGAGGATATCGCGGAGAAGCGGTGAGGTTTGAACGCCGTTCTGCGCGGCAGGTCTGAGCTTACCCTGAAACTTGCTAGGTCAGTGGAACGCTGCAACAGTCTCACATCTCGGCATAGTGCCCAAGATCAACTTTCTGGCAGGTCTGACGTCCTGCACCGGAAATCCGTAAGGAGCACCGTCTATGAGCCGCCGAAAGCATATAAACCTGCGCCGCGCTGTTTTCATTGTCATGCTGCTCGGTGTCATCTGGTTGCCCAACGAGAGACGCATGACCGTCTTTTTGACGGGCTACAGCTACTGGGACAACACACCACCCGCGTCTGCCATTATCGGGCGGCCCATAATACATGACATCGCAGCCGGAATAGGGACCTACAACGATCCGGTGACCTTGGCCGTTGGCTGGCGGAGAGACGGAAGCAAAATATCTGAAGACTTCAAACCAGGTACACGGTTCTATATCCCGCGCCTGCGCAAATACGCGGTCGTCGAAGACCTCTGCGGAGATGGGGAAAAACCCCAAGCTGGACCCTGCCATGTCGGGTGGGAGGGGCATCCATGGTTAGATGTTTATGTCGACGGAAGCGCACGAAACGCTGACGAGGCCGATCGCTGCATGGAAAAACTGACAGGCATTCAGCCCGTGCTCACAAACCCAAGAAGAGGGTACCGCGTCTCTCCGGGGCCCATCGTGGAAGCCGGATGTAAAACTTTCTGAGCCCCGCAAAGATGTTCGGGGGGCCTCTCGGTGAAGTGCAGATTCAAAACAAGACGCCTAGGCCGGCTTTGAGCTCACAACTCGATCAGAATGGCCCGATCGCCCCACATGAGTTGTCGATGCTGTAAAATGCTGCGCAGACTGCCAGCGCCATCTACGTCTTGATCAAGATCGACACCTGGCAAAACCGTAACCTTGGCATAGACCCTCCCCCTCAACTGAGAGATATGAGGGGTCACAACGCGGACAGGAGCGTCTGGCCTGAGCGTCCGGCGGATACGCTCTGCCTGTTTTTCATTATGACAAACGATCAATTCCGGGAGATACCGAAGCTGGCTTTCAGGCTTTGCCCATCCGAAATAGAACTTACCAAACCGGATCATAACGACTGCCTTTTAGGGTTATGCCACGCGCGGCCCGCCTCTCGCGCTTCTGAAGCGCGCTTTGTCGGGCCCGCGCAAAGATCTTATAAAGTGGCGAATACGAGCACTGCGGCAATTGAGCTGTATCCGATCATGACGATAAGATCATTTTTCCAGTAACGTGTCATCTTTGGCTCCAATAGCGCGTTTCTGAGCTCATTGTTCACCACGAACATGGCGGAAATTGGCGGGGATAAGGGCAATAAAGTGCCGCACCACAATGGTCTCCTCCTTCCTCCTCCAAAAAATCGCTTTGGGATCGTTTTGGGTATGAGGGCCTCTAAGCCCTCTCCTGCTCAAGTGCCGCCAGCTGCGCCATCTCTTTAAAGAAGACCGCCAGATCGATCCCCTTGCCCCCCAATTGCTTAAGCGCATTCTGGATCACATTGTAGGCTCGGCGGTCCGAAGAGAGGATAACGAAAGGCTCTTCCGGCGACAGCAGCTGCCCCAGTTTGCTCGACATAGCAAAGCCAGCCCCTGCATAGATGCACGTGAACACAAAGCGCACCCCTGGCATATCCAACAGCGCAAGCACAGGCGCCAGGTCTTTGGGATCATCCGCCACGGTCGGATACCGAGGCCAAGAATGCCGGGGATCGGGCCATCCGATGTCACGCGGCGGTTCATTGGCCTGGGCTGCGAAGGACTTCAGGTAGTCCAGCAGGGCCTCCCCCGCCTTTGCCAAGCGAAAAGACTCTCCTGCTGGGGTGTCTTTATGATAATACAAAGCCGCCGCACGGCCAAATTCCATCATATAGCCGCCGACGTCAAAACGCGCGCCCGCCATCACCTGATGCTGGCTTGCCATCGCCTTTTGCGCGGGCCTCTCTGTGGGCATGTAGACCGAAGGGTCTGCATTAATGGTCTGAGCAATTTGGATCGGTGTGCTGCGCATAAACTGTCCTCTTTTCAAAAGAAACTAGGGCAACCTTATGGGCCTGCATAGCCAACAGCCCCGCACTTTATGTGGATAACCCAAGAATGCCCGCTATGGGTCGC
>NZ_CP081133.1:0-72431 GCF_025142275.1 Sulfitobacter sp. W074
CGGGACATGGAATCGAGATGCATGTTGGCGCGCGCTTGAGCCATATTGGCTTCGGCAAAAGGCTTGGACGTCGCTTTTTGGTTGATCAAAGCAATCACCATTAAGGCTATTGCAGTCGCCACCACGATCATCCCTAGATGCGGGTGCACGAGAAAGATTGCTGCGATGAATAAAGGAGCAAAAGGAACGTCAAGAAAGGAGATCAGTGTGCCGGAAACAAGAAAGCTGCGCAACAATTGGAGATCACCCAGCGTCTGATACTGCCTCCCGTTATCATGGAGCGACGAATGCGCCGCGGCGCTCAACACCGGCCCCCCGAGACGGACCGCGACCTCAACGGCTGTGCGCATCAAAATAAAGCGGCGCACCGCATCGAAGATGGACTGCAAGATCACAGCGCCAGCGATAACCACCGTGAGCATGATCAAGGTGTCGATTGAGCGGCTCGTCAGCACACGGTCGGAGATCTGAAACAGGTAGATGGGGATCGACAGAACCAAGACATTGGTCGCGCAGGTTAAGATCATTACGAAGCCCATATTGCGCCGCACGATCTGCTTGCCCTTCCTAAGTTGCGCTGCGAATTGATCAGGCGCGCCGCGCTTGTGGAAGGTGGGCTTGCCCCCATTCCCACCGCCGCCGCCACCACCCCCGGTTCCACTCGGCGGCTTATTGCCATCACCGGACTTCAAGATCGGGCCAGTATCCCCTTCGATTTGGATGCCACCAAGTGTGGTTTTGCTTGGCTCTGCATGTTTGGCTTTTGCTTCGGCTGGCTGTTCGGGGGCAGCCTTTGCCTCAGCCCCTTGCGCCTCTCCCTCAGGCGCCTTGGGATGACTTTGGCTATGGTTTTGCGCGGAGCTTTGGCCAGCGGCGTCTTTTACAGGCGGGGCGTTTACAGAACTCTGCAAAGCGTCGGGCAGGGCCTCCGCCTGTGGTGCAGGCGAAGGAACTTCTGTTTTTGTCTGCGCGCCCGCATGCATCCTTTTGGCAGGTTCCGGCAGGGGACCCGCACATCGCATCCAAGGTGTCAAAAGAAATGCATTTCTGAACTCTTGCCCTGCAGGGAGTGCAGCCGAATAGCGCGAA
Source organism: Sulfitobacter sp. W074 (assembly GCF_025142275.1). Lineage (NCBI taxonomy): Bacteria > Pseudomonadati > Pseudomonadota > Alphaproteobacteria > Rhodobacterales > Roseobacteraceae > Sulfitobacter > Sulfitobacter sp. W074. Next base: position 1,090 of record NZ_CP081133.1, read on the forward strand.
CGACTATTTGTTTTTAAAGTTTTAGAAGAGAAGGGGGGGACTGGAAAAGGATTGCGGTAATTCATATGCGCTCTGCTCTATCAGGCCAGCATTGTTTGCATCAGATCAGGGGATGCCATGCTTTCCGGTGAGGTTGGAACGATGCCGGGATCGTCCGATGAATGAGAGGGGTTGGTAATCATACCATCGGCGAGAAATAAGACCGCTTCATTTGCCAACGCTGGCATGAAAACCCCGGTGGGGTCAGAAGTCGTATCGATCAGATCCGCCTGATACAGCAGGGCGTCGCTGTAAACATCACCCTGTACGCGCACTTCGGAATCAGCGCCATAAACATTTATAGACGCAGAGTTAATTTCAGCATTCGACCCTGCATAAAGCTTCGCGGGCATGCCCGACTGCGCGGTAAAGGCATCAAGAGCCAAATGAACTTGATCACTGTCGCCCATAATATTGGTCTGCTCGACCCAATTGATGGTTTTAAAATCACCCTCAATATAGAGCACGGTCAGCAGATCATCGCCGGCGAATGCACCATCATGAGCGACATCCCGATCAATGGTCTGCGCGCCTTCTGCAAAAGCCTTGCTCGCGGCTGCGAAGTTTTCGGTCATCGCCCCGTAAGTATTGATGCCCACTGTGGAGATAGAGGCACCATTAAACAGCAAGTTACCACCTACTGAGATCCCGAACGGGGTGGCACCTGCAGCGGTGACACTGTCAAAATCCAGCATCACGTTCATCTGGCTGATCTGGTTGACCGTGATCAAATTGCCGCCAATCATAATGAGATCGTAGCCGTATCCGATCTCCGCAAGACTGGCCAAGTTAACAATGAGGTTCTCGCCCAGGCTGATGTAAGTGTTGGCTCCAGTGATTTGTACATCCGCGCGATCATTGTCAGTCATGAAGCTGTATTGCTGCACCCAGTTTACAGTCAGCACATCCCCTTCAATTCGCGTAACCGCCCAGTTCTTGGGTAATCCGGTGTAAATGTCCTCGCGGCTTTCGACTGCATTTTCAGAATCTGCATCGGAAGCCTCGGCGCCAGAAACCTGGGAGGTGTAGGACATCATTGCGATGTTGAAGGTGGCTGAAAGACTGTCCTGCATCACACCGTTAAAAGTGGCATGTTCTGCGAGCACATTGACCTGGCTGATCAAGTTCAACTCTACAACATCTCCCATGACAGATATAACGGGAGCATCGAGCCAAGAGACGTTCATGACCGCTTCATTGAGCATCTTATTGCCGCCGGTCACCACTTGGTGGCCATTATCGAGGCCAAAGAACTCAGCCTCATCAGAGGGTGCATTTAAACCCTCAAACGGGTCTTTATCTTCAATCCGCTCGCGACCATCTGGCGCTTGCGTATTCACTTCTGGTGACAGATCGAGATCGCTTGTGCGAACATTCGATGAGGTCCCGCTATCTTCATCCTCGACATCGTCATCGGCTCGTAAGAACTCAGGCATAACGTCTTCCAGCAAAGGCAGGGTGTCGACGGGCTCCCCCCCGACAAACATGCCGTAGGCCTCCGGTCCATGCAGCACCGCCACTTTTTCCCCAAGGCGGGACGTCTCGTCCGTCTGCCCCATAAGACCATGCAATGTTATAAAGGACGCAGCATCGTTGCCGTTGAAATCCAAAGTCGATTCCACTGTTAGGACACCCAAGATCTGTGCAGCTTCCTGAAGACCAGCCAAGGCGGCAATGTATACTGACGGATCATTGAACTCGGCACAGACACTGTTCATCCGAAGATGATCATTATCCTCCATCCAAGCGCGTTGCGCGCTCACCGTGACCACACTTCCCGGGGGTTCAAGGACCAGTAAAGGGCGTGCTGCGGGGAAGAAGGAAGAGTACCCCTGTTCGACATAGAGCTGAGGAAAGGCGTCCATCTGCCCGGGAACATACAGATCTCGCAGATTGATCGGGTCCGCATTTGCCAGCCAGATTTTGACCGGGGTTTCATAAGAAAGGGGAGTGTACTTTAACTCTGGATCAAAGTCCCTGAGCGTGTAGCGCAAATCAAAATGGACAGGCGCAATCTCCAGATCATCAAGCTCAGATTGAAGCTGCTGATATTTAAAGTCTCCATAAGCGTCGCGCAATCTTTCCGCTTCGACCGTGGTATGGAAAATACCAATTAGATGAGAAATGATTTCGGTAAATTTGTCTAACATCCTGCCAGTTCCATTTCTGCCATGTAAACAGTTGCGACACTGGGTTCCTTGTTAGTGCGGCAAGATGACGGAATGCGCAGCCCCCATCTTGGAATTAAAAACCGGGGCCCAACAAACGCTGAGCCCCGGAACCGTCATTTAAACCTATGCCCCATCGCCATCGTCGCCGATGTAGCTGGAGCTGAAGCCGCCGCCGACAACGGTCATATCAACAGTGTTGCCAAGCACGTTGGCACCCTGAACGATCGACATGTTGAAGGCTGTGGTGTCGATCTGCGAGGCAGCCGAGGCGAAGGATTTCACCGGTCACGAAACCATCGTCGCCGTTGCCCGAACCCCATTGACCTGCGTTGCCACCAGCACCGCCGGCACCGCTGTACGCGTTACCGCCGGCACCACCGGTGCCGCCACCGGCTTGGACGCCACCGACAGTCGCTTGACCACCAAAGGCATTCCCAGTGTCTCCACCCCAAGAGTGCCCGCCGTAGCCTTCACCGCCGGCACCCGAATTGGCAGTATTGATGCCGCCGTTGCCTTGGGCATTATTCAATGCCGCAGACCATGCGCCTGCATCACCGCCGTCACCACCGTTGGCATTCCCACCGGCACCGTTACCAGCGCCTGAGCTGTTGGCGAGTCCAATTGAACCGGCATCACCGCCGTCTCCACTGTGACCAAGACCAAGACCAATACCGCCGCCGAAGGCATCAGCATCTGCAGTTCCAGTGGTGCCGCCGCCTGCGATGGGAATACCAAAGAGGCTTCCCGCGGAGCCACCATCAGCGTCGCTGGAATCTGCATCAGCGCCTCCTAGACCGACACCGACGCCAATGCCACCCGCATCACCGGAGTCACCTCCAGTTGCACCAGACCCTGCACCGGCCAGCCCGAGACCGAGGCCTGCACCGATCGAGGTTGCATCACCGCCGTCGTCACCATCAGCATCACTGTCAGAATCAGCACTGCCGAGACCGAGGCCGAGACCAAGCGCCGCAGCATCACCACCGGCTGCACCGGCACCACCGGCTGCGGACGACCCACCGCCGGCACCGCTTTGACCGCCACCGGCAGTCGCCGCGCCTGCGATACCAAGACCACCCAGGGCTCCAGCGCCGTTTGCTGCGCCACCTTGACCACTATTGCCACCAGCAGCACCCGCATCAATACCGTCCGCGGCAGTCGCATTGCCGCCGGCTGAGTCATTGTCTTGGTTGATCGTACCGCTGTTCTGAACGTTGCTCAGATTGTCGTTGTCATTGAGGTTGTTGGATTGGGCATTGACCGTACCCGCATCATTCCCTTCACCATTCAGGGCGTCATTGAGAATATCATCTAGGTCAAGATCATTGCCCGGATTGTAGTCAATATCCCCCTTGGCCATGATGAAATCATTCGCCGATGCCTGGTGCAGGTCAATGTCAGCAAAGTCGTCATCGTTGGGCATATACCCTTCCATGTTCATGCCGACCTCGACCCCAACAGTTGTCGTGCTGTTGTTGGTCATACCAGTGGTATTAGTTGTCGCGCTGTTGTTACTGGTCGTACTGTTGTTATTGGTATTGCTGTTGTTGTTGGTATTGCTATCGTTCGTCATCGTGTTGTCTGAATGATTACCATTGTGGTTGCCGTTCAGACCGAGATTGGCGTTTAGGTTGCCATTCCCGTTGCCATTGCCATTCCAGTTCTCAGAGGTCTGATCTTGGGTGGAGGTTTGATCTTGCTCTTGATCAGAGATCTGGCCTTGGCCTTGCGCCTGCAGGCCAAGCTGGCCTTGACCTTGCGCCTGCAGCTGGTCCTGCTCCTGATCTTGAGTGCCGCCGCCAAAATGGAAAATATTTCCGAAATTATTCTTGGTGCTCATTGTATTTCTCCCGTGGGGCACATGCCGGGTCGCTGCTCATTTCAAAAGCGACCATAGGGCTGTGCGTTTCTGTTGGATAATGGTTTGGCCAAGCATGAACCCTAAATCGGTCCAGGCACGGCACAGTAGTCGTCTCTGTTTTGGATGATGGTACCTCCCTTTTATTGCCTTTGCTTCAAATCGCGGGAGTGACATGACCTCTGATTCGGAACCTGAGGCACTCAAAACCGCCAACGCGCTCTGAACGGGGCGCGCGTCATCACAAAAAGATGACACGGAGAAATATCTTCAAAAAATAGGGAAAAACCTATCTAGCCATTAGAGCTAGATAAGGCGCATAAGAAGCCAGAGGTTTGATTCATAACCATATTTAACTATTTGCAAGCTGCAGCTTATGCGCATTCTGAACCTTCTAACTTAGAGCCCATATACCTTTCGATAGGAAATAAATCTGGAGACTATCAACCTAAGGTTGAAGTAAGCTCCCTGGCCCAAAATATGCGTAAATTTGTCTTAAATGTGTTATAGTCTAGGCCTAAAGGCGTATAATACGGCCACTTTCCGTGTGCTTTTAGTTGATAAGTGAATTAAGCCGCCATCTATATGGTGAGCAAATTAAACTGCGGCGAGGCAGACAGGCATAGAACGTTGTAACCTTATTAGGAACAATGCTATGCGCGATTTTGAATATACTATATCTGATAAAATTTCATGCTTCTTCATTGGGAACTCTCACGATTTTTCAGATACTTTGGTAAAGTTGGCTGAAGCGAACCTTGAAGATATTACCTTCTACCGATTAGCTTCCATCGAAGCTTTGCTTGCGTTGCCGATAGATCGAACTGATAGAGTTCGAAGCATTATCTTGAACCAGTCTATGATAGAGGCTTTAAAGGCAGAGCATTCTTCGCTTCTTGAGCGTTTTCCCAATGCGGCAATTGCATTAGCTTACCGGCAACCTAAGTGCGCGCAGAATGCGCTGAGGGAGATAAGGGAACACCGACCACAAGCGGACCTTTCTTTCCTACCAATGAACCGGGATGTAGATCGTTGGTTAACCCTATTACAACTTTTGATCTGCGGTGAGAACTACATCCCTTCTGAACTTTATGTACCGATACAAACCGATCAACTTAAAACTGAAGAAGGTAGCCCTCGCTCTCAGACTTTGCTGAATGCAGCAGTTCAAGAGAGGCTGAACCTTCCTGACCCAACCCTTAGACCTGTAAAAGATGGGCTGACTTGCCGGGAAATGCAGGTGCTCACCTGTGTTGCTGAGGGCAAGCAAAACAAAATTATCGCGGATCGGCTGGGCCTTTCAGAGCATACGGTAAAGCTTCATATACATCACGTCATTTCAAAACTCGGTGTCAACAACCGCACAGAAGCGGCAGTATGGTTTTTAGAGCAAGCTAAGTCCGAGCTAAGGCCATAATGATGGAGGAAGCAGGCCAACATGTTCAGTTTGACGATTTCCTGCTGCTTGTCGGAAAGCTCAACTACACATGGACAAATACCGAGAGTCTGTTGATCCACTTCATCGCCGGATTATCACGCGTTGATAAAGAGACTGCTACTGTTATATTTCTAACGCTAAACACCACACGTGCTCGGATCGACCTGGTTGAACGTTTGTCAAAGCTGGACAAAATATCCGGGGACCAAAGGTCCGCGGTTTTAGATATTACCAGTCGGCTTTTAGGGCAGGCAAAGCTACGGAACCGGTATAATCATTGCATTTATGCATTCGATGCGGAGGGAGGAAGCCCTCGCACGATCCTCATGCGTATCGCCGATCGTAAAGAAACCTTAAAGATGGGACAGTCTCACCCTCTTAACGATGCTGCTGCCGAGGATATCGAAGTAGCGATCAATGAGCTCACGCACATTAACCATGCGATTTGGCAGGTGATTCAACGCTTTGACTTCCCCCGTTAGACTTACTCAGGCAGTGCGAGCCTATGCTAACCTTATTGTTAGCTTCACAGGTAAGATTTTGATTTTAAACTAGTATCATCGACTTCGGCCGACACACAGAAGGGTACGGCCTTTGAGAGTCAAGTAGATCGATTTAGGGCGGGTCAGGTCACTAAAACGGCTTTGACCAACCAATGGTTTGATACTGGAGGACATCATGATCCCGCAGACGCCTCAGCTTCACGTAAGAGATTCCAGCGGCAGGCCCAATCCCTGTCGGCGGATCTTGGTTGCAGGAGGCGCAGGGTTTCTCGGAAGCCATTTGTGCCACACACTATTGCATGAAGAACATATTGTCATCTGCATGGACAATTTTACGACGGGCCGAATGTCGAACATCGCGCTCATGCTAAACGATCCGAATTTTATCTTGGTCCGGCACGATATAGTTAATCCCCTCCCGGATATCGGCCTTGTCGATGAAATCTACAACCTTGCTTGTGTTGCCTCTCCTAAAAAATATCAAATTGATCCCATTCATACATTCAAGACCAATATCTGGGGTGCGATGCACCTTTTGGAACTTGCGGTGGCCTGTAACGCTAAAATTCTGCAGTCGTCCACTTCAGAAATATACGGGGACCCGCAGATCACTCCTCAGCCCGAGAGCTACCGAGGCTGTGTTAACACAATGGGACCTCGGTCGTGTTATGATGAGGGCAAACGTGCCGCCGAAGCTCTGTTTTACGATTACTGCAAGACACAGGACGCTAGAATATGTGTGGCACGTATATTTAACACCTATGGCCCATCCATGTGCCCAGCTGATGGCAGAGTGATTTCAAATTTCGTAGTTCAGGCTTTGTCTGGCGCCCCTCTCACTATTTACGGCGACGGAAATCAGACGCGGTCATTCTGCTACGTCAGTGATATGATAGCGGGCTTGATGGCGCTAATGGCCGCACCGGATACTCAAACCGGCCCTTATAATCTAGGGAACCCAGAAGAGTTCACTATAAACGAACTGGCTCATCAGATTATCGAACTTCTCGGCCTCTCCCCGGTGGTGTGTTATGTGGAACTCCCACAGGATGACCCCAAACAGCGCTGTCCCGACATCACAAAAGCCCAAAAAGATCTACACTGGTCTCCACGCATTTCTTTGGCAGAAGGGCTGCTTCACACAGTACCTTACTTTGAGACTGAGCTCGGCCAGGTAACAGATCTTCTGGTCGCAGAATGACCTCTCCGGTGGATATATGTGTGACAGGCGGCGCCGGCTATATTGGAAGCCACGCCTGCTATGCGCTCGGTCGCCAAGGGCGCCCTGCGCTTGTGCTCGACAACCTTTCTACCGGGAACCGCGGCGCTGTTCGATGGGGCCCTTTGGCTGAGATCGATCTGCGAGATACCGCAGGACTTACAGAAGCTCTGCGAGAGCATAGGATTAAAACAGTCCTGCATTTTGCCGCTTCAGCCTATGTCGGAGAATCCATCCAAGACCCAATAAAATACTATGATAACAACGTCGGGGGTATGATATCTCTGCTTAAAGCTTGCGCAATGACTGAGGTGCGCCACTTCATTCTGTCGAGCAGCTGTGCTACTTACGGTATCCCTCAAAGCAGTCCAGTCACCGAGACAGCGTTACAGCGCCCTATCAGCCCGTATGGGCAAAGCAAATTGGCCTGTGAAGTCATGTTGCGCGACATTGCAGGGCAGACCGGAATGGCTTTTGCGATCTTGAGATACTTCAACGCCGCGGGGGCTGACCCAAGTGGCGCCTTGCGCGAAACACATGACCCCGAAACCCACCTAATTCCTCTAGCGCTTTCAGCCACCCAAGGTGCGCAACTCGCTCTGTTTGGGACGGATTACGACACACCTGACGGAACTTGCCTACGCGACTACATCCATGTGGATGATTTGGTGCAGGGGCATCTCCTAGCTTTAAAGCACCTAAAGAAATTCGGCGGTGACCTCACCCTGAACCTCGGCAGCGGGAAAGGGGTTTCCAACAAGCAAGTCATCTCCCTCGTGGAAGAAATAACAGGCGCTTGCGTGAACTTGCGCCTCGCGCCCCGACGCCCAGGTGACCCGCCCGCTTTGACGGCCGATATCACTAAAGCCCGCCAAATCTTAGGCTTTGAACCGGGCCGTTCGGATATTTACACCATTGTAGCGGACGCTGCGCGCAGCTTTGGACTGTTAAAGGTGCAAGATGCGAAAAGCGCTTAACTACAAGTCCAGTGACTTCCGACAACCTCTCTTGGAAGGACCTTTAAAGAGGCGTTATAGGTTGTTAGCCATCCTGTGGCTGCTTGCCTCTGTATTCTTTTGGCATTGGTGGCTCCAGCCGGAACATTACACAATCTGGTATCTTTATATTCCCGTAACCTTATGTGTGACTTGGATTTTTTTCATCCAAGCTTACTTCATTTGCCTTTTCTTACGCTCGCATCAAACCACCGGCACACTGGCACATCTTGGCCCGTGCCGGGTCGCGATGGTGGTGACAAAAGCACCGTCAGAACCTTTTGAAATCGTTAAGACCACACTCAAAGCTATGCTTGCCCAAACCGTGATCCATGACACTTGGTTGGCGGACGAAGACCCCGATCCGGAAACCCTAGACTGGTGCCGCGCCAAAGGCGTCCATGTATCCACTCGCAAAGGGATGAATGCCTATCACAATAAGAGTTGGCCGCGCCGGACACGATGTAAAGAAGGTAACCTCGCTTATTTTTATGATCATTATGGCTATGAGCGATATGATATTGTCTCCCAACTCGATGCCGACCATGTCCCACATCCCGAATACCTGCATGAAATGCTCAAGCCTTTTGCTGACCCCGAAATTGGCTATGTCAGCGCTCCCAGTATTTGCTCGCGCAATGCACCACACAGTTGGGCTGCAAGGAGCAGGTTGCATACCGAGGCCGTCTTTCATGGGGTCGTGCAAGCTGGATATGCGAATGGCTGGGCACCTATGTGTATTGGCTCACATTATGCTGTGCGAACCAAAGCACTGCGCGCGGTCGGTGGGCTTGGACCTGAACTTGCCGAAGACCACTCGACATCCATGATCCTCAATGCCGGCGGCTGGAAAGGCATGCACGCAATCAATGCGATTGCCGAGGGGGAAGGTCCACCCACCGTCGCTGATCTCATCGTGCAAGAGTTTCAATGGTCGCGCAGCTTAATGACTATCTTGCTGCAACATACGCCTCGCTACTTTGCGCGCCTATCCGCAAAGCAAAAATTGCAGTTCGTTTTCTGCCAGCTATGGTACCCGCTCCTTGCAAGCTTTATGGCGCTGATGTTCGCCCTGCCAATAATCGCACTGGTCTTTGATGTGCGCTATGCAGACCTTACCTTTCCCGCCTTCCTACTTCACGTCTGGCCCTCGATCATTATTATGATTGCCCTTGTCTCTTGCGTACGGGCTGATGGGTTTTTCCGGCCGCACGATGCCAAAGTGCTCGGATGGGAGAAAATGCTCTTTGCGCTTATCCAATGGCCTTGGGTGATCTTGGGAAGTTTAATGGCTGTACGCGATACGCTCACCGGCAGCTTTGTAGATTTTCGTGTGACACCAAAGGGCGGACAAGATGTGCAGATGTTAGGCTGGGCAGCGCTGCTCCCCTATCTCGGCCTAGCACTTATCTCCGTCTTTCCCGTGTTGCTGGTAAAGCAAGCAGACGAGGCAGCTGGTTTCTATATTTTCGCTTTAATCAACGCCGCACTCTATACGGCAGTGTTCATGGTGATCCTGTTCAAGCACCTAAACGAGAACGAATTGAACATTGAGGGCTGCACCCGTCGAACACTCGCGCAATTTACCTGCGTGGTGCTCACAGCAACATGCATCGTTTTTGCCGCGGGAGAACGCGGCAATGCTGGTCTGATTGCTCTTACTGAGACGCGCAGCACAGTCCGCATCTTCACACCCACCTATGTTGTGACTGGCGCAGGGCAGGGCGGCGACGGCTCCCCTTATGTCATGGTCTACAATCACAGCTGGTGGTCGCAATTACTCAATGCAGTTACCCTGAAAGGAGGCACGAAATGAAATCTCTTCGTATGTTCACCCCCAAATGGACATCTGCACCTAAAGCAGCATCACTTCTTTGTGCTCTTATCTTGGGAACTACGTTGCCTGCACAAACCGTCCCTCCAGGGGATCTCCCGTTCGGCGTCTATGACCCGAATGGCGACTTTTCGGAGTTGAAAGGAGTCTCAATTGAACACCTGTTCCTCCCTTGGGAAGACGTACTGCTGCCTAGCTTGTTTGAAGCAGAAACCTACGCAAAAGAGCGCAACCGGACTCTGTTGGTAACAATTGAGCCTTGGACATGGTCGCGCGATGATCGCAATAGCCCCACAGTCCTGCGCGAGGGCATTCAAAATGGCACCTACGATGCCACGATGCAAAACGTCTGCTCTGCTTTGGGTCAGCTTGATATCCCGATGACGATCCGTTGGGCGCAAGAGATGGAGGACCCCAGTGGCCAGTTCATCTGGTCTAATTGGCGCCCGGAAGACTATATCTCCGCGTTCCGCCGGATGAACGCCATTTGCCGCGGCAACGCACCAACCGCCCGCTACATGTGGTCCCCGCTCGGATATGAAAACCTCGCAGACTATTATCCCGGAGACGATGTCGTAGATGTTGTGGGGCTCTCGGTGTTCAGCTTCGAGCCGTGGGAGGAGGCAATACTCGACCAAGCACAAACCTTCGAAGATATTTTCGGCCCCCGATATGAGCGGGCAGTGACCTTTGGCAAACCTATCATGGTCGCAGAGCTTGGGTTTTCTGGTGATGCGGAACATGTCGCACAGTGGAACGCCGATATTCGGACAATGAGTGCGTCTTATCCAGAACTCGAAGCGGTCGTCTATTTTGCGCAAAAGGAAGTTTATCCTTGGCCGGACGGCTTTGGTTATCCCGATTGGCGGCAAACCGCCCATGTCTTGCCAGGGGGGCGCTAAGTAGCTTGGGAAATACTCTCCTTATAACGACTTAAAGAGCTCTTCTCCTAAGCCCACAGCGCTCTGAAGGCGCTACTTGCCTCCGTAAAATGCCGGTCCCAAGTACAAGCTGCATAGACCAGACGCATGGGCGCCTTGACCGTAAACATCATATCCGCATAGTTGCTCCACTGTCATTCGAGGCAAGCCAACATCAGAAAGGCTTGCCCGAGTTTGAGGAGAGCAGTTGTGAACAGGAACTTGGCACGCCGGTCCCGGCGCGGTATTTTTGCATTTTCAGCGATGTTAGCAGTCGTTTTCGGCACCGGTTTTGCCGAGCACGCAATGGCGCAGGCAACTAAGACAGCGTCCGCTGCTTCCGGCACGGGCGGCTATATTTGCACCCCCGCAGGCTTTGGTCAAAAATCTAAATGTTATCGCCGCTAACACGGCAATAAACTGAAGACATTCATGAATGTCCTACTGCTTTCCAGGAAAAGACTTCTTGGAAGCGGGTTAAACAGTACTGCGATGGTATCAACGCTAGCATCAACTTGGCGTGCAGCGCTCAATTGAGTTCCGATACGATGCTCAACCATCAAAAGGCAAAAAAGGAAGACGCAGGCCTTGGGGGAAGGCCCGCGCCATTTCTCAGCCTAGTGGTGAGAGGCCGCCAGAGAAAATATCGCGTTTAGGGGTCAATCTTGTTCCCAGAAGTGTTCACGTTGGTCAGGCTCTCTGCCACGACATCCGCAAAAGTTGAAACCATTGCAACATAGAAATCAGTCTCTGTAGGCAGTATGTTAACAAAACCTTCAGGCGCGATCGTATCACCGGTGTAGGCCGAAATTCTTACCGGAAAACTTAGTCCTGCATTCTCTCCCGTAGGGCTGGTTATATTAACAATACCCTCCAGTTCATTGAACTCTCTGCTTTCAGGAAGCATCGTCGCACCATTCAGTGCAATCTTACGGATGTCGATCCTGATTTGCGGATCGGCGCCATCGCTGCTCAATGGTACACGTTGAGCGACCTCCCCGCGCAAATCCTCTTCGATGTTGGGATAGAAATCTAACGCGTTGCTCTCGGAAGCAGTTGCGACAGTAGCCTCAACATCAATCTTAGAAATACGAAGGTCTTCTGAGGCATATGCGGCCGCGCTGAGCGCGAGAGTGCTGACACTGGCTGCAAAAACAATAGTCTTAAGCTGAGCAAACATGATGTACTCCTGAATGCAGTTTATTGCCGCAGGCCATTCCTGAAGCAGTAGGTACTCATTGGAGAACCTCCAAATCCATAAGTAGTTCCCCTTAAAAGACCTGAACGCTCACAGTGCACTGTGCCTCACTCTTAAGCATTGTCGTTAGTGATATAGTTGCTGACAACCTTTAAGATGCATCACGAAGTCATAGCCGAGGGTAAGGGAAGACACGGCGGCGCGAAGAGGAAAAGCTATCGATCCTCGGTTAGATCAGCCTAATGGCACAACAGTCAGCGATGTCGCGCGAGCGCCCATAGCATTACACGCCAGCATGTCTATCAGTAGCCCCAAGGTATTTCTAACTTATACACTTAAGTGCACAACCAATATATGCGCTGTGGCGAATATTGACCCATAATGCGCTTAAGCGTATATTGCCTGCATGAATGATTTAGCGCGCACCCCAAGACAGATCGGTTCCATCATCCAGCGGGCACGCAAGAAGCGCGCTTGGTCGCAGATGAAGCTTGGCGAGCAGGCAGGCCTCCGTCAGGCGACCGTTTCGACGATAGAGAACGGAGAAAAACCCGCCAAGCTAGAAACCATCCTCGCTATCCTTGCAGCTCTCGATCTCGAACTCAGGATCGGACAGCGCTCTAAGGGCCATGGCAGGGATATCGAGGAATTGTTCTGATGGGCCGACGTCCGGCCTATGCGCCCTTGCATGTATATATGAATAATCGCTGCGTTGGAATGCTGACGCGCCAGCCGAACGGTGCCATCGAGTATGCATACGACACGGACTGGCTAGATTGGGAACATGCCATACCGCTCTCTTTGTCTCTGCCGCTGCGGGAAACGCCCTATCGCGGCGAACCCGTCTCTGCCGTCTTCGAGAACCTGCTGCCAGATTCAGACAAGCTCCGACGCCTCGTCGCCGAAAGGGTCGGCGCGCGGGGGACGGACGCCTACAGCATGCTGACCAAGATCGGCCATGACTGCGTGGGGGCACTTCAGTTCATTGCAGGAGACGAGGAAGTACCTGACGCTGCCGGCAAGATCAAAGGTGAAGCGATCAATGAGGCTACCATTGAAAAAATCCTGAACCGGTTGAGCCAAGCCCCGCTTGGCCTCACCAGCGACGACGCCTTCAGGATTTCAGTTGCGGGGGCGCAAGAAAAGACAGCCCTGCTTTGGCATGACGGTCAGTGGATCAAACCCCACGGCACGACGCCGACCACCCACCTGATCAAGACGCAAATTGGAAAGCTGCCCGAGGGTATCGACCTTTCAGATAGCGTCGAGAACGAATACTATTGCTTGAAACTCATCGCTGCGTTTGGCCTGCCGGTGAATACAGCCACCATCGAAACCTTTGGCGAAACCAAGGCTCTGGTCATTGAGCGCTTTGATCGCCGCTGGACGAAAGACGGGCGAGTGTTGCGTCTGCCTCAGGAAGATTGCTGTCAGGCACTCTCTGTCCCACCAACGCTAAAGTACCAGAACGAGGGTGGGCCCGGCATGATCGATGTTCTGGGCTTGCTCAATGGCAGCGATACACCGATCGAGGATCAGAACATTTTCCTCAAAGCACAGCTCATCTTCTGGCTGATGGGGGCGACAGACGCTCATGCCAAAAACTTCAGCGTATTCCTAGGCCCTCGCGGCAGCTATCGCATGACCCCCCTCTATGACATCGTGACAGCGCAAGGCGCACTACACGCCGGCCAAATCGAGCGCAAACAGATGAAAATGGCGATGTCGGTTGGAAATAGCCGGCACTATCGGTTTGATCAAATTCACGGACGGCATTTTGTGCAAACGGCCATACGCGCCGGTCTCTCAAAAAAGCGGGTGACGGACATCATCGAGGGGATCGTGGCAAGAGCGCCCGAAGCGCTTGATAATGCCGCCCAAACCCTGCCTAAAGGCTTTCCTCAAGTCATTGTCGATATCGTAAGTAAAGCAATCCTAGAACGGCTTGATGGCCTCAGGCTGCCTAACAGTGCGTAAGGTATAAGGTCTCAAAAACCTTAGCTTATCCCTAGCATCACGAATATTCCCCGCCAGGTGTTTACCAACATAACGGTTCTTCCACCAGCACAGCACATCAGCCAGCCGGTGCGCTACTGTGAACTCACGGTGAAGTGCAGTTCTTGATATCTCGTTTTACTCCAACCGGTTCTGTATTTCCATCAGGTTGCTTTCAAACACCTCAGCGGGGCGTCCGGTAGCCAAAGCATTTGCGCGGCGTGGCGTTGAGGCGGTGGCAAATCGACCTCAAATATCGATTTGTCAGCGCTGTCGGTGCGGTTGATCTTGGCAGGTCGTCGTCCGTGTACCGATTACGCTTAATGTCTCGGTAGATCGTGGCCGGGTCGCGACCCAGTCGATCCGCGATCTCTAAAATCGACATTTTGGCTTCAAGCCACTTTGCAAGCTTGCGACGTTCGTCCAGCTTCAGGTGACAGTAGTGGGTTCCCATTCTTCATACTCCATGCAACTATCTGTATTCGTACAGAATTTGCACTTCGTTTGTGAATCCACCCGGCTACACTGTGAACACCTATAATCCGTCTTATGGTAAACTGACGGCAATACGATCAACCATGTGGCCAGCAAAATCAATTGCCCGAAACGTATTATCCAACATACCTAAGGGCTACCTTTCCGCCTCCCGATAGCGAACAACTAACTGCGCGGCATGCGACCGGGGCCCAAGCGCCTCAACTGTGCGAATCCGGTCTATCTAGCACGCAGGAGCGTAAATCGGGACGGCTTCGCCCCGTTGTCGCAGGACCTCCAAGCGCATTCTTGTAATCGGCTGGTCAAGAGCTTCTGTCGATGCTTTCCATCCAGAATTTGACATCACCAAAGCGTTTAGCTTGTCGGCGCCGTGTTGGTTAAGAACCCCTACCACAGCTCCGGACCTACAAAGGCGCAAGGTTCCCCCGATGAACGGCTGGCCGCCCGTGCCGTCGCGCAATACTTAGATTGCCTTCGCAAGGTTTGCGCGAATCCAACAGCTTGCATTAATAAACTTAGCTTATTATGACTATTCCCAAAGAATGTAAGAGTGACAAATGCACCAACCTATAGACTCCGATACCGCGTTCTTCTTACTTCTCGATATCGGTCGCTTGATACGCGCAGAGTTTGAGTACAAGGTAAACGATGCGGCGCTAGGCATTACTCCAGGCGAGGCACGAACATTAGCGAATATTGCGCGCTTCGGGCCTCTGAGCCAGAACGAATTAGCCGACATAAGTGGCTTTGGTGCGATGAGCGTGACCAGGGTGCTGAGAAATCTTGAAAAAGCAGGACTGGTATGTCGAAGCACCAACCCAAATGACCGTCGCGTCAGAATGGTTCAAGTAACCGAAAAAGCTTCGCCACTTCTAACTGAGTTAGCGAGCCTTGGGGATGAGGTGAGAACCATTACACGCGGGGGGATATCTACCAAAAACTGGCGCGCTTTTGAAAGCATGTTGAAAATTGCACGCGATAACCACCTAACAGCTTATCGCGCGAGACGTACGGCGGAACTTGAGCCAGATTGAGTAAAGATGACCGTTGCAGTTCCATCGCGGAACCGCTTTCCTTGCATTGAACGGACTGCCGTAGAGTATACCCTTATGGTCAGTGGTTTGGGGAAAAGCATATATAAACCGCTCTTCTGATGCGCGATTATCAAAGGCTTTGATGCCGATTCAGCGATATGGGGTCCGGAAGTCTCTTATACCTACGGCGCCAACGATCTGCATGACAACACAGGGCACGACCCGTTCGAGCGCACAACAGTCAAAGGCATGCCGCGCCATGTGCTCTCTCGGGGTGAGCTATTGGTAAGGGATCGTGCGCTGGTCACCGAAGCGCCGCGCGGTCGCTGGTTGCCAATGCGGGCGGGCTAAGGGGCGCCATTGAAGCGCCCCGCCTATTGCGTTTTAGCGCTTAGTTCATGCCGTAGTTTGCACGATCCAGCTTGTCAAAGATCTCGGCCTTTGCCAGTGCCGCGAGGGCGTCGGTGTCAGTGTGGTCTACATCAGCCAGCAGTTCGGCCCAGCGATCTACGATGCGCTTATAGTCTTCCAGTAGCGCCTCGGGGTTCTCGATCCCGCGGCTTTTGGCGTTTTCGATCAGCACAGCCTCGTCCGCTTTGACGAATTCCGCCAGCGCGTCTTTGAGGGCCTGATCGGGCTCGAAGACCTCTAGGCCGCCTTCTTTGGCAGCAGAGACGGCTTTTTCGACATCCTTGTCGAACTCAACCCGGTGCTGCGCCAAGTAATAGGCCATCTGGTCAAACAAAACGTCGCGCGACTCTTGCGACAGACCCTGCCAGAAGGTCGGGTTATACCCCCATTCGAAACCGGCGTAGTAGTTCCCCACGGCCAGCATATTGAGATGCGTCACCACATCGGAAAGAGAGAAGGAATCCAGCGCATCGGCAGCCGCCACGGCACAGTCGAGCGACCCTGTGTCGAGCCCGGTGTACATCTCGCTTGAGGGGATCGACACGGGCACGGCGCCCACATGCTCAGCAAAACGCGACCATGCGCCGCCCGCCATGCGCAAACGCTTGCCTTGGATGTCCTCATAGGTGGCAACGGGGGTGTTGCACATCATGTAATATTCCGAGGTCGAATAGCCGCCGCCAAAGACCACTCCGTTGTCTTTCCACTCGGCCAGCGCGGCCTCGTTGGTCAGGCCAAATTCGGTCGAGGCAAAAGCCATGACCATCGGGTCGGTGTTGTAAAAGGCAAAGTTACCTATCAGGTTTGCGACCGGCAGTTCGGACGGGGTGTAGGTGCCCGCGTGATAGGTCACCTGCGCAACGCCATCCCGCACGCCCTGTAGCGAGGCGGCAGGCGGCAGTAGTGAACCACCGGCGAAAACGGTGAAGTTCACGTCACCCTTGGTTTCTTCAGCCACGCGCTCGGCGAATTCCACATAGGGCCCGCGCACCATCGAATGGCGCTCTGCAAAGAAATGGTTCGCGTTCTGGGCTGCGGCAACGGTGCCGAGGCCACAGGCCGCGAGGGCTAAAAGGGATGTGCTCAGTTTCATAGTGTCGTCTCCTCCGGTTGAAATTGCGTCACTGCGCCATGAGCGAGGGCAGGAACAGGCTGATCGCGGGAAAGGCGATCAGGATAAAAAGCGTCACGATGTCCATGGCGATGAACCATGTTGTGCCCGAGATGATGTCGCGCAACTTGACCTCGCCCGAGAGCGCGCTGTGCAGGACGTAAAGGTTCAGGCCCACGGGCGGTGTCACAAGACCGATCTCCAGCAGCTTGATGCAGATGATGCCGAACCAGATCAGGTTGATGTCTGCAGCTTCAAGGACCGGGAGCAAGATCGGCAGGGTCAGCAAGATCAGACCGATGGAGTCGATCACCATACCCAAGATCACGAAGAGGGCGGCGATCATTAAAATGATCACGATCTGATTGTCAGAGACCGCCAACATCGCGTCTGTCAGCGCCCGCGGCACGCCCGACAGCCCCATGAAGCGGGTGAACATCACCGCCCCGATGGAGAGAAAGAAGATCGAAGATGTCGCCAGCGTCGTTTGCCGGATCGCTTCGGCCAGTGCTTTGCGAGTCAGCGAGCGGCGCAGCAAAGCGACCGTCGCGGCAAGGAAAGCGCCCACGGCGCCGGCCTCTGTCGGGGTGAAGAAGCCCCCGAAGATGCCGCCCAAAACGCCCAGCACAAGCACTGGGAAAGGCCAGACGGACCAGACCAATCGAAGCAGTTGCGCGCGGTCGATCCGCTCAACAACGGGCGGCGCCAGCGTGGGCGTGACGGTGGCCCGCACGGTGATCATCGCCATATAAACGAACGCAGAGAGCACGCCGGGAATGACGCCCGCGATGAACAACTGGCCAATCGATTGCTCGGTGAAGATGCCATAAAGCACCATGAGGATCGACGGCGGAATGAGCGAGCCAAGCGTGCCCGAGGCCGCGACCACGCCGGTGGCCAGCGAGGGGTGGTATTTCGCCTTCAACATTTCTGGCACGGCAATTTTTGACATGGCCGCCGTCGTTGCGATGGACGACCCGGAGGCGGCAGCAAACAGGCCACAAGCCCCGACACTGGCCGACGCCAGCCCGCCCGGCACCCGCGCCAGCAACACGCGCAGCAGATCGAAAGCGCCTGCGGTCAGCCCGGTGTTGGCGGCGATGAACCCCATAAAGAGGAACATCGGGATCGCGGTCAGCGACCAGTCCCCAATCAGGTTGAAGGGCATGGCGCTGACGATGCCAAGCGCGGCTTGCAAATTGAACATGATGGTGATGCCGACAAAGGACACCGCCATCAGCGCCGTGCCAATGGACATGCGAAAAGCCAACAGGCCAAACAGCGCGCCCACACCGATCCAACCGACAACAAGATTGCTCATGACACGCCCCCATCAAGTTCAGACTGGGTGACAGGCGCGCCGCGCAGCACCAAGAGCGCTCGCAGCAGGGCGGCGAAGCTGGCCAGACCAAAGCCAAGCGGCAGCGCCATGCGCGACGGCCAAACAATGACCTCGCGCCCGCCCATCACAACTTCGCCCACCCGCAGCGCCCGCGCGGCATCAAGCCCCGTGCGCCATGTCATCACGGCAAGGATGGCGGCAGCGGCGAGGCAGCTAAAGATCAGCGCCAGCTTTTGCAGCCAGTCCGGAAAATGATTGAACAATAGGTCGACCGAAATCTGCTGGTCCTGCATCTCGACAAAGGCCATCGGCAACATGACCAGCGCGACCATATAGTAGTAGGAGGACATCTCAACCGTGCCTTGGATCGGCGCATTCCACACCAGTTTAGCGACGACATCGGCCACGATGTTCAGCATCATCGCGATGACGCCGAAGCCGCCGATAAACATCAGCCAAGAGCATAATCTGTTGAACAGCGTCAGCATCGGGCCTCCTCCCCCATACCAAGACGGGAACCAGGCCCGTAATTCCGATTCAACCTCACCGCTGAACGGTCAGTTGACAAATAGCGATGGTTGATCGAGTGATAACGAAACGCGATCAACACGGAAGCATCAATGAACCACGGCAGGAAACCCACAAGGCTCGACCTCCGACATCTGCGATACGCTTTGGCCGTGGCCGATGCCCAAGGTTTTCGCGCCGCAGCCGAGATGCTCAATATCGCGCAGCCGGCCATTTCAAAAGCCGTGAAAGACACTGAGGTGGATTTGGGGTTTCGGATATTTGATCGCAGTGGGCCGCGCGTGATCCCTACGCCAGAAGGCGTTGTTTTCCTCGACGATGCGCGCCAGACGGTCGCGCAGTTCGAACGGACAATCCGCGCTTCGCGCCAGAATGCTGCCGGGGCCCGTGGGCATATCATCGTAGGCTATTCCGCCCTCGCCACCTCACATCAGATCTCGGAAGCGCTGGATGCGTTCCACCGCAGTGTCCCCGGCGTGCAAGTCGAGATGCATGTCATGTCTACGGATAACATGCTGAAAAACCTGAAGTCTGGCGCGATTGACCTTGGCTTTCTGCTGTCTCATCCCACCGTTGGCGCGCCGGGGATCGACCAAATGCCCGTCTGGAGTTCGCGCATTGGTGTGGTCGCCCCCGCAGGCGAAGCCCCTTCGCGCGTGACTGATTTGTCAGAGATGCCCTTCGTCATGGGGTTGCGGGAAAACTGGCGCTCATGGCGCGCGCTGCTCGACAGCGCTTGCGATCGCGCGGGTCTTACCCCCGTGGTGGTGGATGAGGCTTGGGACGTGCAGGTGATTTTGCAGCGCGTGGCCGAGCGCCGCGGCGTGACGCTTTTCCCCTTGAGCATGGCCGACAGCCTGCCCGCCGCTTTGGAGTTGGTCCCAATAGCAGGGATGGATGCAGAGGCGACGATCTCGATGGCATGGAGCATCAAGGCAGATACCGGGTTGCTGCGTCAGTTCCGCAATCACTTCCCGCCGCTTGGCTGATCGCGTTCGGTTATCGCACGATACCACAAGTCTATTTGCGTAACGCGGCGATAGCGCGATCATATGCGCCTATGAAACAAACCCCGATCGCCCCCTTCGACCTGCCCGAGGCGCAGCCTTTTCTTCTCGAAGGCCGCGATACCGGGTTTCTCTTTTTCCACGGTTTCACCAGTACGCCGCAGAGCGTGCGCGAAGTCGCTGAAAAAGTACATGAAATCTGCGGCGCGACGGTATATTGCCCCCGTCTTGCGGGACATGGCGCAACCCCTGCCGCCTTGGCCAAAACCGGCCAAACGGATTGGGTCGCCTCTGCTGAGGATGCCCTCGTCACCCTCTCCTCACGCTGCGCCCGCGTGATCGTCGGCGGGCTTTCCTTGGGCGCGACGCTATCACTCAACCTCGCCGCCAGAATGCCCGACAAGATCCAGGGCGTGGTCAGCATCAACGGCTCGACCGGCCTCTACCGCCCCGAGGTTGTGACGCCGCTTTACAAGGCAGACGGGCCAGCGTTTATCGACGGCATCGGCTCCGACATCGCCGAACCGGGGAGGACCGAGATCTGCTATGATCGGATTCCACGCGATACACTAAAAGAGCGGTTCCTGCTGACGAATGCGACCGGCGCCTTGCTGCCGCTGATACGGCAGCCGATCCAGATTATGCAGTCGCGATGCGACAATGTCGTCGACCCACAAAACGCACTGCGTATCGCGACCTCAGTGGGGTCAAGCGAGATACGGCTGTCTTGGCTAGAGCGGTCATATCATGTGGCGACGCTGGATTATGAGCGGGGCGAGATTGCGCGGCGGATTGCTGGGTTCTTAGGGTAATCGGATACGATCGCGCTCGGAAGAGATGGCTGGTCAAATTGACCTGCTCAGAACCCCGAAAAGACCATGTCGAGCGCACCGCGGATTTCATAGTCCGATGCGGAAAGATCGGCGATGGGCGGACCTTTGAGCAACGCAGAGGGGATCGCCGCCATCTCGGCAGTATGCAAGGCATAGGCATCGCCGTGAATATCGAACACTGGCTCGAGGCGTCCTATGACCCCCGGCCCGCCTGCAATTGGGATCAAAGGTGCGACGACGCGGGAGCCGGTGTCGATTAGATCCGTTTGGAGGTCGAGCACAAACCGTCCGCCAGATACTTTGTAGACTTGGAACTGCGCCATCAGCCGAGCCGCAACACCTGTACGTCCGCCAGCGGCATCCGATTGGTCTCAATCCAAGCGCGCCGCTCTGAGATCGCCGCCGCATTGTCTGACGTCCAAGCCGCGGCCCGTGCCGCACGCACCGCGTCTCCGACCGCAGCATCGCTGATCGCGGAGACGTTCAAGCCTAACTCCCGGGCGGCGGTGAGATTTTCTGCCGTCAGGGTAATGTTTGTGCGCTGCTTTTCAGCTGTGTTCTGCATACCGTCCTCCTGCTCCACATGAAAGATACACATAAATAGTGTGTAATGCAATGGGACTGGAATCACCTCCATACTGGCGCGAATGCCCCGGCGGGTTGCAAAAGGGGCGTTTTCCGCGCCCATCTCTGAATTTCGGTAGGCAGACCGGCCCGCGCGCCGCCGATGTTGCGCGTTATCGAGCGTTCCTGATGGGGGGGGAGGGTTGGAAACGAAATTTTAATTCAACCCCATGCACAGTAGAATATCCTTACGTTTTAAGCCCCACTCCGAGCTTTAGACGTGATAGGCTCGTCCTTAATGCGGCAACCTGTCGAAGGCGATATGGCAAAGACACCCTCCAAAAACGACTCAGCGGCACTGCCTTCCCACGAGGTATTGCCGGTGCGCGCCTATTTGGACATAAACGAGGTAGATCTCGAAACCCAGAAAATGAACGAGATTGCCCAACTGGTCCGCTTGCCAGATAGTCTGTCAAAAGCAGATCAAAATACCCGGCTCGCCAGGGCCTAGCCCCTACTGACGGGCTTGAAGGCATGCTTGCAGCGCAGATGGTTGGTACGCATCACGCGGCGCTTGACTGCCTTCGCATGGCAGCAGTTCCGGGGCAGACTGACCTGCCCCCTGCTGGTACCTCATTGTAATGTAGAGTCTGCGCCAACACTGAAGGAGCAGACACATGCGAAAGAGCCGTTTCACTGAGGCGCAGATAATTGGGATGATCAAAGAGCAGGAAGCAGGAATGCCGACCGCGGAAGTGTGCCGCAGGCATGGCCTGAGCCCTGCGACTTTCTACAAGCTGAAGTCCAAGTATGGCGGGATGGAAGTGTCTGAGGCCGCGCGGCTGAAGGCACTGGAGGACGAGAACGCCAAGCTCAAACGCCTGCTGGCCGACACGATGTTGGACAATGTCGTGCTGAAGGATTTACTGGGAAAGAACTGACGACATTGACCCAGCGGCGAGGGGCGGCGCTCCAGGTGATGCGGGATCATGACATCTCGCAGCGCCGGGCCTGCAGGCTGATCTGTCTCGACCCCAAGACAGTCCGGCGAGAACGCCCGCCAGACTGTGCTGACATCCGCAAGGAGATGCAGGAGATCGCTGGCAAGCGACGCCGGTTCGGATATCGCCGGATCGGCGTTCTTTTGGAGCGTAAAGGTATGACGATGAACCACAAGAAGCTCTATCGCATCTACCGCGAGGAAGGGCTGTCGGTGAAACGGCGGCGCGGCCGGAAACGGGCGCGTGGCACCAGAACACCGATGCCATCGGCATCGTGCGCCAACGCGCGCTGGTCGTTGGATTTCGTGTCCGACAGCTTCGGTGCCGGACGCAAGTTCCGGATCCTCGCCGTGATCGACGACTGCACGCGGGAATGCCTGTGCCTGATTGCAGATACCAGTCTATCAGGCGCGCGGGTTGCAAGGGAGCTGAGCGCTCTGATCCGGCTCTACGGCAAGCCCGGCTGCATTGTGAGTGACAACGTCCTATGCGCGGAGTAACTGGCTGATTTGGCATCAGGTCATTGTCGTATCGAGGTGCCTCGACACGTTCAGAGAATGCCTCAGTTCGGCTTTTTGTCAACGACAGTCTCTCCCATAACAAACACAGAGTACGCTTTTGCGGCTCTCACCGTCCTTAAGACGAGATCATCGGGTCGCTAACACAGAAGGCCTGAACATTATCTACGAGGTCAGTTACCTGCCTCCACGGCACCTACAGAGAAAGGTCCTTCTGCGATCGATCACCCCTCAAAGAAAGGGCGATAGGGCTCGCCATGTTTGATAATCCCGTGAACAGTACGGGCCATCTTGGCGGCGATTGCGGAATACGCCTTTCGACGCAAATGGGTGTTTTGTCGGTCCTTGGCGATGTAGCGCTCGAACTTATCCCGGAAGCTGTTGGTGCGCTGCAGTATGGCAACCTGGCCAGCCATCCATAGGGTGCGGCGCAAGCGGGCATTCCCGTATTTTGACAGCTTGGTTTGGCCCCGGAATGTGCCCGACTGAATGGTTGCCAAGTCCATGCCGCAGAACTTCAAGAACTGCCGATGATGTCCAAAACGGCGCAAGTCGCCAGCTTCTGCGAGGATGGTCAGAGCGTTGATCGGGCCGATCCCAGGTATTGATGTCAGCAACTGATAGTCAGGTAGATCCTTGAGAAGCGCGACGGCGCGATCTTCAATTTGATTACGTTGCGCAATGAGACTGCGGCCTTCTCCAAGGACCAAGCGGAACATTCTGATCGCATCAGAATCTGGGGCAACCGGCAATCCCACGGAAGACTTAGCTGTCTCGTAAATATCTGCAAGCAAACGCTCTTTCGCGACCTTGCGCCCAATGACGTCCCAAGCATCAGCGGTGAAAGCGGCTTTGTCCATTGCTGTGATCAAATGTGGTGATGGATAACGCTCAAGGAATGCAAAGAACCAATCACTGCGTGAGCTGCGGTGAAACCGATCCGCTTCAGGGAAGTACAGCGGCAGATAATGGGTCAACACCCGGTGCCAAAGTTCAGTCTTCGACTTGGAGACGATATCGTGGGTTTTGGACAGCTCTTGAATGTCATTCGTGCCGCATACCAGAGGGTCGTGGTAATATTGCTCGTTTCCGATCTCCATCATATGCAGGATCACTTGCGCGTCCTTTGGGTCATTCTTATCCCAGCTGTTGTTGAGGGCTTCGCGCGTCCGCGCCAAAGCCACTGAGGACACCAGCTTTACCTCAAAGCCAGCAGTTGCCAGATGGTACGCTAAGGCACGGTGATAATTGCCAGTCGCCTCAAAGGCTACACGAACAGGGCGTCCGTATTCCTTAAGTGCGGTGGCGAGGCGGTTGAAGGCGGCAAGTTCGTTTAAAACGGTTAAGCGACGTCGCCGTTTCTTATCTGGAATAGCGATCAAAACTTCATGCCGGGCCTTGGCGATGTCGATAGCCACCAAAACAGGGGCATCTTGTGCAACAATAATCTTGGTCATAGCTGGTCTCCTTTGCGGTGTGGTTTGTGCAAAACCACTGTAGGGACCCGAGACCCGGCTATGACCACCTGCTGCGCTACCTGGGGCTGCGCAGGCGGCCATAGCCTCTCAATCAGCTTCATTCCAAAGGTGTTATGGGACCGAGTTCACAAGCCGGGCGATCCTGAAATGGGCCGACGAGCAGGAGGTGCCTTGGCACTACATTGATCCCGGCAAGCCGCAGCAAAACGCGTTCATCGAAAGCTTCAACGGCAGCCTGAGAGATGAACTCTTGAACGAGGAGATCTTCGACAGCCTGGACGACGCCCGGCGCAAGCTGGACCTCTGGCGCTATGACTACAACACAGTCAGGCCGCACTCATCTCTGAGCAACCAGACACCGCAACAAGCGCGCCGAGCGCTTGAGCAATTTGCGGGCTCCGCGCTCGGCGCGCTTGCGCCAGACGGAGAACCTGAATACCAAAATCCAACCTGCAGACTCTCGTTATGAATGAGGGACCAGCAGGGGGCAGGTCAGCACCCTTATGGAATGGGCCGAGCACAAGGGCATCGTTCTGGCCCATATTCAGCCGGGAAAACCGCAACAGAACGCATATGTCGAGCGCTACAATCGGACGGTCCGGCATGAATGGCTGGACCTCCACATCTTCGAAACCATCGACCAGGTGCAGCAGATTGCCACTGAGTGGCTCTGGTCTTACAACAACGAGCGCCCCAACATGGGCAACGGCGGCATAACCCCCGCCCAGAAACTGAAGATGGCCGCGTAAATTCTACGACCAAGCCCCTGCAAAAATGGGGGGATTACCCAAGCATAAGCGCTTCAGGCGCGCGGGCAGCGAGGCTCAAAGCTGCCGCAAGGATCGCGGGGGCGGTGTTGCGCCCTTCCGGCTCAATAAGAATGCCCGCAGGCGCAATCTCAACCGCCGCCAATTGCTCGGTCACGATAAAACGAAAATCCGACCCCGTCAGGATCATAGGCGCGGCAAACCCGTCACCGGACAACCGCTGTGCCGAAGCCTGAAACAGGCTTTCTTCGCCCATCAGCTTGGCAATTGCTTGGGGTAACTTTTACGGGACAAAGGCCAAAGCCGAGTGCCGGAACCGCCAGCTAGGAGGATCGGGTGAACAATATGGGTCATCTAAAATATCCTGTCGGGAAAAAGTCAGTGCCGAATGGAATTCTGATTGTCGATAAACCAGTCGTAAGTTTCCTGCAGCCCCTTTTCGAGGTTAACTGAGGCACGCCATCCCATATCCGCCAGACGGCTCACATCCATCAACTTGCGTAGAGTTCCATCGGGCTTACTGGGATCATTGGTAATGCGCCCCATAAAACCGGTAACCTTGGCCACCATCTGCGCCAGTTCCATGATCGAAACATCTGTCCCGGTGCCGACGTTGATATGGCTCAACATCGGCTGGGTGTTGGCGTCATAGGTCTCGCGATCGAGATCGAGCACAAAGAGGCTGGCCTCAGCCATATCATCTACATGCAAAAACTCACGCCGCGGCTTGCCCGACCCCCAGATTTTTACCTCATCGTCGCCAGCCTCTGCTGCCTCATGAAACCGCCGGATGAGGGCGGGCAGCACATGGGAGTTCTCGGGATGGAAATTGTCACTTGCACCGTAAAGGTTCGTCGGCATGACCGAGCGGTAATCTGTACCGTGTTGCCGGTTGTAGCTTTCGCAAAGCTTTATCCCGGCTATTTTGGCGACAGCATAGGGCTCGTTGGTCGGCTCCAGCACACCGGTCAACAGCGCGTCTTCCTGCATCGGTTGAGCCACGGCGCGCGGGTAGATGCAGGACGAGCCCAGCTGCAGCAGCCTTGTGACGCCTGCGTCGAAGGCCTGATGGATGACATTGCATTCGATCATCAGGTTGTCGTAGATGAAATCGGCCGGGTAAGTATTATTGGCGTGAATGCCCCCCACCTTAGCCGCCGCGAGGATCACCACATCCGGCGTCGCAGACTGCATAAAATCGCGCACGGCGGCTTGATTGGTCAGGTCTAGTTCCGCATGGGTCCGGGTGATCAGGGTGAGATCTTCTCCTGCTGCGCGCCGCGCCTCTAGCTGCCGCAGAATGGCGCCCCCGACCATGCCGCGATGTCCAGCGATGTAGATCTTTTGCATGTTATGCCTGCTCGATGCTAATTGGCAATTCATAGCCATGCTCTTTCAACAGCGCATGACGGCGCGCAGTACGCAGATCGGCCTCCACCATCTCGGCACACATCTCCTGTGCAGTGATCTCGGGTGTCCAACCTAGCACCTTCTTGGCTTTGGCCGGATCGCCGAGAAGTGTTTCGACTTCCGCCGGGCGGAAATAGCGCGGGTCGATCCGCATCACCACATCGCCAACCTTCAGGCCCGATGCCTTAGAACCTTCAATCGCGGCGACAGTGGCGATTTCGTCGACGCCCTCGCCGGCGAATTTCAGTGACACACCTAGTTCTTTGGCCGTCCAAGTGATGAACTCACGCACCGAATATTGCATGCCGGTAGCGATCACGAAATCTTCCGGCGTGTCTTGTTGCAGCATCATCCACTGCATGCGGACATAGTCCTTCGCATGACCCCAATCGCGGAGACTATCGATGTTACCCATGTAGATGCAGTCTTCAAGGCCTTGTGCGATATTTGCCAAGCCCCGGGTAATTTTGCGGGTCACAAAAGTTTCGCCGCGGCGCGGGGACTCGTGGTTAAACAGGATCCCGTTACAGGCGTACATGCCATAAGCTTCACGGTAGTTCACCGCGATCCAATAGGCATACATCTTGGCGACCGCATAGGGCGAGCGCGGATGGAAGGGCGTGGTCTCGGACTGAGGTGTTTCTTGGACGAGACCGTAAAGCTCCGACGTTGAAGCTTGATAGAAGCGCGTGGTCTTTTCCATCCCCAGAAAGCGGATCGCTTCAAGCAGACGCAGGGTGCCGACGGCGTCAACATCTGCGGTGTATTCTGGTGCTTCGAAACTTACTGCCACATGGGATTGCGCGCCGAGGTTATAGACCTCATCGGGGCGCACTTCGCTGAGGATTCGGGTCAGGTTCGAGGTATCGGTAAGGTCACCATAGTGAAGCTTGAACCGGGCGTGGTCCATATGTGGGTCTTCATAGATGTGATCGACCCGCTGTGTGTTGAAGGACGAGGCTCGGCGCTTAATGCCATGCACCTCATAACCTTTCTCGAGCAGGAACTCCGCGAGGTAGGACCCGTCTTGCCCGGTGACCCCGGTGATTAACGCTCTAGGCATTATCTTTCTCTCTCTGGTTGAATTTTAATGGAAGTCGCGGTCCTCATATACAATGCTGATCCAAAAAGCAAAATTATCGCTCCCACAAAGTATGTCACCGAAATTGCATCATCGACAGATAATACTTCCTCCAAGTTTATAAAAAAAAAGTACATAACAATCGAAACAAGAAAGGACCAAATACCGACGCCGAACCAGGAAGCAGAACGAGCAGCCCTATACACCAGAATGATGCCGCAAAAGTTAAAGAAAGCTAAAGAAAGGAACAGAAGCAAGATAGAAGATCCTGAGGCGAAGCTGATAGCGGGGATATAAGGAAAAGCAAAGTATATGCATATAGCTGCGCATGTAAGTCCGGCACTGCCGAGAAACCCGCTCGCGGAGTAGTTTTCCCTCGCTACTAGGCTCTCTAAAACTCGGCCAATACTGTCTCCAAAGATATCGGCGCTGCGCCTTGCGAAATATAGAATATCCTGAACAGCATTTTCTTGACCGAGGAAAATATAACTAAAGAATATGTCTCGGAAGCCAACTAAAGATCGCTCGAACATTGAAAGAACCACTTGAATGTACTCGTCTCGACGGAGAAAAGATAGAACATCAGAAATGTTAGCCTCTGAAAAATTAAAAACGATAGCGGCTTCCAAAACACGGGAGAGAGTAAATCCAACTAAGAAACCAAAAAGACCGAGCTGTTGAGTGTAAAAAATTGCAAATATAGAAAAAAATAACCTTGGGATAAGGCTGACTGTTAGAAATCCGAACTCTCCTAATATAGTATAGTTTACACGGAATAGACACCGTGCTCCTGAAAATATCTGAGCTAGCAGCAGGACCATTACTAAGAAAGTTATAGAAACCGTGAATCCGGATGAAACCCAGAAAATCCAAACAACTAGGAGCGCACTGCCAAATATTGCTGGTAGCCAGAGAGAGGCCGACCAGAATACCCTTGGCCGGGGATGAGACATGACCAGTGCTGATCGAAATCCATCTCCAATAGCAGCTATTCCCAAAAAGAGGGTGATAGAGTAGAAGACAGAACGGTCTACGCCCGGCAGATGCCATAGGACGCTAAAATAGATAAGAAGTGACGATGCTGGCGATGCAATAAGAGCACCGTACCTAAGAAAGCTCATTCGTTCCGTCATATTCTTTTAAGGACGGCAGGAACGCCCACGGCCATCGAATTACACGGCACGTCTTTAGTAACCAATGCACCGGCCCCCACGATGGCATTATCCCCAATAGTCACGCCTGGCAGTATGATAGCGCCGGTTCCGATCCAAACATTTTTCCCTATCTTGACTGGCTTATCTATTCTGATCGCCGAATATGGAAATTTATACTTATCATGGGTGGATGTGTGGATGATAACGCGAAGCGCTATGATCGTATGGTCGCCAATCTCAACAGCGTCAGTGCCGAAGATGGCGACTTCGCCACCGAAGTGCACATCAGTACCTACGGTAATGTTAGTTCCGTCTCCCCAAACCGTAACGCCTCTTCGCCTCCACCGAATCTGACGGAACTTTCGGCGAATATAGAGCCCGACCCTAAAAAACATTAAGAAATCTCCGAACTCGGGCGCGGAAGGAAAACTCGTACTCTGGCCGGATAAGTTTTACATTATCACGAAGGGCGTAGTCCTCTGACGTCATGGTCAGGCTAATTTCCTTCAACCTCCGCCAAAACGAACAGTTCGCCAGATAGTGCCGTTGATTATGGGCTACAGCGGCCGCGAGTTCATGCTCGCGCCCCCCCCATAAGGCTTCAAAACGATCTTTCTTAGTTCGGAATTCTCTAGCGCTAATCTCCTCAAGTACAATCACTGCATCATCTACAAAGCCAGGAGGGAGCCCAGCTCCCCAGTAAACTGGAATTGCTCCGGCAATTAGGACATCGCCAAGCTTTTCTGAAAAATAGCCTTCTTCTGCGGAGTTTTCTATACAAAATGCGTACCGGTAATTACAGTATAAATCGCGTTTCGTTGGGACGGGGTGAAAACCCACCCCGTATAGATCGCACTCTCCCTTTTCATATAGATCAAGGATCATTGAACGCCTCAAACGATGGGCATACGAAACTGTCTTGTTGCTCATTACGCAACACACACCTTCTCTAACATGGGATCTGAACGGCTCGGGCGCGCCTCCGAAGGCGCGAGAACAAACCCAGGATCCCGAGACGTCGTCAAAGCAAAGGTCGGCCATCTCTGGCAATATTGAGCGTTCTAATACTTTCGTAAGCTTATTAATCTTCCGATGGCTAAAGATAAAATCAAACTGGTCTAAGAATGCCGGTTGGTATCTACTTTTCACACTCCTTGGTTCACAAGTGAAAAATGCGACTCGACCTACGGGCTCGAAGCGTTCCTGAAATCCCTCAAAGACGATTGTTAGATCCAGATGTTCCGACACCTCAGCAGTGATCAGCTTTGCGAGAGCCGAGTCTACATCCGCGCCAAACGAAGTCACTATATTCATAGCTTTTTATGTCTTTCCGACGAATGTTGCGGCTGCGAAAAAAGCGTCAACGATTGCCCCGATAAAAAGCGCGGGCTTTCGCGACTGCCAACCTAGACGAAATTTCAGCTTTGTATTCTCAAGAAAGGTCTGCCTCAAGCCCCGGCCGGACGTTTGCTGATTTTCGTGGACACGGTATTTTATCCAACATTCGTTCGAAACAAATATAGACATATCGTAGATTAGCGCCCTAAGCCATAGATCATAATCTTCTGATCGGACCAAGTTCCTATACCCCCCTAACTGGAGTAGCGCACTACGCCGTGCGCACATTGTAGGGTGGATAAGATAACATTTCACATACAAAAGGCGGCCTGTGAAGTGGGCGTTCTCGATCCCTCTAAGCCGCTCAGAAGAAGATGAACTTCCTTTGCGGATTTTAATTGCATCTGAAAACACAAAGTCGGGCCGAATACGATCCATGATAGATATTGTACGGACGAACCGATCAGGTTCACATAGATCATCGCTGTCCATTCTAGCAACTAATTCACCTCGAGCAAAATGTATTCCCCGGTTCAACACTAAAGGAAGACCTGCAAGACCATGACAATCTACAATTGTCATTGAGCCTTCCGAAAAGTTCATGCGAAGGAAATCTGCGATAAGGCCTTGGTCGGGGCCGTTAGGGAGGACGAGAAATTCCCATTCACAAGTCAGGGGTTCCAAGGCTTCAAGCGTAGTCCTTACGGCCTGGTAAACAAACTCGTCTAGCCGACCGATTGGCATAATCACAGAAATTTGCATCAATTATCTATAGACTACTTGCAGAAGATTGGGCAGAAGACCCGGCTGGAACTGTTTCGGAAATACCGCAATACGAGTGGCATTGCGAGTTGACAGGGCGGCACAGAGCGAGAATGTACTGTTCGATCCTATTAAGACTTGGCACGTGCTGAGCCGTCTGAATGTGCTGGCCTCATCCATTTCCTTAATATCACCAAGCTTGCTAGTCCGTGGGAATAATGAGGGTACTAGCTCTGGGCTATCAGTAAATATATCAACTTTACCTGCACCCCCGAACTCCTCAATCGCCCCCGAGTAGTATTCGTCCGTACATGTAAGGTAATCCTTGTGCTGGTGGGTGTAGTCACCGAGACGGATATGGACCCCGGTTCTGGCTGAAGGGATATCGTCGGTGGTCGCCGATGGTTGATAGAGCTCCATAGCACTCGCGACATCCCCAGCTGCTTCTCTCCAATTTAAATCAATGAGATTGGAAGGAGAGTAAAGCAGCCCGAACGGTGTGTAGCGCAATCGGCGGAGCAGAGAGTAAACAGTTGAATAATGATTTATCCTATTGTCGATTTTATCTCTCGGCAAGGCAATCGAGAGCGGCCGCGGAGTATCGTTATGTTCGACACCATCGAACCAAGAAGTATTGTAGTAGATTTCGCGCTTTAGTTCTCGCGCCACTTTCATCCCATGTGCGACAGCAAGAAGCTGATTCCCCAAACCTCCTGAAACCATCAGCACTAGCCTACTCATCAAAAACAAGCTCCGCAAGCTTTTCCATAACAGTGGAGGACCTATAGTTCAAAGCGGTTTTACGTGCGTTTTCTGAAAGCATTTGCCACTTATCATCATCTAAAACTTCGAACTGCAGTATTGCCTTTAAGTACCCCCTCCAAGAATTTTCGCCAACAAGATACCCGTTAAATCCTGGCAGCAGATACTCTGGAATAGCACCTAGCCTAGGCCCTATCACGGGAGTTCCAGCTGCCATTGCTTCAAGTGCGACAAGGCCAAGACTTTCATTTAGTTTAGTTGGAAAGATCAAAGCTTTTGCGCCTGCATATAAATCTGCCAGGCGGCTCCTAGAACAACCTACATGCACAGTCAGGTTTTCAACACTTTTTGCCACACCAGAAAGAGTACAGGCTCCCGTTCCTTCCGTAGCAATAACGAAATTAACGTGGGGAAGCTTTCGCGCTAGTTCAACCACCTCGTCCATACCCTTTCCTGCCTCCGCTCGCCCACAGGCAAAATAATAGGAGCGGGATGGCAGCATCACGGAGTTAAAAAACTGATCTTCCACGCCGCCAGAAGGACTGATCCAAATGGCGCCCCTCTGGAAGCCATGATCGACGAGGCGGTCTTGAAGAAACGCGCTTGGAGAGACGATCACGGAGGACCTTCGAAGCGCCTTGCGGACAATCAGGCTTAGTGCGCCTCGATAAAGTTTACTTGAAACATGTTCAAGCAACAATTCCCCGCCATGAACATGACTGATCACCCGGTGGCGCAGCAGTGGGGATAATAAAACAAATGGAAGGCCCGTATGGCTAACATTATGGAGATAGAAAGTTCCAGAAGGCCTCTTAAGAAGAGTGATAATAATTTTTGAATAAAATTTGAAGTACCTGCGAATCTTCCCGCCCTCGTGTGAGAGAAACAAGACTTCAACAGCGCCATGTTTTCGCAGCTCATGCTCAATGTTCGCTACGAAAACACCATACCCGGGACGAGCGTCGCTTGGATACATGTTTGTCACAATCGTAATCACTAGTTCACTCTATCTTGCAGCGATAACTCCAAGCCTTGCTGCCGAAAGAAATTTTTGGCTTCTGCTAGACGAGAGTACTCAAATATCTCATATCTACCACAAGTGAAAGACCCAGCTCTACCTTTGAAAAAGTAATTGTTACAAATTCGACCCTTTTGCTGAATAAACTTGTCAAAAGAGCCGTCGTAATTGTAGCGCCGCTGATGCATCCTATAATTCGATTGGTTCACCTCCTCGTTCGGTCTTGATATAGAAACCAGCGTAAAATTTTGGTATTCAGGGAAAAACAATGTCAGACACTCTGCGTCTGTGTGCTCATTTATTATTGGTGTGCCGGTTAAAAAGTGACCTGCAATTATCCTAAACGCAACGTATGGATGTCTTAGCGAAGCAATGAGATTCCTTATTCCTAGTCGCAATCTTCGATAGTTCTTGCCCTCGACCCTCTCATCGCCAAAGCCAAAGGGCAACTGAATGTCGTCGCTTCCTAGCTGAGCGCTAAGTTCTGTTTCAATCGCGGTCCCGGCGGTCTTGAAAGTTTTGATAAAGATGAGCTTTTTCTTAGTGAAGATGATCATATGCAGCCCAGTGATATTAGAGACTTCTTAACCTTTACTAAATGTCCTTTCGTAGACACAGCGCGCCACAGCCACTCAAGAGCTAGCTTGCGGACTAGCCTAGGAGCGCGCCGCTGCCTGCCCGTGAGGAAGTCTATCGACGCCCCAACGCCCACAATCGCTTTGGGCTGGAAGACCGATAGCTCGTCTTCGTAGTTATCAATAAACCTTTCCTGCTTTGGGCACCCCAATGCCACAAGAATTACGTCGTATCTATTACCTGAATACTCTTCTAATGCAGCACTTAGCGCTTCTGCGGCCCCACCGCTGTCCACAGT
Organism: Sulfitobacter sp. W074; assembly: GCF_025142275.1. Lineage (NCBI taxonomy): Bacteria > Pseudomonadati > Pseudomonadota > Alphaproteobacteria > Rhodobacterales > Roseobacteraceae > Sulfitobacter > Sulfitobacter sp. W074. Next base: position 34,748 of record NZ_CP081133.1, read on the forward strand.
GATCGGTAATACGTCTAGCTTATCGACTTTCGAAATCTTCCTCAGCTTAGGCACATCCTCCTCAACGGAACCAATCACAAGAACTCGCTCAATGCCACCTATCGCTCCAATAAGTATTTCTTCCGTCATATCCGAGCCAGTTATTACTTGAACTCTTCGTTTGGTTAGGACGCGGAGAATAGCGGCTATAATTCGGCTATCAATGGAATACCTAAATGAAGACGGGTTGCTTAACGCTCCATGTTGAAACACCTCATAAAAGACCTGAAGGTTTATCGTCATAACCTTCGCGCCAGAAAGCCTCGCTAGATGGTGATATGCCTGAATATCCGGACTAAGATCTCTGATCCTCATTTTTACCTCACTGCCCGATGAACTAGATATAGAGTGAAAGCCGGACCTGCATAATAGAAGACGTGACCGCTAAGAAAGGAAACGCAAAAAACGTAAACCGCCGTAAAAGTCAGAACGCGGTCGCCAGAATGCATGATCAACCGCAGAATCGGCAATGACAAAATCATCAATCCTATCAGTCCAAAATTTGCATACATATCAAGGAAATCGGATTCTAAATTTAGCGGGTGTTGAATATTATTCACACCGATGAAAACAGTGAGAATTGTCTGATCGTTCAGCATTTCCAGCCAGCGCTCCAATCTCCCGGAGAGAGCTGCCAATGCTATGTCGCCTTTGTCGGAAAAAAACAAGAACCGCTCATAAGCCCTAACTCCAAAAGCGGAGACGCCATAGTAGAGGGCGACGACTATCGCAAAGAGGATGAAAAGATCACCGAAAGTCCTGAAGCGCCGGATCTTTTCAGCAGCCAAAACGACTAACAGCAACCCGCACGAAATCACTGCAACCTTCGTCATGATCGCAATCCCACTTATAAGCACACCTATCCTTAGGAGGTCGTCGACGCCTCTGACCGCTGGCGATTTAAACCAAGCTAAGGAGATTATCACGACGATAACGGCCAGCTCATTTCCCGAATAGTATATTCCCTTCACACCACTTGATAGAAGCCCCCCGCCGCTGGAAATCAGCTTTGTACCATACGTGGAATAACCGTAGAACAGCGCTCCGATAACAGAGTTTAGAATAATAATCGTGCTCGTGCAGCGAAGCATTGGCCTAACTCTTATTTCAGGAGCGCGACTATTATTAGGTTGAACCGCCAGCCAAATGAGGGTTGAGTAAATCAAGGTAGAGGCAGCTAGTGCAATTCCATCATTGCGCACCCCGGTAGGCAAGAGAGCGACGCTAGCAGCGAGCATCGCCGAACCGACGTAGCGGTATGACCGTCTATCGCCAGCTCTATGCATTGCATGCGCGACATACCCCGCCATCAACAAGGGCAATCCACTAGCGCCAAACAGCCTTATCACCTCGCCATTCAGAAATAGACCGGCGAAGAGCATGAGCGCGATGAAAGTGTCCCAAGTGGAAGATTTTACTTTCATCGCGCTGCCTTTGAAGAGCTACGCTTAGGTAATTCCGTAACTGCTTTGGATACTTTAGATGCTGCGCCAGGTACAAAAGACAAAGATATGGAGATTCGCAGAGAATATTCGACCTGGTTCCACCGCTCGATGATCAGGCGTGTCATTAGCAGGTTGCTCCGGGCATTCTTCATTATTACGCCGCCGTATTCGAGAAAATTCATCGTAGTTAGGCCTTAGCCAGCGCGATTTAGCCGCCAAAGGTCTGAATTGACGAGGCCCCTTTGTTAAACCCTCAATAACGCAAACTATCGGGGGTTTGTGCCAAGCTACTCAAGCCGCGCCCCCCTGCCCCGCATTCTCAGCCCCCAATTCCTCCTGCAAGGCCGCGATCTCCGCCCGCAACGCTTCATGCTCCGCCATACGCCTTTGAAGAAAATTTTTGGTCAGCCGTGCGCGCTCTAACACCCCGCGGGGCGTCAACACATAGGCGTAGCGCAGCTTATTGCCCGAGGCGCGAAAATTGCTGACTTTCACCTGGCCCTTCTCGACCAATCCTCTCAGACAGTAATTGACCACCCCCAGACTGATCCCAAGCGCCTTTGCCAAGTCCCGCTGTGAGAGTTTGGGGTTGGCTTCGAGCGCCCGCATCACGCGGAAGCGAACATCGTCATCACTGGATTTGGTCATTGCCTCATAGCGTCACGGCTACCGCACCAGAGCATGCGGGATGCAACTCCGGGGGTGAACAGTCAGGGCGTTCATTTATGAACGCTTAAAGATGCGCTGCAGCAATTGAAAGCCCAATTTTTGAGAGGTCGGCTAGGCGTCGCTTAAGCACGCGCCTCTATAAAGCGACATTCTCCCGGCAGGATATGGGCGGCCGTCAATCGCCCCGTGAGATGGGCTCCGGTATCCACTCCGATCCGATCACCCATCAGCTTGGCCCGCCTGACGACCGTATGGCCGTGCACAACAATATTACCATCCGAACGGGGCTTCGTTAAAAAGTCAGGATGACCCCAAAGCAAAACCGTCGACCGTTGATCCTCTGGGGGGCGCTTGGGTGACATCGCTGCATGCACACAGTGCATGTTGCCTGTAGACCAATGCTTGGGCAGTTGACGCAACCAATCGTGAAGACCTCTGGGCAAAGCGTGTTGCAACTCGTTGGCCAAGTCTATGGTCGCGCCTGATTGAATGGCGTTTTCGGGCACGTCGATCCCAAAGCTGGCCAGGGTCGCTACACCACCATTGCGCAACCACTCTCCCCCTACGCCGGCAGGGTCTTCAATGAAGTCAAGCAGCATGCGCTCATGATTGCCCATTAAACAAATCACCCGGTCCGGCCGAGATTGGCTTAGCTCATGCAACACCAGCAAAACTTCGCGAGACTGCGGCCCACGGTCAACATAATCGCCCAGAAACACACAGGTTTCATTACCGTGTGCCGCCTCATTGAGACGCTTGAATAAAGGCCCCAACTGGGCCGCACAACCATGGATATCGCCCACTGCAAAGAAGGGCTCCTTTGGGCGGAGGCGCGCGGAGGTGATATGCGCCGGCGCCGACCGGCGCCAATTATCAAGCTGAGATAGGATGCGGGGTAGCACGTTTCTGTCCCGGTTTGTTCAAGGCTGATAGCTAGGAAATTTTGCCCGACGTAACTGGACCGCACCCAATAGGCCATATCAAAATACGACTTAGCTCCGAGAAAGCTTATACTCGCCGACGAGGCCCCCGCGGGGGAGGTTATTGGTCTTAGGGCGCAATATTTGTAGACTGGCAAAATTTGAAAGGCGGGCGCCACGCAAGCAGGGAACGAGCGGTCTATCCGACCAACATGGAAGTTAGACGATGCCGTACTGCCGGCGCATACTGTAGGGGACAGGATCAATTCGCCGGCCCCCTTTTGCCGCCCGCGGAGCGAGGGACAGAGCGCACAGAACCTGTTGCAAAAACGGCATAACGATTAAAACAAGCGACCGTATGGAACGGGGCTGGGTTGTGTCCTGCCGCCTGTGAAGGGATGCTCAGCACAACTCGAAATTTGGAGAGTCTCCAACAAAAGGCTCCGGTGAAAAGCGTTCAGGCGCAGGCCACCGCTCCAACATCAATTGCATATATCGTTCGCCGATTGCTTTCCAAAGGTTTGTCTATGTTTAAACATTTGATCGCCATTTCACTCCTGTCCATCGTCACCGGCTGCGGTGTGGCCTATGTTTCGCCCACCGTATCTGAAGAAGAAGGCAAAGTGCGCATTGTGCGTTTGACGTCAGACACAGTATCTGCGGCGAACCGAGCCGCCTATGTCCCTAAAGAGCTCCCAGCTGCCTTTTTCCAAAACGCAGGCGGCGCGGGCGCGCTGCGCGCGGCCGGTGCCACCCCCGCGCCTGTCTCAGAGATTCAAACCCGCCCCGCCGACTTGGCGCTGCGAGTGCCCAAGACGCCACCGCGCACCACCTATGATATCGGCGTAGGCGATGTACTCCTACTGGCCTCCCGCGGTGGGGGCAGTACCGTAGAAGAGCTCAGCGGCCTACTGGCCGCGCAAAATCGTCGGCAGGGCTATACTGTTCAAGACGACGGCGCGATTGCGATTCCTGATGTAGGGCGTGTCACTGTCGCAGGTTTGACCCTCGAGGATGCCGAAGCTGCTCTGTTCCAACGCCTTTTGGAAGCTCAGATCGACCCCTCCTTCAGCCTAGAAATCGCTGAATTCAACTCAAAACGGGTCTCAATCGGCGGGGCGGTCGGCACTGCGGCTGTCATTCCGATCACCCTCACCCCTCTCACGCTCGATCAAGCCATTGCGACAGCTGGCGGCATCCAAACACCTGATCTGGACTATGCCTCCATCCGTCTCTACCGCCAAGGCGATCTCTATCAGATCCCGCTGGAGACCTATTTAGAGTCTCCCGACCTGCAAAAAACACGGCTGGTCGCCGGTGACAGTATCTTTGTCGATACCGAATATCAGCTAGATCGCGCGCAGGCCTATTTCGCAGAACAGATCACACTTCGGCAGTTCCGTCAGCAGGCGCGTGTACAGGCCCTTGCAGAACTGCAAACGGAAGTGACCCTGCGACGGGCAGCGCTCGAAGAGAGCCGGTCAAACTTCGAAGCGCAATTGGACAATGATGCTATTGCGCGCGACTATGCCTATCTGACGGGCGAAGTTAGCCAACCGGGCCGGTTCACCTTGCCTTTCGGCCGCACGGCATCCCTAGCCGACGCGCTCTATTCCCACGGCGGCTTTGACACGCAAACGGGCAATCCGACTCAAATCTACGTACTTCGGGGGGCCCAAAACACCAGTGAAGCTGTAACCGCATTTAATCTCAATGCAAAAAATGCGGCGGAGTTGATCCTAGCCACCCGAATGGAGCTGCGCCCCAATGACGTTATCTTCGTCGCGGAACAGCCCGTCACCCGGTGGAACCGCGTTATTACTCAGATCACCCCCTCTTTGCTGACCAGCGTCGCCAGTTCTGTAAATTAACGGTCTGGTCCTACGCGCCTCTCTGAAAGGGGCTTCAATATGAAATTGACGGGGGAGCCATCGGTGGCCCTCCCCCGTATTTACGCTAAGGGAGCAAGAGTTTGCCCAAGTATGGCGAACCTTGCGGGGCGGCATTCCTTCGGCGCTGCATGTAAGTTATGGGCAATCAACAATCGGATTTTAGCGACCGCGCCCTGTCATATTGTCCGTCCGTGGCACTTACAGATTGAAGGACCGAGAATGTCGGATGCGCCAAAAATGGGCTGGTTCGTGGCGCAGCTGCGCCCGAATGGGCTTGCACAAGCACGCGTGCACCTACGCCGTCAGCGATTTGACAGTTTTTCTCCCGAGCGTATAGGCACCCTGCCCCACCGAGGACGCCTTGTACAAAAGCGCCAACCCTTATTTCCCGGCTATCTTTTTGTTCGCTTCGATCCATGCACCCCGGGCTGGAGCGCGATTAACAACACGCGCGGCATTGCTCGGCTTCTTCTCCCAGATCCACGCTACCCCCGTGCGTTACCTGAAAGCCTCATGTCCGGTCTTCAGGTCCGCTGTGGGCCGGATGATCTTGTGAAGCCTGTAGACGATCTTGAGGTTGGGGACCAAATTCGGATCCTTTCGGGCCCATTTGCCGAATTCATTACGCAAATTGACGACCTCCCGGATTCCGAAAGAGTTGGCGTGTTGTTGGACCTAATGGGGCGAGAAGTTCGGACCTCGCTTCACCGCAGTCAGATCAGCAAGACGCGTTAGCGATATCATCCGCCGCGGACTTCAAATATGCAAGTCGTTAAGCTTTCTTGAGAAATTTATCGTAGGCTTCAATATCCGTCCGGAATTTACCCTCGTAGGCCACGTTCTCATTATCTGCAGCGGTGGCTTGTAGCGTCCAATCGGTTTTGCCGGCCTCTCGGAAAATCCGAACGTCCAAAACCTCGCTTTCGCGGACATAAATACCAGACAGTGGTGATACCTGAAGGCGTGACCGTCTACGGCCGAGTGATCCAGCGGCTACATAACGGACCCTACGGAAACGACGTGCAGGGAAAAATTTTACTGCAGATATATAGGTCACCATGAACAACAGAATAAAGCATGCCAGCGCAATAGTTGCCAAGATGGGTTGATCCCACAGTAGGACACCGGCGGCGATCGGGACTGAGAAAAAGGGTGCAAGGATTAAGCTCGCAATAGGATTATCGAACCGACCCCGGCGCCCCGCCACCATGGCGACTGTTCGTACGGCGATATGGTGAAAGTGTAGTCGATCCGGTTGGCCCGTTGCGCGCCGCGTGGCGCGCCTGCGCAGGATCGAAAGCAGCGTGTCGCAGACCGGCCAGAAGAGCAGCAACAAAATGGCCATGCCCGCCACAGAGGGGTTCCGCGCAACGAGAATGATCCCGAGCCAAGCTAGGATATGGCCGATCCCGTAGGCTCCAGCATCTCCCAAGAAGATCCGCCCAAAGGGCCAGTTCAGGAAGAAAAAACCTAGGACCGACACCAGCAAAAGGCCCGCCACGATTTGGATGTCTGTATCTCCAGTCTGTCCTGCGATCGCAATAAAGCCTATGGACGCTGTCATAGAATAAAGAGCAGAAAGTCCGTTCAACCCGTCTACGAGGTTTAGCGCATGGCATGTGCCAGCAGACCACAGCAAAGTAATCACGACGGCCGGGATAAGCCATCTCAGCAATGCACCATCAGTCAACCCCAGGTCCGGCACAAGAGACCCGGTAACGCCAATCGCGAGGGCCGCAGAAAGAAAAGCCGCAAAAAGTCGGTTGCGGGGACTGACATTCCGGTAAATGTCTTCGTGGAGCCCTGCCCAGAACACGACAGCACCTGCCGCAAGAGCTAGAAGAAGATCGCGGCCTATTTCGTTATAATAAAACAGGCAGCCAAAACAGAGCCCTAGAATGATTCCAATCCCGCCCACGCGGGGGGTCGGACGGGTGTGTTGTGACTGAGGCGCGGAAAGATCGCGCAACATATGCTCATGGGACATAAGCAAATTCGGGCGTGCAATAAAGAGTAGGCTCAATGCCATACTAAAGATAAAGACGGCACCAAAGACCAAGGGTTCAAACATAAAAAAGACAACCATACAAATACAAAGCTAGACCCGACGCAACTGCGCGCCCGGAGAAACAAAACCTAACCGGTTGCTCGGAAGAGTAGACAACAACAAAAGCACATTGGATACAGACACTTTAAATCTCAACCCACAGAACGCCTTTCATTACAACACAACGCTAAAGCTGACAGGCGTCGCTGAATAACCGCACTGCGAGACGCGGCCAGAAATATGGTTTGATCACACGGTAATCCAGACCAAATCCACTGTTGTCGTTTCGCATCGCACTTGCCATGCTCTGAACCATTTAACAACCGCATATGAGCGGACATACGCGCACCAAGCCAAGATAGAATTACATCCACACTATGCAGCCTATGATTGCTAAGGTCAGCAAATCAAGTTGTCCTATTGACTGAGGTGCTCCCCGAAAACTGGGCACAGACGTAAGCTCTAATTTGCTGTCTGTTGATCTTCATCACGAAGGAGATCGAAGATGTCGAAACGGAAACAACATGCGCCCGAGTTTAAGGCGAAGGTGGCGCTTGAGGCCTTGAAAGGCGAAGAGACTGTGTCGGAACTGGCGAGCCGGTTCGGTGTGCATCCGACGATGATAAATCAATGGAAACGTGCGCTGCTGGATGGTGCGTCCGGTGTCTTTGAACGCGGCGGGCGCAAGACGCCGGTTATCGATGAAGACCAGGTCAGGGACCTGCATGCCAAGATTGGAGAGCTGGCGGTGGCCAACTCTTTTTTGGAAAGAAAGCTCAAGCCCTGGGGCGGGAAGTGAGGCGCGGCATGGTCGAGCGCGACCATCCGGACCTGTCGATTGGCCAGCAGTGCGCGCTGCTGTCGATCCCGCGATCGTCGTTCTATTACACGCCGCAGGGTGAGACGGAGCAGAACCTCGCACTGATGCGGCAGATCGACGTGCAATTCCTGGAAACGCCGTTCTTCGGTGTTCGTCAGATGACGTGGCACTTGCGGAATGAGGACCATGCGGTGAACGAGAAGCGTATCCGCCGGCTCATGCGCTTGATGGGATTGATGCCAATTTATCAGAAGCCCAACACCAGCAAGCCAGCGAAGGGGCACAAGACCTATCCATACCTCTTGCGCGGACTGCGGGTGGACAGGCCAAATCAGGTCTGGTGCGTTGACATTACCTATCTGCCAATGCGCCGCGGATTCCTCTATCTGGTAGCGATCATGGACTGGCATACTCGGATGGTTCTCTCGTGGCGGATCTCGAATACGCTGGACGCAGACTTTTGCGTCGAGGCGCTGAACGAAGCGATCTATCGGTTTGGACCGCCAGACATCATGAATAGCGATCAGGGATCACAGTTTACATCCTTCGCTTGGACAGATCGCCTGCGCCGGTCGGGCATCCGCATCTCGATGGATGGCAAGGGCCGCTACCTGGACAACATCTTTATCGAGCGTCTGTGGCGCACGCTGAAATACGAGTGCGTCTACCTGCATGCCTGGGAGACCGGGTCGCAGGCACGCGCCGGTGTCCGCAACTGGATGGAGTTCTACAATAACCGCCGTCCGCACAAAGCACTTGGCGGCCGACCACCAGCAGTGGTTTACTCGCTGAAAGTCGAAGCAACGCAACCCGATCAGCAGGAGCAGATCAGAGCTTAAAAAGCGCCAGATACTGTCCAAGCAATGGGGAGCACCTCATGACCGAGCGAGTAAATTCGAGTTCCCCGTGCTACGATATTGGGGGTCGAACGGCGCACAGAAAGCGCGGGTAAAATGGCCCTGAAAATTATTCTGATGAAAGGCGCCCTATGGCGATGTCCCGCGCTCTCCTCAATAGCCGGTAGCATTGGGAGATGTTTGGGGTTAGGAGACGCCATCGCAGTAGGTACCGGTTAGCATTAGACAATATGAAACAGTTCTCCAGAGCATCAGGGCATCTCCTCAATGATCCCACTGACGGCGATGAAATTGACCTCGCCAGTCTGTTCCAGACCCTTTGGCGCGGTAAATTATGGATCGCCCTATGTGGGCTTCTCGCGTTGATAATTGGGGGTTATTATGCCTATGGGATTGCCGTGCCTGTTTACACGGCTAAATCTGCGGTGGCCCTCGAGAGCAGGCAAGAACAGGTGATGGACATTGAGAGCGTCGTCACCGGCCTAGGTGGTGACCAATCTACAATCAACACCGAGGTCGAGGTCCTTCGGTCACGCGGATTGATCGAGACCCTGGTCTTAGACCTAGCTCTGCTCGACGATCCAGAGTTCAACAGCAGCCTTCAGCCCCTCCCTCGGTTTTCTACGGGAAAGCTTATTGGATTCTTGCAAGAATTAATTGGGGCGCAAGACACGCCGACTGTCATTTCAGAAAGAGCTACCTTGGACCGGACCATCAATGCGGTTCTCGAATCCCTTTCAGTGTCCAATCTGCGTCAAAGCTTTGTTTTTGAAATCACGGCAACCACGCAAGACCCAATGAAATCAGCCGCGATCGCAAATCGGCTTGCCGAACTGTACATCGAAAGCCAGATTGCTGTTAAGTTTGAGAAGACGGAAGCGGCAACAGCTTGGCTCAGTGAACGGGTCAGTGGTCTGCAAGTTGAATTGGAAACGGTGCAAGCAGAGCTGAAGAACTTTTCGACTAGTACCGATCTCATCGATGCAGCAACACTCGCTGCCCTTAACCGACAGGTTAAAGACCTAAGGGATCGACGTGTGACGCTCGCGGCTCAGGCGGAAGCAGCCGAAATTCGCCTAGATAGATTGCGTGATGCTGCGAGCATCGGCAACCCAAACGAATTTGCCCAAATCGCGGAAGATCCACTTTTAGACCAGGCTTTGTTGCGTCTGGAGGAGGAGCTTGGAAGTGGACAAGAAGCTTTTGATGCGCGCAGACAGACATTGATCGCTCAGGCTGAACTCGAAGCCACCCGCGCCCGGTCACAACTTAGTGCCATTGAGGCTTCTATCGCTGATGTGACTTCACGTATCGACACTCAGTCCCAAGAATTGGTGACACTGGAACAGCTGCAACGCGAGGTCCAAGCTAGTCGTCTTCTCTACGAGGCCTTTCTCAGCCGGTTGAAGGAAACCAGCATACAGCAAGGGATCCAGCAGGCAGATAGCCGTCTCCTTAGCCGCGCCGTCGTCCCCCCTGCCCCATCAGCTCCTCGAAAGTCACGCATACTAGCGCTCTCTCTCATTCTCGGGCTAATGGTTGGTGCCGGTATGGTGTTGCTTCGCGAAATGGCGCAAACCACGTTTCGTACACCTGAGGATCTTGAAACCAAGACGGGCTATACTGTGATTGGCCAAATCCCAAAGATCTCGGTCAAGGCTCGGAGGAATGTACTCGAGTACCTTACGCAGAAACCAAATTCTGCCGCAGCCGAATCTGTGCGGAACTTGAGAACGTCCCTTCTGCTAGCGAACCTTGATACGCCGCCTAAGGTCATTATGTCTACGTCTTCTATACCCGGCGAAGGAAAGACAACCCATTCGATTGCTCTGGCCCAGAACTTTGCCGGCCTAGGTGCGAAGGTGCTGCTCATCGAAGGCGACCTAAGGCGCCGTGTCCTTGCGGAGTATTTCTCTCACGATCACCCTCATGGCTTCCTATCCGTGATGTCGGGGGACGTCTCACTGAAGGACGCCACGGTATATGATGAAGCGCTGAATGCGGACATTCTTTATGGGGAGAAATCTCGTGTGAATGCAGCTGATCTATTTTCTTCGAGAACATTCACTGATTTCATTAAAGAATTGCGAAACCACTACGATCATATCATTATTGACTCGCCGCCCGTTTTGGCGGTTCCGGACGCGCGCGTGCTTGGGCAGCTTGCTGATACGATCATCTATTCTGTCAAATGGGACAGCGTTACCCACCGGCAGGTGTTGGACGGGTTGAAATCCTTGGAGAGTGTCAACCTCAAACCAAGCGGGTTAATTCTCAGCCAAATAGACAGGAACAAGCTAAAGCGTTATGGCTACGGTGATAGCTACCAAGCTTATTCGGGATACTACACAAACTAGTACCGGCTTTTTATCTTTTCGGAGAGCATTGACTGCGGGACTAGGCTTAGAGGGCGTGCGACAAGAAGGCGATCCGGCTTAAAAGCTATTTTACCCTTGCAATGGACGTTCAGGTTTCAAAATCTGCCTATACGGTTCTGTTCAGATCTGAATGGTGATGGAATAATCTTCCCCAGGGCTTATTTCACGTAATGTACCACGATGCGACTGAACTGGCCCCCATTTCGACCGGACACCTTGGGCTAACCAGGGAGGCTTAGGGATAGCCTTTGGCACGAGCTTATGTCTGAGATAGAAAGTAACCGCGCCATCGGTACCGCAGGTTACGCGGCTTGGCTGTCTGCTACTTGTCCCAACGCCTTCCAGTTCCACGGCAGGAACTCATACAGTTTGTTGATCTTGTGGTCGTTGATGCGGACGAAAAGCCGATAACTGGTTCGGAAAGATGCCTTATCGCTCAGCGACAGCGTTCACCGTCGCACCCACCACAAGCGTATCTGAAACCGCCTATGCCTTTGCAGTATCCGACCATCGGCGGTGTCCGGACAAATAAATCTCAACGCCCAGTGATCTGAGAAACGAATTTGTAGCGCACATTGCGAAACGCACTCCCCATCATAAGATGGGTTCGTTCTCACAGAGCGGATCACACCCTACAATGTGTCCCCGTACCACGTTTACTTAGGTGCGCGTCAGTCCGCTACCCAATGCCGAAACCGTTTTGAATTTGATAGGAGAATGGATCGAGGACTATAACGACAACCACCCACACAGCGGCTGAAATGGCGCTTGCCTCGCGGGTTCCTCAAGACCAAAATCGAAACCGCTTTGGTGTCCGGCGACCGCGCTACTTCGCATGTGCCACAACATTATGCGGCTTAGCAGATATTTTCACGCCTGGAGAACGTGCCAAAAGCTGACCGCTGCGCAGATTTCTTCGGCGCCGCAATAAAGGAATTAGACCAGAAACTGTTCTCTCGATTCAGGTGAGTTCGGCAGAAAAACTATCTTTCGGCGTGATGCAGAGATCAGGCCGAAAGATATTAGTAGCGTTTGTTGAACGGACAGCTGTGCAGGTATCATGGGGCACAAGTACGCCCTACAACCTGTCCCTGAGGCTATGAATAATAAGCGAGCAAAATCGCAATAAAGCCCGACGTCACTACATAGGTATTACCGCCAGCTACTACAGTAATGTCCCCACCTGGGGTTACGCTAGAAATGCTGCTGACAGACACCCCCGTAGCCCGTGTGATTGCCGCTGCAATCACACCGGGACCGATTGTTTGACCCGCGCCACCGGGTGCAGTGATCGTTACGGTATCCCCTGCAAGCGCACTATTGGCGAAAGTCATAGAAACTGCCGCGGACATCAGAAATTTTTTCAACATAGGCTTAACCCCTTTTTTAATGTCAGAAACCGTAGGCGACCGACAAGGTCATTTGCTGACGGTTGGTGTTGTCTGTCACGTCGAGAAGATTGAGTGATGTGCTAATGGTCGAATTAGGAATATTGAAGGACGCGCCGAGATTGAGCTGTGTTTCAGTGAAGGACATGCTGGCACTCATATTCGGGGTGATTCCCACACCCACGCCAGCAAAGGCCCCATCTTCAATCTCGATACCATCTGACTGTCGGGTATTTTCAGTACCGTATCCGACGACAAACTGAAGCGGTACTTCCACATTCCCTTTTTCTATGGCAACGATGTGCGACGCGTAGACAGTATACTGCTCAGACCGGTTCGAATTTACGCCCCATGCTGCAAGGTTGGACACCGTTGCACCGACAAAGGTTGCAGAATTTCCGCTCACACGCGCAAGACGAGATGCAGAAAGACTAAGCGAACCAGCGTCTCCTAACGGCTCTAGCCCGGTCAATGCCAGCCCAAAAGTTAGGCTAAGATTCTCAAGGGGGCTGCCAACACTATACCCGGCCACGAGATCCCCGTCGCCACCGGCACCAGATACTCCGCCCCGCGGCGTGGCATAGGTCAGTCCGACAAAACCGCTTCCCGATCTCGGTGCAACAGCCGATGGTGCACCTGCTACCGTTGGAAACGCTAGCTGTGTGCTCGGGCTGGGGAGCGATGCCTGCGGCGCCAAAACTGCGTCACTTTGTGCAAAGGCAGAGGACCCAAATGTGACGACAACTGTAGAAATTGCTAAAAGGTTTTTTGACATTCCATTCCGCCTAATTGAATTTTCGGTTCTAAGAAAATTTGTAGGATAGTTGATAGTCATTCACAATATTCTTCCCCCGAACTGGGTTGGCGATGTGATCATTCTAACAGATAGATGCCCGTTTGTGATACTGGTACAACAGATTGCACGTCCTGGGGGTCTCCAGCCGGATGAACATGATGCGATACGATCTCTGCGCTTGTAACAGCACTTGTCATACTTGCCGGCTTCCTTACGCTGCTTCCGACCCGTAATGCAGGGCTTACTCTGTTTTCTTCTGATGCCTCTTTTGACCAGTAAGCATCATAACCGGGATCCCAGAAAGGTCGAGGCCCAAGGCGCGTGGGATGTCATCATTCCTTCCAAGGCCTCCAGAACCCGGGCAAATTGCCGGATATAGGTCCGCGTTTGTTTAAGCGCAGAAGCGTAAAGCGTGGTCACTGCTTCAGCCGTATCGCCCCCCTCGTCGGGCGCATAGGACAGCACAAGCTGCGCCATCTCCCCAAAAGATCGGTCTTTGCGGATCAGGTTCTCATCAACCATTTTCCCGTAGAGGTCAACGAGCGGTTCCCCGCGGGGAACCATCGCGGCGGGGATACGGCTGTACCGGGGGTCTCCTGTCTCTTTGGCCAACAGTCCAAAGGCCGTCGGAAGCCCTGGATTAGTTCAAAGCCATTCTCCGTCTTCCTTACCCGGATTGGGTTTAAGGGGGACTGATGCTGTAACCGCCCCCCCGAGACGTCACTCTTGTGTCAAGGTGGGTCATGTTTGATCCAATTAGGAGGACGGTTATGTCAAGGCCTGTTACTGTTGGTCTCGATCTCGCAAAGAGTGTGTTCCAAGTTCACGGTGCCGATGCATCAAGCAAGGTATTGTTTCGCAAAAAGCTGCGACGCGTTCAGGTTTTGGGGTTCTGCAGTGAGTTACCAGCTTGTGAGATCTCAATGGAGGCTTTGGGGGGGTGCCCACTTTTGGGGCCGCGAAATCGGCAAGTTAGGGCACGAGGTGCGGTTGATCCCGCCCTCCTACGTTAAGCCGTTCGTGAAGAGGCAAAAGAACGATGCTGCTGATGCCGAGGCGATTTGTGAGGCTGCGGTGCGCCCGACAATGCGGTTTGTTTCCGTGAAGAGCGAAGAAACGCAAGGCGCGGCAATGGTTTTTCGTGTCCGGGAACTTCTCATCCGGCAGCGGACCCAAACCATCAATGCCTTGCGAGGGCACTTGAATGAATTCGGGCAAATCGTACCCCAAGGCGTAGCAAATGCCTCGAAGCTCGTGGCACTCGTTGAGTGTTCAGAGTGTGAACTGCCAATGGAAGCCATTGCAATGTTTCAAGCCCTCATTGCAACACCCGGGCATTTTAAAACAGAAATTTCCAAGCTTGATGCCGAGATCACCCGCCCGGCCAAAGAAGACGAGCTTGCGCGGCGCCTGAGGACAGCACCAGGTATCGGCCCACTGATTGCCACTGCAATTGCTACTCTTGTTCCGCCACCATAAAACTTCCGGAGGGCGCGTGATTTTGCCGCCTGGCTTGGGCTGGTGCCGTGTCAACATTCGACGGGCGGCAAGCAAAGGCTTGGGGCAACGACGAAGATGGGAGAGCGACCTCTGGGACGATTGCTAATTACTGGTGCGAACAGTGTCATAGTCAAACGACACACCCATCAAGAGGCTCAGCCAGGAACGTGGCTGGGTAATCTGCTGCTACGCAAGCCACCGATGTTAGTTCGGGTGGCACTCGCAAACAAAATGGCGCGCATCGTCTGGGCCTTGATGGCCCGTGGTGGTGTCGACCAGTCTCCGGTAGCGGCAGCATAAGGCTGCCGTGGCTGCGAGAACGTCGGAGCGTAAGAGGGCAAGGAGTGGCTTGGCGCAATAGTCGTGAGACAGGTTCAACAAGTCAGTACGCAACATGTGCCAATGAGCACGCGGGACTGATCTGACTTTGAGCTTCGAGCACCATACGGGCCCGCAGCATGTAGTGCGCTGCATCAGAGGCCGGATACATGTTAGCACGCGATAACGCGTCACTATCAGCTCAGAAATCACCTCTTGCGCAAGGGGGCGGTTATACATGTTGCGTTAACATAGAGCGTCGGCCGACTAACTCCGAACTTTTTGGCCAAGGCCTGGGCACTTTCTTGACGACTATATATCCCGACCACCATAGGTTGCATAATGTTCTAACGCCAACTGCTTCTGGGCCAATGAGAATTTAGGCGTGCGCGGCGCCGATTGTATCGGCAAGTCCTGCAGACGTTGGTATTCTCGATGCCACCCTTTAAGGGCGTTCTTCGTTGGATACCCCAACTCACGGATGGTGGCCTGCGCGCGCTTGCCGAGCTTGATATAAAGCTTAACCGCGCGCAGTCGTTCTTCGTAGCTGTACATGGACTATCTCCAAGATAGTCCAACTTTTCGTCCGCCCCCCCCCCCCCTGAGATGATCGGGCTCTACCTGCCAACTTGGCGGCCCCCACGGGAAAAGCCCCTGCCCTCTCAGTCTCGACCATCGAGCGCCGTCTTTCTGGCCTTAGCTGGAACTACAAGCAACGGGGCTTCAACCTCGATCGCAAGACCCCCCCATATCGCCACAGTGCTGACCGGCATCAAACGCAAACACGCCCGTCCGCCGGTGCAGAAGGAGGCGGTCCTGGCCGAGGACATTCTCGCGATGGTGGCCACCTTGCCCTACGACCTGCGCGGTCTGCAAGACCGAGCCATCCTGCTGGTCGGCTATGCGGGCGGTCTGCGTCGATCGGAAATCATCAGCCTCGACGTTCACGAGGACGACACGCCGGACTCGGGAGGCTAGACTGAGATCTTCGACAAGGGCGCCCTGCTCACCCTCAATGCCAAGACTGGCTGGCGTGAGGTCGAGATTGGCCGCGGGCCCAAGGATCAAACCTGCCCCGTGCATGCGCTCGAACAATGGCTGCACTTCGCCAAGATCGACTTCGGTCCGGTCTTCGTCGGCACCTCGCGGGATGGCAAGCGTGCCACGGACACGAGACTGAATGACAAGCATGTCGTGCGGCTGATCAAGCGCACGGTCCCGGAACGCGGAATTCGGTCCGACCTGCCGAAAAAAGACCGGCTCGCGCTGTTTGCAGGCCATTCGCTGCGTGCCGGCCTCGCCAGTTCGGCAGAGGTTGATGAACGCTATGTCCAGAAGCAGCTCGGCCACGCTTCGGCCGAAATGACCCGCCGCTATCAACGCCGGCGCGACCGGTTCCGAGTGAACCTGACCAAGGCAGCCGGATTATGACGTGGATCAGCAGTCTTCGGATTTTCAAAGCTGAAAGTGAAGCAACATGGCGAGGGAGATCGCTGCGGGCGGCTGGATCGTCCTGAATGAAAACGGCATGGTTCTGTTCTTGCTCCTAGTCCGGCCTGCGCGAGATCAAGCCCCCCGCACGCTGATCAGTTTTGCCCGGTACATGCCGTCGAACGCTACGTGTACTATGCCAAGATAAACCCAGGTCCGCTGTTCTGCCGCACCACCCGCGACAACAACCGCGTGCTGGATGCGCAACTGTCAGACAAACACGCGGCGCGGCTCATCAAAAAGACGGTGCTGGCCGCCGGGCTGCGCAGGGACCTGCCGGAAAAGCAACGCCACGCCCTATTCTCGGGCCAATCCCTGCGCGCCGCGCGGCCCTAGCCTCCCACGGAAATGATGTGGGTCTAACGCCGCCCCGGCATAGTCACAGAATACGCTGATGTGCGGCGCTGGTCTGCGCATCGCCATGGACCACAGCGGTCAATCGCATGTGAGAACGCGGGTGAAACCGGGCGGGGGCGTCAAAATTGGGTCATTCCTTCAAATCCTCCCACCCCTGCGGGTTACAAGCGCCCTCGCGCACCCCGCCAACCAATTAACTATATGTTTTTAATGGATAAAGAACGAGGTAACCCATGGGTTACCCCTATCTTTATAGCGGTTTTACACTTGAGCCGTTGCGCAGCTCATCCTCAAAGGCCTTGATCGCGCGTTCCAGCAAAGGCTTGGGAATGGCGGCGAAATCATCCTTGCTGACGATTCGACATTCACCCCGCCGCGCCGTCACCTTGAGAGAGCCGACGTGAAACTCAAACTTCTCACGCGGCTCCAGCTTTTTCTTTTGTGTCTGCGGCGTTCCCTTGGAGGCCTCCACAAATCCGGCCAGCACCTTATTCTGCTCCTCAGGGGTTTGGCATCCTTGTAGCTTGGCACGCAGCGCCTCGGCCGCGTCCTGTGTCTTGAACGCCCGCGCCACATCAACACCTAGGTTGCGTGAAATTGCCTTGGGGAAAGGCAACACATCGCCCAGCTGCGACAGCAGGAAAACAAAGCTGCGGATGTAGGATTTTTTCATCTTGTGTAGCGACCCGTACAGCCGCGCCACCAGAGCATCGGGGTCCGGCTCCCCCACCCCGCCATCCTGCGCGGCGGTGATGACAACCTGTGCCATCTCGGCAAACGTCAGATCTTCGCGCACGACGTTTTCTTCGACCATGTCAATATAGCGCGCCAACCGCCCATCATCGCCGCGTTCAATCCGTGCGGTGATGGTGCCAAAACGCGCGTCGCCTGTTTCCGCCATCAGTTGCGACAGCGCGGTAAAACGACGCCACCCTTTCTTGAGCTGATAACGGCCGTCCGGCCCCGGATAGACTTCGATGGGTTCCTTCTGGCCCCGCTCGCGGATCGAGGCCTTGAGTTCCTCCATCTCGGCCGAGGATGCCACGGCTTCCAGATCCATCCGGTCGCGAGGCAGATCGTCGGCCGAGATTTGCGACAATTCAAGCGCGATCAATACGCGGCCTTCGTCCTGCGCGGCGCGGAACGCTTCAGCGTCTTTGGCATTCTGGCGGCGCTTTTCGACTTTAGCGTCGGTGGCGTCTGTCAGGCTTTCCGCGGCTTCGCGCACCGCGGCACCCATCGGCCCGACCGACCGTTCGCGGTGTCTCGGGGCGTCGGGCTCCACCGGGGCAAAGCCGAATTTGTTGCTCTTGGCCATGTCACATCTCTCCTGTTTCTATGGCGCGGTCCCAGGCGTTCAGCATGGTTGCCCTGAATTCCTCATAAGACCGGTCAAAACTTTGCCGCGCGCGTTTCCAGGTTTCGCGGGTCATCTGGCGGTAGTCCTGTTCGTAAACCGACATCTGAAACCGCCCCGATTGTTCGACCGCGCGGGTCATTTCAATCGGGTTCTGGCAAACGTCAGCGCCAAAGACATTGCGAAAAGCATCCATCATCGCGGTATGCAAAGGGTTGTTGGTTTCAAAGCGGGTCATAAGGATACGGATGTCCATAAACCGTTTAGGAAGCGTTATACCTGCGTCCGCTGCCAGCTTACCAAACCCGTCCGAGATATCCTCCATCGCGTCGCCCAACTGGCCCAGATAGCTGGTGGTGGAATCGTATTCCCAGTAACCGGGACCAGAGGGGATATAGAGAATATCAGCCGCAAACGCCGCGTTTAGAGACTGGTAGCCGATGGCGGGCGGGCAGTCGAAAATGATGACGTCATATTGATCGTCGGGCAGTTCATCGAGATACCGCGCCACACATCCAAAGAACGACCATGCCTTGTGCAAGGCCCGGTATTGCGCGCTGGCAAATTCGACAAAGGCCGCGTTGGCGCAGCTGGGGATGATGTCGATGGTGGGCCAGCAGGTGGGCTGGATGAAATCCTGCGTTCGCTGCGCGCCGATGCTTTGCACATCTTCGGGCAGTTCATCGGAGGCGGGGTAAGGACATTCTTCGGGCAGGTCATAGCTGTTCATGATCCGGTCCGCCTCGTGGCACAGATCGCGGCACATGATGCCCCAGACGGTGTTGCCTTCCTTCACCTCGACCAGACCCATGGAGTGGGTGAGCGTGGCCTGCGGATCAAAGTCAATACACAGCACGCGATAGCCATCAAGCGCGGCGGCATTTGCCAGGTGCTGCGCCACGACGGTCTTGCCCACGCCGCCCTTGAAGTTGGACACGGCAACGCGGATGGCGCGGCCATCGGGGCGGCGGGGCAGCAGTGTTTTACCCCGGAACCGCAGGCGGCGGCGCAGTTCATTGATTTCCTTAAGGGAGAACCAGCGCTGGCGGCCATCATCCTGGGTTTCGCCCTGGGGCAGGGTGGGGTCTTCGGCCAGTTTCTTGCGCAGGGTATCGGGGGGGATATCGAACATGAACTGGCTAATTTCCCAGATCGAGAAGGGGCGCAGTGCCTTGACGACGCCAGGATCGAATGTTGCGCGCCGCACAGATGCCTGTTGTGCGAGACTGCGCGCGTTCATGTCCTGAAGGTCTGAATGGTCTCTCATGATGCTGCTCTTGCTATTGTCATATTTTTCTTCAATAACGGGATATGACCAAATTGGCAAAAGCAAACTTTGGGCTTTTCAGATCCTGTAGATTGGTCGTGCCCTCTGGATCGCAGGACAAATCAACTATATTTGGTGACAGATAAAGAAGTTTCCAACCAGTTTTGGTGACACGAAAGCGCCAATAAGGTGACATACAGGAGTCACCCTATACCTTATATACCTGATTCATACATTATATTGGAAATTCGTGTATTTCGGAGAGCATTGACAGAAAGCGGGATTTCATGCAGTTATCAACCTCAATGAGAATCGGCCCAATGGTGGTCGGCGTTGTGAGGTGAGACAGTGAGATTATCATGGAACCAAAGCGGCTGACCCGACCCGGTGCAGGGTCTATGAAATATGATGTGCTGACAGCACTAAGCGTTTCGGGGCTGCATGGCTCTCCAGCCCAACAAATTTCGATGACACGGCTTTGTTCCCTGATCACGGCACGGTACAATTGGAAACTGGACCATTTCTGCGTTGGCCAGCCAGAAATGGCGCGGATGTGGCATGTGACGGAACGTACCGTAAAACGCGAGATCAAACGCTGGGTGGATGACCGACTTTTGATCTGTGTGCGCAAGGGCGTGCGGGGCAGGGTCGGGGCCTATCGGCTGAACATTCTGCGGGTGTTTGAAGTATCGCGCGCGACCTGGTCCGCCGTTGGCACGGATTATGCCGAACGGATGGAGAGCATGGACCCGGCCCAAAGTTCTTCGGTGGTGAAGGTCGATTTTGCCAAGGCTGTGCAAGATGTCCCGCCCGAGAACGATGGTACGTCGTGGTCGGCGGTGTCAGAGCGGCTGCGCGCACTTTATCCTGACAAGCATCGCAATTGGTTCGCGCCCCTGCGTTTTGTGTCGGACGAGGGCGGGCGGTACACGCTGGCCGCCCGCAGCGGGTTTGTTGTGCGCTATCTTGAGAACCATTTCAGCACTGTCATGGCAGAGGCGGTTCAGGCCGAAGTCGGGCTTGGCAGGCGCATTGTTCTGATCGCAGATGTCTAGGGGGCATTGTCACATTAAGTCGGACCTGTTGGAAGCGTTGGAGATTTTACGTAGTTGCGGCGCATGAGCATGATCGTCAGCTACAAGCGCCACCGTTTTCCACCGAGACCATCGCTGACAGCGAAGTGCGGCCTATAGTCCACAGCGATCGCGGAGGCCACTATCGCTGGCCTGGCTGGCTGGAACGTATCGATGCAGCAAAGCTCGTTCGTTCGATGTCACGAAAGGCGAGTTCGCAGGACAATGCCGCATGTGAAGGCTTCTTCGGACGCCTGAAGACTGAGTTTTTCTATCCTCGCGATTGGCGAGCCTTCACCGTGGCCCAGTTTATTGACGAGGTTGACGCCTACATCCGTTGGTATGACGAAACACGCATCAAGATGTCCCTTGGTGGCAGAAGCCCAATCGAGTACCGTAAAAGCCTCGGCCTTATGCCTTAAAAACAGTCCAAGTTTTTGTCCGCACCCCCAACACTCAACGCACATTTTATGAAGTTTGAGTATGCATTGGATGGATGTCCATGGAGCGGGTCGCTGGAACTGCAGCGGCTTTCAAGAGCCTCGACAGCAAAAAACGGAATACCACTCAGGATTGCGTGCAGTTGTCTTTATACATCTCATAGGATAAAGTTACTACAAAGTATTTTTTCTCAGATAACTGTACGTACCAAGTATTTTGACTGCTTCAGCAATAAGATAGAGCGAGGCAATACGACTGTAGCCTGTCCGCGGCCTTTAAACTGCGACGTTTAACCTGCCCGTTCAAACCTGGCCGGAGGCTTTCTTATGCGCAAACGCCCCGAACTATTGACTGCGCAATAATTGGTGGCGGATTTGGTATCTAGGACGCCGTTGGCGTTAGGGCAGGGCGGGCGGCGGAGCCTTCTGCAGCGGGGCTGTTCTGCTTGCGCTCAGTGTAACGCGCGTCGGCGGAGGGGGCAAAACTGATCCTCTAACGTCTATATGATATTATATAGTCAATTTTTGAGCCAAAAGCCGGTTGGAGATAATCCGGTGTAATTTGAAAGAATGGGCGTCGGGCAGGCGGTACCTGAGGAGGCAGTGGCCCCCCAGCACTGACGTCAGTGCTGATTTGAGCAATGATGTCAGCACAGGCTCCTTGGATTAAGCGGTAATCCTTGCGCCGAAGGGGCGTTCCTCGCTCAACAGGAAGATGTGTTCGTCAGGGGCTCGCTTCGCCCCACCCGAACCACTGTATGTGTTGGGAACCTGTTGTCATTCGAAGGTCTATGTCGACAAAACCTACGTCAAAAAGGCGAAGTTTTGTACACTTGTGCGGTGGTTGGCGCCAAAAATTGTCTGAGGCCGCTTGGACTTTGAGAGCGTGTTCCGACCATTTGCGGAACCTCATTGGACCTGTCGCGTTTTGATGCCGCCCCCAGTGCTCGTTTAAGCCACCTTTCGTTCGAATGCGACGGGGCTTTTCCAGCCCCGTGCTGAATGGCGGCGGTGTGGATTGTAAAAGCCGTTGATGTATTCGAAGATCGCCTTCTCAGCCTTGCGTCGTGTTTTCCAAGGATTACGCCAGATCAGTTCAGCCTTATTGGATTTGAAGAAGGTTTCAACAGCCGCATAATCGTAGCAATTGCCTTTGCCAAACATCAAAACTTTGAACCCATGTTGGATCGCAAGAACAGCCTGCTGTTCCTCTGTTTCAATCTCGACAAACCGCATCGTTGGCCGGCGCACCGCTTCGCAGATTGCCTCAGCGTCTGCGGCATCCATCTTGCCACGCTTAACGTATGGTTTGACATAAGCCGCAGGCATGAACCGCACGTCATGGCCTAGCTTGCGCAATTCGCGGCCCCAATGATGAGCTGAACCGCAAGCTTCTATGCCGACGACACAGCGCGGCAGCGTCTCAAAGAATGCCAGCAATTTTGCGCGTTTGATCTTCTTGTTGAAGACCTTGCGACCAGTTTCGGAAATTCCATGGACTTGAAGCACATCCTTGGCCAGATCTAGGCCAACTTTTTTAACTGTCATTGGGTGGCTCCTCTCTTAGCAGTCGATAACAACTGCAGGTGGCGCATTGCGTTGCCGAGTTGAGCAGGAGCCATCCACCTCATCCGGAGAAGGCCGTCACCCGCAAAGCAAGCGATGCTGCGACTGTGCGCGTAGCTTGAAGTTCGGCACGGTAACTTAGGGCGTATTTTGTTAAAAAACTCGTAATTGATCGAAGGACGTCGTCCTGATTCGATTCTGCCAATGGGCAAATGCCCCTAGTTATTGAGATTTCGATAATCTCGCCGATGCATCACATGACGTCCTGCGAAGGCCCAGTTCTTAGCGGCTGGGAACGCTGTCTCGGCTTTTGGAACCGTAGCGGTGGAGGGGGGGCATGCTCAAGAATGCGGACTGCGTACTCCGAGATAGTTTCGGCTCCAGTTGGCGAGGGGGTGCGGAACCAGCTTTAAGAGCAAAGTTGGTTTGAGCTATTTTTCTTAGATAAATTCGCCTATTCTGGCTCTCTCTCGACCAGCTCAAGCAGAAGCTGTTCAACGATCTGGCATTCTCTCTGCGCTGCATCTGAGAGGCCAAACCTGTTGTTGTAAAATGCATATTCAATGATGCGATCAAAGGC
Organism: Sulfitobacter sp. W074; assembly: GCF_025142275.1. NCBI lineage: Bacteria > Pseudomonadati > Pseudomonadota > Alphaproteobacteria > Rhodobacterales > Roseobacteraceae > Sulfitobacter > Sulfitobacter sp. W074. The sequence continues at coordinate 57,948 of NZ_CP081133.1, forward strand.
CGGGTGAAGGATCGCGAGAATTTCAAGGTCACCACCTTCCGTATTCATTCGCACGGCGATGCTCATATCATCACGGGAGAACCCACTTGCGGCCGCCTCAAGTGACTTATCTCCAATATAGTGAATGGCGTCGCAGATTTCGGCCATTTCCCGTTCTGACGGTTTAGCAGCATGGGTGGTCATCAGAAAGACGACAAGGCACATAGCGGATATTAAGGCCCTCATACCATCCTCCCGAATTTACCAATAGGTGTCGATAGGCGGGACGGCAGTTCGAGGCCTCCATGATCATTCCCACCTTCGTGACATCGACCGCAGAAGGTGGGAGCACTCAATCCGCCCTCACGCAACATTGTGCCAGCAATTATTGGCGTTGGGAAGGCTGAGCGCAGGCTGTGCCTCTAAAAAACGGCAGAGCAGCGGCGAGCAACACTCCTCAATCTATCTTATGCTAAGTTGTCTTCTGCAGCCACAAGATGTGGATCCGAGCGTCCTCAACCTAGTGGGTCGCCTGCCAAATATTTTAACCGCGTGGCGGCGGCCGAGCGCCACGGCGTGAAGTTCACGCCCCGTTTGGGGCCGAAATTATTTCTCCTTCAGGTCGCCATGTTCAGAGGGTCCTCGTGGCCGTGATGTGTCCTGCGCTTGCTGCTTGGAGAGAGATTTCCTTTACGGCCTGACAGGCGGAGCGAAGGTTGCTTTGCACTTTATGTGGATAACCTGAGGTTGGGTTTTGTAATTTGCAGACCGCGCCATAGTCTAGGGTGACAATGAACCTGCCGAGTGAACGCTTGGCACAACCGAGAGGCACAGATGAGCGAAGAACAGACCAAACCTAAGCGGCATTATTATGCGCGTCATCACGATTACGGGATTGATACCCTTATCGAAAACAGCGACGGCACGATCGAACGTTTTCCCGGCACGATTATGCGCTTTGCATGCCGCAAGGTCCGCGATGCGTGGGTTGACGATGAGATTTGGGATGGCACTTTCCGTCGCGAGGCGATGTCGGCGCGCAATCTTTCACGCGCCTTGCGGTCCCCTGCGCGTCGCGGTTCCGCAACACGTTGGGAGGCTTTCGAGAAACGCGCGTGCGGTTGGGACTGTGAAGTACTTGGTTGCCATTAACGGTGCTACGGGCGTTGAGGCCTGAAGGGACAACGAGATAGGGCACTTGGACAAATGCGCGTGCGAGACGGTTTTAGCACCGCAAGCTGTTAGGTGTGGGCACTACTTGAACGGCGACTTTTGTTGGGGTCAGGTTAGGGGTGTCATTGTATTACCTTCCACCTCTTTTTACGGAGGACCCCGGCTGGGGCCCTCCATTCAAGGCCTTTGCGTTGTTCAAAAACCCGGGAGTATTGGGGCAGGGGCGAGGCCGCCGGTCAGCGGCCTCTTAGATCACTCAGGCGGCAGCGCTCTGAACGCGCGGGTCCCAACCGTTCTCGACAGCATCCAGGAGCGCTTCGATGTAGGGCTTGCCGTGGCGATGGTAGACCTCGCTCGTCGTGCGGATGTGGTCGCGGAAGAGCTCCGGCGGCACGATGAGATCGGGGCGGTTGCGGCGAATATGGCTGTGAAGGGCCTTTTCGACGCAGATCGCACGGTGCCCAGTCTCAACGTCGATTTTGCGCAGGAGAGAGCCGCGCGTCTGATCCGGATCACGTTGGACTTGTCGCACGCGGAACGTGGAGTTGCTGCTGTAGCCGAGCTTGATCACCGAGAGGTTAGGGACCGTGAACGCGAGGATGTAGATTTCGCTCGGCTTCGACGCCCAGGTTTCACCGCATCCTGCGCAATCCAGATCGCCGTGGCGCATGTTGACGACTGCAACGTCCTGGCGATGACCGCAAGCGTGTTGGTAGTTTCGATAGTTCAGTCCTTTACGCCGGGCGGGTCCGACCAATTCCCAACCGTGGCATTGCGCTTCTTCTGCGTAACGGTCTTCGATGCATTCAGAACAGCTTGCCTGATGCCCGCCCGCTGCCGCTGCTTCGACGCGGTGATATTGACGCCGATCTGTGTGGCCGCAGCCAAATTGGAAGAGGCCATAGTGGCGATTGCCTTTGGGGTCCGCCCCGATTAGCTCGGCTCCGATGGCCCGGGCCGCCGCCGCTCGCCGCGCTTGGATGCAATGTGGGCACTCGGGGTTGTGACCTAGGACAACGCTGATGCGTTTTAAGGTGGGCGCTCCGCAAGACTGGCAGCCCAGCACGACGTGCAGACGATCTTTGGCGCGGCCGATGAGCTCAAAGCCTTTTTGCGCGGCGGCGTCCTTCCAATGGGCGGGGCGGGCCCCCTGGAAAATCTGCTGGAACGAACCATCGATGGGAAAGGGATAGGTGAATTTGCTAAGCGGCATAAAGGACTCTGAAGAAAAAGACATGACCAATGGCACAGGGCGTAGCGCCCGGTGTGCGAAGATGCGTAAAGTTGGGGGTGGGGGCCGCGGGAGCCCCACAAATTAAGGCGCTCGGATTAAGCCGCCCCGGAACCAGCCTGCTGCGCTGACATCAGCGCTTGATTGCCGTGATGGGCTTCAAGCAAGCAAAAGGCCTCATCGAGAAGTGGTAGCAGGTCTGAACCGCTGCGTTTGTATTTGTCTGCGAGGGCGAGCATTTCAGTCCCGCAGCGCATGAGGTCACCGCTGCTTGGCATCTGATCGGGGCAGGTCTTGAGCAGAACGTCGACGGCCGCGCGGAGATCGGGGTCGACGGTGCGCATGTCCTGCAGGAGGAGAAGCGACATTGTGCAGGCGCTCCAAGCCGAAGCCGCGGCATGCCCTTGATCAGCCGCTGCCTTGGTGCCGAACATTTGCCGGGTCTCGTGATAAACCCAATCGGCTCGCAAAGCCTTGAAATAAAGGTCCAGCAGTTTGCGGAATTCTAGCCGATCGAGCCGGATCAAGCGATTGAGCGGTTCAGCCGCGCGGGTAGGGGTGGTAGAGGTTTTAGCAGCCATGATGAGATCCTCGTAGTCAGAATGGTGAGCATGGGCGGTGGAGTTGCGCCTCCGCCGTCCATGTGTTTATATATGATACTAAGAAATCAACCTGTCAATAAGTAATATTATGAAATCACGTGGAAGACCCAAAACGGACACCGCTCCGATCATGGTTCGGATGCCAACAGCGCTGATAGAGGCCCTCGATGAAGCGCGGCGGGCGGAGGAGGACCTGCCGAGCCGGCCGGAGCTGATCCGGCGCATAGTGGAGCAGTGGGCTATGGGCAGGCGGGGCCAATAACGCCCCGCTTTACGCGCTCAGTGCGGACATGAGCGCTGATGTCAGCACTGACCTGGGAGGTGACGTCAGAGCGGGGCCGGCAAAAGAGTGTCTCGGCGATACGGAATTTGGTCTCGCAGTCTGCATGGAGTGATAGAGAATGGTGAAGAGATCATCATCAGGACGTGGTGGGTGTTCTGGGATGTGGGACTTGAGCATCTGTCATCGTCAGATGAGAGATGGGGCGTTTGGGCGGCGGTCGCAGCGCTTTGGCGGACGGGACGAAATCGGCTACATCGACAAAGAGGTGAGAATGCGCCTCATGGCCTCAAGAGGCCGCTTTGGAATGAAATAGGCCGAGACTAAAATCACTGGAGCGTGGTGGTGGTGGTCAAACTGCGCTTTTTCTTGCCTGTACGTAGCTGGCGGAGGTCTCTTCCGCTCTCAATTGCCCTTAATTATTGGGAAGCCCATAATTTGGCGTAATTTATTAGGAGCGCCATAATTGGCCTCGGGCTTCTATTTTTTGACGCCTGGGCCGATAGGGCAGGGTGGCCGGCGTTGGGGGGGGGAAGGCAGAACTGACGCCTCCCACTTATATGATATCATGTAATCAAGACGTAAGTCAGCTGCCCGATGCAGATTGCCGCGCGGTGTGCCTGGCGGAGCTTTCCGGTTTTTGTAAAGCGATCTGTCTTCTCGGGGCAGTACCTGTGCTGAGGGTATCGAGGGCCCTCTACGGTCTCGCGCTCGGGGACGGGACCGTAAGGTGCTGTCGCTTGGCTTGCAAAGAGACCTTGAAGCAGCTCCGATTTGACCGCGCCACTGGGTACGTTACCTGCGCAGCGCGCGCGCCAGTTCAGCTTCGCGCTTGCGGATGCCTTTTTTCAGAAGGCGGAGCACGGCGTCTTTATCTTCCCCTGCAAGAAGTTTGTTGTACGCGCGGCCGATGCGACCGACATGGGTCGCGTTGTCGGCTTTATAGACTTTGGCACAATGAGCTGCGGTCCGTGCGGCCACCATCTGAGAATAGGGCCACGCCTGGCTGGGAGAGCGGCAGGTGGTAACGCTGAGAGTGCGTTCCAGAGCATAGAAGCGGCCTGCCTTATCCCATTTCCCAAGAGGGTGGCTACGGCGGGTGGCACGGTCCGCGTACTCAAGGCCGGCCCTGATCTCTGCCTCAGAATAGGCCAGTTCATGGGCCAGTTTGAAAAGATATGCCTTAACTGTCGGTTCGGAAGTGCAGTTGTTGGGTGTCATGACGAAGTCCTTTTCTAATGTCATGACAAAATTAGGCGCCGCAACTGTCCCAGGATATGCTTGGCCCATAGATTATCCACATGAATGATGCGTGACAGGCCTACGGCGCGTGTAAATCCAAGAAAGTTCGATGTTTGGAGTGGTTTTGCTGAGCCAAGACGACACGAGGGCAATTAGAGCGCGGCTCTTGGGGAAAAGTTTTTCGCGGGAAACCAAACTTACGTAGGGGAGTGGGCGTCAGGGGCTCATGGCCAAAGAGTGCTTTGCAAACCCGTTTGGAAGTTTACAGGTGTCCGGGCGATGGCTCCATTTTGCCAGGTCGGGGCGCGCAGCAAAAGGTGTGCTCGCGAGGCTGAGCTTTTTGTGATCATCGCAGTGCGTGCTCGTAATGTCGTTGGGAAGGATCAACCGGACTATTTGATATCATGTAATCAATGCCGGCGGTAAGTAGCCCGTGCCATTCTCCGGGGGCACCCAAATAGGCGTGCCACCAACCTTCGCGGGGAGGCCAACTGGCAGCGCCCGACCGCGGCTGCGCCCGAGTGGTGACGTAGACTAAGACTGTAGAGGAATTGGATGCGTTGCCTGACCCAAATTGAATGGTAGGAGTGGGCGGACTCGAACCGCCGCGCTGACGCTAATCTGGCATCTGAAGGGGGTATAAGGCCCATTGCGCACCATGCCACTCCCGAACGTTACGAGCTGAATCAGCTCGATATTCGGAAGTTCAAAATGATGGGGCCTGTCGCGCTCATAAAGTGAAGGTGTCGAATGCGCGTCGAACAGTCAAGCGCTTAAAGGTCTCAGGCGGTTCTTGGGCCCTGCGGCTTGGTGTCGGTCACAGCCATGAGATTTAGCGTTTGCAGCCCGGTTCCAAACCAATCGATGCACCAAAGTTTTCGCACTGGAACAGCTACCCGGCGCGTTCACTGACAAGGACTTTCAACGTCCCGGCATCGTTGAGCACCTGTACGCGCACAACAATACCGTATCCAATGCCGCTGAAGACGGCTTTCCGCAGATGTTCATGTCCCGGCATGATGGCGCAGTTCCCAGCGATCCGCGCCCGCATTGTTTTGTCAGCAAAGATCGGGTCGGAGTCGTCGGCCTGCCCGCGTTTTCTGAACCTGTGGTAATTGGCCCGGTCCTGTTGAACTGCAGCGCACACGCTGCCCAATGGCTGGCCGCTTGAGTTGACAAGGTCATGTGGATCAAGCCGGGCGTCATAAATTGCCATGATATTCTGTGCAGCAGCAGAACTTGTAAACGCTATTACGGCGATGCAGCCGAGAATGAGACTTTTCACGTTAGAACTCCCCTAGATGGATTGCGGCTTCCCAGTGAGCGATACAGTTTAAGGGTCCTGTAAAATTCAAAACCAGTCAAGTTTTGGGGCAGTTCATTGGACTGTTTGGCACGGCAATGAAACAACCTGCCAGGTTCCCAGCCGCCAGCGGCGCCTTGCGCAGAATGACCGCACAGCGCCTTGCGCCACTGACGGGCAGCCCAGGAGCGCTATGACCTGGAAGCGGGGGCCTTTTGGAAGGGCCGCTGCATCGCAGGGGTGCCGACCGCCTTCAAGCTGGACTTCCCTGAGGCTCTTTGGCCAAATTCCTGCCCGATTTGCCCGGCAGACTGGACAGGATGTTGAAGGTCACGAAGTTCCGCCGCCGCAAAATCGGTTGGTCATTTTTTCTGCCGATGATTGGCTGCGCAGTCTTGCTATCGGCGATCGCGCTGCGACCTGAGCATCCAATCGCCGTTCGGCAAGATGCCAGCAAACCGCGCATACTAAGAGGGGGAGGTGCATGGTCTGGCGGTAATGCATGGAAGGGGCGTCATGGAACACGAGAAACTTCGGCTGCATCGCCTGGCACACAGCTTATTGACTCCGTGACCCGCGTTCGGGACGGCGATACCATTGTTGTTGGTCTTATCCCGATCCGGATTGCCAATCTCGACTGTGCTGAACGCGGCAGTGCATCTGGCGCTCGCGCAACGCAGCAAATCACCAGGATCGTTAAAGGCGTTCAGCTTCGATGCAGCTTGGAAGGACGGCGTAGCTATGATCGCGAAGTCGGAGTTTGCCGGTTACCCGACGGACGTGACATTGGGGAAATATTGATTGCCGGGGGTTATTGCGCGCGGTGGCGCGGGTGAGGTCTTTGATGCCGTGCCGGTTTTGTCCCCCGGGCCGTGTCGTTGGTATTGTCGCGCGAACCGACTTGACCGACGCCCTTGCGCGGCAGCGTTTAAAACCCGATCTTCTATCAGACATCGATGATGGCGGGTCTGGGAAGGACTGATCATGGAGGATGGCGACGCAGGCGGATCGGCTCCGTGTATGGCGCATCTGCTGATCGACGGGACCCCTGTCGATCCAATAAGGATGCGGGATGTGGCCCGGTTTCGGGCGGTGGAGCGTGCCCGTCTGCTGGAGGCACGGCGGCACTTATCTGTTCAGCAGCGTAGCGAGGAGACCCGAAGTTTGGCCGCAAAGCTCGAGACCCTCGTCGCTCCGCAGAAGGGGATGAGGATCGCTGTCTATTGGCCCATTCGGGGCGAACCGGACCTGCGCGACTGGATGGCCAAGACGCATGCCGCGGGCGCAACTATTTTGCTCCCGGTTGTCGCGGAAAAAAAACGCGCCATTGAGCTTTCGCGCTTGGCAGCCAGGTTGTGCGATGGCGCGCGGCGTTTGGAATATTCCGGTACCTGCGTGCGGCGCAGAAGCGGTGCCGGACATCGTGATCTCGCCCTTATTGGGTGTAGACGACGCCTGTTTTCGGCTCGGCAATGGCGGTGGATATTACGACCGGACCTTGGCGCAGTTCGATCCTTTGCCAAAGGTTATCGGCGTCGGATTTTCCAATTGTCTCATTCCGACAATTTTCCCCATGCCGTGGGATATTCCGATGGACAGAGTCGTCCTTTCTGATGGACCAGTTCGTGATCGTCTCTAGACCTGCCTGTAAACTGGTGGTGCTGTACATCATGACTGTGTCCACCTGCCATAGTCTTTGACGCGGGGAGCCGCCGTCTGAACCATTAAGTTGTCCTAAGTCTACGCCAACCCCGGCAATTAGGGCGGGTTGCTGTCGACTTACGCCTCAACTGACCTGAGCTCACCGAGCTTGGCGATGGCGCTGATGTCAGGGTTGATCTGAGGGGTGATGTCAGCGCTGAGCTGGCTGCCTCTGCCCCTTTCTGGGATTGGCCATAGGCGGGGCAGGGCCCGCATGCAGGTAAGGTCGGTTAGGGCGCGTGTTGATTAGACACGCCCTTGTCTGTGCAAGGTAGGTTGGCCAGTTGGGCCGTGCGGCTTATATCGGTGTCTGCGATAGGCGTTGCAGTGTGAGCGCGGGAAGACCTCATGTGAGAGGCTTTGTCTAAAGCGGCCAAGTGATTTCCGGCGAGAAAGATTGTAAGCGCCAATAGCCCCCCTGAGAGAGCGATGCGCAGCCTGCGACCACGACGGGTGCGCTGGTTCACGTTGCTGCTGTTGTTCGCTTCGGTCTGGCTCATGCAGTTCCCTTATTGCGGGAATGCGGGCAAATTATGGCATGGGTGCGATCAGCATGTCTTCTCTTTGGGGAAGTACCGGGCTTTGTTAGCCGAAGTCGAAACGTGCCTGGCGGGGGTCGTGTTTTGAGCCGCGCGTGGGCTTTTTGAAGGGCTTCAAGGCTTCAAGCTGCGCAAAAACCTGTGTCTGCGCCAGGCGGTCGCGCCGCAGCTGCGCGCGGGTGGCAATGAAGGATTTGACGGCAGCAAGGTCGTCTTTGGCCACCCAGTGACTGGTGCGCACCAAGCCCTGTGCGCGTTTGTTCGCATCATGGCTGCGGGAGGTTGCGGCGCTCTCCTGGCGTTCGGCCTTTGTACGGCGGCGCTTGTGTTTGATCTGATCTGGCATGGGCATGTTCGACATTTTGCGCCGGCTCCTTAATGGGGTGTCTAAGGGGGAGCTACGCGCTGGTTTTGAGAGGGATAGGTTCGGAGGGGGCGTCTTATGTGGATAACGTCACGGTCTGTGCGCGCAGTGCTGATGCATCGGGGCAAGGGGGCTGGGGCAAACCCCGCTCTGCCTAAAAAAGCAAGAGCGGGGGCAGAGGGCGCTGCAGGAACGTGGAAAGCCCCTGTTTACCAGGGCTGATCCATATGGGAGCGGCTGCCCGCAAAGGGGACCTGGATGTCCGCCGCGATCAGAAAGGCCTTTTCCATCCGCGCATAATTGTCCGGCGTGTGCTCAACGTCATCGTACTGTTTGTAGGTGATGCAGCCGTAAGGGTCCTCTTCCTCTTCAAAAAGATTGGAATCTTCGATGCACACCAACATTGTGCCGTCACCGGCGTCATAGACCTTGAGACACTGCTCACCGTTGCCATAGCCGCCAATATCAGGGCGGCGCCAAAAGAGGTCTTCATCTTTGATGCCCATCTCGAGGCGCTGCAGATTGCAGATATCTGCGGTGGTCATCTCGACCCAATCTTTGTCAAACCACCCCATCACATCTTCGATCAGGGCGGCCTGGGCCACGATGGCATCGGCCTTTGACCCGGTCTCAATGGCTTTTTCGAAGGCCTCTTTCTGGTCCGCGCTCAGATCGAAGTTGGAGCCTTCATCAGCGGAGACGAAGCTCACGTAGAGATATGGGGTGTAGCGCGTCGAAAGACTCACGTTCACGCTCCAGGTTTCATCGAGATCAATATATTCGTCGAGTTCAATGAGAGGAGAGTAGACCTGGATTTTGACGTTGCTCTCCGGCATCTCGCAGGCCGCCGCCGCGCTGATATCGCCGTCCTCGTCGAGCGACCAGCCGCGGGATTTGAGCTCGGCCCAAGTGGCAGCGCCGTGTTTGGCAGCCGCTTCGGCAAGCGCGGCGGCCTTGGTTGTGACGCCCTGGGCGGCCAGCTTTTTTGCTGCGGCTTTGATATCAGAGAGGTTTTCGCCGGTGGCGAGCATATTGAGTTTCTTCATTGTCGTTCTTCTTTTTTGTTTCGCCGATTTGGCGTTTGCAGTGAAAGCGCTGTAGGGCGCCCTTGGTGTGAAGAAGATGCGCGCCGGATCTGCATGGCGCAAATTTTGGGGCTCGAATTGATGTGGATAACCTTGGCGGCGCTCATCTAAGTGTATGTTTATAAATGAGTATTTTTTGCAGGGTTGAATGTGCCCGCAAACGCGCGGGCCACGGCTGGGTTATTTTTTAGTAAAGAAATGTCGGATTTGAGCCGCGGGGGAGGCGCAGGACCAGCCTGTCGAATTATGGGGGAGCCGCCGAGAGGATGCTTAGACAAATGGGGCGCGGTGCGAGACCAAAGGTATCTTCATGCCGTCACCGAGACGCCGAAAGCATATCCGGGCTGGAGGCCAAGCAGGCGTGGGCATAGGTCCTGGCATGCGCCCTCCATCCAATCGCCAAGGTTGACAGAAACAAAAGTTTCCCGCCTGATTGTGCACAGGACGAGGAGAGATCCGATGCGTCTTCTTTTTGCAGCCCTTGCCTTCCTTGCCGGGACGTCCCTTTTGGCGGAAGATTTGGCCGACTATCAATCACGAGATTTTGCCGCCGCTTCGCATAAAGCGCTCGGCGCGGGGGACCGTGTTAAAGCCATTGTTGCGGCGTTAAAGGGATTGCCAGCAGAGCCGGGGGAAGATGCGCTTGCGCGGTTCGATGAGGCCTATGATGCTCTTTTACGTGCGGCGGTATCTCGTTCTGTTCGTCTTGATTTGCCCGTCCTGTCTGTGTTCGAGTTTGACGGGACGGGGACGCGCCTTGCAAGTGTCGGGCTGTTCCCCTCGCCGGACGGCGACCAGTCTCAAAGCGGGCTGACGCTTTGGGATCCGCGAAGCGCAAAGAAGCTGGCCGAACTCCTACCGATCGAGGCTCTGACCAGCGGTGCCTGGGGAGTACAGGCCCCTGCCTTTTCTCCTGACGGCCGCTTTCTTGTCCAGATGGCCCCGGTGGCGGGTGTGGCTGTGGTTTTTGATGCCTCAAAGGGGGAGGAGATCGCGCGCTTGCCGGGCCATGCGCCGGGCACACTCCCAAACTCGGGTGGCGCCGCTTTTTCACGTGATGGATCATTGCTTTTGACACTCGCCGCATCGCCGACCGTTGCTCATCTGTGGGACACGGCCGACTGGCAACGCGTCGCCAGCATGGAATTTGGAGAGTTCACGCTTCTCAGTCCCATTGATGGCGGCCGAGACGGCGTTATGCATTTTGTCTCCGCCGATGTTGCGCAGGGCACCCCGCCCCCGGTGGCGCTGTGGAGCATCGCACGCGAAGGTGCCAAGTTGGTACACCGCTTTCCAGATGAGCCTTCGGGGCTTGGCGTGCATTGGGGCCGGCTCGCGACGGATGATGGGGATCATGTATTTGCGATGCCCAACGGCAATTTTGACCTGATTGTCTTCGAGCGCGAGACGGGCGCCGAATTGGCCAGGTTGCCGGCGTCGATCCTCGGCCAATCTGCGGGACTTGTTGCTCCATCCGGTGATGCGGTGCTCCTTCTGTCTTCTATGGGCGCGATGCCCCGGCGTTTGATGTTTGATGGTTCTGATGCGCCTCTCGAACCTGCTGATAAACTCGTGGGCATTCATGGGGTGTTCTCGCTGGGCGGCGAACTCATCGGCGGATCGCCAGATATGCTGGGTTACCGCGGGGATGACATGCCTCGGGGAACGGCGCTTTACCAACGCATGATGTCCTCTTTGTCAGCCGATCGTCAGGCGGAGGTCGCAGCGGAACAGGTGCAAACCGACTGAACGATGTGCCCGAAGGGACAAGCTGATTGGGAGGATAGTATGATCAAAATTTTAGGATTGGTTCTGGTTTCTGCTCTTCTGGCGACAGGCGCGCGCGCGGAATGGATGCTTCGGCGCCCAAGCGCGGGTGATGATCACGGCAGTGCTTTCGCTGTAAACGCGCAAGGTCATCGACTGGATATCGGCTGTGGCAATGGCGGGTTCATAGATATTTCACTCACACCCGATACCCGTCCTGCAGATCTCAAGTTCGTGGGGGAGGGGGCCGTCCTCTATTTTCAGGTGGACGGGGGCCCCGGTCTGCAGATGCCGGCCACCTGCGGCGCACAGGGGTGCACCCAGGATTTTATGCTGGGGGGTGAACCCTGGCCCGTCAGTCAGATGCAGGCAATTACATCTGCCCTGCGCAGCGGGTCTCGTGTAGATGTCCTGCTGGGGGGAAAAGTGATGTCGCGCTTTGATCTATCCGGCTCGTCGGCCGCTTTGCGGGGGCTTAAGTCTCGGACCCGATGTGAGGGGCTTTAACCGCGTTTTTGGGGGCAGGCCAATTAAGGATATTTTGGAGGAAGCACGCCTGTCCTTTAGGTTGCGATAGCTGCGGTGCCTGATGGGCGCGCTTCAAATAAGGATGGCTTCAGATCCTGACGGTCAAGTTGCCGCGTGGAGGGGCTTGCCCACCGGCGTGCCTCACCGGTGGACAAACTCGGTGTGAAGAAAGGAAGGGCCTGTGCAATCGATCTTGTCGTGCGCTTTAGACAGTTGGGAGATTGGTATTGGAGATCCGGGCTGGGGCGGGTGGTTGATCGTAGCGCTCTACGCGGTGACGGGTTTGTTGGCTCTCCGGGTGGCAAGTGTCGCGCCCTTTCCCAAAACATCGTGCCAGCGTGAACGGGTGTTTTGGGGCGTGTTGGGAGGCGGCCTGCTGCTTTTGGGGATCAACAAGCAGTTGGACTTGCAAACATTATTGACCGATGCCGCGCGCTGTCTGTCTCAGATGCAAGGATGGTATGAAGCGCGCAGACCTGTGCAGATAGGGTTTATCATCGGGGTTCTTCTCTTGATGCTGACCGCAGCTGCTGTTGTCTGTGTTGCTTTGCGCGGAACCTTGCGCCGCACCGGCATTGCCCTCACCGGTGGTGTGATCGTATTGGGCTTCGTGGTTATCCGTGCTGCAGGCTTCCACCATATGGATCGACTGATTGCAATTGAGGTCGAGGCGGTCCGTCTCAATTGGCTTTTGGAGATGGCGGGACCAATTTTGATTTGATCGCCGGTTTGCTGGCGCTGCGTGAGAGGCGCCCCAAAGGGTAGGGTCTGAAGCAGGGCATGCACAGGCTGGGCTTGCCGGGGCTGGGGCACCTTTTTGCTGGGAAGGTTTTTGTGTGAGGGCGCCTTGAGATGTGCTGGAGGCTGTCTGTAGGTCGTGTCGCCGAGGGTGGGGGCTTGGGAGCAAAAAGCCCATTTGCGACCGGCGGAGGGGCAGATCTGGCTTCTGAAGGGGGTCATCTGAAAAAATCCCCTTTAAAAACAACGCTGTAACGCTGTTACGGCCCGTAACACTTTAAGTAACACCTGCAAGTGTCTGAAATCTATCTCATTTATATATATATTTATCTATCTGTAACAGAAATATAGAAAAAGTGTATATGCGAGACAGACAGGTCTATTGATCATTGTGCGCCAATATTAAGACATATGTGGGCGTAATGCGTTACAAAGCCTAAGGTGTTGAAATTATTCAAATATTTTGTAACAGGGGGTAAAACGACCATTTTGGCGTTTTCCGGCCTGAATAAATCATTTATTTACAATGAGTTGGTCCGTTACAGCGGGGCGTTACACCCTGTGTGAGATCCCTGCGGTGCCCGTTTGGCGCCTCTCGACGGCTCTTGGGTTTCCGATCCGGCGACCCATAGCGGGCATTCTTGGGTTATCCACATAAAGTGCGGGGCTGTTGGCTATGCAGGCCCATAAGGTTGCCCTAGTTTTTTTGAAAAGAGGACAGTTTATGCGCAGCACACGATCCAAATTGCTCAGACCATTAATGCAGACCCTTCGGTCTACATGCCCACAGAGAGGCCCGCGCAAAAGGCGATGGCAAGCCAGCATCAGGTGATGGCGGGCGCGCGTTTTGACGTCGGCGGCTATATGATGGAATTTGGCCGTGCGGCGGCTTTGTATTATCATAAAGACACCCCAGCAGGAGAGTCTTTTCGCTTGGCAAAGGCGGGGGAGGCCCTGCTGGACTACCTGAAGTCCTTCGCAGCCCAGGCCAATGAACCGCCGCGTGACATCGGATGGCCCGATCCCCGGCATTCTTGGCCTCGGTATCCGACCGTGGCGGATGATCCCAAAGACCTGGCGCCTGTGCTTGCGCTGTTGGATATGCCAGGGGTGCGCTTTGTGTTCACGTGCATCTATGCAGGGGCTGGCTTTGCTATGTCGAGCAAACTGGGGCAGCTGCTGTCGCCGGAAGAGCCTTTCGTTATCCTCTCTTCGGACCGCCGAGCCTACAATGTGATCCAGAATGCGCTTAAGCAATTGGGGGGCAAGGGGATCGATCTGGCGGTCTTCTTTAAAGAGATGGCGCAGCTGGCGGCACTTGAGCAGGAGAGGGCTTAGAGGGCCCTCATACCCAAAACGATCCCAAAGCGATTTTTGGAGGAGGAAGGAGGAGACCATTGTGGTGCGGCACTTTATTGCCCTTATCCCCGCCAATTTCCGCCATGTTCGTGGTGAACAATGAGCTCAGAAACGCGCTATTGGAGCCAAAGATGACACGTTACTGGAAAAATGATCTTATCGTCATGATCGGATACAGCTCAATTGCCGCAGTGCTCGTATTCGCCACTTTATAAGATCTTTGCGCGGGCCCGACAAAGCGCGCTTCAGAAGCGCGAGAGGCGGGCCGCGCGTGGCATAACCCTAAAAGGCAGTCGTTATGATCCGGTTTGGTAAGTTCTATTTCGGATGGGCAAAGCCTGAAAGCCAGCTTCGGTATCTCCCGGAATTGATCGTTTGTCATAATGAAAAACAGGCAGAGCGTATCCGCCGGACGCTCAGGCCAGACGCTCCTGTCCGCGTTGTGACCCCTCATATCTCTCAGTTGAGGGGGAGGGTCTATGCCAAGGTTACGGTTTTGCCAGGTGTCGATCTTGATCAAGACGTAGATGGCGCTGGCAGTCTGCGCAGCATTTTACAGCATCGACAACTCATGTGGGGCGATCGGGCCATTC